>NZ_CP127221.1:0-724166 GCF_030284385.1 Altererythrobacter rubellus
GCGGGACATCTCGGACATTTACATTTTTGGGCACTTGGGCAAGGCGCAGAGGAAGTGACTCTGCCCAATTGCGAAGCTTGTCCAAGTTTGGGGCACGAATGCAACCTCGGATCGCTTCCGGGGGTTAAAAGGGTATTAGGTTGGGGAATGGCGCAAAATAATAACAATGGCAGTTCAACAAAGCGCAAGATCGATGAAGACTTGATGGAAGATGCGGAAGCGGTGAATTTGGCTGCAGACTGGGCTGACATCAGCCAAGGTCTGCGCAAGGATTTGGGCCACCAACTGCACAGTCAATGGATCAAACCGATCCAGCTGGGCAGTGTATGCAAGGAATCGGGCACACTCGATCTTTTCCTCCCGACCGAATTCAGCGCCAACTGGGTCAACGATCGTTTTCATGAACGTTTGCAGCTGGCCTGGAAGATTGTGCGCAGCGAAGTTCGCAAGGTACGCATCTCTGTCCACCCGGGCCGTCGCCAACTGCCCGGGCTTATGCTCAACAATGGCCGTCGTCTCGCAAATGATGCAGACACCAGTGCCATCGCAGTTGCAGCCGGCACCATTGGCGAGGCTGGCTTTACCAGTTCCGTAGGCCTTGACCCATCACTGACCTTTGCCGCCTTTGTGACCGGCGAAACCAACATTCTGGGCAAGAATGCCGCAGAGCGCATGGCCGCAACCGAACAGCCACAATTTTCGCCGCTTTATCTCAAGGGTGCGACCGGCCAGGGCAAAACACACCTGCTGCACGCAATCGGCCACGCCTATCTTCAGGCGCATCCGCGTGCGCGCATTTTTTACTGCAGCGCAGAACGATTCATGGTCGAATTCGTGCAAGCACTCAAAGCCAACCAGATGATCGAATTCAAGGCGCGCCTGCGCAGTTTTGATCTTCTGTTGGTGGACGACATTCAGTTCATCATCGGTAAGGCCAGCGCTCAGGAAGAGCTGCTCTACACGATCGATGCACTACTTGCCGAGGGCAAGCGTTTGGTGTTCGCCGCTGACCGCGCGCCGCAGGCGCTAGACGGGGTTGAGCCGCGTCTCTTGAGCCGCCTGTCGATGGGTTTGGTAGCAGATATCCAGCCCGCCGATATCGAACTGCGTCGCAAGATCCTCGTCTCCAAACTGTCGCGTTTCGCGCCGCTGAACGTGCCGGATGATGTGGTCGATTTTCTCGCTCGCACGATTACGCGCAATGTGCGCGAGCTGGTGGGCGGCCTCAACAAGTTGATCGCTTATGCGCAGCTGACGGGACAGGAAGTCTCGCTCAATCTGGCGGAAGAACAGCTGACCGATATCCTGTCGGCCAATCGCCGCCGGATCACGATCGATGAAATCCAGCGCACGGTTTGTCAGTTCTATCGGATCGACCGCAGCGAGATGTCATCCAAGCGACGCGCGCGTGCCGTGGTTCGCCCGCGTCAGGTGGCGATGTATCTTTCGAAAGTTCTCACGCCGCGCAGCTATCCTGAAATCGGCCGCAAGTTTGGCGGTCGCGATCACTCGACGGTTATCCACGCGGTGCGCCTGATCGAAGATCTGCGCAAGCGCGATGCGGATATGGACGGCGACGTACGCAGCCTTTTGCGCCAGCTAGAGAGTTAATTCGCACACAATTTCAACATAAAATGCCCAGACTGATCGACAGCTCTATGCACAGGGCAGTCGACAGGCTGTGCACAGGCTGTAAACAGCTTGTCCCATGACTTCTGCACCGCTTTCTCCTCAGCGTTTGGACCGCTTCGCGCGGCATATCGTGTTGCCGGAAATCGGCGGCGCTGGGCAGGTCGCACTGACGCAGAAACATGTTGTGATTGTTGGCCTTGGCGGCATTGGCTCCCCTGCCCTGCAATATCTGGCTGCAGCTGGTATCGGGCACTTCACCCTGATCGACGATGACGTGGTCGATACCAGCAATCTGCAGCGCCAGACGATCTTCACCAGCCGCGATGTCGGCTATGGCAAAGCCACCAGCGCGCGCCGCTGGCTCGCCAACTTTGACGAGACCTTGCAGGTAGAGATCAGCGACACCCGGATTGGTTCGGACAACGCTGGAGCTCTGATTGGCAGCGCCGATCTGGTGTTGGACGGGACTGACAATTTCGCCACGCGGCTTGCTGTGTCCGACGCGTGCGTTTCAACGACGGTTCCGCTCCTCAGCGCAGCAGTGGGTCGCTTTCAGGGTCAAGTCGGTGCCTTTGCGGGCCACTTGCCTGGCCAGCCCTGCTATCGCTGTTTCGTAGGTGACGCATTCGACGCTGAAGACTGCGACACCTGCGCTGAAGACGGTATGCTGGGCGCAATGGCCGGTTGGGCCGGAACTTTCGGCGCGATGCAGGGTGTGCGCGCGCTGCTCCAAGGGGTCAGCGCCTTTGGCGATCCGCAATTCGGCAAACTGCACATTCTGGACGGGATGAAGCCCGGCATGCGCACTCTGACTATCGCTAAGGATTCAGCATGCAAGGGATGCGGCGCAATAACGGCTGACCCATCACAGTAAATGCCCGCATGGGTTCAACCCGGAAGGCTCGATCGGAAGCGTAGCGCGAAATAGCTCGCTTCAGCTCTCGCCCAATCCCGGGACCTTTCCCGGTATCCAGTCCTCGCCTGCGAATCGGACGGAAGGCGCAACGTGATGTCCACCGCCTGCTGCTTGGATCCAGAGCGCCCTCTCAGCGATATGCGGCTCGTCCAGAGCTTCGCGGAAATCCAGTACCGGTGCGAACGCTACATCCTTGTCTGCGAACCAGGCAACCCATTCGTCCCGGGTCTTAGTAGCGAATGTTTCGCGCAAAAAGGCGATCAGTTCATCTTGTTCGCCGGCCGGTGCTTCTGCCACCGGCAACAAATCTTCCCGATCAAGCGCAGTCAAAAGATTGCGCGCAAATTTGATCTCTCTACCTCCCAGCACGACATGCATGCCATCACTAGTCTTGTAGACCTGATAGAAACCCGCACCACCAAGCGAACGCTGCCGCCGGCTGACAGGGCTCGTACCGCCTGCAATAGCGCTCCCAGCTGTGTGAACGCACCACGGCAGCAAGCTATCGAACATAGCGCAATCAATATAGGCGCCCTCGCCGGTCCGATCACGTCCTAGCAGCGCCATCAGCACAGCCGACAATGCGGTGAGACCAGCCGCGAGATCAGCGCTGGCTGCGCCAGGAACCACCGGTGTGCCATCAGGACCGTCATTGACAGCCAGAAAACCTGCACGCGCCTGAACTGCCATGTCATGAGCGGGGTGATGCGCCAACGGACCCTGCTGCCCAAACGCCGAAATCGAACAATAGACGATGTCAGGCTTTAGCGCTTTGACGCTCTCATAATCAAAGCCCAGCCGATGCATTACCCCTGGTCGAAAACCTTCAACAAATACGTCAGCGCTTCTGATAAGCTCGCGCAGAGCGGATTGACCAGCCTGACCCTTCAAATCGAGAGCCACGCTTCTCTTTCCTCGGTTGAGGTTTGCGAACCAGACCGATTGCTCCGTATCGTCATAAGTATCGAATGGCTCCTGCAAACGCGCAGGATCCCCGCACGGCGGCTCGACCTTGATAACGTCCGCACCTTGATCCGCCATCATGACCGTCATCATCGGTCCTGGCAGGAACTGCGTCAGATCGATAACTGTAATGCCGGAAAGCTTACCCATAGCGGCATGTCCTTGTTTTCTTTGCCAGCCGTTAGAGCACAGCCAATTCTCGTCATACGGCTATTAGCCGGATTCTTTACAGAAAAGTATCGCAATACGCCTGCGAATCTACAAGTTCCAGACAGGGACTCGTCCTAATGCTGCCAAGTTCTGGGCCAAAAACAAGCACAAGGTTTGTCGACTTACTGTTAGCGAAACCTACCTGCCAATCGCAGGTTAGGGCATAGGCAAGAGTCTGAGGGATCAGCATGATGGTGACGATCACGGCCGCCATCAGATCGTTAGTCAAAACTGAACGATTATCGGTCCGCGCCCATTCTAGGATCGGGAGATAACGGGCTAGCATACTTTCAGTCTTCGCTTACTGCGCGTTAGACAGCGTTGACTGGGATCTTGATGTAACTGACACCGTTGTCCTCGGGCTCAGGGAGGCGCCCACCCCGCATATTCACCTGGACAGAGGGGATAATGAGGTTAGGCATCGCGAGGGTCGCGTCTCGGATCGTCCGCATTGCGACAAACTCGTCTTCGCTGACACCGTCTTTTACATGGACGTTTTCCCGGCGCTGCTGACCAACGGTCGTTTCCCATGCAAATTCGTCACGCCCCGGAGCCTTATAGTCATGACAAAGAAACAGCCGGGTTTCGTCAGGCAATGACAGCAACCGTCGAATAGACTGGAATAGTTGACGGGCATCCCCCCCCGGAAAATCCGCCCTCGCCGTGCCGAAGTCTGGCATAAAAATGGTGTCGCCAACAAAAGCGGCATCGCCAATTATAAAAGCCATGTCGGCGGGCGTGTGACCGGGAACATGAAGCGCAATTCCCTCTATCTTCCCTATGCAGAACGTATCGCCACCGCTGAACAGTTGGTCAAACTGTGAGCCGTCGCGCTCGAAGTCCGTACCAGCATTGAACAGCTTGCCGAACACTTCCTGGACGCGGACGATTTCTGCACCGATCGCTAGCTTACCCCCCAGCTTCTCCTGCAAATAGGGCGCGGCCGAGATATGATCGGCATGCACATGCGTCTCGATCAGCCACGTCACTTTAAGACTATTCGAATTCACGTATTCGATTATGCGATCTGCCGAGGCACAAGACGTCCGACCAGCTGCGGCTTCATAGTCGAGGACCGAATCGATGATGGCGGCCTCCAGCGTATCCGGGTCGTGGACTACATAACTTACAGTAAATGTTCCCTCATCGAAGAAGCCCGCGATCGAAGGGCGAAGCGTCTTCTCAGATCGCGCGTGGTTGATCTGAGCAGCTGCTGCCTGAAGGGTCACATCTGCGCTAGACACGTTTTACTCCTTTATTTTCGTAAAGCATCCGGAAGATCAGAACCGGTAGGTGGCTGAAGCGCGGAAAACGCGGGCCTCGGCACTGTCGCGGCCTATGCTGGTTTCGAAGCCAAGGCCCATCTGGAAGGGGCCGTTACCGACATTGGCCGACATGCCCATTTCTACCCAAGTGTGATCCGCAGTGTCGAGCACGAAATTGGCGTTGGGACCAATGCCCGACGCGAAGTTTGCCGCCAGCAGTTGCGGGCCGTCCTGAAATTCCCACACCAGTTGGGTTTTGGCGTTGATCTGCACCATTTTCGAATGCTTTGAATAGTCGAAGCCGAAGCGCGCCTGAGCGCTGGTGAAGCTGTCACGCTCGATTGCCAGAGCGGTGATGCCGCCGTCCTCTCGCACTTCGCCCAGATCGACGCTGGCATAGCGCCCTTCGATGCCCGGAGAGATCGTGCCGATCCCGGTTTCGAGATCATGGGACAAGCCTAACATTCCAGAGACCAGCAGATCGTCGGTGGACGAGGTCAGGGTCTGCGAGGTGCCGAGTAACTGCACCGTGCGAGTGGTGTCGAAGCCCATGCTGCCCATGCTGAACTGCCCGTCGACCACCGGACCATCGGTGAACTTGTGGCGCACATAGAGCGAGAAGGCGTAGGTTTCGCTGTCGACCTGCTGGCCAAGGGGGGTGTCGGCATCTAGCGAATTGAAGTACCCGGCGAGACCAAGCATGGTTTCTTCACGCGGGTAGAATTCGACTCCACCCGACACGAACAGGCCTTCGATTTGGGTTTCCTGCGCGAAGCCGGGGAGCGAATCGACATCGCCGCGCACGAAACCGCCGGACAGGAAGATCGCGACATCTTCGGGCAGCGTAGCATCGCTCATCTCCGTCTCTTCGGCACCGCTTTGAAACGCCATCGCGTCCATGCCGATCGGCTGACCGAAGGAAGAAAGCCCGGCCTGCACCACGTTGAGCGGCGTGCCGGTGACCGCAATCTTGCCGCCGGCCCTGCTGCGATCTGCCTCGCGCATGCGCGCATCATTGAAGTTCTGCAGCAGGTTGAGGGTCTGCCCCGCGATCGAGCGAACCGCCTGTTCGTTCACCGGTGCAAGCGAGGTAAAGGTGCTGCGGATGGTCTCCACGCTGGCAAAGTCGAGCCCGTAGAGGCCCGCCAGGACGCTGTTAGGCCGGTTCTGGTCGAACAACTGGGCATAGGCCTCCTGCACCGGATCATTCAGATCGATGACCGAAGCGTAGCTTGCGGCTTCAATTTCCATCAGTACGGCGTTTTCCTGATAGATGAACGACTGGCTGAGTATTGCCGACAGGCTGGTTTCGGTGAAAGCACCCGTCACTCCGCCATCGGCGGTGAGGATGGTGTACTGCAGGCCATTGCCGTTGACCTGCTGGGTTAGCCCGGTAGTACCTAGGCCGACGACCCCACCGGTATTGGCGATGCCGGTCACCGCGATGAGGTCCGACGCGCCGCTGCCGGTGATATCGGCAAGGAAAGTGCTGCCCGATGACATCACTACATTACCGTCGATCGTCAACGTCCCGGTGGTTCCCATCGTGCCAGGCGAGAAAATGCCGGTTATGCTGGTCAGGAACGGCGCGGTCACCGTTCCCGTGCCGCCGAGCATGCCCGCTAACAACGTGTAGTCGCCGACCGAGGTCAGCGCGCCATTGACCGTGGTAATCCCGCCGAACTGGTTGATGTCGATCAGCGAAGTAAGATCGCCATCGGCGCCAATCGTCAGGCCCGCATTGCCGCGGATCGTCAGTTTGTCGATCGTCACCGAGCTGGAAAGCGTGGTAGTCCCGTTCTGATCGAGGGTCACGTCGAAATAGCGTGGCAGGACATTAACGTCCGGATCCGCGCTTACGACCGGATCGATATTGTTCGGCACGAAGCCGGTCGCACCTGGCAGGCCGCTGGAAAGCGTCGGCGCGGGCAGGGTGGCGACGCCGTTCTGCGCCTGCTCCTGCGAGGTTTCGAGCAACGCCGATGAGGAACTGCCCGCAGCGCTTAGGATCGAAAGATCGAAGCTAGCCGGCATAGCAATATTCTCGCCCCCATCGAGCATTTTCAGGTCAAGCTCGGCCGGGTTGTTATGCAAATCCGCCTTAAGAGCGCCTTCTCCTCCGGTGCTGACAGTCGGAGGGGCAAAGGTGCTTTCGGCAATTCCGGTGGCGACGTCGGTGCAAAAGTCGCCCGGGCTTTCGAACTCGACGCAAACCGCGCCGAAATCGAATTCGGTGCCATTCAAGCCCAGTTCCGGCGTGGTTGGCAGCCCATTCACTATCTGGCCATCGGCGTTGATCACACGGTACATCGGGTCGAGGAGCGTTTCCCAGTGGTCCGGGTCTTCCCAGTTGCCGTCACCGGCTCTCGCCCCGACATAGCGGTAGGGGTTGGTTTCGACGATATACTGCCAGTAGAGCGATAACGGCTGGTAGAAGCTAGTGGTGCCGATCGAGCTGAACGGCACGTTGAAAACGCGCGATCCGCCCGATAGGACGCCGATGATCAGATCTTCATTGGTGATCGCGTTATTTGCCGCGTCAAGTATCAGCGGGCCACCCGAATCCCCGCCGGCAGTAGTGCCCTCATTGGGCAGCGCATCGTCGCGTAAAATGTTGATGTCTTGTACGAAATCGCGTTCCTGGGAATCGAAGTCGAGCTGATAAAGGTTCTGGGGGAAAAACGGTGCCGCCGGGCCAAACAGCACCGCGTCACGATCGTCGAGCGACATGAAACCACCGAGCATGTTTTCGGCTGCACGGCGGCGGAAATCGATCCCCTCGACCGCGCCCTCAATGGCATTGCCGGTGCCGCCATAGCCGGCGATGTTAACGTGATAGCCGGTGCCGGTGACCGCATCGATGGCTTCCGGAGCGGGCAGGGTGCTGAACAGGATCGCCCATATCGGAATGCCCGCTGTCGGAGTGTCGAGGCTGGCCAACGCGATATCGGCCTCAATGAAGCCCCGTGCCCCTAGGTTCTGCAGCGAGCGCTCATCGTAGAAGATGCGGTTGATGTTGAAGACCTTGAGCAACGGATTACTCTGGCTGGTGCCGAACCAGTTAAGGAGACCTGGGAAGGCATCGACGTTGAAACCGACCGCGGCACGGACGTTCTCGCCGTCGTAATCGGTATCAGGAATACCATTAACACAGTGCGCGGCAAACAGCACGGTGCGCGGGTTGATCAGCGTGCCGGTGCAGATGCCGACGCTTCCGGTCCCGACGCGGTTAGTGACGATCATGCCGACACCGTCAAACACACCTTCGTCATCGACGATCTCTTCGGAATCGGTCCTTTCGCCGGGGACGACGGCATGGGCCGGGGTAGCTGCTGCGGCAATTGCCAGCGCCATAATGGCCGACCCAGTAAGCAGGCTGCGACGGCGGTTTAGGGAAATCTTCATCGCAACCCTTTGCTCCGCTTTGATCGCAAGGATGCGATCGGATGACGTTCCATATAATATCTATAGCATACCGCTCCGAGCAGGCAGGGCAATTAATAAAAGCCTCAATCTATCCGATGCTTGCTTACCTTGGTGCTGTCAGTCTAACTTTAATCCGTCTCCACTAGGCAGAGCTTGTCCTTCGCGCTTATTGGTTCATGCAAGGCGATTCAGCTGCTCGACCAAAGCAGCTGAGCGTCGGGTCTTGTGGGCTCCTCTCTCGAAGAGATGACGTTCGGCGTCGAAGTGATTATCGAAATTAGCGTTAACATCGGCACAATCCGGAGATCGATTGCCATAATATGACCAGCTTCGTCGCCAAGGATCAGCTGAGAACCAGTTCCTCATACCCATTGGCGGAGGCAGCACTATCAATTGCGATAGATGGAGGTCGGGTATAAGCTGAAAGCCGTCCCTTCGTATCAGATCCGAGGGCCATTAGAATGGATGCCATGGCAAAGGACATTAGATGACAGCTCTCCAGACGGCATATCCAGCGATCCTACTAATGTCCGCCATCCTCGCCGGTTGCGGCGGAGGCTCTGGGACGTCGAGCAATTCTGGCAACCCAACGTCATCACCAACCCCCTCGCCCACTCCTTCGCCTTTCGTTGAACTAAGGTTCGATTATGAGGCCCACCGCTTTGCCACAAGCGATAGGGTCCCAGAGTACACTTACGCAGGCGTCACCTACCCCGCAGCTGTAGCAGACATCTTCCCGCAAGGAAGTCTGTCAGCAGACTTTCAAAAGGATGGCTACCCAGAGTTAGTCATTCCCCTCAACAAAGCATATGGAACTCCGGCTTACGCAGCGCTGCCTTATGTTCTCCTGTCAAACTCCAACGGACGCCTGAGCTATAGCGCGCCGCTCAACGCTCAATTGCCTTCTGTTTTCGGAGCACGCAGATCGGCAATCCTATCAGTCGCCGGACAACCTTCAGCTTTCTTCGTCGCCCACAATGTTTCAGGCGTTTACAACGAGCCGGAAGCTCACGGAACAGCCGTGCTGTTGGGGCAGAGAGATAACGTGATTGGCCGCATCTCAACTGCCATCCCGCGTATCACGACTAATCCAGACCGCCCTGATGACGCCACAGATGCCCACTCAATGGCGACAGGCGACATCAATGGGGATGGCCTAGACGATATCGCGATCGGAAACTGGAACCCTTTTGGTGGTTTTGCTCCGCTGTTCCTTATCCAGCAGGAGGGTGGGAATTTCAGGGTCTCGAGCGACACATTTCTGGAACGCCTACTTCAACTCCCGATGGTGAATTCTGGGTCGACCGGCAATGAGGGATTTAACCTCCTGCTCGATCTCCACTTGGCGGACGTTAACGCAGACGGCTTTTCTGACCTTATCGCTGGTTTTGGGCATGGATCAGCCTACAGCCTGCTGTTCATGAACAACAATGGCACATTCGATTTTGCCCAGCAGGTTCGCTTGCCACCCACCGTCTACGGGGTGGATGCGAACATGCATTTGGAAACGAGAAGCGTTGATCTGGACAACGATGGCGACCTTGATTTGGTGCTCCTCCACTCAAGGATCTCACCCTACTACGCGGGGACCTACCTACAGGTCTTGAGGAATGATGCGGGGCAATTCGCCGATGTGACGCCTAGCGCTATGGTCCAAGAGGATAGATATGTCCGCGCTAACCGCCTCGAATGGACATCTGACCTCTTCCTTCGCGATATCGATCGAGACGGTAAGGTCGATATCATTCACGGGCTGTACGATGGGCAACTTGCTGTATTCTTCAACCAAGGTTCGATGAAGTTTGGTAAGCTGACCGCGTCGCTACCAAACAACGAGAACGGTCGCCTCCTTGCGGTGGATGATTTTGATAAGGACGGTGGTTACGAGCTCGCCTATTATCAATACGGAGGTTCGGCATCGGAAAAGGCATATTTCGTCAATGTCTATAATGTCGCCTTTTCAAAGCCATGACATCGCTTAGAACGCTGCGATATGGCTCTCATGGTTGTCAATCAAAGCAACCAGCAGTCAGGCAAATTGACCTTTGATCCTTCCTTTTATTCTAGCAGCGCAAGTGGCGATCGTACCAGCAGGTGAGGAGTTCATTTGCACGCCCATACGGGTTTGGGATGGTGACGGCCCGATATGGTGCGAGGAAGGCCCTCGTATACGGCTTGCCGGCATCGCAGCGCGCGAGATGGATGGTACATGCCGTACGAACCAACCTTGCCCTGATGCAGGCGCAATAGAAGCCCGTGACGCCCTTGTGGCCCTCGTCGGCCAATCTATCGGTCGCAGCCCTGAGGGTCACGTTCTCGTGAAAGGTCCCGCCATGCGCTGCAGATCAGATGGTGATGGCGTTGGAAGTCGCACGGCAGCGTGGTGCATTTCTCCGCGGGGTGGAGACCTCTCCTGCTCCATGGTTGCAGGCGGATGGGCGTTGCGTTGGGAGCGGTTCTGGAAAGATCACCGCTGCGACTAGGGGGGTGCGTGGTGTAAAGACACCGGGCTCAATTCTGCGGTGCCATCCGCTTTGTGTAGCGGTTTGGGTATTATAAATTCTGGTGCTGTCAGTCTAACGCTAACTCGTCTCCACTCGGCAGAAGTGCCCCTGCCCACAGCGCCACTTAGGCTACAAGGTTTTGCCACTCAGCCAAGGCGGTTGAGCGGGCGGCTTTGTAAGTCTGACGATCTACGAGATGGCGTTCGGAGTTGAAGTGATTGTGGAAGTTGGCATGAACTGAAGCGAACTTCTGTAACGACTTCATTTGTCGAAATCGCAGCATTGCTCGTTCTCGTCGTCGAAACGGCAGGTGTGAGTTTTCGGCTCTGTTGTTAAGCCAACGTCCCATCTCGCGGTGATCTTCAATACCAAGGTCACGCATCGCTGCGGGGTACGATCTCAGGCCATCCGTAACGATCACCTCCGCCTTGCCGTGGTGCTTGAGCGCCTTCTTCAAGAAGCGCAATGCAGCAGCCTTGTCTCGCTTCTTGGTAACGTAGCTTTCGAGGACCTCACCTTCGTGATCGACGGCGCGCCACAGGTAATGGCGCTCTCCGTTGATCTTTACGAAGACCTCATCAAAGTGCCAGCGCCAGTGACGGAAACCACGCATCCGGCTCACTCGTTGCCTTCGGATGTCAGCTGCGAACAACGGCCCAAAGCGGTTCCACCAGAAGCGCACGGTTTCGTGACAGATGTCGATACCGCGTTCGAACAGCAGGTCTTCCACGTTCCGCAAGCTCAACGGGAAGCGGACGTACATCATCACGACCAGGCGGATGACCTCAGGTGATGAGTTGAAATAGCGGAAGGAGTTATCGACCTTGCTCATCCAAACCGGCTAACATCGTCCCGCCCGCTCAGCCAGTTTGCTTTGACAATGCCGGATCAACGCAGCGCTACAAGCACTCCACGAAATGCTCAACCGTCTGCTCGCGACTGGCGTCGTAAAGGACCGCTGCACCAATGGTGAAACGGAAGCCGCCAGGATGGGGTTGGCCTTCAATCGTGCCCTCAGCGATCGCATTGCGCGCTGCGGTTTCGGGAAGGGTAGTGAGAATGTCGGATTGCTTGGCAAGTTCGATGCACGCAGCCTGGCTCAGCAATCGGTAGTGCGGGGCGCCGTGATCAAGCAGTAGTTGACGGAGATCTTCGGGCAATGAGTGTTCGAAGAGCTGGTCGAAGCCGGCGATTGCCCACTGGTATCGCAGGACGTCCCCTAGGTCGGAGCGGCACTGGCCTACCGGGTGGCCCTTGCGGTAGATCATCCAATAGGGCTCATCGATGACTTCAGTCACACGCATGCGCTGCTTGTGCGGTAGGCCGGAAAGGCTTGCCTGATGGTAGATCAGCAGGTGGATGCGGCGCTGAATTAGCTCTTCGGCTGCGAGATGCGGCGGCATGGTCGACACATTGATACGGGTCTTAGGAAAGGTGCGCGCGAACTTGATGATCGCCGGGTGGATCATGCCCTCAATCACGCCTGGCCCGCTCACGATATTGAGTTCATGCCCTCCCGATGTCGTCGTTTCGCGAACATTGGCAGCAAAAGCCAGCAACTCCAACGCTTGGGGATACAGCTTCTTACCTGCTTCGGTCGCGACGACAGTGCGCGTCGTACGATGGAACAACTGCGTGGCCCAGTCCGCCTCAAGCGTCTTAATACTTTTTGTTATGGCCGAATGGGTCAGTCCCAGCTCTTCGGCTGCCGCTGAGAAACTGAGGTGGCGGTAGACAGCCTCGAAGTGGCGCATGAAGCGAAGATCGTACATATGTTCGAAATTGTATCAAATATTGTAAAACTATTCAATTTTTTTCAGGTAAAAGTTTGGATAGCTTTTAACGCCATAAAGTCCGGGAGGTAACTGCCATGACACTCGAAGCCATCGTCCAGTCGAACATCGGGCTGATCGTAGTGCCTCTCTACCTCGGCAGCATCGTTTTTGAATCGCTGTTCAACCACTTCCACCATGAGAACCGAAGCGGTGACTGGAAGGACAATTTGGTCTCGATCGGGATGGGCTTGGTCAGCGCGGTGACCAATGGCGCGACCGCCTTCCTTACCGTGGTGGTGCTGTTCTGGGCGGTGAATTACCAGCTGTTTTCGATACCGCTTTCGATCGCCTCGCTGATCGCCTGTTTCATCCTCGACGACCTGCGGTTTTACCTGCATCACCGAGTTGTACACCGCGTGCGCTGGGGCTGGGCGATGCACGTCACCCACCATTCGAGCAAGCAGTTCAATTTCTCAGTGGCGTTGCGGCAAGGCTGGACCAAGCATTTCACAGGCACGATGATGTTCAAGGTGCCGCTGGTACTGCTCGGTTTTGATCCGGTGGTCGTGCTGTTCTGCGGCGTGCTTAATGCGACCTACCAGTTCTTCCTGCACACAGAGTTAGTGGACAAGCTGCCACGCTGGATTGAATTCGTCTTCAATACGCCCTCCCATCACCGGGTGCACCATGGCCGCAATCCGCAATATCTTGATGCCAATTACGCCGGTACGCTAATCATCTGGGATCGTATGTTTGGCACTTTCACGCCCGAAAAGGAAAAGGTCGATTTTGGTCTCGTGAAGAACCTTGAAACACTCAATCCGTTCGTGATCATTTTCCATGAATACTGGGCGATCGTGAAAGATCAGATGCAGCGCGGTCTCAGCCTATGGCAGCGACTGTGTTATCTTTTTGCCCCTCCAGGCTGGAGCCATGACGGATCGCGCATGTCTTCGGAACAGATCAAGGCAAAGCATTCTTCAGAGCAAGCGGAATCGACGGGAACGAAACCGAGATACTCGCCTCAGACGCCTCCTACGTAGACTCTAACTACGCGCCTTTTAGGGAAAGGTTTTAGTAACAAGCCCTGTTCGGGAAACCTTATATTTTATTTACATATATAAATGGCGGTGGAGCCAGTCGAGCGCCAACTCTTCTTCGCACGCTGCCTAAAATTCGATTGCTCCTTGGCGCGCTAACATTTTATACGCCAGAGCATGCCCAGCAATATGAACTGGGAGTTGAACTTTGCCTGACTGGACGCATTGCTCTTCGATCATTTTCTTGTGACCAGCAAGAATGACCCGAGGCTCGCCGGGTTTTTCGACGCGTGATAGGTTTTCCGCGCATTCCAGATCCCGAAGTACCGATAGAAAGGCACCGTCGGATAAAGATGGTTGTCTAAATCGCTTTCAAAAAAATCTACTGGTCTATTGCGGTTCGTCTGTCGTGGCCGACTGCATCATAAAGCCACCATCGTCATAGATCTGAAACTTCACGTATTTCCCGTCTTCAATTGTGGCAACATGAATCGAATCACTCTCTGCCCCTCCGGCAAAAATCTTGGTAGTGATAAAAACAGTATTCCCACTCGATTTGTAGTCTACGTCCGTGACTCGAAAATCAGGCCATAACTGCAGGATTGGAGCGAAGACATTATCCATCACTTCCTGCGGGCCGTAATAAGTCCCCGCATAGGGAAGGCTTTTCGGAGCAATCCACTCCACATCGCTTGATTGCGTTTCAGCCCATGCCTCCATGTCTCCCTGCTGGAATGCGGCATATCCAGCTCGCGCAGCTTCTATAATCTCGGCATCATCAGTAGTCTGCTGACATGCAGTGATGCTTAATGTGACTAAGCCAAGCGCGACGACTTTCAGTTTCTTAAGCATTATTATCACCTGACTAACTGAATTTCTTGAAGGACTTACCATCGTAATCGCAATTTACCCGTCAGTAGATGTAGCAAGCTATGGATTGGATAGCTATGATTATTTTGAGTTTTTTAACCTCAACATTGTCTTTTTCAGGATCACGGAACCCTAGCAACGGCTGCTACCAGCCTCCTCCCTCCCAAGATAGAGAACTAGCCGTCTGGAGTGATCTCATTTAAGAGGGATCGGATCAACCATAGGCTAGAGAGGTCGCTATGTCTTCAACTCAAATTAACGTTTTCTACGAGCTTCAAGTGGCAGACGGAAAATCAGAAGAATTGCGGGACATTGCAAAGCAGATGGTGGACCGTAACCAGAAGGAAGAGCCGCAGACTCTCGTATACAACATTTACCTTAGCGAAGATGAAAAGCTGCTGACCTACTGGGAAACCCACGCCGATAGCAAAGCGATGCTTTTTCATGCCGATCGCTTTGCGACTGGAGAATTCATCTCTGAGGTGGTGAGCCGAACAAAGGGAGCTCGCCTATGTTTATACGGAGATGCTTCACCAGAACTGCGTCAATGGGCAACGGATAATGGATTCGAGGTTGAGTATTCGGATTACCTAGCTGGCTTCGTTCGATAGAAAGAGTTTCAAGACCGAGACGAGGGGAGAGTTGGAGAGGGCCCATAGCCACCAGAGGACAGGCCCTAAATGGGTGGGGGTCTTGATGTGCGAAGTAGATGGTAGTTGTTCGGCTCGCTACCCACGCTTCTTTTAGGGAACGGTTTTGGTAACACTCCCTCGCCGGTGCCTTTTACCGTTTATTTACAGATACAAATGGCGGAGACGGTGGGATTCGAACCCACGATACGGGGTTACCGTATACACACTTTCCAGGCGTGCGCCTTCGACCACTCGGCCACGTCTCCGCGTTCCCATTTGCGCTACCACTTGGTTACTTGAGTGCGAGGGTCGCCTTGCGGTGACCTCGGGCTCAAGTACCGCAAAGCGCGGCAGGCCCAACAAGAAGCGCGCGCTCTAGCTTTGAAACGATTGCTTCGCAAGGCGCGAGATGGCAGGTCTGAAAACATGAAGAAAATCATGAATTGCCCGGTGGCCGCATTTATCGCCACGTTCACCCTTTCCGCGATTGTTCTTGCAGAGGAGGAGCCGAAGGAGGCTCTGTCGCCCAATCAGATCGTCGAAGAAGCTTCGGTGGAGGAGTGGGTGGCCATCCCGACAGAAGATCTGCTGGTCATGCGACTAGCGCCCGATGCCGAGGGCAATCCGCGCGAAGTCATTATCCAGCTGATGCCCGCACCATTCAGCCAGGGCTGGGTGCACAATATCAAGCTGCTTGCCCGGGAGGGGTGGTACGATGGGATCAGCGTCAACCGTGTGCAGGACAATTACGTCGTGCAATGGGGCGATCCCAATTACGACAATCCAGAAAGCGACGGAGAGAAAAAAACACTGCCCGATGGGCTGAAGGTGATGGGGGAGGATGAGTATACCAACGATGAACCACTCAAAAACCTGTTAACTACAACTTTAACGATCGACCAAGAGTGGTGGCATAAAGACTCATACGGCAAATCTTCCGGACACTTCAGAGGTTGGCAGCTCGGGTATTCGGACACGCAATGGTGGCCCGTCCATTGCTACGGCATGGTCGGCGTGGGGCGTAACCTATCGCCGGACACCGGCAGCGGCGCAGAACTCTACACCGTGATCGGCCATGCTCCGCGGCACCTTGATCGCAATATCGCACTGGTCGGCCGGGTGATCGAAGGGATAGAGTATCTGTCCAGCCTGCCCCGCGGCAAGGGTGAGCTGGGCTTCTATGCTGAGGACGAGTTCGACAAGCGCACCCCGATCCTGTCGATCGATGTGGCGGCGGATCTTCTCGAATCTGAAACCGCACCCGCAGGACTGACGTACGACTACGAATACCTCTCCACCGAGAGCGAGACCTTCGCCAAATATGCCGAAGCACGTGCCAACCGCCGCGATCCGTTCTTCATTTTACCGGCAGGCGGCGCGGATATCTGCAACATCCCGGTTCCTGTTCGCTCAGCGCCCAATGGCTGAAACGATGAAAGTGAACGCGTCCCTGAAATGCTGGCGCGGCGAAAAGGCAGTCTATCATCTCGTCTCGATCACGGGCGATCAGGCGGAGCACATTGCTGGGCACGCTTTGATGCAACGGCTGGAGTACGGCACACGGCGCGGGTTCGGCTCTGTTAAAGTCATGGCGCGGATCGGTGATACGGTTTGGAAGAGCTCGGTTTTTCCGCAAGAGAAGTCCACCGAGTGGATTTTGCTGGTCAGCAAGAAAGTGATGCGCGCTGAAGACCTGGCCGAGGGCGATGCGATCGAGCTGAAATTGGAGCTGCTCTAGATCCGCTCCGCCTGCGCGACCGAATCGCTCGCGCGCAAAGCACTGAGAATACGCGTCAAATGCGCCAGATCCTGCACCTCGCTGTCGATCTCATACGTGGTGAACGGGTGGTCGGTCTCAACCTGCTCCAGCATTTTCACATTCACGTGGTTCTGCGCAAATATGCCCGCCATCTCCGCCAGCGTGCCCGGCCTGTCATACAGCGTTACGCGCAAGCGGCCCACGGCGCCTTGCGAGCGCGACCCCCAGGATAGGTCGAGCCAGTTGGAATCCTCGCCGTTCGCCAATTCAAAGCAGCCAATGGCGTGCACTTCCACCGCTTCGCCTTTCTTGCGCAAGCCCACGATCCTGTCCCCCGGCACAGGGTGGCAGCAATCGGCCAATTGGAACCCCACACCAGGCGTAAGGCCGCGAATGGAGATCGCGTGCTCGCGGCGGGTCCAGTCGTCATCTTCGTCGATATCCGCCGTGCATCCGGGAACCAGCGCTTCCATCACTTCGCGATCGGACAGCTTGGCCGCGCCGATGGCGAACATCATGTCCTCCTCATCCATCAGTTCGAGCCGCTCGACCGCCAGTTTTCGCGCCTTCTTGCCGATACGCGCGGGCACTTTCGTTGCGATCTCGTCGAACAGTTTCGCGCCAATCTCTGCGATCTCGGCGCGCTCTTTCAGTCGCAAGGCGCGGCGAATGGCGGCGCGTGCCTTGCCGGTGACGACAAAGCCCAGCCAGGACAATTGCGGCTCGGCTTCCTTGCCTTTGATGATCTCAACCACGTCGCCGTTTTGCAGCTGTGTGCGCAGCGGCATATGGCGGCCGTTGATCTTTGCGCCAACCGCTTGCGCACCCAGATCGGTATGCACGGCAAAGGCGAAATCGATTGGCGAGGCACCCTTGGGTAGCTGGAACAGCCCGCCCTTGGGTGTGAAGGCAAAGATGCGGTCCTGATAGATCGCCATGCGCGTATGCTCGAGCAGCTCGTCCGCATCGTGGCTCGCATCGACGATTTCGATCAGGTCGCGCAGCCAGCTCACCTGTCCGTCGGCCTTGTCGTGTTGCTTGTATGCCCAATGCGCGGCCAGCCCGAACTCGTTGCGGCTGTGCATCTCGCGCGTGCGGATCTGCACCTCTACGCGCATCGAGTTTTCATACATCAACGAGCTGTGCAGCGACATGTAGCTGTTTGATTTGGGCGTCGAGATGTAATCCTTGAACTTGCCGGGCAGAAATTGCCACGTGGTGTGCAGCGCACCCAAAGCGGCGTAGCAATCGGCTTCATTGTTGCAGATGACACGGAAGGCCATGATATCTGTGACCTGTTCGAACGACACATGCCGCTCGGCCATCTTTTTCCAGATCGAATAGGGATGCTTTTCCCGGCCCGATATTTCGACAGCAAGCCCGGCTTCGGCCAGCCTTTGCTTGATCTTGAGCGCAATCGCATCGACCTGTCCGCCATCCTTGCTGCGCAATTCTGCAAGCTTGTCTGTGATGGTCTTGTAAGCTTCAGGCTCGAGCTGCTCGAAGGCAAGCAGCTGCATCTCGCGCATATATTCATACATGCCCACACGCTCTGCCAACGGGGCGTAGATATCCATCGTCTCACGCGCGATCCGTTGGCGTTTTTCAGAGCTTTTGATGAAATGCAGCGTGCGCATGTTGTGCAATCGGTCTGCCAGCTTGACGAGCAGGACGCGGATGTCCTCTGACATGGCGAGCAGGAACTTGCGTAGGTTTTCTGCCGCAAGCTCATTCTCCGGCATCTGCTCGATCTTGGACAGCTTGGTCACACCATCGACTAGCCGCGCTACGTCAGTCCCGAAATTGGCTTCGATGTCATCAATTGTGGCGAGCGTGTCTTCAACTGTGTCATGCAGCAGCGCGGTGATGATGGTCTGCTGATCAAGTTTCAGGTCAGTCATCAAGCCAGCGACTTCGACCGGATGGCTGAAATAGGGATCACCGCTGGCGCGCTTTTGGCTGCCATGCTTCTGCACGGTGTAGACATACGCGCGGTTGAGCGCCGCTTCATCGGCGTCAGGGTCATAATCCAGGACCCGTTCAACAAGTTCGTACTGGCGTAGCATTGCGCCCATAGATGTGCGGTGCAGCGCGACTTATTGCAATGCAAAATATCGCTGGCGCTAAAACGAAAACTCAATCTGGACTTTTACAGTCATGAAGATAATGTGAGCGTTAACAACTTTTGGAAAGGGCCACATATGCCGCTAAAATCAGGATTGATCGCTGCAACCTTGGGTGGCGCACTGGCTATGGGAACTATTACCAGCTCGCTGTCCGCTCAGGACGAAGCCGCGGGTACCGCGCAATCTCAGCGAACTCTTCTAATGTCTGATGAATTCAACGGCGAAGTGCTCGACCGAGAATTGTGGACTGTGGTCGGCCCTGAAATCTGGTTCAACAACGAGCAGCAAGTTTACATCGATGACCCTGCAGTATTGAGTATTGTTACTGGCATTGCAGGGGCAGACGACGGCGCCTTGATGCTACGCCCGCTGTTTCAACCAGGCATCGATCCCAACACAGAACGCAAAGCCGACTTCGTTTCCGCACGGATCCACAGCAAGGGCAAGTTCGACTTCACCCATGGTCGCGCAGAAGCGCGCATCAAACTACCGGACGCCGAAGGTGTTTGGCCGGCATGGTGGCTGCTGGGTAATGGCCAATGGCCCACGACCGGTGAGATCGACATCATGGAATATGTCGGGGAGAAGGACTGGATTGGCGTAGCCATGCACGGGACTAATTACTCTGGTGAGACGCCGTTTGTGAACAAGTCCTATTTTCCTGAGGGAACCGATGCGACCGACTGGCACACTTATGCCGTCGAATGGACAGACGACGTGATTACTTTCGAAGTTGATGGAAAGCTGATCTATAGGGCCACGCGTTCTATGGTCGCTCACTATGGCAAATGGCGCTTCGACACGCCGCAGCACTTGATTCTGAACTTTGCCGTTGGCGGTATTTACCCGTTCAAAACCAACGGATTGACCGAGCCATATGTGGGCGTGCCAGCAGAAACGGTCGATAAGATCAAGACGGGCGAGATCGCTATGCTGGTCGACTGGGTCCGCGTCTATGCGCCCGAAGGAACCGCTGAAGCGGAGAAGTAGTCAACTCCACACCGCTTCAGGTGGCAAGCTCATCAGGATCGCATCGATATTGCCGCCGGTTTTCAGACCAAACAGTGTGCCCCGGTCATAGACCAGGTTAAACTCGGCATAGCGACCGCGCCATGCAAGCTGCGTCTGCTTGTCATCCGAAGTAAAACCGCTGCCCATCCGGCGGCGAACCAGCTGCGGAAAGATATCGAGAAACGTTTTGCCGACGTCCTGCGTAAATGCCAAATGGCGTGCAAAACCCGCATCGTCCTCGCACTCAAGATGATCGTAAAAGATGCCTCCTACCCCGCGATGCACGCCGCGATGCGGGATATAGAAATACTCGTCCGCCCATTTCTTGAACCGCTCGTAATAGGTCGGGTTATGCGCCATGCAGGCCGCGCGGAAACGCGCGTGAAAGTCTGACGTATCTTCCTCATAAGGGATCGGCGGGTTCAAATCCGCTCCACCACCGAACCAGGCCGACTGGGTCGTCAGGAAGCGCGTGTTCATATGTACCGCTGGCACATGCGGGTTCGCCATATGCGCAACCAGGCTTATCCCTGTTGCGGTAAAGCCGGGGTTTTCCGCCGATGCCCCGTTCATCGTTGCGGCGAATTCAGGTGCGAAACTGCCTTTGACGGTCGAGACATTAACCCCGACCTTCTCGAACACTTTGCCCTTCATCAAGCCCTGAACACCGCCGCCAGGATCCGGATTGCCTACCTCTTCGCGCTGCCATGGCGTGTATTCAAAGCTGGCATCTGAGCCTGCTTCGCGCTCAATGGCCTCAAATTCTGCGCAGATTTGATCTCGCAAGCTTTCGAACCATTGTTTCGCTTGCGCGGTTTGTGCAGTCCAATCGGTCATGAAATTCCCTCGGTTTGGTTCGCCGCCCCTATCCTGCACGGTACGGCTTGGTCTTTGATCAACATCAACCAACTGCGCACTTGCCAAACCATGGAAGGCACGGCAAGTCAAAGTAATGGTTCCCGTTTCGTTCGCACATCAGGAAATGCTGCTGGTCGATGGCCGCGCGCTCTACTGGCCGCGCGAACAAGCTTTGCTGGTGGCCGACCTGCATCTGGAAAAGGCGAGCTGGTATGCGGGCCATGGTCAGATGCTGCCGCCCTATGACAGCCGCGAAACGCTGGAGCGGTTGGCCGACGCGGTCAAGCAAACCGGTGCGCGGCGCGTGATCACGCTGGGTGACAATTTCCACGATGGCGAAGGCACTTCGCGACTTGATCCTTTTGCGGCAGGCATGCTGGAGGGGCTGACCCGCGCGCTCGACTGGGTCTGGATCACCGGTAATCATGACGAGCACATGCATCGTTCTTTCGGCGGCGAGCTTGCAGACGAGCTTGAAATCAGCGGGATAGTGCTGCGCCACATCGCCAAGGCAGGAGAGATCCGGCCTGAGCTGTCTGGGCACTTCCACCCCAAGGTGCGCGTCAAAGTGCGCGATCGCCATATCAGCCGGGTTTGCGGCGTGTTGAGCCGCAATGCGAATAGCGGCGACCGGATGATCTTGCCCGCGTTTGGCGCCCTGACCGGCGGAATGGATGCCGGCGCTCCCGAAATTCGCGCCGCGCTGAGCCCCGCGAGCAGCATCGACGCCGTGCTCGCAGCCAAGGGCAGACTGGTGCAACTGCCGCTGTGGCGCGAAGCTGCGTAACCCCTAGCCTTCGCCGCACATTACCCCTACATAGCCAGCCAACAACAGAATCAGGCTGTAACAGGAGAACACACATAGCCCGTCCACCTCGGCGTTCGATGGCCCCGCCCGTTAAAAGCGGCCCTCGCTTCGATACTTTCATCCAGTCCGAAAAAGTGCGCGTGATCGACCATGAGGGGGAGAACCTCGGCGTCATGTACACGCGCGAAGCCATGGAGCAAGCCAACGGGCTTGGGCTCAACCTGGTAGAGGTTTCTCCGAATGCGGACCCGCCGGTGGCAAAGTTCCTCGACGTTGGCAAATACCGCTACGAAGCGCAGAAGAAAGCTAACGCAGCCCGCAAAACGCAAAAGACGCAGGACATCAAAGAGATCAAGATGCGTCCCAACATCGACACGCATGATTATGACGTGAAGATGCGCAGTGTGAACAAGTTCATCGAACAGGGTGACAAGGTGAAAGTTACCTTGCGTTTCCGTGGCCGCGAAATGGCGCACCAGGAATTGGGCATGGACCTGCTCAAGCGCGTGCAGGACGACGTGGCGGAAATTGCCAAGATCGAAGCCTTTCCGCGCCTTGAAGGCCGGCAGATGCTTATGGTGCTCGCGCCGAAGTAGACCATAAACCGTACACATGATTGCGAAGGGCGTGCTGATCCAGTGCGCCCTTTTCATTTGCCGAGACCTACTTTTGCCCCCGCTGTATTACTTCGACAAAGCACGTGTCCTTCTCGACGAGCGTCATTGATCGTTCAGACAGTTAGGATATTGTCTAAACAGCAGATTTCTTATCCCCCGGCGGGCACCATGGGTCACTTCGTGCGTTGCATGCCAAGACATATTCGATCGGAGCCCCTGATGTTCAAATCCCTGATTACCAGCGCGAGTGTGGCAGCACTTGGGTTTTCGGCCGCCTCAGCGCTAGCAGATTCGACAGAATTCTCAGCCGTTTCGACATCGGTTTCGGTTGCTCCGGTGAACCCCCAGTTTGACATTTTCGCTCCGCAAGAACGCCAAAGCGCTGACCGGATCGACTACACCGCCTGGAGCGAGGCGATGAATTATCTCGTCTATACGATGGGCCCTTCGATCCGCGAAGCACCTTCACGCGCAGAGGCAACCCTGGGTTCGAGACTAATCTATGGCCATCAGTCCCGTTACCGACTGGAAGGCAACCGTGTCATGTTCTCATTCTTCAACGATGAACTACGCAACATGGTGGCAGACTACCGCCTGGAGTTGGAGCAGCTAGGCAACCAGATCGACATCACAACTCTACCGCGTAACGAGCAGCTGGCCTACTGGCTGAACCTGCACAATGTAGCGGTAATGGAAAAAATCGCGCAAGAATGGCCCATCCGCCAGCCGCGCGAAATCGAAATCGATGGTATTCCGTTCGACCAGGCCAAATTCATCACCGTGCGCGGTGTGACAATGAGCCCGCACGACATTCGCCACCAGATTGTTTTTCGCAATTGGGAAAATCCCAAGGTAATCTATGGTTTCTGGCGCGGTGAGATAGGTGGACCTTCGCTCCCCAGTGATGCCTTCACGGGGCTAAACGTCTCGCAAGTGCTCGAACGCAACGCCCGCGAATTTGTGAACTCTTTGCGCGGAACGCAGAACCGCGGCGAGCGACTGCAGATCAGCACGATCTATGACGAAGCGCGACCTTACTTCTTCGTCAATTGGCCCAACGACATCCGATCTCATCTCATTGGTTACGCCAATGAAGAGGTCAGTGCGCTCATTGCCAAGACTACTGAAACAGAAGCTGTCGTCTATGAAGCTGATATCGCCGATCTGGCCGGCGGCGTTCGCGAGCCTTCCTATGTTGAAGTAAGCTCTGACGGCGTCGCAAACAGCTTTCGCATTCCCCGTGGCACAGCACGCTTGCTGCGCGAACAGGCGCAACGCGCGGAAAATGCCCGCGAGCAGAGAGGCCCGCGTACGGGTACTGTGATCTTCAATCCGATCAGCCTTCCCGGGCAAGAAAACAATGGCGAGGTCGACTAAGACCCCCGCCTGAACCGAAATAGGCTTTCATTGGGCGTGGTCAGCGATGGCCGCGCCCATTTCATTTGTGGGCAAAGCTCAAACATGTCGCTGCAATACAGGACATGGCAATGCTGCCTCACTAGACATTGGTGGGCGTAGGCAGTTTTCTTCTTGCTCACATTTCTTGACGCAGGGCCTGTCAGTGCACTCGCATTGGCAGGCCCAATTCGCTAGAGCAGGCGCAAGGGGAGGCTGCGCCGCATGACAGCATCAGCGATTGGCCGGATCTTGGGTCCGTTTGCCTTTGCAATCACTGTTTTCATTACACCGCCTGCAGGCATGCCTGCAGAGGCGTGGCTCGTGGCCGGGCTGGTTGTCTGGATGGCCGCCTGGTGGATGACCGAAGCTGTACCGCTTACAGTCACGGCCCTGCTGCCATTTGTCATCTTGCCCTTCGGCTCTGTGTCGAGCGCGCGCGATGTCGCCAGCACATACTATTCGCCGATCCTATTTCTGCTGCTGGGCGGTGCTTTTCTTGCACTCGCGATTGAACGCACCGGCCTTCACAAACGTCTCAGCCTCGCAATCCTGCGCGCAGTCGGCAGTGGCGGCGGGCAAACCCAATTGCTGCTCGCTTTCATGATTTCCGCGGCGCTATTGTCCATGCTGATATCGAACACGTCCACCACGCTGATCATGATGCCGATGGCGCTGGCGGTTTTGTCAGGAGGCATGGTCACCCGCGCGCCCACGCAGCCCACCTCACCAGATGCCGCGGCAGTGGTCGACAAAGAGGGTCTATCCGGAGCGCTGCCGATGGGCATTGCCTTTGCTGCCAGCATTGGCGGGCTTGGTACATTGGTCGGCTCCCCCACCAACGCTATCGCCGTCGGCCTGCTGGACAGCATGATCGGGGCCCAGATCACCTTTATCGAATGGACGCTGTTCGGCCTGCCAATCGTACTGGTAGGCGTGCCGCTGGCCGCTTTTATCATCGCCAGATTTCAGCGCGTGGCCGAGCACCCTTTCGACGTGGCGGCAGCGCGCCAAGCGATAGACACACATGCAGCCTGGACCAGCGCGGAAAAACGCCTGATCCCTATCGTAGCGCTTGCCTTCTTGGCGTGGATGACGGTTCCCTGGGTTGGACCGCTGTTGCCAGATGGCTCTTGGACCAACGGCACCATTGCGATCATCGCCAGTTTTGCGCTCTTCCTGGTGCCCGATGGGACAGGGCGGCCGCTGTTGATCTGGAAAGAAGCCGACCGCGCGCCCTGGGCGGTCATCATGATGTTTGGTGGTGGATTGGCGCTTGCTGCGGGCATGCAGGTATCCGGCCTCGCTACCTGGCTCGCTGAAGCCTTGTTGCCCCTTGAAACCTTGTCGCTAATTGTCGTCGCACTCGCAGTGGTCGCCATGATCGTGGTGATCACCGAGTTCGCGAGCAATGTTGCGACCGCAACCGGGATCATCCCGGTTGTAGCTTCTCTTGTTGTCGCCTTGGGAGCAGACCCGTTGCTGCTCGCCATGCCAGCCGCGCTCGCCGCCAGCTGGGGCTTTATGCTGCCAGCCGGGACCGGGCCGAACGCAATTGCCTGGTCGACCGGGCGGATCAAGATTGAACGGATGGTCGGCGCAGGCCTGGTTCTGGATGTCCTCGGCGTATTCCTGATTGTCGGAGTGGTGTGGGGTGTTGCCGCGCTGATCTAGTCTCCAGCCGTGAACTGGCTGTACTACAGGCTGTGCGAACTTTTAGAATCGCTGCATGATCGTTCGATGCACAGGATCGATTCACGCGGTAGTCTGTGCGCGTTTAGTCCATCGGTTTTCTTGCCTTTGGACAGTGCTCCAAGTGTTCCATGCTGTAGGAATTGCACGGTTGAAATCGCGCCTCAAATGGTTGCAAGTGATACCATCTCGCGATAGTTGACACTGCATAGAGGCTGGCGGAGGTTAAGCGTTCCTGCGGAGGTTAGGAGCGGGGGCCACGCGCGGCGAACAATTGGCTCCTGCCTTCCTGGGAGCGTTGTTTAGGAAGGAACCCGCATATGTCTGACGCGATTGATCCGGTTGACCAACCCACCCCGCGCCGCAAGCCCAGAGACCCTGTGACCACAATTAACGGTCGTCCGATGAAACAGTCTACGCTGATGATGGGCTATGGCTATGACCCGGTGCTGTCCGAAGGTTCGCTGAAAGCACCGATCTTCCTCACCAGCACATTCGCGTTTGAGAACGCAGCCGCGGGTAAGCGGCATTTTGAAGGCATCACTGGAAAGCGTGAAGGCGGCGCAGAAGGTCTGGTCTATTCACGCTTCAACGCACCCAATCAGGAAATCCTCGAGGATCGTCTGGCGATCTGCGACGGCGCAGAAGATGCGCTGAGCTTCTCCAGCGGAATGACCGCCATCGCGATCCTGATGCTGGCCGCGTGCAAGGCCGGCGATGTGATCGTGCATTCCGGCCCGCTCTATGCAGCAAGCGAAGGCTTTGTCGCCAAAATCATGGCCAAGTACGGCGTGACCTATGTCGACTTCCCGGCTGGCGCGACCGCTGAAGAGCTGGACGCTGTGATGGCCAAAGCAAAGGCTCAGGCCGAAGCGCAAGGCGGCGAAGTGCCGCTGATCTATCTCGAAAGCCCGGCCAACCCCACCAACGCTCTGGTCGATGTCGAAGCAGTCAAAGCCGCGCGCGACATGCACTTCGATGCTGACCGCTGCCCGATTGCCATCGACAACACATTCCTTGGCCCCCTTTGGTCGCGTCCGCTGGAGCATGGTGCGGATCTGGTGGTGTACTCTCTGACCAAATATGTCGGCGGCCATTCAGACCTCGTCGCAGGCAGCGTTTCCGGCAAGAAGCGCTTCATCGATGCGATCCGTGCGCTGCGCAACACCATGGGCGGTATCGCGGATCCGAACACTGCATGGATGCTGCTCCGCTCGCTCGAAACGGTCGAACTGCGCATGGAACGCGCCGGCAAGAACGCCGAGAAGGTGTGCGAATTCCTGAAAAGCCATCCCAAGGTGGAAGGGTTGGGCTATCTCGGCATGATCGAAGACGCGCGCCAACAGGACATTTACGATCGCCATTGCCTCGGCGCGGGTTCCACTTTCAGCGTCTTCATCAAAGGAGGCGAAGCGGAATGCTTCCGCTTCCTTGACGCACTGAAAGTGGCCAAGCTTGCGGTTAGCCTTGGTGGCACGGAGACGCTCGCCAGCCACCCTGCATCAATGACGCACCTATCCGTGCCGGACGAACGCAAGGCCGCGCTTGGCATCACAGAGAACCTTGTTCGCATCAGTATCGGGATCGAAGACCTGGATGATCTGATCGCTGACTTCGAACAAGCACTGGCGAAGGTCTGATTGCTGTCCTACTCTCTCCCCAGGCATTAGGGAGAGAGCTATGGCTGAAACGAAACCGGTATTCCTTGTCATCGGCGCGGGCGCCGGTATCGGCGGACACGCTGCTAAGCGCTTTGCGGCGGGCGGCTATCACGCGGTCCTCGCGCGGCGCAGCGATGAAGATGGGCTTGCGCGGCTCGTCGGCGAAATAGAGAACGCTGGCGGCAGCGCGTCAGGTGTGTTGCTCAACGCATCGGAGGATGGTGCGATAGAGGACCTGGTCGCGCGAATCGAAAGCGATATTGGCCCGATTGACAGCGCTCTCTATAATCTAGGCGCGCAAATCGGGAACCGCACGCTGCATGATACGCCGCACAAGACTTTTGAACTGGGATGGCGGCTCGGCTGCTATGGTGTGTTCCGGCTTGCACACGCAATGTTTCCGGCCATGGTCGAGCGGGGGAAAGGCTCCTTGCTTGTCACATCAGCCACCGCAGCGGTTCGCGGTAACGCCGGGCAACACAGCCATGCGGCAGCAATGGGCGGGCGGCGCATGCTGTGCCAGACGCTGAACGCCGAATTCGGCCCGCAAGGCGTCCACGTTGCGCATGTCGTGGTCGATGGCCCGGTTCGTTCGCCTGACACGCTGGTCAAACTGCTCGGCGACAAATGGGATGCATTCGAAGCGGCCAAAGGCGAAGAAGGGATCATCGACCCCGCCGTACTGGCGGAAACGTACTGGCACCTGGCGCAGCAACCACGCAATTGCTGGTCGCATGAGCTGGATGTGCGACCGTTCAACGATGTGCCGTGGTGGAATGACAATCCCGATCCGACGATCAATTCGCGGGCCGGAAAGCCGGGATTTGCTGGGCCGGGGGAGTAGACTTAGCTAATGTCTGGTTTTGGGGTGGGAAGTGGACCTTGGATTAAGTCGTCACCCCGGCGAACGCCGGGGTCCAGCTATGGTCGAAGAAATACCCCAAAATCGACTGGATTCCGGCCTTCGCCGGAATGGCGACCTTTGGGTCGTTAGCGGACATTTGAACATTCAGCCCCGCCATTCGCGCCGTTCTTCGCCGACTTTCAGAACTTCGTACGCGATCTGAAGTTTCTGGAACTCGGTGGCGGCCTCCTTGTCACCCGGCTTCACATCGGGATGCACGAGTTTCGCCTTCTCGCGGTAAGCCTTCTTGATCGCGGCGAAATCGGCATCCGCTTCCAGTTCCAGCAGTTCCAATGCGCGCATTTCATCCGCGCTGCGCGAGCCATCGCCAGCCCCGCCCCAGCCATAGTGGGAGGCTTCGGCATAGCCTTCGCTCTGCTGCCGCTCGGCCTTGGCACGTTCGGCCTTCTGCTCTTTGTCGAGGCCTTCGAAATAATCCCAGCCCTTGTTGTATTCCGCAGCATGCGCCTGACAGAAATACCACCGGTCGGGGCTATTCGGAGACTTCGGCGCCGGGCAATCGCCACGCTCCTCACACCCATGGCGATCGCACAGGCGTACCGTTGTCGCCTCACGCGAGTCATTATATCCGCGCCAGCGCGGAAAACCCCAGTCGTTGGATCGGCGCGGCTTAGGCATCCGCGTACGCGCAGTTTGCAGTTTGTCGGACTGGCATGGACTCTAGTCTAGGGATGGTTGCTGCCAATGGAAAGGTGTGGGAACCAATTTCAAATTGAAATGTTGCATTGCAATAGATCGTTCACAATTTGCAGCTATCCGGCTGCGCGAAGATATGAGAACCATGAGCAAACAACTCGCCATTTCCAGCACGTTTTCAACGTTCGCGCTTGCCGCGATGGCTTTGCTTTGGTCACCGGACCAGGTTGGGCCCCATTGGGCTGAAACGCAAGTGCCCGTGCAGGCCGAGACGTTAACGCTCGACCTGCCGGTGCCGTCGCTATTCCGCGACTAATCTAATTGATCACTACGCTGACCGCGCGGCGGTTTTGCGCCCATGCTTCTGGCGTTGAAGCCAGGGCAACGGGGCGTTCCTTGCCGTAGCTGACCGTTGAGATACGGTCTGCGTTTACACCAATGCTAACGAGGTAATTCTTCGCTGAATTGGCGCGGCGTTCACCTAAAGCCAGGTTATATTCGCGCGTGCCGCGCTCGTCAGCATGACCTTCTACGGTGATGCGGATCTGGGGATAGCGGCTAAGATACTGAGCTTGTGCTTGCAAAGCTGCAGCATCCACGCTGTCAATATTGAAGCGATCAGTATCGAAGAAAATGACATTCTGGCCATTCACCGCGTCTTCGAAATGCGCTTGGCTGCCCACCGTAGGCCCGGTTGGAGCTGGTGCCGTAGCCGGACCTGTTGCCGGCGCAGTTGTGCTTAGCGGCGGCGGCGGAAGCTCCTCCGGCGCCTTTTTCGCGCAAGCAGCCAAAGTGGTAGCTGATGCCAGCAGAATCACAGTTGCAAAACGTTTGTTCATTGTTGTTTCCTCTCAGGAAATTGGGGAGTCTTGCCTACCTATAATAACACAAAAGAAGAGTATCAGGGGAGAATTGGTCCCCAGGCTGGATCTGACGCATCCACCGGTGTCGGAAGCCTCCTTTCATTGCGACCTGTCAGGTCGACTTGCCACAGGCCTGACCGGCCAGAATTCCGCTCCGTTCTGAAGAACTGAATGATGCGACCATTGGGTGCCCAGGTCGGCCCTTCGTCCTGCCAACCACTGGTCAAAACGCGCAGATTGCGGCCATTTGGGCTCATGATCGCGATATTGAAGTCGCCCGCGATCCGCGTAAACGCGATCTGGTCACCGCGCGGGCTCCATTCGGGGTTAGCGCAACGTCCGCCAGAGAATGTGATGCGGCGCTGGTTGGTGCCATCCGCATTCATCACATAGCATTGCTGGCTGCCCGATCGATCGCTCTCGAACACGATCTGGCGGCCATCGGGCGAATAGGAACCGCCAATATCAATCCCCGGCGTATCGGTCAGCCGCGTACTGCGGCCACCGCTGGCCGGCACGCTGTAAATGTCGGTATTGCCAGCAACCGCCATCGAATAAAGGATAGTGCGCCCGTCCGGGCTCCAGCGCGGCGCGAAGGTCGGGTTGCTGCTTTGCGTGACCAGCGTCTGCCGCCCTGTGCCGATGTCATAGACATAAAGCCGCGGATTGCCGTCGACATAGGACAGATAGAGCAGCTGCGAGTAGTCGGGCGAATAACGAGGTGTGAGCGCGGTCGCGCTGCCCAATGTCAGAAAGCGATGGTTCGCTCCGTCGCTGTCCATGATTGCAAGACGTTTGACGCGGCGATCCTTTGGTCCGGTTTCGGCGATATATGCAATACGGCTGTCGAAGAAGGGGCTCTCTCCTGTCAGGCGCGCATAGATAATGTCGGAGCATTTGTGTGCGGCACGCCGCCAGTCGGAGGGTGGGACAACCCAACCTTCGCGAACCAGTTCATCCTGCAGAGCAACATCATAGAGGTAGCACCCGACCACCAATCGCCCGTCAGCACGGGCGCGGACATAGCCATGTACCAGCATTTCCGCGCCGCGCCCGCGCCAATTGCCCCACGCGGGGTCTGTGATCTGCGCGAAGGCGGGCTGAGGCAAGCGCGCCGGGCCGATGGGTTGGAACAGGCCGTTGTTCTGCAGGTTCGCAGTGATCACATTTGCGATCTCTACGCCAAGTGCAGCGGTGCCGCGCGAATTGGCAGGCGTCGCCACATCGCGATCTGCCGCAAACCCCGGGATGGCAATCGACAGATCCGCCCAATCGCTTTCGTCGGTGACAGTAAAGACCAGGCCGCCCTCGGCATCCTCGCCCGAGGCTTCTGTACCGGTGGTTTCCACCTGACCACCCTCTGGCGCTGGTTGGCCAAGGTCCTGATCCTGCGCCGCCAGCGGCGCTGCCAGGAATGCGAGAACGAAAATCCATTTCTTCATCGGGATAGGTTCCTATCGAAACGCGCGCCCCGGATCGACTTCCAGGCGTTGTAATACTCGGCGGGCAGGTCAAACGGCGCGGCGAGCTGCACCGCGCGGATTGCCCGTTCTGCATGTAGTCCGGCTTGCGGGCGATTGGAGGCATTGATGCCGGACTGGCGCAGTACACGCGGACGCCCCGCCAAAGTGCCGTCTTCATTGAGGTTGAAAGCCAATTCCGTCACCAGCAGCTCTGTGTCGACGCCGGACGGCGCATTCCAATGCGGCTTGATCTGGCGTGACAATGCCTGAATCAGGCTCGCTTGCGCGATTCGGCCGATTTGGTCAGCAGGAATGCGATTATCATCCGACGAGCTGTCAGAGCCTGCACCTTCAAGAAAATTCTCGCCAACTTGGGTGCCGGTTGCCTGGCGCGGGGGTGTTTCTGCGGCTTGCCTCGGTTGCTGTGTGACGGCTGCTCGTGAATTGTTGGTCGGTGGCGGCTCACGGGTTGGCTTCGTGGATGCCTCGCCATCCGATTGCTCAACTGGCGCTTGCACTTCATCTGACACAGTCGGCGCCATCGTGGCGCGGCTATCGGGCGCGATTTCTGGTGCGGTTGAGCTCAAGGAAACATCGGTGGCCAGACTGACAGTCATCCGCTCCGGAATTTCGAAGGGATCGCTGGGGCCGGGCTGGAACAACAGCACGGCAGCAACCGCAAGGTGCAAGCCGACAGCGACGCCAAGGCCCCATTTCTCGTCTTGTCGAAGTGCTCTGGTTTCCATGACAATCGGGTAAACTATGGCGCTGATTGTGAACTGTTAGTGACCAGCGAGATCGAGCTGAACCCGGCCCGGTTCAACTCACCCATCACCGCCATCACCCGGGCGTATTGCAATGTCCTGTCACCGCGGAGCACGATCACTGGCTCATTCCCTGCCTGACCGCGATCAATCGCTGCCAGCGCATCGGGCAACCCGCCGGTCTCCACCCGCTCGTTCCCGATAAAGATCGTGCCCGTCGGATCGATGCTGATCGTCACCTGATCGGGTTGCTGGTCGATCGGGTTCGCCCGGCTATCGGGCAGATCCACGGGAACACCCGAGGCAAGTAGCGGCGCTGTGACCATAAAGATGATCAGCAACACCAGCATCACATCCACGAAAGGTGTGACGTTGATCTCTGCCATAAGCGCGCGGCGAGAACGCCGCCCTGACCTGCCGGAAGAGGAAACCGACATACCCACTATGCTTTGTCCAGCTCGTGACTAAGGCTGGCATGGAACTTGTCAGCAAAGCGGTGCAGCTTGGCCTCGTAGCGGTTCACGCGGTCGCTCAAGCGGTTGTATGCGATCACAGCGGGGATCGCAGCGAACAGGCCGATAGCGGTCGCAAACAGCGCCTCGGCAATGCCCGGCGCCACCACGGCCAACGAAGAACTTTCCTGCATGCCGATCTGGAAGAAGCTGTTCATGATGCCCCAAACGGTACCGAACAAGCCGACAAAGGGCGCAACGGAACCAGTGGTGGCCAGAAAACCCAAGCGGGTGGAGAGATCATCCGCCTCTTGCGCAACCTGGCTTTCCATCATTCCGGCTAGCCTGCTGCGGGTACCTTCCCGGTCCACCGGCGGATGTTGTGTCGAACGCTTCCATTCATTGATCCCGGCAGCGGCGACACGCGCTGGCGGCAAATCCTTGCGCGCCCGGCCAGATGTCAGGCTGTCGAATTCCTCGGCCTGCCAAAAATCGGCTTCGAAGTCGCTGCTGCGACGCTCCAGCTTACCCATGCGCAGGCTGAAGGAAACGATAATCGTCCAAACCCAGATGCTGGCCAAGATCAGTCCAATCATCACGGCTTGCACCACAATGTCGGCTTGCAAGAACAGTTCGAGCGGGTTGAGCCGGGCAGGCGCTGCAGCCAACAGGTTGAGCGAAAGTGTCATGCGAGATTATCTTCCATGAAATTGACAAAGGCGGTACGCCATTCAGCCGGTTGGCGGCGCGGCCTTCCGTCAAGAGAGATGAAGCCAACGCGCAAGCTGGCTTCGCAAAGCAATTCATCGCCGCGCATCGCGCGCTGATGCATGCGGCAACTCGCTGCGCCCAATTCTGTGCACGTCGTTTCGATCACCACGTCGTCACCAAGTTTGGCCGGGCGCAGATATTTGAGGTTGATTTCAGAGACCGCATAAGCGCCGCCATCTTCCCCTCTGGCCCCTGCTTCGATTACTTCGCGCTGATCAATCTTTAGCATGCGCAAAAGGTCGCTGCGGGCACGTTCGAACCAACGCAAATAGTTCGCGTGATAGGTGATCCCCGACAGGTCTGTGTCTTCGTAATAGACACGCACCGCATAAAGATGCTGCGCACCGTCAAAAACGCCGCCAGGGAAAACAGGTTTAACCATCAAGGAAGCCACCTAAAGCAAAGGGGATTCGCTGCAAAGTGCCCATTTGCTCTGCACGCCTGAACGACGGCAAACCGAGTCTGACATACGATCAATAGTGATCAGCGCGCCAGCATGGGCCCTAACGGGTGCCCACCAAAGATGTGAACATGCAGATGCGGGACTTCCTGATGGCCATGCCCGCCAATATTAGCGAGCAGGCGATACCCCGGCTCCACCAGCCCTTTCGCGCGGGCAACTTCGCCCACCGCACGCACGAAGCCTGCGATCTCTTCCGCAGGCGCATTGGCGGAGAAATCATCCCAACTGACATACCGCCCCTTGGGAATGACCAGTGTGTGAATGTCCGCCTGCGGGTTGATGTCTTCAAATGCATAGGCCCATTCGTCTTCATAGACTTTTTTGGACGGAATCTCACCGCGCAGGATCTTCGCGAAGATGTTTGTGTCATCATAAGGCTGCGTTGCATCGATGGGCATTGCTACTCGCTCCTGCTCGCTTTCTCTTCGATTCCGGAGGTGCCTTCGCGCCGGTCAAGCTCGGCCATCACTTCCCCCAGCGTAATACGTCGGGCTTGCAACAGCACCAGCAAGTGGAAGATCAGGTCCGCTGCCTCTCCCACCACTTCTTCGCGACTGCCCGAAAGGGCGGCGATCACAGTTTCAACGGCTTCTTCACCCAGCTTTTGCGCGATCTTCTCAATCCCGGCAGCGTTGAGTTTCGCGACATAGCTGGCGTCTGGTGAAGCGGCTTTGCGCTCTGCAATCACTTGCTCAAGACGTGTCAAAGTTTCCATGCCATTGTTCTCGCTTAAACGCCGCGCGCGGGCAAGCCTGCTGCGCGTAAGGCAGCATGTGCTTCTGATATCGAATAGGTTCCGAAGTGGAAAATGCTGGCGGCCAGCACTGCGCTGGCGTGCCCCAATGTTACACCCTCAACCAGGTGATCCAGCGTGCCCACACCGCCGCTGGCGACCACAGGAACATTGACGCAATCGGCAATCTCGCGGATCAGCGCCAGATCGTAGCCCGCTTGAGTGCCGTCACCATCCATCGATGTTACCAGCAGCTCTCCCGCGCCCAATTCGGCGAGTTTCTGAGCATGCTCAACCGCATCAATGCCGGTCGGCTTGCGCCCACCATGCGTGTAAATCTGCCATCCGGCACCTGTGCGCCGTGCATCCACGCTGGCGACCATGCACTGGCTGCCGAATTTCTCTGCAATATCGGCGACCAGTTCAGGCCGCGAAACCGCCGCGCTATTCACAGCCACCTTGTCTGCACCCGCAAGCAGCAGCGCGCGCGCATCCTCAACCGTGCGCACCCCGCCGCCCACGGTCAGCGGCATGAAGCACACTTCGGCTGTGCGCCGGACAATGTCGAGCAGCGTCCCGCGCCCTTCGTGGCTGGCTGAAATATCCAGGAAACATAGCTCGTCTGCGCCCGCTTCGTCATAGGCTTTGGCCTGCTCGACCGGATCGCCAGCATCCTTCAGATCGACAAAGTTGACGCCTTTGACCACCCGCCCATCGGCAACGTCCAAACATGGGATGACGCGGATACGGACGGTCATTCACGCCCCGCCATTGCAATCGCTGCAGCCAAATCAAGCCGGCCTTCATACAATGCCCTGCCCGTGATTACGCCTTCGATCCCTTCATGCGCGTTGAGCGAGAGCACGTGAATGTCATCCAGCCCCTTTACCCCGCCGCTCGCAATCACGGGAATGTCCACGCGCCGCGCCAGATCGAGCGTCGCGTCGATATTGCAGCCTTTCAGCATTCCATCGCGGCCAATGTCCGTGAACAACAGACTCGCAACGCCTGCGTCCTCAAACCTGCGGGCGAGATCGACAACGGGCACGTCCGAAACCTCGGCCCAGCCCTCGGTTGCGACCATGCCATCCTTGGCATCCACCGCAACAACGATGCCGCCTTCCCATTCCTTCGCCATTTCCTTGACGAATTCGGGATCTTTCAGCGCGGCTGAGCCCATAACTACGCGCGCAACGCCAAGATAGAACCAGGCTTCGACCGCTTCGGGGCTGCGGATACCGCCGCCCAGCTGCACATAGCCGGGGAATGCCTCGACGATGGCTTTAACCGCTTCAACATTGCGCCCCTCGCCCGCAAAGCTGCCGTCAAGATCGACCACATGCAGGTGCTGCGCGCCAGCTTCAGCAAAGATCATGGCCTGCGCCGCCGGATTATCTCCGTACACGGTTGCGCGATCCATATCGCCTTCGGCCAGCCTCACGACCTCGCCAGCCTTCAGATCGATGGCGGGAAATACGATCATGGAGTTGTCTCCGATAGCCTGGCCACCCGCGCCCTCCACCCTTCCACCCGGATGGTATCCCGGTAGGCTCCGGGCGGAAGGGTGGAGGGTGCGGACGGCATGGGTTGCGAGAACATCACGGTCTCCACTCCAAAAATCTCTCGAGCATCGCCAGCCCATATGCTTGGCTCTTTTCAGGGTGAAACTGCACACCCAGAATATTGTCACGCGCAACCGCCGCGACCAGACCTTCGCCGTGGTCCGTCATCGCGGCAACATCCGATCCATTGGCTGCGGCAAATTGGTAGGAATGAAGGAAATAGGCCTCGCCATCTTCCAGCACAGGATGGTTCTTCGCATGCGGCATCAAAGCTACATCGTTCCAGCCCATATGTGGCACTTTGATGGACGGGTCGGTTGGTTCGATCAGCCGCACATCCCCTTCGATCCAACCAAGACCACGCGTTGTGCCATGCTCCAGCCCACGTGTCGCAAGCAATTGCATGCCCACGCAAATGCCAAGGAACGGCATGCCTTTTTCAAGCACACGTTCTTCCAGCGCTTCGACCATACCGGGGATGGAACGAAGCCCCTTTGCGCAGGCCTTGAAGCTGCCAACACCGGGCAGCACAATCCGCCGCGCTCCACGCACCAAATCAGGGTCGGCGGTGACCGCAATATGCTCCGCCCCTGCCGCCTTCAGCGCGTTGTGAACCGAATGCAGATTGCCAGCGCCATAGTCGATCAGCGCGAGCGCTTCAGCCACCGAGCTGCCCCTTGGTTGAAGGAATGGCCCCTCCTTTACGCGGGTCTTGCTCGACCGCGATTCGCATCGCACGGGCAAAACCCTTGTACAGCGCCTCGCAAATATGGTGGTTATTGGTGCCGTAGAGCAGTTCCATGTGGAGCGTGATGCCCGCCGTCTGCGACACAGAATGGAACCAGTGCTCAATCAGTTCGGTATCCCACTCACCCAGCTTTTCCTGCGTGAAACCGGCCTTCCATACAAAGTAGGGGCGGCCCGAGATATCCAGCGCGACGCGCGCCAAAGTCTCATCCATCGGGGAATAGGCGCTGCCGTAGCGGCCAATACCAGCCTTGTCGCCCAGCGCCGCCGAGATCGCCTGACCCAATGCAATCGCGCTGTCTTCGGTAGTGTGGTGTTGATCGACATGCAGATCGCCGTCGACCTTCATGGTCACATCGATCAGCGAATGCTTCGAGAACTGCTCAACCATGTGGTCGAGAAATCCGATTCCTGTCGACACATCATAGCTACCGGTCCCATCGAGATTGACCTCGATCAGAATGCCGGTTTCAGCCGTCTTTCGCTCAATTCGCCCGGTGCGCATAACTCAACCTGTGATCTGTGCAGGCGGCTATAAGGGCTTGGCGCAAATGCACAAGTATTGCTGCGGCGCGGTATAACCGCGCGATTGATGTCGATTGCGGCTTGACCACAGCCGCGCACAGCGGCACGATTTATCTGCAATGAGTGATGACACGCCCGATAGCCTAATCCCGTATGACGAGATCGTTCAAGAAGCGCTGCGCGCCGTGGTTGGCCGCGTGCTCGGCGAGATTGTGGCTGGCGGTAGCGAACTTCCCGGGGAGCATCATTTCTACATTACCTTCAAAACCGGCGCGCCGGGCGTTTCCATTCCAAAGCATCTGTGCGAGCGCTTCCCGGACGAGATGACGATCGTTCTGCAGAACAAGTTCTGGGAACTGAAAGTGACTGATCATGGCTTTTCCGTCGGCCTGAGCTTCAATCAAATTCCGGCGAAGCTGGAAATTCCCTTCAGCGCGATCACCGCATTCGTTGATCCAGCGGTCGATTTTGGCCTGCAATTTCAGGCGACTGGCGACGACATGCCGCCCGAAGAGCATGAGAGTGCGCAGAATGATGGATCGGGAAGCGATGGCTCTAGCGAAGCACACGGCGCGCCTGATGATGGCTCGAACGTCGTGACCGTGGACTTCGGCCGCAAAAAATAGGCGGGTTTCGCCCCACCAACTCTTGATTTTGCAGGCTGCCTTGCGCCAACAGCGCACATGGACGCAGAAAAGCAACAAAACGACAAACTCCATCGCCGCGGGTTGATGTTCATCCTGTCCTCGCCATCGGGGGCAGGCAAAACGACCATGTCGCATAAGCTGCTGATGGCTGATGAAGAGATCAAGCTGTCGGTTTCAGCGACCACCCGCCCCAAGCGCCCGGGTGAGGTGGACGGCATAGATTACCACTTCGTGAGCGATGCCGAGTTCGACCGGATGGTCGAGAAAGACGAGTTCTACGAATGGGCCAATGTCTTTGATTATCGCTATGGCACGCCCAAAGCCTATATTCGCAAAGGCTTGAAAGAGGGCGAAGATTTTCTGTTCGACATCGATTGGCAGGGTACGCAGCAGCTCTACCAGCAAGACCAGCAGGACGTGGTCAGCGTATTTATCCTCCCGCCTAGTCTAACCGAATTGCGCCGCCGGTTGGAAAGCCGTGCGCAAGACAGTGCTCAAGTCATTGATGGCCGGATGGAGCGGGCGCGCAGCGAAATCAGCCACTGGGCCGAGTATGACTATGTGGTGATCAATGACGATGTCGATGAATGCTTCGTCAAAGTGCGCGAGATCCTGCATGCAGAGCGCATGCGCCGCACGCGCCAGACCGGGCTGATCCCGTTCGTACGCGAATTGACCGCATAGGGCTCTCGAAGGAAAAAGGCCGGAAGATCGCTCCTCCGGCCCCAAAAGAATCTCTCACTGAAGATGCTTCAGCCCGCTGGATCGTTGAAGGTGCTGGGCAACCAAGCATTCACGACGCCGCCGTCTACGATCACGGTTTCGCCGACGACATAGTCGCCCGCACGGCTGCACAGGTAAATCGCAGCGGCGGCCATATCTTCAGCCGTGCCGATCCGCTTGGCCGGAATGCCTGCAGCCGATGCATCGGGCGCGTTCTTGGCCGCTTTGTTCATCTCGCTAGGGAATGCACCCGGCGCGATGGAGCTGACCACGATGTTGTCCTTGATTAGGCGCGCCGCCACTCGGCGGGTCAGCTGAACCACGCCTGCTTTCGATGCTTGGTAGGCATAGGTTTCCCACGGGTTAATGCGGAAACCGTCAATCGATGAGACGTTGATCACCTTGGCAGGGCGGCCTTCACTTGCAGCAGCTACCAGCAGGTTATGCAGCTTTTGCGTCAGGAAGAACGGCGTCTTGACGTTCAGATCCATGGTGCGATGCCAGCCCGCTTCGCTGAATTCGAGATAATCCTGTCCCCATGCCGCACCGGCGTTGTTGATCAGGATATCAAGCTTGTCTTCCTTGGCAGCAATCGCATCGGCCAATTGCTGCATACCATCCATTTGCGACAGATCGGCTTGCTCGGGAATGACCTTGTCAGCGCCGAATTCCTCGACGGTTTCCTGCATCTGCTCGATCTTGCGCGCTGAGATATACACCCGTGCGCAGCCCGCGGCGAGCAGACCTTCAACGAACATCTTGCCGATCCCGCGTGATCCGCCTGTTACCAGCGCAACACGTCCGTCAAGGCCGAAAAGTGATTGAATATCCATGAACTGGTCCCCTTAATATCCGCTCAGCTCGGCCACACGATTGGTATGGTAATAGGCGTCACCCAGGAATTCCTGCAGAGCGCGATCACGCTTCATATAGAGCCCGATGTCATATTCGTCGGTCATGCCGATACCGCCATGCATCTGCACGCCTTCGCGCACAGCAAGGCCGGCAGTCTTTGCGACCTTGGCCTTTGCGACCGACACCATCAGGTCCGCCTTTTCGCTGCCGCCGTCCAGCAGCTGCTGCGCCTTGATAACCGCCGCTCGTGCAATCTCGACTTCGGAGTAAAGATGCGCAGCTCGGTGCTGCAGCGCCTGGAATTCGCCGATCAGCTTGCCGAACTGTTTGCGCTGCTTGAGGTAATCGACGGTCATATCCATCGCTCCGCGTGCAACACCGACACCTTCAGCCGCAGAGCCAACGCGGCCGGCATTCAGGATCTTGTTTAGCACCTCGCGCCCGCCATCAACTTCACCGATCACCGCGCCGCCATCCAGTTCGACATTGTCGAATGTGGTGTGCGTCGCCATCGAGCTGTCGACCAGGCGAACCGCGTCGTGGCTCATGCCAGCCGCATCCTTGGGCACAGCAAACAGCGTGATTCCATCTTCATCGGCATCGCTGCCTGACGTGCGCGCAGCGACAATGATCATGTCAGAGCTTGCGCCCTGAACAACAAAGTCCTTCTTGCCCGAGAGCTTGAAGCCATTGCCTGACTTTTCCGCCTTGCAAGCAATCCGTTCTGGCCGGTGCTTCGCGCCTTCGTCGATCGCAACCGCGAATACGCTGTCGCCTGCAACCAAGCCTGGCAGATAGCGGCCGCGCAGCTCTTCGCTGGCTTCGCCGAGCGCGGTTACTGCCAGCACAGAGCTGGTCAGGAAAGGTGACGGCGTCAAGTTGCGGCCAATCTCTTCCAGCACGATGCCCGCTTCGACATGGCCCATGCCAAGCCCGCCGTCTTCTTCGGAAACGAGGATGCCGGTAAAGCCCAACTCTGCCATTTCCTTCCACAGCGCGTGGCCGAATCCGTCCTTGCAATTGCGGTCGCGCCAATGGCGCAGCTGTTTCGCAATGGCACCTTCTTCGGCCATAAACTGGCTCGCGGTTTCCGCGAGCATGGCCTGATCTTCATTATGATAAAGGGGCATCGATCAAGCTCCCGGCAGATCAAGAATACGTTTGGAAATGACGTTCAGCATCACTTCGGATGTGCCGCCTTCGATCGAGTTCGCCTTGGTGCGCAGCCAGTTACGCGATGGCTTGCCGCCGCCTGTCTCTTCGCTGTCCCATTCCAGGCTGCGCGATCCGCCCGCGCTCATCATCAGCTCATGGCGGCGCTTGTTCAGTTCGGTGCCGGCATATTTCATCATATTGGGCTGCGCCGGATGCGCTTTGCCCACCTTGATCTCGTCGAGGAACTTCTCACCCATGCAGCCATAGGCGAGCGCATCGACGTCAAAGTCAGCAAGGTCTGCACGCAGTATCGGATCAAGCTCACCGCCATCCTTGTTGGCATGGCGTGACATCGCAGCACCAAGAGCGCCTGTATTGCCGCCGTCCGCGCCAGAGATCATCTCGCGCTCATGGCCGAGCAGATATTTCGCCACATCCCAGCCGCGATTGATCTCACCCACATAGCCCGGGCAGTCCTCGCCATAGCTCTTGGGCACTTTGACATCGTCAAAGAAGGTTTCGCAGAACGGGCTGCTGCCGCTGATCAGCTTGATCGGCTTGGTGGACACGCCTTCGCCCGCCATGTCGAACAGCATGAAGGTGATGCCCTGATATTTGTTTTCCTTGTCGGTTCGGACAAGGCAGAAAATCCAGTCGGCGTGATCTGCGTATGAGGTCCAGATCTTCTGGCCATTGACCACCCAATGGTCACCTTTGTCTTCGCCAAAGGTTTGCATCGAGACGAGGTCAGAGCCGCTGCCCGGCTCTGAATATCCCTGACACCAACGGATTTCACCGCGGGCGATTTCATTGAGGAACCGCTGCTTCTGACCTTCGGTACCAAAGTGCAGCAATGCCGGGCCAAGCATCCAGATGCCGAACGAGCTAAGCGGCGAGCGCGCGCCGATGGCCGCCATTTCCTGACGCAACACTTTGGCTTCTGCCGGGCTCAGGCCAGCCCCGCCATATTCCTTGGGCCATGCAGGCACGGTATAGCCCTTGGCCACACAAGCCTCAAACCAGGCCTTCTGCGCGTCATTCTTGAAAGTAGCGCTGCGGCCACCCCAATAGACATCGTCTTCATCGCGCACTGGCTGGCGCATTTCGGGGGGGCAATTTGATTGAAGCCAAGCGCGGGTTTCTTCGCGGAAGCTCTCCAGATCGGACATGTCCGACTCTCCTCTATTGGTCTCTCACTTGACGCTTACGTTAGGGTGATTTGTACCCTTCCCGCAAGCACAGTCGTGACAGGCCCGTATGCCGTAGCGTCAGGACAGATTGCGTTGACGTAAGCGGAGGTTCGCTTACGCTAACGGCAATGCATGGGGAGAGCTGCATGTCCAGATTCGCGCTGATTCGCCGCATCAAACGGGTGCGCGCATGACGGATATTGTTCAGCGCCTGCCGCTTCGAACCAAGCTGACCTACGGTTTCGGATCTGTTGCCTACGGCATCAAGGACAATGGCTTCGCCACATTCCTGCTGTTCTATTACAATCAGGTCGTTGGCATGCGGGCCGATCTTGTCAGCCTCGCTATTGCTCTGGCGCTGATTGCTGACGCTTTCATTGACCCCATGGTAGGCCATTGGAGCGACAAGACACGCACGAGGATCGGCCGCCGTCACCCCTGGCTCTATGCATCGGTTATCCCGATCGCGATCACTTGGATCCTATTGTGGCATCCACCCGCGATGAGCGAATGGGAGACCTTCGGATATCTCTTCCTGACAGCCATGTTCGTGCGAATCGCGTTCTCCGCTTACGAAGTGCCCTCGCTGGCACTGCTGCCGGAGCTAAGCCGGGACTACCACGATCGCACCGCCATCATGCGTTACCGATTCCTGTTCGGATGGGGCGGCGGCCTCGCCATCATGTTCCTGGCCTACGCCGTATTCCTGGCACCGAAGGAGGAATTTGCCAACGGCCAGCTCAATCCGGCGGGCTATTCGCAATATGCGATCCTGGGCGCTTGCGTGATGGTCATTGCAGCACTGACCGCCGCAATCGCAACCCAAAAGCAGATCGTGAAGCAGTATCAAGGCAACACCAAATTGGCCGATACTGCGCATGGAATGTCCGAGTTTCTTGGCGCATTCCGATACAAACCATTCCTGCTGTTGATGTTTGCGGGCGTGTTTGCCTTCACCAACCAATGGCTGATCTTCGCGCTTTCGATCTATCTCTTCACGCATGTGTGGGAATTCACACAAGGCCAGTTCACAGTCTATTCGGCGATGCTTTTCATTGCCGCATTTGTGGCCTTTGTCGCGGTGACGCCGGTCTCAATAAGGCTTGGCAAAGCGAGAGCGGCCGCGCTGTTGACGGTCATCTCGCTTACTCTGGGCACGCTGCCTTATTGGCTACGGTTTGCCGACCTGTTCCCCGTTGCAGGTACTCCGATCATGTTCCCGGTCTTGCTGACATTCCTTGTCGCCTCAACCGCCGCGGGAATTTCCGCGATGATACTGACACTGTCGATGATTGCCGACGTGTCCGATCACTATGAGTTCGAAACCGGCAAGAAGACCGAAGGGCTGTTTTCGTCTGGCATGTTCTTCATGCAAAAGATCGTGAATGGGATCGGCATCCTGCTGTCTGGCCTCATAATCGCTCTGGTGGGATTGCCGTCCGGAGCGGGTGCAGGGACGGTGGATGGCGCGATAGTAGACAATCTCGCGCTTTCGTATCTGGCGATTGCCACCGTAATCAGCCTGATCGGGGCATGGGCTTACACCTTGTTCCCGCTGGGCGAGAATGAACACGCGGTTCGTGAAGCACATCGTGGCGGAGGCGCTGCGAGTTAAACTATCAAATCAATGCTTGGCGCATACCATCGGCTCTGCCACGGTCGCGCCAAATCGACGGACAAAATTGACAGGAGAACCCCATGGATTTCGAACCGACAGAACGCCAGCAATACTGGGTCGGCCGCGTGCGCGACTTCATCGAAGCCAATGTACGCCCGGCTGTAGCGACTTATAAGGCGCAAGACGCCGAAGGTGACCGCTGGAAAGTGATCCAGGTGGTTGAAGATCTAAAGGCCAAGGCCAAGGGCGAAGGCATCTGGAACCTGTTCATGCCGCCGCGCAATGACAGCCACCACCATGTTGACGAGACCTTCGAATTTGAAGGTCCCGGCCTGACCAACCTTGAGTACGCGCTATGCGCGGAAGAGATGGGCCGCATCGGTTTCGCTTCGGAAGTTTTCAACTGCTCCGCGCCGGATACCGGCAATATGGAAGTCTTTTTCCGCTATGGCACGCGCGAGCAAAAGGATCGCTGGCTGACCCCGCTGATGAATGGCGAGATCCGTTCTGCCTTTTTGATGACGGAGCCTTACACAGCCAGCTCTGACGCGACCAATATCGAAACCCGGATCGAGCGTGATGGCGATGAATATGTCATCAATGGCCGCAAATGGTGGTCATCCGGGCTGGGTGATCCGCGCTGTAAAGTCGCGATCGTGATGGGCAAGACCAATTTCGAGGCCAAGCGTCACGCGCAGCAATCGCAGGTTATTGTCCCGATGGATACGCCGGGCGTTAACATCCTGCGCCATTTGCCGGTGTTCGGCTATGACGATGCACCGCATGGCCATATGGAAGTCGAACTGACGGACGTGCGCGTACCAGTCGAGAATGTTCTTCTGGGTGAAGGACGCGGTTTCGAGATTGCGCAAGGTCGCTTGGGCCCGGGCCGCATCCACCACTGCATGCGCACCATCGGTGTTGCCGAGGAAGCGCTGCACAAGATGTGCAAGCGTCTGCAGGAACGCGAAGCTTTCGGCAAACCGATCTACAAGCATTCGGTTTGGGAGGAGCGCGTGGCACGTGCCCGGATCGATATCGACATGACCCGTCTGCTTTGCCTCAAGGCTGCTGACATGATGGACAAGGTCGGCAACAAGACGGCGAAACAGGAGATCGCGATGATCAAGGTACAGGCACCGAATATGGCGCTGCGGATCATTGACGATGCAATCCAGGCGCATGGCGGCGGCGGCGTGTCAGATGACTATGGCTTGGCCAATGCCTATGCGCATCAACGCACGCTGCGACTGGCCGATGGGCCGGATGAAGTCCATGCGCGTTCGATCGCTCGCATGGAATTCGCCAAGCATATGCCGCAGGCTGGCCCAACCGCAAACGCGCTGCGCGATGGCAATGCGCCGACGATGGGCGATGACAGCTTCAGCTCTGGTGATATGGGCGTGGCGCGCTAATCGGGGGCATAGGAGAGAAACATGGCTAAGGCAGCAATACTGGAAACGCCCGGTCAAGGCCTCGTGATCGGGGGCATCAAGCTCGCCGATCCTGCGCCACACGAAGTGCTGATCGACACCAAAGCCTGCGGGCTTTGTCATTCGGATCTGCACTTCATCGACGGGGCATATCCGCACCCGCTGCCGGCCATTCCCGGCCATGAGGCGGCCGGTGTTGTTCGCGCTGTGGGCAGCGAAGTACGCAGCGTGAAGCCGGGCGATCATGTGGTCTCATGTCTCAGCGCGTTTTGCGGCCAATGCGAGTTCTGTGTGACCGGACGCATGGCGTTGTGCCTTGGTGCCAATACCCGACGCGGGCCTGATAGCGCGCCGCGTATTAGCCGGGCAGACGGTTCACCCGTGAACCAGATGCTCAATCTCTCTGCGTTCAGCGAGCAAATGCTGATCCATGAAAATGCCTGTGTTTCCATCGACAAGGATATGCCGCTGGATCGTGCCGCTGTGATCGGTTGCGCTGTCACGACCGGCGCAGGCACAATCTTCAACGCGGCCAATGTGACCCCGGGCGAGACTGTGCTGGTGGTCGGTTGCGGCGGGGTTGGCCTTGCCGCCATCAACGCCGCCAAGATAGCTGGCGCAGGTAAAGTGATCGCAGCTGATCCTTTGCCCAAAAAGCGGGAGCTGGCGAAGGTGCTGGGCGCAACACACACGGTCGACGCATTGGCTGACGATGTTGTGAAGCAGATCATGGATATCTCTGGTGGCGGCGTGCACTACGGTATCGAAGCCGTCGGGCGGCAGGCTTCAGCTGATCTGGCGGTCGCTTCGCTGCGGCGCGGCGGCACAGCGATCATCCTCGGCATGATGCCGTTGGACTGCAAAGTCGGTTTGGGCGCGATGGATTTGCTCAGCGGCAAGAAGCTGCAAGGCGCGATCATGGGCGAAAACCACTTCCCCGTGGACCTGCCGCGTCTGGTGGATTTCTATATGCGCGGGCTGCTCGATCTCGACACCATCATTGCCGAACGCATTCCGCTGGAGGATATCAACAAGGGCTTCGACAAGATGCGCGAGGGGCATTCAGCACGCAGCGTGGTGGTGTTTGACTGATGGCTGACAATAAGGGCGGAATGCCGGATATAGATTTCGACAAGGAAATGGTCGGCACGATTGAAGTGCCCGAAGCTGATCAGCTTGATCTTGAGAAACTGACTCAATGGTTCGAAGCCAATGTGGAAGGCTATGCCGGCCCGATCAGCTACACCAAGTTCAAAGGCGGGCAGTCGAACCCGACTTATCGGATCGATACGCCGGGTGCGTCCTATGTGCTGCGTCGCCAACCCTTCGGAAAGCTACTTCCCAGCGCGCATGCGGTTGACCGCGAATACAAGGCGATGACAGGGCTTTATCCAACAGGATTTCCTGTGCCGCGCACTTACGGCTTGTGCGAAGACACAGACGTTATCGGCTCCAATTTCTTCGTCATGAGCATGGCGGATGGGCGTTCGCTGTGGAATGGTGCCCTACCCGGCTGTTCGAAAGATGATCGCCGCGAAATCTATCACTCACTGATCGATACGATGGCGGATTTGCACACCAAGGTTCCGGACGAAATCGGCCTGGGTGACTATGGCAAGCCGACCGACTATTGCGCACGCCAGATCAGCCGTTGGACCAAGCAGTACAAGCTGTCCGAAACCGAGCATCAGCCCAAGATGGAGCGGCTGATCGAATGGCTGCCTGAAACCATCCCGCCGCAGCACAATTCCAGCGTGGTTCATGGCGACTACCGGCTCGACAATGTGATTTTCCACAAGACCGAGAACCGCATCATCGCGGTTCTGGATTGGGAGCTGTCGACGCTGGGCGATCCAATCGCGGATTTCAGCTATCTGATGCTCAACTGGTACAATCCGGCTGATGGCCGTGCCGGGCTGGAAGGGCTCGATCTGGAAGAGCTTGGCATACCTTCGGTACAGGAAGCGGTTGACCGCTATGTCGAACGCACCGGCTATCCGGTACCGCCGATGGACTGGTATTTCGGATACAATCTGTTTCGCCTTGCCGGCATCATGCAGGGCATCAAGAAGCGCGTGATCGATGGGACGGCCTCGTCAGCTCATGCCAAGTCCATGAGCGAACGGGTTGCTCCGCTGATCGAGCGTGCGTATGACTTCGCGCGCGCCGCCGGAATGCCTGAATAGGGCGGCTTAGAAGTCGGCAGAGAAGCTGATCATCGCGCCAATATCGCTTTGGCTGTTGGCATAGTGACCCGGCTCGTGGCGATAGAACACGCTGGCTCCGCCCACGCCCAACAGCAGAGGCAATTGCCAGGACATCTCGCCAACTAGTTCGCGCCCATTGGGAGCCAGCGACAAAGGCTGGATCGAATATCCTGCCGTCTCGGTCGAATAGTTAAAACTTGATGGCAGATTTAGCCGTAATCCGCCAACTTCCACACGCAATGGCTGGCTGATGCGCAGCCCCAAAGAATCGCCATGCATCAGAGCCGACGCAAGCGACACATCCAGAGCCCAGGCATTGCTGATAAACTGTGATCCATCCGTAATCACATCGCCGCGTGCAGCACGAGTCACACCGACGCGGGCTTCACCACCAATTTCCCAACCGCTACCAAGGTCCCACCGCAAACTGCCATCGGCAAACAACGTATCCGCTCCATTGCGGCCAATCGCAGGGTGGAGCTGCGCGCCAAGAATACTGTGCTCCTCATGCATCCAGCTCATCCCGAGTGTGCCGGCAAGAGCGCCGAAGCGGCGATCTGCAGAGATGCCCAACGTCCGCACCCGAAAACGGTCCGCATCGCCATAAAAAAGCTCATCGAAGCGTTGTGTATAGCTAAGCCGTGCATCGCTTTCTTCGGCATGGAATGTCACGCCCCAGCTGCCCAGATCCTGGCGCAATGCAAGCGAGCCACCGACAACAGCAAAAAATCCGGAGTCGCCGCTCGTGCCCGGCGCAATCCGAAACGCTGGCTTCGAATGCCCCTGCAGTTGTGCAACCAAACCCTCAGCGTTCTGTGCAAAAGCGAGGCCCAGTTGCAGGTCGGGCGAAATCCTTGTCGCGACGCGCGCAGCCAGAACGCGCGCGCGTTCGGCATCATCCGAGCTCAATCGCAGCGAGCCGCTCCAGCCAAGACTTCCTGCACGCGCGCCGTCGCTGACATGGAATGCCAGACTTGCGTTGGTCAGGCTGAGGGAGAGTTGCCGCCCGTTCTGCTCAACCGCACCGCGCAAACGCGGCATCACACTTGACCCGTCAAAGCCAGAGCTGAGCTCGTATCTATAAGCTCTGTTGTATTTGTCCGTGACAATTGTTTGCAGGCCTTGTGATCCCAAGGCGTCACCCATCGCAGGTGACGTCACTGCAATCCGGTCCGACAGCGGCAGTCGCGCTCTATCTCCCGCCAGAGTCGTCGTACCCGCCGGCTCAAATGCGGCTGCAATATCAAGGATGCCGCGTCCAAAGATTACGTCAGTCCCGGTGACGCCTGCATCTGCGGCGCTCTCGAGCAAGATTTCGACAATCTCTTGCCCAGTCAGATTGGGAAAAGCTTGGGCCAACAGCGCGACAGCGCCGGCCACCTGAGGGGCCGAGAAGCTGGTGCCGGAAAAGACCGTGACGAATTCCTGCCCGTTGATCGTCTCGACGAACAGTTCACCCTCATCATAGACGCAGCAGACCTGCTCTCCCCTTGCGGTCAGGTAGAACTGGCTTTCATTGCCTGCCTGATTGCTGAACCCAGAGAAATTGCCATCTGCATCGACAGATCCGACAATGATCACATTGTCTCCGCCTGCCTGCCTGATGCTGATGGCGAACGGATCAGGTTGATCGGCCGGGATATTTGGATCGCTTCCGTCGCCCGAGTTGCCCGCGGCTACCACGACAACTACTCCAGCTGCTGATGCCCGCGCAACTGCATCCAGCAGCACTTGCGATGCACCGCCTCCACCAAGGCTTAGATTGACAACCTTGGCACCTGAATTGACCGCCAGATCAACGCCTGCTGCAATTGCTGTGTCTGCAAACAAGCAACTGAGCGATGCATCTTGCGGGGTGTCAGTGCCGCAAGAACCAGGTTCATCGGCGCGAATAGCTAGCACTTGGGCATCAAAGGCAATCCCCAACACGCCAATGTCATCACGGGCTGCAGCCGCGACCATTGCCACATTGGTGCCGTGATCATCCTCTCCATCAATCCCGCGATTGCCCGCAACATCGGCAGAATCTGGATGAATTCGCCCGGCAAATTCAGGGCTGTCACTGTCGATGCCTGTGTCGACAATCGCGATGATCGAACCATCGCCTGTGAAACCGTCCTCCCATGCGGCAATTGCACCGTGTTGTTCCGGCCCAGTCGAAAAACGAAACTCATCAGTATCGAAATTGGTTGGCGGCGGGGTGGGCGTGGGTGTTGGAGTGGGTGTCGGGCGTGGTGTGCTAACCGGGCTTGCTCCATTTCCGCCACCACAGGCTGTCAATAAAGCCAGCAACGAGGCTGCAACACCTATCCGACAGCGAGCAGATGGATTGATGGAAGCTCTTGCCATTACTTTCCCTACTTAATCTGCGTCCCACTAAGCCCAAACTAAGAAACTTTGTATTATCCGGCCTGCTAGTTCGGTCCGCAATCCCCCCCTTGCAGCAACAAGACGGCGCGGCTAGCAGCGCTGCAGGACTATTCACTGGAGCCTCTTTATGAGCCATGAACTTTCTACCGCAATCGAAGATGCTTGGGAACGGCGCAGCGACATAACGCCCGCCGATCAGGATGTACGCGGGATCGTCGACCAAGCGATCTCGTTGCTCGATAGCGGCGAAGCGCGCGTGGCAGAGCCAGATGGGGCCGGCAAATGGACCGTCAATCAATGGCTGAAGAAGGCGGTGTTGCTGTCATTTCGCGTGCACAACAACCGCGTTATCGAGCATGGTTCAGCCGGTGCCTCAGCGTATGACAAGGTGCCCAGCAAATTTGCCGGCTGGGGTGACAACCGCTTCAGCGAAGCCGGCTTTCGCGTTGTGCCAGGCGCAATTGTCCGCCGCGGCAGCCACATCGGCAAGGGCGTGGTTCTAATGCCCAGCTTCGTGAATATCGGCGCTTTCGTGGATGAAGGTGCAATGATCGATACATGGGCCACCGTCGGCTCATGCGCACAAATAGGCAAGAACGTGCATATTTCTGGCGGAGCCGGAATTGGCGGCGTGCTTGAGCCTTTGCAGGCAGAGCCGGTCATCATCGGTGACGGGGCATTCATCGGCGCAAGGGCCGAAGTGGCAGAGGGCGTTCGCGTCGGCGAAGGCGCTGTCTTGTCGATGGGCGTCTATCTCGGTGCATCAACCAAGATTGTTGACCGCGCCACCGGCGAAATTCACATGGGCGAAGTTCCGCCATATGCCGTTGTTGTGCCGGGTTCGATGCCCGGCAAGCCGCTACCCGATGGGAGCCCGGGGCCTTCGCTCTATTGCGCGGTGATCGTTAAGACAGTCGATGCGAAAACCCGCTCCAAGACGGGCATCAATGATCTTTTGCGCGATTGACCTTCCCAGACGAGCCGCGCACTCAGGAACAATGCGACGCCTCATCGATTGATGATATGTATGGCATCAGTGCGGAAAGGCAAGCACATGGAAGATCAAAACGACCAAGCCATTCACATCTAGGACGATGATGCGACAGGAGCCGTAAGGACCGGCGCGATGCGATGGGTTCTGGCCATCGGATTGCTGCTTGCGATTGTGGTGATGAGCCTCGTCTGGATTGTCCCGGCGCTGACACCCTAAGCGCTACTCGGCACGCTCGATCAGCGTTTCGATCGGCGGTTCGCCCACCTGGCTGACCGCAAACGCCTCGGCAGCTCGCAGCGCCCGCATGGCGTTGCGCATAGAGATCTTTTCAAGATCTTCCTGACTGTATCCGCGCTTCGCGAGTTCTGTGAACAGCGCGGGATAGCCCGTCACATCTTCCAGTCCCGGTGGCGCAAACGGGATGCCATCATAGTCGCCGCCAATTCCGATCGAATCGATGCCAGATACAGCACGGACGTGATCGATGTGGTCCGCCACTTCGCGGATCGAGGATTGAGGCAGGGGATTTGTATCATCCCACAACCGCAATGCCTGCGTGACCTTTTCAGGTTGGCCTTGCCATAACGCTTTCAGCCGGGCCTCTTCGGCTTCGCGATTGGCGTTCCATTGACGCGCAGGCTCGCTGAGAAAACCGGGTACGAAAGTGATCATCACTACGCCTCCATTAGCCGGGAGGCGCTGCAGCACACTGTCCGGCACATTTCGCGCATGACCATTCATCGAGCGCGCGCTGGAATGGCTGAAAATCACCGGGGCTTGCGCGATATCCAGCACGTTGTGCATCACTTTCTCGCTGACGTGGCTCAGATCAACCTGCATGCCGATCCGGTTCATTTCGCGGATCACGTCGCGGCCGAAATCGGTCAGACCATCGTGCTCTGGTGTATCAGTCGCGCTATCCGCCCATGGCACATTGCGCGAGTGTGTAAGCGTCATGTAGCGGGCGCCAAGATCGTACATCTGGCGCAGGACAGCCAGGCTCGAACCGATCGAGTGGCCACCCTCCATCCCCATAAGAGAAGCGATCTTGCCATCTGCCAGTGCAGCCTCGATTTCGTCTGCGGTCAGGGCTAGCTGCAGATCGTCCGGATTGGCGGCGATCAAGCGTTTGGTCACATCAATCTGTTCAATCGTCATTTGCACCGCTTCAGGCTCATCGAGCGATGCTGGAACATAGACTGACCAGTATTGTGTGCCGACCTTGCCCTGCCGAAGTCGCGCGATGTCAGTGTGCATGGCGTTGCGGGCCGGCTGTTCCTGCGCGGTGCCGGTTGTATCCGAAAAGTCGAAATCGTTGATTTGATTGCCGAAACGCGAGCGCAGCTGGATCGGCACATCATTGTGGCCATCCATGACCGGTGCAGCTTCGAGCGCCGCCGCCGCAATCTCTTCAGCTGATTGCGCCATTGCCACGCCCGGCAGGCTCAACAAAGCCACAGCAGCGATCATGCATACAGATCTCATCGAATTATCTCCGGTATTGGCTGGATTATCTGCTCGCAGTCTTAAGACAGAGATGCCCATGATGACTAGCAATTATGTTCCAGATGTCAGCTAGGCACAAAAAAGGCGACGCAGCCCAAATCCGAGCCACGCCGCCTGATCCGTTTTCAATAATTTAGCTGAGGTGCTTGGACACAGCAGCAGTCATTTTGAACATAGAGATCTGCGCATTGCCGATCACAGCACCAAGCTTGGCGTCTGGATTGATCTGGCGCTTGTCTTTGCTGTCCTGCAGACCGTTTGCCTTGATGTATTCCCAAACCTTCGATGTCACTTGAGCACGGGTCATCGGACCTTTGCCTATAACATTCTCAAGATCGCCCGAAAGTGTGACGGGTTTTTGAAGCGCGTTTCCAGCCATAATTAATTCCTTTCCAATGGGTGGCCGTTACAAATCAATTTCGTCATCTCCCCAGTCCTCCTCGTCCTCCTGCGACCGGGTATATTGGGCAACCAGCGCAGTGCTGGCGACGACTTGCCCATCCATTGCAGCGAGCAGGTCCTCCCGCGTAGCCCCTGGCATCAGGGTCAGCGGTAGTTCGAGCGCAAACAACTGGAATACGAAATGATGGGTTTCACCAACCGGAAGGTCAGGCAAAAGCCATTCTGAGTTGCCAAGCGAATTCTTGCCGGTACGCGGCGGAACTTCGCCCTCAAGGATCATGCCTTTTTGGCCCGGGATGCCCCATACCAGCCAGTGGCAGCGAGGCGCAGCGCTGGCGTCGTTCGCATCTTCTACGATGACGACCATTTCCATCGCGCCCGGCGGGGGTGCTGTCCATTCGAGCGGCGGGGCGACTGCGTCTTCCTCGTCGGCTGTAAAGCATGGGTCCAGTTCACCGCCCGATTGAAACGCCGGGCTAATCAGCTTGAATCCGCCACGCCCGAAATTGCGCTCACTGCCATGCTTCGCAATCGCCAGTCCCGCATGACGGGCTGCGGGAGGCAAAACGGTGTTTAACCAGGCAGGAACTTCAGACACGAACTCGGGACCCCTCTCTCATTTGCCAGGCACAAAACTAGGGCTTTCCCGAGGGCATGACGAGGCGGCAGGCACGAAAATGAGCCCATTTTGCCCCGTAATCTGTGGGTAATTCGTGTTTGACAAAGGATTTTGCGTCTCTTGAAGAGAATTTCATTGCGTTAAACTTTGCCAAACTTAGAGTTTGCCCGTGGTGAACAAGGGCGTCATTCTGTTTGTTCACCTCCTACACAGAGTTGGTTTCATATAGCTTCGCTGTTTGCAAAACGAGAATTCAAAAGGAATGAACATGGGACTTGGCCGCGTAGCCCTGGTATCAACATTGGCTCTGGCATTGGCTGCATGCGGCGGCGGCGATAGCCAATCTGGGACCGGACCAATCGCCGGCGGCGGCGTATCCCCGACCCCGACACAATGTTCTGTTCGCGATCGGCAGGATTGGTCGCTTGCCGTACTCAATGAATGGTACCTTTTCCCCGACCTGATCGACACGTCAGTCAAGCCAGGCAGCTTCGCCACCGTTCAGGACTATCTCGATGCACTAGTGGCCCCTGCTCGTGCCGAGGACAAGGACCGGAGTTTCACGTACATTACTTCGATTGAAGAAGAAAATGCACTGATCAATTCCGGTTCCAGCGCGGGTTTCGGCATCCGCTTGGGCTATGACACAGTCAACAACCGCGTGTTTGTGATCGAAGCCTTCGAGGGAGCACCGGGCCTGGCAGCAGGGCTCGATCGCGGGACCGAGTTGCTAGAAATCGGCACCAGCAGCACAAATACACAAAGCGTGTCTTCATTGATGGCATCTGGCGGCCCCGGCGCTGTTATTGATGCGCTTGGCCCGTCGGATCCCGGCGTCACTCGCTATATTGGTTATCGCACTGCGACCGGCGCGAGCGGCGCTGAAAACATCGTAAAGGCTGACTATGCGCTAGATCCCGTCTCTGACCGCTATGGTGTTCGTATCATAGATGATCTCGGTAAAAAGGTCGGCTATCTCAACTTGCGAACTTTCATTGTTGGCAGCGCGGATGCAGATCTGCGTGACGCATTCCAGACGTTCAAAGATCAAGGCGTGACAGAGCTGATCATCGATTTCCGCTACAACGGCGGCGGTCTTATCCGCATTGCTGATTTAATGGGGGACCTGATGGGAGCGGGCAATGTCGGCCAAGTCTGGTCAAAAACCGTGCTGCGCGACTCCAAATCGAGCGAGAACTCTACAACCAACATCCGAACCGCTTCGCAAGCGATTGCACCAACCAAGGTTGCCTTTATCGGCCGCGGCGGAACAGCATCTGCCAGCGAGCTCGTGATCAATTCCATGCTCCCCTATCTGGGCAACAATGTCGCACTGATCGGGACCAATACATTTGGCAAACCGGTTGGCCAGTTCGGCTTCGACCGCACTGAGTGTGACGATCGCTTGCGAGCTGTCGCCTTCAAGACCACCAACGCTAATGATGAAGGTGAATACTTCAGCGGTCTTGCCGGCGTCGTGCCCAACACCTGCCGGGCGAATGACGACATATTCAGGCAGCTGGGTGATCCGGCAGAGGCATCAATCGCGACTGCGCTTGATTTTCTGGCTGGGGGCAGCTGCACCGCGATTTCGGGTGGTGACCTTCGTTCAGCGCAAAGCACTGGTGGGCGCGAACTGTTGCAACCTGTGCGGCCAAATGCAGCTCAGTATCAAATCCCTGGATTGTTTTAGAAAATGACCAAAACCTATACTACTTTCGCTGAATTCTGGCCGTTCTATCTGCGTGAGCACAGCAAACCAGCTACACGAGCCTTGCACTATGTCGGCACGTCGCTGGTCGTCGCTTTGGCTGGCTATGCGCTGTTGATGGGTGAGTGGCTGTGGCTAATCGCGCTGCCGTTGGCGGGTTACTTCTTCGCTTGGCTGGCGCATTTCACAATCGAGAAGAATAGACCCGCAACCTTCACCTATCCGCTTTGGTCTCTTTTCGCCGACTTCCGCATGTGGTGGCTGTGGCTGAGCGGCGGCCTCAAGGCAGAGCTGGAGCGTGCGGGCGTCGCAGATTAAAGCGCGTCTGGAACTGTCTCAAACCCTTGGATATCACCGAGCTCGACCCAGTCTTGCGCGCTTTTCGTGTAGCAATGGAAAGCTGGCTTCAGACCGCTGGTATCATCCAGCGTTCCCGCTTTAATGAACATCACGCCTGGCGGGTGTTCGACCAGCGTGAAGACAGGCGAACCGCAATCGCCGCAAAACTGTCGCCGCACAGTTGCGCCGCTGTCACCCTTGTCATTGTAGGTTTTGACTTCGCCGACGACGTTTACCGACCCTTCCGGCACGCCAACGATGATCGAAAGCGCGCTGCCCGCCTGACGTTGGCAGTTCTTGCAATGACAGGTCACGCACATCAGCGGATCGGTCGTCAATTCATAGCGCACTTTACCGCACAGGCATCCGCCGGTCAGTCCCATCGTCTTCTCCTAATCTGTACCGCCACTTTCACCGTAGCTGACGCTCGTTTCACCCCTTGTCAGAAGGAAGATTAGGAACCCTGTGGCAAACAGCACGTCGATCGCCAAGACTGCGGTAGGAGCGTCGCCACCCGATTGGTTCATTTCTGCTGTAACCAACAAGGCAACAACGGCGACTTTGCCGAACACACCGGCCCAAATCACATCAGCGTAGCGATCAGGGTCCCGAGCGACGACGGCATATACAAGCCCGAATGCGAAAACCAATATGCCAACCAGGCGCGTATCAATCGGCGCGGATGGCCCGAGAATCACAGCAATGCCGACGAGAAAGTTGAAGATTGCTGCAATCCAGAAGAACCACGTCCAACCCCGTCTAGCGCCCGTTTCGTTCGACATATTCAATTCGCTCCTTCGCCAGTGAACATCTGGGTATCGGTATAGGCACAGCCATTGCGCAGCTCGTCGCCAATAGTCAATGTGGCGGTAAAGGGATAGCTGCGATCACTCATCGTGTCCAAGCATTCGCCTGGAGTGACCGCCAGGTTGAACGGCTCACCGTTCAGCTCTCCCGAGAAACCCAACCCTCCGTTTCCTGCAAATCGGGTCACTGTAATCACCTGCCCGGCGATGTTTTCAGGAGTTGAATAGGTAAGCGTATCCGCTTCGATTTCTGCATTCCAGAATGGCTCATTGCCGAGCGCAGTGATAACTTCACTTTCCGAAACTTCATCGAAGGTGGGCACTTCTCCCGGAGCCTCTTCCGAACCTCCAAAGCATGCATAGAGCCCGAGCGAACCGACCACAGCAACCAACAAGCGCTTGCCAAGTTCATTGCGTATCATCGGTTATCTCCCCCTTCCGACGCGCAATGATAGTCAGAGGGAACAGCCATGTCACGCCTGCCTTTCGCTTTCCCACATGGCTTGGGCACCTTAACGGAACCACACTCGCACCGGCCCGTTGCTTTTGATATGGAATGGAACCCTCAGAGAGACGCCGCATTGTCGCAATTGGCAAGGTTCACACCGAACATGGGGCGGCGCTATGCCAATCGGCGCAACCATGATGAAGGCAAAGCTGGTGGCAATGTGTCGCGGCTTTCCCCCTGGTTGCATGCTGGCGTTGTGAGCGAAGCTGAGGTGCTGCAGTCCGCACTTGGCCAGCATAGCCCAGAGGCCGCTGAGAAGTTCATAGCGGAAGTGTTCTGGCGGATCTATTTCAAAGGATATCTTGAGCAGCGGCCAAGCATTTGGCGCGCCTTTTGTGATCAGCGCGATGCGGCCCTCAGTTGCTTTGAATCGGATCCGGTCACGCATGGTTTGTTTGAGCAAGCAACAAGCGGCCAGACCGGCATACAAGCCTTTGACAATTGGGCACGCGAGCTCGGCGAGACAGGGTATCTGCATAACCATGCGCGTATGTGGTTCGCCAGCATCTGGATATTCACACTGAAGCTCGACTGGACTTTGGGTGCGGACTTCTTCCTGCGCCATTTGATCGATGGTGATGCGGCTTCAAATACGCTGAGCTGGCGCTGGATCGCGGGATTGCACACCAAAGGAAAGACGTACCTCGCTAGGCCGGATAATATCGCGCAGTACACGCAGAGCCATCCCGACGGGCCGCTATTGGCCCGCGGCCTTGCTCAAGACGCGCCGCCACTCACCGAACCTGAAAAGCACGCGCGCAGGCCTCTCGCGCTTCCTCCGGGCGCGAATACGATTCCGCAAACCTATGCGCTGTTGCTGCACGATGAAGCCGCTAGCCATGTGCCCTTCGATCTTCCGCATCCACCCGCACTAGTCATCTCCGCGGCTAGGCCTGATGACCGTTCTCCAAGACAGATCGGCGGGCTGGTTCGAGACTTTGCGATGCAATCCGTTCAGCATGGTGGTGAAGCCGCGGCAGAAACATTTGGCTGCCCACATGTCGGCTGGCAGTCCGGCAATTCACTCGCAAACATACTGGCCGATACAAAGCTCAACCACATCGTCACATCCTATCTCCCGATGGGATGGACACGCGACGCACTCTGGCCAGAACTCGCTCCACTCGCCGACAAAGGGAGTCTCATCCAGCTTACCTCCGCGCTTGAACGGGCGACCTGGCCACACGCCAAAGCCGGGTTTTTTGGCGTGAAGAAGATCATGTACAAAGCGATGCGCGAGGCGGGTGTGGCTGCGCGGCAATTGGAACTTTTCGAAGCTTGATCAATGGACTATCCTTTCGTTGAACAGAAAGGAACAAAGGCAATGTCAGGCACTCACGAACAAATCACAGGCCACTGTCTTTGCGGCGCAGTTACAGTCACCGCCACGCCCGCCAAGCCGCATCTGGAGGCATGCCATTGCGAAATGTGCCGTCGCTGGTGCGGCAGCGCCTATCTGGCCGTACAAAGCGACACCGCGCCGCGCTTCTCAGGCGAGGAGCATATTACCCGCTTCAAATCGTCAAACTGGGCAGAGCGCGGTTTCTGCAGCAAGTGCGGCAGCAACCTGTTCTACTGCTTTACCCCAACGGGCAGCTATTCCTTCCTGGCCGGTTTATTTGACGATCTTGGCGACATGACGCTGGGTGCAGAGATCTTTGTCGACGAACAGCCCGACTATTATTCCTTCGCGCAAGAGACGACCCGCAGGACCGGGCCAGAGCTGATTGCTGAAGCGAAAGAGGCCGGTTTTACCTTCGACTGATCGTTATATCACCTTGTCTGGGCGCTGATCATGCTTGTGGCGTTCTTCCCGGCCCAGCACACGTTCCAGCCGCTGTGCCATCGTATTGGCCGCCTTGCGCGCAGCCGTATCCACATCGGCCGCATGCTCGGTGACACCAATTGGCCGGTCACCGCGCGGACGCACTTCGATCGTGCATGTCTTGTCATCTGCGCCGCCTTTTCGGCCGTTTTCATCCGACACATGCACCTCGACCCGGGTTAACCGTTCTTCAAACCGCGCGAGTTTGGCACGTACCTGATTTTCGATCCGCTCTGCGACGTTGTCTGTACCCATTACGGAACTGTCCGAATTGAACTAAAATTGCATTATCTTGCGTTCCTCTCTCTAACTGCCCCTATCCTATAGATATGGGTATGAAGCGCGCCGGTTTCCAGCGATTTCGGCGGCGCGGACCCAATCCCCAATCCAACAACATGGAACACTTGGAACACTGTCCAGAGCGCAGAAAGCTCTCCGCCCGCACGAGAGGGAACGGGCCGCCACAGTAAGCCTATTGCAATCGGTTCGCAAAGAAATGACGTAGCAAGAGTCACGCCCGCATATGGGCAAATTTCGCGCGAGTAGGGAAGCCGGCGCATCCCCGGAGACGCCGCTCCATTGCGTGATTGCGGGCCAATGGCTAACGCTGGTCGCAAGCTGATAGGGGAGCTTAAACAGTGATCACCAATTTACCTGATACCTTGCTGCGTTACCGCATAGTTCTGGGTATACTTGCCTTGATCGTTTGCGCTGCCACATGGGCACTTGACCTCACTGAATTGGTCTATGAATGCCCGTTTTGCCGCGCGCAGCGCACCGTCATCGGCCTGTTAGGGCTAATCATCCTGTTGCCATGGTATCGCCATTGGCTGAGCCGCTACCTCGCCGCGATCTTCGCGGTGTTCGGCCTTGTGGTGGGATCGACGCAGCACTTTCGCGGCTGGGCACGAATTTCTGCAGGCGAATTCGAATGGGGTCAGCAGTGGTACATCAACCCATGGCTGCTGTCTGGCTGCGCGATTTTCATCATCATGGCCCTGCTTCTGTTGATCTGGCGGGACAGCCCGGCCGCTGAATAAGCCGGATTTGATGCTAGCGCGCGCCATGAACCTTCCAATCCCCGGGCCGATCACCATCCTCGTCGATGCCGATGCCTGCCCGGTGAAAGAGGAGATTTACCGCGTGGCCGACCGGTTCAAAGCCGAGGTGCGCGTGGTCAGCAACTCCCCCTTCCGCGTGCCGGTGAGCGATCGGGTGAAGCGGGTGGTCGTGAGCGATGGCTTCGACGCAGCGGATGACTGGATTGCGGAAAATGCGAACGCGCGGAGCGTGGTTGTCACCGCCGACATATTGCTGGCCGAGCGCTGCCTGAAGGCAGGCGCGAGCGTGCTCAAGCACAATGGCCAGCGGTTTGACGCCAGCTCCATCGGCAGCGCAATTGCGACCCGCGCGATCATGGAGGATTTGCGCGCCGGGATGGCCGGAATGGATGGAAGCATCGGAGGCGGCCCGCCACCCTTCAACAAGGCAGACCGCAGCCGTTTCCTGCAAGAATTGGACAATGTGCTGGTGAAACTCGCGCGGAACTAGCGCCGCCCTCACGGATTATAAAGGCATGGATCACCGGACATCACGTCAAGCCCTATTCGGCGGCGCATTCGCCGCTGCATCCTTGTTGCTGTCAGCCTGCGTCGGCTCGCCCGGTCCGGTTGGCAATGCCAGCGTGCCCGAACCGGCCAAGCCCGTCAGCCTGAGCGAATATCTCGGCAAATGGTACGAATACGGGCGCTATGAAGCACCGTTTCAAGAGGGCTGCGAAGCCGTGACGGCGGAATATTCGCTGCGCGATGATGAGAAGATCAAAGTGGTCAATTCGTGCCGCAAAGGCGCGCTTGATGGCGAGTTTGATCAGTCGACCGGCAAGGCCAAGGTGGTCGAAGGCTCGGACGGCGCGAAGCTCAAAGTGAGCTTCTTCGGCCCATTCTACGGCGATTACTGGGTGCTGGATCGCGGGGAGCCAGGCGCAGACGGGCTGTATGACTGGTCCATCGTGGGCGAGCCTAGCGGGCGGTATTTGTGGATGCTGACACGAGAGCCACAACCCGATGCAGAGCTGCGCGCGCTGCTGGAAGCGCGGGTCAAGGAATTGGGGTATGACTGGATTCTCGTGCGCCTGACACAGCAACCGGCGGGCTGATCTTCCGCGCGCAGGCAGAACAGTTTGCCGAATTCATGCGAGTTATCCGGAAAACAGGCGTAGGACGGGTGCGGGGCATTCCGCCCTTATTGGAAATGACATGGCCAAAGGCCAGTGCCAGCCTGCGCATCAGGCTTCGCCCTCCGGCAAATACAGCTTCTGGCCCATGTCCTTATACTTGGCGCTCATCTCCGCCATGCCTTTGAGTGCAGCCTGCTTGCTCGCCTCTGCCGCTTCCGCGCCTGATTGCCCGCTTTCAAGGAAGCTGTCCGCGCCCTGATTCTGCCGCCCTGCGAACTCGCGCACTTCCTGGCTGATCTTCATCGAGCAGAATTTCGGCCCGCACATGGAGCAGAAATGGGCGGTCTTCGCGCCCTCTGCCGGTAGGGTCTGATCGTGATATTGCTCGGCCGTTTCGGGATCGAGCGACAGGTTGAACTGGTCACGCCAGCGGAACTCGAACCGCGCCTTGCTCAATGCATCATCGCGCACCTTTGCCGCCGGATGCCCCTTCGCCAAATCTGCCGCGTGCGCGGCGAGCTTGTAAGTGATCACGCCGACCTTCACATCGTCCCGATCGGGCAGGCCAAGGTGTTCCTTCGGCGTGACGTAGCAAAGCATCGCTGTGCCGTACCAGCCGATTTGCGCTGCACCGATGCCGCTGGTGATGTGGTCATACCCCGGCGCAATATCGGTGACGAGCGGCCCGAGCGTGTAGAAGGGTGCTTCGCCGCACACCTCCAGCTGCTTGTCCATATTCTCCTTGATCTTGTTCATGGGCACATGGCCCGGCCCTTCGATCATGACCTGCACGTCTTCCTTCCACGCGCGGTGGGTCAGCTCGCCCAGAGTGTAGAGTTCTGCGAATTGCGCTTCGTCATTGGCGTCCGCGATGGAGCCGGGGCGCAGGCCGTCGCCCAGTGAATAGGCGATATCATAGGCCTTCATGATCTCTGTGATTTCGTCGAAATGCTCGTAAAGGAAGCTCTCCTTGTGGTGCGCAAGGCACCATTTCGCCATGATTGATCCGCCGCGGCTGACGATGCCGGTCACGCGGTTTGCGGCGAGCGGGACATAGGGCAGGCGCACACCCGCATGGATGGTGAAATAGTCGACACCTTGCTCTGCCTGTTCGATCAGCGTGTCTCGGAAGATTTCCCAGGTCAGTTCCTCGGCAATGCCGCCGACTTTCTCCAGCGCCTGATAAATCGGGACAGTGCCGATGGGCACGGGGCTGTTGCGGATGATCCATTCGCGCGTGTCGTGAATGTTGCGGCCCGTTGACAGGTCCATCACCGTGTCCGCGCCCCAACGGATTGACCAGACCATCTTGTCGACTTCGTTCGCGACGTCTGACGCGACGGCGGAGTTGCCGATATTGGCGTTGATCTTTACCAAAAAATTGCGCCCGATCGCCATCGGTTCGGTTTCGGGGTGGTTGATGTTGTTGGGGATGATCGCGCGGCCGCGCGCCACTTCATCGCGCACGAATTCCGGCGTGATCAGTTCCGGAATGCTCGCACCCCAGCTCTGCGTGCCAGCGCGGTTGGCGGCAATCAGCTCTGCGGCCATTTCGCGGCCCAGACTCTCCCGCTCGGCGACATATTCCATTTCGGGCGTGATAATGCCGCGGCGGGCATAGTGCATCTGGCTGACGTTCATACCGGCCTTAGCGCGCAGCGGGCGCTTAACCACATTTGGGAAGGCTGGCACACCGCCGCTGCGATCAGGGCCGAGCTGCCCATTATCTTCCGGCCTTACTTCGCGGCCGTCATATTCCTCCACATCACCGCGTGCCATGATCCAGTCACGTCTCAGCCCAGGCAGGCCAGCCTGAATGTCAATATTGGCTTCCTGGTCTGTGTATGGGCCGGAGGTATCGTACACCCGCAAGCTAGGTTCGCCGCCCTCAAGGTCAATCTCGCGCATCGCAACGCGGATGCCGGAGCCGGTGCGCGCGCCCACGTGGATTTTACGGCTGCCCCGAATTGACCCTGTCGTTACGCCTATTTCCAGCTTACTGTTGATATCGGCCATGCGAAGTCTCTCCTACTGACGGAGTGGGGACTTCAGGCGGGTTGCCCTCCGCTCCCTCCGCCGATGCTAATCGGTTCAGGTTCAACGAGTCGTGTGGAGCATACCCACACCTCTCAGCCATTTGTGCTGGCTCCCCGGGGATGAACTGAGTTTATACCTCTGCAAGCTCGCAGTAAAGCGTGGCCTGGGAGAGACTCTGAAAAATAGCGACAACGGCAAAGGCGGATAACCGCCCAATCGCTCCGATCGATCTAAGCTAGAATGCTCTTTATATTAATAACCGCTGGCACGCCCCCTTTGCCGAGCTACGCCGTATCGCACCGCTCAGCTACATGCCGGAAAGCCCCTTTGGCGCTTATTGGTCTGCCGCCACGCATGACCTTATCCAGCAAATCGAACTGGATCATGAGGCTTGGTCTTCATCCTGGCAGAAGGGCAATATCACGATCGCAGATGGTGTAGGCGATATCGATTTCCCCAATTTCATCGCGCAGCATCCGCCGATCGATACTGCGCAGCGCAAGGTAATCGCTCCCGGCTACACGACCCGGCCGGGGGAATTTCAGTCACCGGGCGACGTTGACTAATAATCGATGCAGCTGTGTGTCGACGGGCTGACTGGCGGGTGATCACGCTGGTCAGCCCGCTTTTTTTGCGCGCACACAACCCTCTCAAATGCGCGACTCGGCAACCTTGAATTCGCGCGCTAGTGCTATGATCCAAGGGAGAGATAAATGCCGTTTCGCATGTCAGATATGGTGGGATGTGAATTCCCGCTGTTTGCATTCTCGCATTGCCGCGACGTTGTCGCAGCGGTCAGCCGGGCCGGCGGCTTCGGCGTGCTGGGCGCGGTCAGCTTCACACCCGAACAGCTGGAGACAGAGCTTAAGTGGATCGACGACAATATCGACGGCATGCCATACGGCGTGGATGTGCTGATCCCGGAAGTGCAAGCGGTCGATCACTCAGTCACGGCTGACGAAGTTGTCGCCGCAATCCCGCAGCAATATCGCGACTTCACGCGCCAAATCCTGCGCGAGGCGGGGCTCGATGAGGGCGGCGCAGCGCCGCTAGGCGGCGCGCAACAGCCGAATACCTCTCTAGGGCAGGAACTGCTTGAGGTCAGCTTCAACCACCCTGTGCAGCTTATCGCCAATGCGCTGGGCACGGCACCGCCGCAGATGATCGAGGCAGGAAAGAAGCACGGCATTCCTGTCGCAGCGCTGGTGGGAGCCAAAGAACACGCCATGAAGCAGATCGACGCGGGCGTAGATATCATCGTCGCGCAGGGCGGCGAAGGCGGCGGACATTGCGGCGAAGTCAGCACAATAGTGCTGATCCCTGAAGTTTTGCAGGCGATCGAGGATGCCGGTGCGGATATTCCGGTGCTTGCGGCAGGCGGCATCATGAACGGGCGGCAAATGGCGGGCATGATGGCGATGGGCGCGGCGGGTGCATGGTGCGGCAGTGTGTGGCTCGCCACCACCGAAGCCGAAACGCACGAGATCTTCCGCGAGAAGATGGTTCAGGCGACCAGTCGCGACACGATCCGTTCAAAGCATCGCACCGGCAAATATTCGCGGCAATTGCGCAGCGGCTGGCACGCCATGTGGGAAGAGGCAGGCTTACCCGCACTGCCGATGCCGTTGATGATGTTGCTGTCAGAACCCGCACTTCGCACCATCGACAAGGCCGCGGTGAGTGGCAATCCGAAGGCGCAAGAGCTGTGCTCTTACTTTGTCGGGCAAGGCGTGGGGCTGGTTCGCGAAGTCACCTCCGCCGGACAGGTTGTGCAGGATTTCAAACAGGATTTCGTTGCGGGTTACGAGAACCTGGCGGGAGCGCTGGAATGAACGGTTCGCCCAAGGTCTGCATAATCGGTGCGGGTTGCAGCGGTTTCACGACTGCCAAACGGCTGAAAGATTTCGGCATACCCTTCGATGTATTCGAAGCCTCTGACGATATCGGCGGAACCTGGTATTACGACAACCCCAACGGCATGTCGGCCTGCTACAAAAGCTTGCACATCGACACGTCGAAATGGCGGCTGGCATTTGAAGATTTTCCTGTGCCCGATGATTGGCCGGACTATCCGCATCACGCGCAGCTGCTGAAGTACTTTCACGACTACGTCGATCATTTTGGCTTGCGCGAACACATCGCATTCAACACGCGAGTCGAGAAGGCGCAGCGGCGCGAGGGTGGCGGCTGGGATATCACGCTCTCGAACGGTGAGACGCGGCAGTATGACGCCTTGGCGGTTGCAAACGGCCACCACTGGGCTGCGCGGATTTCAGACTATCCGGGCGAGTTTACTGGCGAGCAATTCCATTCACACAGCTATCGCAGCCCGTTCGAACCCGCTGATTGTGTTGGCAAACGCGTGCTGGTGGTGGGCATGGGCAATTCCGCGATGGACATCGCTAGCGAGCTGTCGCAGCGCCCGATTGCTGAGCGGCTGTTTGTATCCGCGCGGCGCGGTGTGTGGGTGCTGCCCAAATATTACAACGGCCAGCCGCTCGACAAGAATCCGGCGCCTGCCTGGATGCCGAAATCGCTGAGCCAATGGCTCGGCACGCGGTTCATCAAGAAGCTGGTAGGCAAGATGAGCGATTATGGCTTGCCAGACCCCGAAATCGGCCCGTTTGAGAGCCACGCGACGGTATCGGGCGAATTCCTGCTGCGCGCGGGCTCAGGTGACATCGCGATGAAACCGGGGATCGAGCGGCTGGACGGCGATAGCGTAGTTTTCACTGATGGCTCGCGCGAACAGGTGGATGTGATCATCTGGGCGACGGGTTATGACATCAAATTCCCGTTCTTCGACGATCCCCAATTCACTGCTGACAGCGACAATCGCCCGCCGCCGCTGTTCAAGCGGATCATGAAACCCGATGCGCCAGACCTTTTTTATATGGGTCTCGCTCAGCCACTTCCGACATTGGTCAACTTTGCCGAGCAACAGTCAAAGCTGGTCGCAGCCTATCTGGCGGGCGAATATGCGCCCCCTTCCTCATCGGAAATGTATGACATTATCGCAGCGGACGAAGCCTATCACACAGGGCAATATTACGCCGCGCGGCGGCACACGATCCAGCTCGACTTTGACCACTACGTGCGCGACTTGCTCAAAGAAATCGAGCGCGGCAAGAAGCGCGCTGAAGGCGCAGGCAAACACCGATCGCTGGAATCTGCCTAAGCGGCTTAGCCGCCCACCCAAATCGGAGAGCTCCACGCGCGTTCTTGGATCGTCAGCTCCAGGCCATCACGCACAGGCAGCCCTAGCCGGTTTGCTTCCCAAGTTGACCAGCGACAAGTCGGCCGTTCGATCGCACGCAGATAGTAGAATGCGCGGCGATCAGGATTGTAATCCGGCTCTTGCCATCGCGCGGTCAATTGCGCCGCGCCATAGCTCGATGGGGTCGTGCAAGTATTGGTATCAACGCCAGAGCGCATTGCAGGGCAGCGATGCGTGCGCCTGTCCGGCGTGCCAACAGCGCAAGCAATGTCATAGACTTGTTCTTGCAGGTCGCCATCGTCATCGACCCATCCGCGAATAAGCTGCAAACGCTCCAGGCCTGCACCGTCAGGGTCTTTCATCGCTTCAGCAAGGAAGGTTGGCGCACCCTCCCCATGACTGCCCAGATCACCTCCCATGGGGACACCGCCCGCATAGGCGAGACGGGCAAAATCATCGCGATCAAAAATATCAGCAGGATAGCCATGGCCTGCAAACAACCGCGCTTTGATCCGCGGGCCGGATGTCGCGAACGTCTCTTTGCGGCGGAACGCGTCGTAGATGTCTTCGCGGTTGTTCTGCTCCGCCCAAACGCCCGCCAGCCCCGCTGCGCTCCATTTATAAAACGGCGTGGCGGCTGCACCTTCGAGCCCAAGGTCCGCATCCGATGCCACCACGCGGCGGCCCGCGGGCGTCCCGTCAAGCGCGCCGGTTTTGCCAAAGAATCGATCTTCATCGACAGGACCACCGCCATTATGTGTGTCGGAGGAACCGATCAGTCCGAACTCGTATGGGTTTACCCCCAATTGCCGCTCTAGCGTGAGGCCCCGTTGTAATGCTTGGCGAATATAGCTGCCAGACGTCCGGCCCTTGATATCGGTTCCGATCAGCGTCTCGTAGACTTCGAAATTGGCCCATTCGTCATTGGGCGAAAGCAAGGGGTGCGTGTCAGATGTGCCTTTAACCTGGCTCATCTCGACAATCGGTTCGTTGCGCATCCGCTGCCGCGCATATTCGGCCGTGATCGGGCCACCATCATAGGTCGTCATCTCGAACATCTTGCCGTTCGAGACATTGGAATTGTGCGGGATGGCGAGCCCTTCGATCCCTTTGCCACGTAAGGCATCGAGCCAGCTCCACAGACCTTCCGGATTTTGCGAATCGAAACTGTTGAACGGGAGATTGGGCCGATTCACACCACGAAACAGCACGATCCGGTGCAAATTCTGGTTGCTGGGAGCACTGGTGAACTCGTAGCCGTGAAAGGTCGTGAACTCGCCTGGCTTATAATATCGCTCTGTCGCGGCGTTGATCTCCGCCCATGTCGAACGCATCACGTCAACATCGTAAGCTTCCTCAAGCTTTTCGCCCGAACGCAGCGTACCCGCAATCTTTCCGAAAGCCTCCGAAATCTTCTCGCGAACGCTAGAGAACATGTCTGCGGCGTATTCCAGCAGCGAAAGCGGGTGGTTTTCATCATCCATCGCAGGGAGAACGCCAAGATACTCGGCGTGGTCGGTCACAGCGTAGAAATCGAGCGCGCCGCCTTTCAGCGCAATGTCGTAACCAGCCATGTGCCGGATCGTTTCCCCGCGCGCATAGCGATAGGCATCATCGGGCGTGGCACGAATGCCGAAGATGTAGGCGTCAAACGAATTGCGCGAATGAACATGCACATCGCCAAACAGTGCCTGCCTTCGTTCAGGTACATCAGCTTGCGCTGGAACGAGCGGCGTGACCATCGCAGCCCCTGCAAACAATGCTCCCGCGAAACGCATCAGGTGCGCCATTGACCCTCTCCCTTCTTCTCCCCGGAGAGAGAGTGCACTTCGCAAGAAAGATTGTCCAGCCTTTGGCTTGGCCCGGGATCAGGTGATCATTCGACCACGCGCCCTCGCACCATCACCCAATCGACATTCTCCAGCACGCTCACATCTTCAAGCGGATTGCCTTTCACTGCGATGATATCGGCTGAGAAACCCGGCGCGATGCGACCGATCTCGTCTTCCATGCCGAGCACTTCAGCGGCACCTGTGGTCGCGCTGGCAAGCACTTCCCTATCCGACATGCCACCATTGCGCATCAAGGCCAGTTCGCCTGCATTCAAGCCGTGCGAGAATACACCAGCGTCCGTGCCAAACGCCACTTTCACATCATACATGATTGCGCGCTCGATGATGCTTTCAGCAAAGGCGGCAACCTGCTGTACCTTGTCTTCTACCACTGGCGTATAAATGCCCTTGCCAAGCCTTTGCTTGATGCCCTGGAACGCCATTAACGTAGGGATCAGTACAGTCCCGTTCTCGCGCATCGCCTTGCCTGCCGCTTCATCAATATAGGTGCCATGCTCGATAGTCTGCACGCCGGCCTTTGCCGCCGCTTCGATCCCGCGTGCGCCGTGTGCGTGGGCCGCAACCTCCAGTCCCAATGAATTGGCCGCCTTTACAATCGCGCGCATCTCTGCGTCGGTAAAATGCGCTTCCAGCCCGCGGCCTTGCTGCGACAATACACCGCCGGTCGCGGTGATCTTGATCAGGTCAGCGCCATATTTCGATGCCAGCCTCACTTTCTCTGAACACTCAATCGGGCCAGTGCAGGAAAAGTCATTGTCCAGCGCATCATTCACATGCTCATTGAAGCCGTTGGTGTCTCCGTGGCCGCCAACAATTGCGATCGTACGCGTAGAGGCAATAATGCGCGGACCAGGCACAAAACCTTCAGCGGTTGCACGGCGCAAAGACTGCATCACCTGATCGCTGCGTGCACCCAGATCGCGAATGGTGGTAAATCCGGCAAGCGCTGTGATGCGCGCATTCTTGGCCGCAACAAATGAATACCATTCCGCCGGATTGACAGCAGCGTCGCGAAAATCACCACCCGGATCGCCGGATAGATGCGTATGCAGGTCGATCAGACCGGGCATGACAGTGTGTTCATCAAGATGCACCATAGTGGCGCCTTCTGGCGTTGGCGAAAAGCCATCCACAATGCTGACGATTTTTCCGTCAGTCACCGTGATCGTGGCCGGCCCGCTTGGCCGGCTATCCGCATCGGTTAGCACCGCCCCTGCATGGATAATTGTAGTGTCGGCCAGCGCCGGGCTGCTCATTAAAGCCACTGCTGCCGCCATCAGTCCCGAGAAAACACGCATATTTATCTCCCTTTCGGGACCTGTGTTGCGCGTTCTGCATTGAGGATACAAGGGGCGGATTTGCCCGTTCCGTCATTTGAATTTCCCCGCATTGCCGCTATCAGGCGCGCAACAGTCAATCACGAGAGGACAATTTTCTTATGAATCGCATGGCTTTGAGTGCTGCGACTCTGCTCGCATCTGTCTCTATTGCGGCGACCGCTTCAGCCCGCCCGATGACGCCGGAAGATGTCGCCAAGATCGAAAGCATCGGCGCTATCGCTGTGTCGCCTGATGGAACACGCATCGCTTACACTACCGCCAGCCTACCTGATGTAAGCGAAGGCGAAGACAATGGCGGCTTCGAGCAAGTCCTGAAAGTTGCAACCGGCCCGAACACGTCAACAGTATATCTGCGGGAAGATGTCAGCCCGAGTGGCGTTCAATTCAGCCCCGATGGCAGCATGGTCAGCTTCACCTGGAGCGCTGAAGGTGAAGATAACGCCGTATGGGGCGTGCCAGTAGCCGGCGGTACCTATCGCAAACTTGCGGAAATCGCTGATAGCGATGTCCTGTCTTATGTGTGGGGCCCGAATGGCAACAGCATCTTCATGCTGGCCACCGCGGAAGAAGACAAACAGCGCACCGAGCAACGTAAAGCTGGTTTCAATTCTGTCGTCTATGAAGAAGAGGCACGCCTGCGCCGCCTGTTCGAAGCCAAGGTTGGCGAAGAAGTGGACGCGGAACCACGCCAGATTCCTGTCCCTGCCTACGTGACCGGTTTCGACATCACACCCGATGGCAAGACAGGCATCGTGCAGAGCAAGCCGACCCCGCAGATCGACGACACTTACACATCATTGCGCGTCCACATCATCGACCTGGCCGATGGCAATGTGAAGGCTATCGTACCGACGCCGGGCAAGCTGGGCGACGTGGAAGTCTCACCTGACGGCACGCAACTCTCCATGATTGCTGGCGTCGACAAACACGATCCGGCGGAAACCACGCTGCATCTGGTCGATGTCGCAACCGGCAATTACCGCGCGCTCAACGAAGGCGCTGCTGAAGCAACAGTTGATGCAGAATGGATGGCCAATGGCCGCCTCGCAACCATCGTGCATGTCGGCGCGCAAAGCGTTCTGCGCATCTACAACGCCGATGGCAGCGTGCACCGAGAAGTCGATCCGGGTTCGCTGATACTGACCAGCGTCGAATCCGCCGGCGGCAAGGTTGCGGTTTCCGCCAACTCCCCCAAGCACCCTACCGAGTTGTTCGTATGGAACCCGCGCTTGCGCGCAAACGCATTCGAGCGGTGGACGTCACACAACCCGTGGCTGAGCGAGATCACCTTCGGGGAGCAGCGAATCTACACCTATACCGCGCGCGACGGACAACAGGTTCAAGGCGTACTGGTGCTGCCAGTCGGCGGTATTCCCGAGGGCGGTGCACCCACCATCATGAATGTCCATGGCGGTCCTGAGGCGCACGAATCGAACGGCTGGATTACAGCCTATTCGAAGCCGGGGCAGGTTGCCGCTGGCCAAGGCTATGCCGTGTTCCTGCCCAACTATCGCGGCTCAACCGGTTACGGCACCGCATTCTCTAAACAGCATCAGGGCAATTACACCGATCCTGAATTTGCCGACATCGTAGATGCGAAGCGGGCGCTAGTCGCCGAAGGCATTACCGATTCTGACCGCACCGGCATTACCGGCGGATCCTATGGTGGTTATGCATCGGCATGGGGCGCGACTTATCATTCTGCTGAATACGCGGCGTCTGTGATGTTCGTTGGCATTTCCAATCAGGTCAGCAAGTTCGGCACCGGCGACATCCCTTACGAGATGTACAATGTTCATAGCCGCGCTTGGCCGTGGGATGACTGGATGAAGATGCTCGAAGTGTCACCTGTCTATCACGTCGACAAGGCCAACACGCCAACACTGATCATGCATGGCGAGGAAGATACGCGCGTCGATCCGGGCCAAAGCCTGGAGCTTTATCGCGCGCTGAAGGTTCGCAAGCCTGACGTACCGGTGCGCTTGGTTTTCTATCCGGGCGAAGGTCACGGCAATCGCATGGCTGGCAGCCGCTATGACTACAATCTGCGTATGATGGAATGGTTCGAAACCTATCTCAAAACCGGCGACCGCAAGGCCGAAATGCCCGGCCCGCGCCCGCAGTTAGCGGATGGTGCCAAAGGCGCCGCAGCAGACGGTGGCGAATAGAGCGTCTCTGCACGACTAAAATCGAGGAAGGGGCGCTATCGGGCGGCCCTTTCTTTTTGGAGAACCACTAAGCTATCCAGAAAACACAGGCCACGCCGAATATGGCAGTAAACTGATCAGCTTCGCCGCGCCGCGAAGTGAAAGGCGCATCCGTAGGTCGACGGACGGTCCATATCTAGCAAGATGAACACCGCTAAGATTGAGATCGCGGCGGAGGCAAGAATCGCCTTGCGGCTGTGGATCAGTTTTCTATGATCCAAGTAAGAGGCATGGCTGCAGCGCATGCAAGGAAACCGCAGACAGGCTCTAGGGATTGCGCGCCACGCCATTGCCGCCGCATCGATGCTAGGGTAGGGGTTCTGCCACAATGAATGGGCGCGAAACCGATGTAGCAATTGTGGGCGGCGGACTCGCTGGCGGGCTGATCGCGCTGGCGCTGCATCGCGCACATCCCGAAATTCGATTCCAGCTGATAGAGGCGGGCAAGGCGCTTGGCGGGCATCACCGCTGGAGCTGGTTTGGCAGCGATCTTTCTGACGAAGGGAACTCGCTGCTGGATGGCTTTACCAAAACCGAATGGAATAATGGCTATGAAGTCGCTTTCCCTGATTATCATCGGTCAATGGAGGCAGGATACCGCTCGCTGTCCTCGGTTGACTTCGACGCTGCTTTGCGCGATCTCTTGCCTAATCAGTCCCTGCGCATTGACTGCAAAGTTAATCAGCTCGAAGCGACCGGTGTTACGCTAGAAAACGGCGAACGCGTTGCTGCCCGCGCAGTTATTGATTCTCGCAGTGTGCCGCCTTCAAAACATTTGCTGGGCGGCTGGCAGATCTTCACCGGACGTCATTTCAAATATGATCAGCCCCATGGGCTGTCGCAGCCGGTGATAATGGATGCGAGTGTCGATCAGCATACGCCAGCAGGCAATCATAGCGCCTATCGTTTTATGTATGTGCTGCCGCTGGCCAAGGATGAGCTGTTCTTGGAAGACACCTACTATGACGAGACCCGGGTACTTGACGAGGATTTGCTAAGTCGTCGGATCGATGAATATGCAGCAGAAAAGGGTTTCCGCAATGGGGTCGAGATAGGCCGTGAGAAAGGCATTTTGCCCGTCATCACTGGCGGCAATTTCGACGCCTATCGGGCCAGCATCGACATCCCGGGGGTTGCCATGGCGGGTGCGCGTGGCGGGTTCAGCCACCCGCTAACCAGCTACACTATGCCGATCGCTGTCGAGAACGCATTGGCGATCGCCTCTCATGCCCACTTGTCCGGCCCGCTGCTGGCGCATTTCGTCCGTGAACGTGCCAATAAACATTGGCGTAAGACGTCGATTTACCGCGCGCTGGGCCGAATGCTTTTCAAAGCTGCGGAACCAGAACGCCGTGTGGACATTTTTCAAAAGTTCTATCGGCTCCCACAAGATCTGATTGAGCGATTCTATGCGTGCCACACGACCTTGCCTGACAAGTTCCGCATCTTCACTGGCAAGCCGCCTGTACCTATTTCGCGTGCAATCCGCGCGCTTGCGAGCAAGGGGGATCCCTTGATCATGGAGAAAACCGAATGAACGCCGCCTCCACGCCAGTTACACCGCTGGTCCGCGCACCGCAAATAGCCGATCCTGCCAAATATGAAGGGAAGACGGCCTGCGTGATCGGATCCGGATTTGGCGGGATGGCACTTGCGATCCGGCTGCAATCAGCTGGCATCGCAACGACCGTTATTGAATCCCGCGATAAACCCGGCGGGCGGGCCTATTTCTGGGAAAAGGACGGCTTTATTTTCGATGGTGGGCCAACAGTTGTCACTGACCCCCCTTGCCTGAAAGAGCTTTGGGAAATCACCGGCCACGACATGGCCGAAGATGTTGAGCTGATGAAGGTAATGCCGTTCTACCGGCTCAACTGGCCCGACGGCACGAACTTCGATTATTCGAATGACGAAGAGAGCCTGAATGCAGAAATCGCAAAGCTCGACCCTGCCGATATCGCAGGCTATGCGGAATTCTTGGAATATGCCGCCGGCGTATACGAGGAAGGTTATCTGAAACTCGGCACCGTGCCCTTCCTCGATTTCAAAAGCATGCTGAAAGCCGCGCCCGCGCTGATCAAGAAACAGGCCTGGCGCAGCGTTTATTCCATGGTTTCAAGCTATGTAAAAAGTGAGAAGCTACGCGAAGCGCTGTCGTTCCACACGCTGCTGGTTGGCGGCAATCCGATGAACACCAGTGCGATTTACGCGCTGATTCACAAGCTGGAAAAAGATGGCGGCGTGTGGTGGACACGCGGCGGCACCAACCGCTTGATCGCCGGAATGGTGCGCCACTTCGAGCGACTAGGCGGTACGATGCGCGTGGGCGATGCCGTGACGCAGGTTCACACCATCGGCAACAAGGCGAGCGAAGTCGAAACCGCCAGCGGGTGGAAACAACGTTTTGACGCGGTCGCTTCGAATGCGGACATTATGCATTCCTATCGTGACCTGCTGAAAGGCACCAAGCGCGGCAAGGATTATGCGAAGTCTTTATCGCGCAAAAGCTTCAGCCCCGGACTGTTTGTGGTGCATTTCGGGCTTGAAGGCACATGGCCTGGCATCCCCCATCACATGATCCTGTTCGGACCGCGCTACAAAGGCCTGCTGGATGATATCTACAAGCAAGGTGTGCTGCCGCAGGATTTTAGCATCTATCTGCACCATCCCACGGTGACTGATCCCAGCATGGCGCCCAAGGGCAAGAGCACCTTCTACGCGCTGGTCCCGGTCGCTCATATGGGCAAACTGGCGGTGGATTGGGACGAAGTCGGCCCCATGCTTGAAAAGCGCATTCTGGATGAAATTGGGCGTCGTCTGATCCCTGACATCCATGACCGGATCGTGACCAAGTTCAGCTATGCACCAAATGATTTTGCGCATGACCTGAACGCCCATCTGGGCAGCGCTTTCAGCCTTGAGCCGGTGCTGTGGCAGAGCGCTTATCTGCGTGGTCACAACCGCGACGATTTGATCGACAATTTCTATCTTGTGGGCGCAGGCACGCATCCGGGTGCAGGCATTCCCGGCGTTGTCGGCAGCGCAAAAGCAACTGCGGGCTTGATGCTAGAAGACTTGGGCGTAAAGACGCCTGCGTGACTCAAAAACTGAACCGCCTAGCTGTTTATTGCGGCTCCGCCACGCCGGATGATGCACGCTATATCGAACTAGCTACTGAGGTTGGTCGCTCGCTGGCCTTGCGCGAGATTGGCGTCGTTTATGGCGGCGGGCGGCTGGGCCTGATGGGCGCGGTTGCTCGCGGTGCGCTCGATGCAGGAGGCGCAGTGATCGGCGTGATCCCCGAAGCGCTGTTTAATTCAGAGGTCGCCAATCACGATTGCACAGAGCTCTACACTGTTTCCGGCATGCATGAGCGCAAACAGCGCTTCGCCGATCTGTCGGACGGTTTCGTCACGATACCCGGCGGGGTCGGCACCATGGACGAGCTTTGGGAAGCGATGAGCTGGGCGCAGCTTGGATATCACTCCAAGCCTGTAGGCCTGCTCAACACGATGGCGTTTTTCGATCATCTGATCGCCTTCAATGAAAAGATGGCGGAAGTCGGCTTTGTTCGCCCGGCGCATCAGAACATCCTGATCCACGATACGACTATAGGCGGCCTGATTAACAAAATGACCGCGTATGAACCCCACACGCCTATCTTTCGCATGAAAGCCGAGGATCTGTGAAAAGGCGTTCTTTTTTGATGTCCGCGCCGCCTGCACCCTCCACCCTTCCACCCGGAGCCGACCGGGATACCATCCGGGTGGAAGGGTGGAGGGTGCAGGCTGGCCAGGCAGCGGGTCAACCATGACCCGTCCCGAACTAGTCGAAGCAAGCCGCCTTGCAATCAAGCGAGGTTCGAAGAGCTTCTCCGCTGCCAGCCGCTTATTCGACCGTACCACGCGAGAGCGAGTTTGGATGCTCTACGCATGGTGCCGCCGCTGCGATGACTTAACCGATGCGCAGGATATGGGCGGTGAACTGGGTGACCAATCCGATATCGCGGCCAAGGTCGAGCTTATATGCTCATTGACCGCCAAAGCCCTTGCAGGTGAGGAAACCGGCGACATTGCGTTCGACGCTTTCGGACAGGTTGCCAACGAGGTCGGGCTGACAATTGACGATGCCGAAGCCGTAATCGCAGGTTTCCAGCTTGATGCGGAAGACTGGCGCCCACGCACCGAAGCCGATCTAATGCGCTATTGCTGGCATGTCGCGGGCGCGGTTGGCGTGATGATGGCGCTAGTAATGGGTGTGAAGCGCGAAGATGCGGACACGCTGGATCGCGCTTGTGATCTAGGCCTCGCGTTTCAGCTGGCGAATATTGCACGTGATGTCGTGGAAGATGACGCCGCGGGGCGTTGCTATCTACCGGCAATCTGGCTGGTCGAGGAAGATATCGAGCCCGGTCAGCACACCAAGCCGCACTATCGGCAGGAGCTTGCCGATATGGCGGCGCGGCTTGTCCGGCGGATGCAGGTGCATGCGGCCTCTTCACGGATCGGTGCGGCAAGATTGCCGTTCCGCTGCCGTTGGGCAATACTTTCCGCGGCGCGCATCTACACTGCGATTGGCCGCGAAGTGCTGGCCAAAGGCCCCGCTGCATGGGACCACAGGGTCTACACATCCAAAGTAAAAAAGATCGGGCACGCGCTCGCCGCGTTCGCCGAAGCATTGGTCAACCGTCCGCCGCAGCTTGACGACGAGCCACGGTGGCGGCGTTCCGATCTTGCTGAGAATGCCGCCAGCGCGTAGCGTTGAGCACATGTTTTCAAAGCTTCTTATTGCCAATCGTGGCGAGATCGCATGCCGCATCATCCGCACCGCACGCGCGATGGGGATCGCGACGGTTGCAGTTTATTCCGACGCCGATGCCAAAGCGCTGCATGTGCGGCAAGCGGACGAGGCGGTGCACATTGGCCCCTCGCCAACAGCGGAAAGCTATCTCGTGGGCGAGAAGATCATCGCGGCGGCGAAAGAGACCGGCGCTGAGGCGATCCACCCGGGCTATGGATTCCTGTCTGAGAATGCGGGCTTTGCTCAGGCTGTGATCGACGCCGGGCTGATCTGGGTTGGGCCGAAGCCTGCCAGCATCGAGGCGATGGGTCTGAAAGATGCGGCGAAAGAGCGCATGATCGCCGCCGGTGTCCCTGTGACGCCGGGTTATCTGGGCGAAGACCAGTCGGCCGAGCGCCTAAAGAGAGAGGCCGATGCCATTGGCTATCCGATGTTGATAAAGGCGGTCGCAGGCGGCGGCGGCAAGGGGATGCGCAAGGTCGATGCCCCGGCCGACTTCGAAGCCGCGCTGGAGAGTTGCAAGCGCGAGGCCAAGGCGAGCTTCGGCAATGACGAAGTATTACTGGAAAAATGGATCACCTCGCCGCGCCATATAGAGGTGCAGGTGTTCGGAGATAGCCACGGCAATGTCGTCCACCTGTTCGAACGCGACTGCTCGCTCCAGCGCCGCCACCAAAAGGTGATCGAGGAAGCCCCCGCCCCCGGCATGGACGAGGCGACCCGCGAGGACATCTGCGCCGCCGCTGTGCGCGCTGCCAAGGCGGTCGATTACGAAGGCGCGGGCACGATCGAGTTTATTGCCGATGCCAGCGAAGGCCTGCGCGCCGACCGCATCTTCTTCATGGAAATGAACACGCGACTTCAGGTCGAGCATCCGGTGACCGAGGAGATCACCGGTGTCGATCTGGTGGAGTGGCAGCTGCGCGTGGCGAGCGGGGAGCCAATCCCGCTAAGCCAAGAAGAGCTGAGCATCAACGGCCACGCCATCGAAGCGCGGCTTTATGCGGAGGACCCGGCGAAAGGGTTTTTGCCGAGCATGGGGCGGCTCAATCACTTCTACCTTCGCGACTACGGTGCATCAGACCGCATCGAAACAGGCGTGGAAGAAGGCGATGAAATCAGCCCGAATTACGACCCTATGATCGCCAAACTTATAAGCCGCAGTGAAGATCGCGAAGGGGCTATTGACTCACTCCTTCACATCGTCGGACGCAGCTCAGTTTGGCCGGTCGTATCCAATGCTGCATTCCTCTTCGAATGTTTGTCGCACCCAGAATTTCGCGCGGCGAATGTCTCGACAGGCTTCATCGAAGAGCACGCCGACGATCTCACAATTTTAGACGAGCCTTCGACGGATGCGCTAGAAGACGCGATCGCGCACCTCGTCTCCGATTTTCATTCAGAGTCATACGGCGAAACCAAAGCGGAAATAGAGTTCTGGCCCTTGGGCTTTCGGCTTAACCAGCCCTCAAATGCAAAAGCCGCGGTGATGGTTGGCGGATCGACCAAAAGCGTCGTCGTCCATCCTATGTCGATTTATAACCCGCATGGCTCGAACTCTCCTTCCGTGATCCGCGAGGTTGAAGCTATCGATGCTGATCATGCTGTTGTGGTCGAACGCGGTCGCACCTTCATGCTCTCTTTGCGCTCGGATGGTGACGGCCATGCCTCAGCTGCCGACGGCGCGATCCTCGCGCCGATGCCGGGCAAGGTCATTGCCGTCAATGTAGCCGAGGGCGATGCGGTGACCGCTGGGCAGCGCCTGATGGTGCTCGAAGCGATGAAGATGGAGCACGCGCTCACCGCCCCGTTCGACGGGACCGTGACCGAACTTTCCGCCAGCGAGGGCGGGCAGGTGCAGGTCGAGGCGGTGCTGTGCGTGGTGGAGCCGTCCGAAGAGTGAGTTGGGAGCGCGAACTCGAGGAACTGCGCAAGCGCGAAGAGCTCGCCGAGCAAATGGGCGGGCCGGAAAAGGTCGCGCGGCAGCATGGTCGCGGCAAGATGGATGCCCGCGCGCGGCTGAACGCGATCTGCGACGAAGGCTCCTTCCGCGAAATTGGCAAGGTCGCCGGGAATGCGACCTATGACGAGAACGGCGATCTGGTCAGCGTGCTTCCCGCACCCTTCCTTTTCGGCAAGGCAACCGTGCATGGTCGCCCGGTGGTGGCAACCGCCGACGATTTCACCATTCGCGGCGGCGCGGCAGACGCAGGCATCAAGCGCAAGATGGTACAGGCCGAGCAGATGGCGCATGAGCTGAAGCTGCCGATCATCAAGATGATCGATGGCACGGGCGGCGGCGGATCGGTCAAAACGCTGGAAATGATCGGCGCGACCTATATTCCCGCGGTTCCCGGGTGGGGCGATACAGTCAAAAACCTAGACACTGTGCCGGTTGTCGCGTTGGCGCTGGGGCCGACAGCGGGTCTTGGCGCCGCGCGGGTCGCCGCCAGCCACTATTCAATCATGGTACGCGGCCTAAGCCAGATTTTCGCCGCTGGCCCCGCCGTGGTCGATGGATTGGGCGAAAGCTACAAGGGTTCTGACGATCACGCCCGCGCCAAGGAAGAACTCGGCGGCAGCGACATCCACACGCGCAATGGCGTGGTCGATGATGAAGTCGCATCCGAAGCTGAAGCCTTTGCCCGCGCGCGACACTTCCTCGCCTTCATGCCCGAACATGTCGGACAACTGGCGCGCCGTTCCAACTGCACCGATCCGGTTTACCGCCGCGAAGAAGCCTTGCTCTCCCTCGTCCCCCGCGAAGACAAGCAAGTCTATTCGATGCGCCGCTGCATGGACATGGTGTTCGACCAAGGCACTGTGTTCGAAATCGGCAAGATGTGGGGCCGCGCCGCGATCACGGCGCTGGCAAGGCTAGACGGATGGCCGGTCGCCGTGGTGGCCAGCGATCCCAGCTTCCTTGGCGGGTCGTGGGATGCGAAGACCAGCGAGAAGGTAGAGCGCTTTGTCAAACTCGCGGACCAGTTCCGCCTGCCAATCGTCCATCTGGTCGACAATCCCGGCTTCATGATCGGCCGCGAAGCCGAAATGGCAGGCACAATCCGCTATGGCGTGCAGGCCATGAACGCGATCTACAAAGCGACTGTGCCACTAGCGAGCATCGTATTGCGGCGCGCCTATGGCATTGCCGGCAGCGCGATGAGCAATGCAGACCTCTACCAATACCGATTCTGCTGGCCGTCAGGTGATTGGGGAAGTCTGCCAATCGCTGGCGGGCTGGAAGTGGCTTACAAGTCAGAGCTGGTAGCAGCCGATGATCCAGAGGCGCTGCTTGAAGAGATCAAGGAACGGCTAAACAAGGTAACGTCACCGTTCCGAAGCGCTGAACGCTTCAATGTCGAGGATATCATCGACCCGCGCGATACGCGGCCATTGCTGTGCGAATTTGCAGATCTGGCTTGGCGGAAACTGAATTCTGATTAAGCCTGGCCACCCGGATTGCCACTCCTGAGTAGGATCCGAGTGGAAGGGTGTAGGGAGCGGGTGGCTCGGTAAAGGTCAGGACGGATGTTCTGACGGCACGCAACAAAACGCCTCAATAATTCTTATGCATCTGCATATAACGCCGCGCCTCTCCGGGTGCGCGGAACAGCTTTCCGCGCTCACTATAGAGGATGCAGGCCAAGCCAAGGCAGGAACAGATCACCATCGCTGTCGCCAATGGCCCCGCAGTGCCATCATAAGCCTGGCCGATCAGAGCCCCCATCACCGCGCCGGTGGTCATGCGAATGCTGGTCTGGATCGATGATGCAGCGCCTGCGATATGCTGGAAAGGTTGCATCGCGATTGCGCCAAAGTTCGCGCCGACAAAGCCAAGGCACGCCATCGACATGCTGAGTAGCGGGACGAATTCCCAAAGCGTCTGTTCCTCGCTTCTCGCCGACCACAATTGAACCACACTGACCAGCAGAAAGCCGATCAGCGCCGCATGCCCCACGCGCCGCGCGCCATATTTCTCGACAATCCGTGAATTGAGGAAGTTTGCCAGCACCATGCCGATGATCGAAGCACCAAAGATCAGCGCGAAATAGTCGCCCGCGCCAAAGCTCTCTGCGATCAATTGTTGCGAGGAATTGAGGAATCCGAACAACGATCCGAACACCAGCGCGCTGCCGATGACATAGCCAACCGATTCTCGCTTCGCGAGCGCCTCTTTCATATTGCGCAGGATCGTGATCGGTTGGATGTCTTGCTCGTTCGCTTCGGTCAGCGTTTCGGGCAGGCGCAGCCACACCCACAGCGCGACACCCAACCCCATTACGGCCATCGCAACGAATATCACACGCCAATCTGCCACCATGAGGATCAACTGCCCGATCGCAGGTGCGACGATAGGCACGACCAAGAATACCATCATGATCAGGCTCATCAACCGTGCCATCCGGTCTCCGCCTACATGATCGCGCACGATCGCAGCGGGCACAACGCTAAGGCCCGCGCATGAGATTCCCTGGATAAGCCGCAAGCCGATCAGCCACCAAAAATCGGTCACAATCGCGCAGGCGAGCGACAAGAATATGTAAGAGGCAAGTCCCACAAACAGCACAGGACGCCTTCCAAACTTGTCTGCAAACGCACCAGGGAAGAATGCACCCAGGCCTGCACCAAGGAAGTAGCTGCTGATAACATATTGCCGGTCATTCCCGGCTGCGCCCAGTTCCTCTGCCATCACGCCAAGCGCGGGCAGCATGGAATCGATCCCGAACGCCTGCAAGCTCATCAATAGTGCCATCAGTGTGACAAGTTCACGTTCACCCAATTTGGATGATGCAGAGGCGGCTGTCATCTTCATGGCCATGCTCTTGGCCGGATAGATGCGTGAAAGAAAGCAGCAATTTGGCCAGTGATGCATTTTCGCCTGTGCGTGCTTTCGCTGCACCGCCGCTGGGCGTAAGGCTAGCGATATGGCGGAATCACCTGACAGTGATGAGAGCGAGAGCGGCGGGGATTCGCTTGGCCTGCGCAAGATCATCCATGTCGATATGGATGCCTTTTTTGCCAGCGTTGAACAGCGCGACAACCCCGATCTGCGCGGCAAGCCGGTTGCAGTGGGCGGTGCGGGCGGGCGAGGCGTGGTGGCCGCTGCAAGTTATGAAGCCCGCAAATTCGGCGTGCGCAGCGCGATGCCATCCGTCACCGCCAAGCGGCTCTGCCCCGACCTGATTTTCGTGCGCCATCGCTTCGATGCGTATAAAGAAGCCAGCCAGACGATCCGAAAGATATTTGAGCATTATACGCCGCATGTCGAACCGCTGAGCCTGGACGAAGCCTATTTGGATGTGACCAATGATTTGCTGGGCATCGGCTCTGCCACGCGCATTGCCGAACTGATCAGGCAGGAAATCAAAGCGAAGACGCGGCTGACGGCCAGCGCCGGGGTTTCCTACAACAAGTTCCTCGCCAAGATCGCCAGCGACCAGAACAAGCCCGACGGCATATGCGTGATCCGACCTGGCGAAGGCGCGGATTTTGTCGCAGGCCTTCCGGTGCGCCGTTTTCATGGCGTTGGGCCAAAGGGAGCGGAGAAGATGGCGAAGCTTGGGATAGCAACCGGAGCCGATCTTGCGGCGAAAGACATTGAGTTCCTGCAGGCCAATTTCGGGAGCATGGGCGACTATCTCTATCGAGCCGCCCGCGGCATTGATCTGCGCAGGGTCAGTGCACACAGGGTTCGCAAGTCTGTCGGGGGCGAGCGTACCTTCAGCGAGGATATCTCCTCTGGGCCAGCGCTACGCGAAACACTCGACAATATCATCGACATTGTGTGGGACAGTATCGAGCGATCAGAGGCCAAGGGGCGCACGGTAACGCTCAAGATGAAATACAGCGATTTTCAAAATGTCACCCGCGCCCAAACAGTCGATCATCCGGTCGCGGACAAGCAGGAATTCGCGCGGATTTCGCGCGCACTGCTCGATGAATTGCTGCCGTTGCCTTTACCGATCAGGCTTATGGGGTTGACGCTTTCGAAACTGGAAGGCGAAAGCGGTGCCAAGCAAGCCGCGCCGCGCGACGATGCGCAGTTATCACTGCTCTAAGTAGGCCCGCGCCCTTCCTTCCAATGCGAAAGTGCACGCCTTGTCGAAACACCAAGAGGTTGAGGCAGCGAATGCGTCGGGAAAAATCGCGCTTCTGTGACCTCGCGATTATCTGGTCGAGGCTGTTTGTCGATCACGGCAGCAAAGAGATACATGGTATGTGGTGAGCCCGAAATTTCACCTTCAAGCTCCCCGATCGGCGTCAGCTTCTTAGTCTCGAGGCCCAATTCTTCCTTCAGTTCTCGGCTTGCGGCATCTGCTGGGTGTTCGCCACGATCAACACCTCCACCGGGCAAGAGCCAGTCCTGCGGCCCGTAACTGTGCTTGAGCAGCAAGAGGTCACCCTGGAAATCGGTCAAAATGATGTTGCAACCGACAATCGGCACTTTGCGCCATCTTCGCCATTGATTTCGCAGCGGAAAAATGATCCTCAGCGCGAGCCGATGCAAAGGTGCAGGCAGCATCCGCTCGATCAAGCGAAGCATGTGACCGGTTGGGTGGCAGCGCTGAGAAGCCGAGCGATTGGGAGGTCATGATCGGCGCGGATGGCAGCATCGAATACCTGCCGTTTGTCCGGGTTTCCGCCTAGCGTAAAGAGGAGCGCATCTGACTTGAGCAATGCCGGGATGGTCAGTGTAATCCTGTCAAAGGGCGCATGCGGCGGAAGCGGATCCGGCGTCAACCTGCGAACCAGCTGAGGATCGTCAACTTGCGGATCGGTGTTAGGAAACAGCGACGCAATGTGGCCATCGTCTCCCATGCCCAGCCATGCCATTGCGAAATGTGGCGGCGGAACATGCTGGTCCAATGCCTGAACCTTTGCACCCACAGGCTCGAACAGTGCGCGAACTTTGCCTGTATTCGAAGATTCGTGATCTTCGGGCACAATACGGTCATCGCCCGGCCAGACTTCCAGGCGCGACCAATCCAGATCACTCATTACCAATTGCTGCATGATCGGAAAAGGCGTCGATCCACCGGGCACTGTAATGGCGACCAGACCTTCGTTGGCTTCCAGCGCGCTAGAGATGCACGCATCAAGCCAATCGGCAATCACGCCGGCGCCCACACTTTCTATCGCATCAACCGCTTTCATGATCCAACCATAGCCATAGCACCGGCCACTAAATAGCGAAAAGCGCGTGCTAAAATGTAAAACTTAGTATGCATAGCCCAATGGCTAACGACCAGCCGCTATGCCAACCCACAAAACGAACGCGGCAACAGCCAATGCCAACATTGCCAGCACGATCCTGAGTATGCACAATTTGGAGGTGTGTCGGCCCATTTCTGGAGCGATCCATGCACTCAACAACGCCGCAGCAGAGCCGAAAGTTACGCCGAGAGCAATGCCAAGCGGCTCAGTGATGGCAGCCCCTGCCGCGAAAGCCAGCCAGCGCGGCGCGTCCAAAGCCTGCTTGCCTGAAAGCGCCATGAAGATTGCCCCTATAGAACGGGTTGGTTCGCGGATGGGCACGAATGGCTCACTCCGAAACAGAGTGATCGCAGCAAGCAGCAACCCACCCGCCACAAGCAGTGCGCATGGTAACCCGATGAAATGTGCAGACAGCCAGAAACCGAGATAGGCCATGGTAAACGCTGTCAAAACGCTCGTCAAAACCACCAGGCTTGGGAGGATCGGGGAATTGGGCAATGTGCCAGCCAAGCCACTAACAATCTGCTGCGCACCGCCGCCCATTGTTGCCAAGAAGCAAGCGAGCATGATGATCAGCGGCAAGTCCATTGCGCAGCCATGCACCATTTGGGGAGGGGAATTAAGCCATCATTTAGGCCAGAAGAGATCTCAATGAACAATTCAGCGGGAGCAGGACATGAAACTCGAAAGCGGAATGGCGGCAGTGGTAACCGGCGGCGCATCGGGACTGGGGCGTGCAAGCGCGCAGGCGCTGGCCGATCAAGGGCTGAAAGTCGCGATCTTCGATATCAATGACGAAGACGGCAAAGCGCATGCCAAGGCGATTGGCGGCACTTTCCACCGTGTCGACATCATGGATGAGCAGTCGGTTGAAGACGGCTTCGCCGCAGCGCGCGAAGCAAACGGCCAGGAACGCGTGACCGTGCATTGCGCCATGGCCAGCAGGCGCGGCAAGACGCTGGGCTGGGACAAGGAAAACGGCCGGTACAAGCGCTTGCCGACAGAGGATTACGCCTTTGGCGCAGAAGGTATCCTGATCGCAAGCTATCGCATCGCCAGTATCTCCGCCCTGGGCATGGCCAACAGCGAACCGCTAAATGAAGATGGTGAGCGCGGTTGCATCACACTGACCGCCAGTGTCGCGGCACAAGACGGGCAGATCGGACAAGTCATCTACGGCAGTTGCAAGTCAGGCGTGAACGGTCTGGTGCTACCGATGGCGCGCGACTTGATGGACATCGGCATCCGTGTGAATTCTGTAATGCCGGGCATTTTTGCGACCCCGTTGATGCTGGGGATGAAAGATCGCAATCCGGCCATGTGGGCGCAACTAAACGCCAGCGTACCTTTCCCCAAGCGGCTCGGCCATCCAGAGGAATTCGCATCGCTGATCTGCGAGATCGCCCGTAACAGCTACATAAACGGGCACCAGTTCCGCCTCGATGGCGCGATCAGAATGCCGCCCAAATAGGAGAGACAACATGGCAACAGCCACCAATGAATATCCGACCAAGGCCTATGGCACTTCCGCTCCGGATTCTCCTGTCGGGCCGATGGACATCACGCGCCGCGGCCTTCGCGAAGATGATGTTCTGATCGACATCACTCATTGCGGCATCTGCCATTCGGACCTGCACACGGCGCGTAACGATTGGGGCCGCACGACTTATCCTGTCGTGCCTGGGCACGAGATTGTCGGCACGATTGCGGCCATTGGCGAGAACGTGACCCGGCACGAGGTAGGTGATCGCGTTGCCATCGGCTGCATGGTCGATAGCTGCATGGAATGCCGGCACTGTGATCAGGATCTGGAACAATACTGCGTCAACGGGATGGTCGGCACCTATAACGGCAAGGATTTGCGAGACGGCACGCCCACCTTTGGCGGCTATTCCGAGCGGATCGTTTGCCGCGAAGAGTTTGTGCTCAAAGTTCCGGACGCGATGCCGATGGCTGAGGCTGCGCCGCTTCTGTGCGCGGGCATCACCACATACTCGCCATTGCGCACCTGGAAGATCGGCCCGGGCAGCAAGGTCGCCGTCGCGGGGTTGGGCGGGCTCGGCCATATGGGTGTGAAGCTGGCTGCCGCGATGGGCGCGGAAGTTACCGTGCTGAGCCGCAGTGAAAGCAAGCGTGAGGATGCCGAAAAGCTAGGCGCGCACGCATTTCTTAACACGTCAGACAAGGACGCGATGAAAGCCAAGGCCGGCTACTTTGACATGGTCCTGAACACTATCCCGGTGCGCCATGACATTACCCCATACCTGCACCTGCTGAAGATCGATGGCGTGCAAGTTCTGGTAGGCGTGATCGATATGTTGCCGGAAATGCATTCCGGTATTCTACTGGGCCGCAAGGTGTTGACCGGCAGCGGGATTGGCGGATTGGCAGAGACGCAGGAAATGCTCGATTTCTGCGCAGAGCATGATGTGCTGCCAGAGATCGAGATCATCCGCATGCAGGAAGTGAACGATGCCTATGACCGGATGGAAAAAAGTGACGTGAAATATCGCTTCGTCATCGATATGGGCAGCCTCAAAGAAACTTGAGGACCCCCCTTTATGACTGACCATATCCGCATCGAGCAAAGCGACCGCCTGATCACGGTTGCGTTCAACCGCCCAGACAAGCGCAACGCAATCACTCAAGACATGTATCAAGCGATGACCGATGCGGTGAATGCCTATGCCGTGGATGATGAAAACCGCGCGCTTATGATTACAGCGGACGGTGCCGGTGACGGGGCATATTTCACCGCTGGCAATGATTTGCAGGATTTTGCCATGGGTCCGCGCGGTGAGAACAATCCGCCGGTCATCCAGTTTCTCCACGCGATCAAGGATTGCCCCAAACCTTTGATCGCTGCGGTGAATGGGCCAGCTATTGGTGTGGGCCTTACGCTGACACTGCATTGCGATCTGGTTTATGCCGCACAATCGGCGACGTTCAGCGCGCCTTTTGTGAAGTTGGGATTGGTGCCAGAAGCAGCCTCTTCTCTGCTGCTGCCAGAAGCTATCGGCATGGCCGCGGCGATGGACGTGTTCATGACCGGGCGCACGCTGACTTCGGAAGAGGCGCTGCGCATGGGGCTGATCTCCCGCATGTTTGATGACGCTGAATTTGACGCCCGCGCGCGCGAACTTGCCATGGTTGTCGCGAATGCCGCGCCCAATGCGATGCGCCATGCAAAGGCGCTGGTCCGAAACCGCAATGCCGAGATCACAGATCGCATGATGGCCGAAAGCGTGCATTTCGCAAACCAGCTGCAATCGCCCGAATTCGGTGAAAGCGTTGCGGCAATGATGGCGAAGCGCCCGGCGTTCTATCCCTAATCTGGAGCGGGTGAAGGGAATCGAACCCTCGTCGTCAGCTTGGGAAGCTGCTGCTCTACCATTGAGCTACACCCGCACCCCGATCCGGGCTCGCGCATTGCCGCAAAGGCCAAAGATGGTCAATCAGATAGGTGAAGCGGACATGCGCGGCTAGTATCACACACATGAACGCGGCTTGGCTTGGATTCGCAACTGCGAAGAGGTAGAGCGCGCGAAAGATTCGAAGGTTCGAGAGGAATAATGATGCGGCAAGTTGATCATTTTCTAGCCGGAGGGGAGAGCGTTCCCTCTACACGCAAGCACCAGATCTGGAATCCCTCAACCGGCGAAGTTCAAGCCGAAGTTGCCCTGGGCGATGCGGCTCTGCTCGATAAAGCGGTGGCGACAGCAAAGGCGGTCCAGCCCGGCTGGGCGGCGACCAATCCGCAAAAGCGCGCACGTGTGATGTTCAAGTTCAAGGAATTGATCGAACATAACATGCAGGAGCTTGCCGAACTGCTTAGCTCCGAGCACGGCAAGGTGATCGACGATGCGAAAGGCGACGTTCAACGCGGGCTGGAAGTGATCGAATATGCTTGCGGTATCCCGCAGGCTCTCAAGGGCGAGTACACCCAAGGCGCCGGGCCGGGTATCGATGTCTATTCCATGCGTCAGCCGCTCGGCATCGGTGCAGGCATCACACCGTTCAACTTCCCAGCGATGATCCCGATGTGGATGTTCGGTATGGCATGTGCGGCCGGAAATGCCTTTATTCTGAAGCCGTCAGAGCGCGATCCCTCAGTCCCCGTCCGCCTCGCGGAGCTGTTTCTGGAAGCAGGTGCGCCAGACGGTTTGCTGCAAGTGGTTCACGGCGACAAGGAAATGGTCGACGCGATCCTTGACCATCCGGATATCCCCGCGATCAGCTTTGTCGGCAGCTCTGACATCGCGCAATATATCTACTCACGCGGCAGTGCGAATGCAAAGCGCATACAGGCATTCGGCGGCGCGAAAAACCACGGCATTGTGATGCCTGACGCGGATCTGGATCAAGTGGTCAATGATCTGGCAGGCGCGGCATTTGGCAGCGCAGGCGAGCGGTGCATGGCATTGCCTGTCGTCGTACCGGTTGGCGAAGACACCGCCAATCGTTTGCGCGAAAAGCTGATCCCGGCAATCAACGCATTGCGCATTGGTGTTTCGAACGATCCGGACGCGCATTACGGCCCGGTTGTAACGCCCGAGCACAAAGCGCGGGTCGAAGGCTGGATCGATACGGCTGAAGCCGAAGGTGCAGAAATCGTGATCGATGGCCGCGGGTTCACACTGCAAGGGCATGAGAACGGCTTCTTCGTCGGTCCGACCCTGATCGACCGCGTTACGCCGCGGATGGAAAGCTACAAGGAAGAGATTTTCGGCCCTGTGCTGCAGATCGTGCGCGCCAACGACTTCGAAGACGCGGTTCGACTACCAAGCGAGCATCAGTACGGCAATGGCGTTGCGATCTTTACGCGCAACGGACACGCCGCGCGCGAATTCGCCAGCCGGGTGAACGTGGGCATGGTCGGCGTGAACGTGCCGATCCCTGTACCGGTCAGCTATCACAGCTTCGGCGGGTGGAAACGCTCCGGCTTTGGCGACATCGATCAGTACGGCATGGAAGGCCTGAAGTTCTGGACCAAGAACAAGAAGATTACTCAGCGCTGGCCCGATGGCGGGGGCGATGGATCGAATGCCTTTGTCATTCCAACGATGGGGTGAAGTAGGGGATGAAACTATGAGACTGATTGCGACTCCACTATTCGCTCTGCCGTTGGTTGCCTGTGCTGGATATGCTGACCCGGAACCAGCGCCTCCCGCGCCAGAGGTTACCACAGCGCCAGCAGAATATGTCTGCGATGTAGCGCCTGCGGAGTATCACGTTGGCCACGATGCGACTGCGGAAATGGGCGCGGCCATTCTGCGCGAAAGCGGGTCACGCACACTGCGATGGGGTCCCCCGCGTACCGCATGGACGATGGATTATCGCCAGGATCGCGTGAATGTCCGCTATGACGACAACATGAAGATAACCGAAGTCAGCTGCGGGTAAGCAGCGTTATAAAGCAGGACGCTTTGCCAAGCGATCAAGAGGGGCTATTGCGCACGCCATGACAGGACAATTTGCATTAACTGACGACCAACTCGCCATTCAGGAAATGGCGCAGCGTTTCACTGCAGACAATATCACACCCTTCGCGGGCGAATGGGACGAGAAGAGCCACTTTCCGCGCGATGTAATCCAGCAGACGGGCGAACTGGGCTTTGGCGCGATCTACGTTTCCGAGGAATCGGGCGGGATCAACCTTGGCCGGCTTGAAGCCGCACTGATCATGGAAGCCATGGCCTATGGCTGCCCCGCGACCAGCGCCTATATCTCGATCCACAATATGGCCGCATGGATGATCGACCGCTTCGGCGGAGACGAGCTGAAAGCACGCTACCTGCCCAAGCTGGTGACGATGGAACACATCGCCAGCTATGCGCTGACGGAACCCGGCTCAGGCTCGGACGCAGCGGGCCTTAAGACCAGCGCCGTGCTGGACGGCGACCACTATGTCATAAATGGCACCAAGCAATTTATCTCGGGCAGCGGCTTCAACGACATCTATGTCGTCATGGTCCGCACCGGAGAGCACAAGTCAAAGGGCATCACCTGCCTTGTGATCGAGAAAGACACGCCGGGCCTCAGCTTCGGCAAGCCTGAAAAGAAGCTTGGCTGGAATGCTTCGCCCACAGCGCAGCTGATATTCGAGGATTGCCGCGTTCCGGTTGCCAACCGCGTTGGCGCAGAGGGCGAAGGCTTCCGCTTTGCCATGGCCGGATTGGATGGCGGGCGCATCAATATCGGCGCATGTTCGCTGGGCGGCGCGCAACGCTGCCTGGACGAAGCGGTGAAATACACCAAGGAACGCAGGCAGTTCGATACGCCTGTGGCCGATTTCCAGAACACACAATTCATGCTGGCCGACATGGCGACCGAGCTGGAGGCGGCGCGCGCGCTGCTCTATCTCGCGGCGGCGAAAGTGACCGAGAATGCGCCGGACAAGACGCGCTTTTCCGCCATGGCCAAGCGGCTCGCGACTGATAGCGGCAGCAACGTGGTCAACAACGCGCTGCAACTGTTCGGCGGTTATGGCTATCTGAAGGAATATCCGATCGAACGCTTCTGGCGCGATTTGCGCGTGCATTCGATCCTGGAGGGCACCAATCAGGTCATGCGGATGATCGTAGGACGGGATCTGACACACCAATGACTCAAGAATTGCTGACATCTATTGAAGGGGCGGCAGGAAAACTGTCCCTCAATCGCCCCAACGCGCTGCATTCGCTCACTCTGGATATGTGCCATGCGATGAGCTCGGCGCTAACCGCGTGGGCGAGCGACGACGCGGTGAAAGCTGCGATCCTCGACCATGCCGAGGGGCGCGGGTTTTGCGCGGGTGGCGATATCAACCTGCTGCGCGAAAGCGCTTTGAATGATGGTGGAGTTTCGGGCCGCAAGTTCTTCCATGACGAGTATCAATTGAACCATCAGATGTTCACCTATGAAAAGCCGATCGTGGCGTTCATGGACGGCATCACCATGGGCGGCGGTGTTGGCATTTCACAGCCCTGCAAATTCCGTGTCGCGACGGAGAAAACGCGTTTCGCCATGCCGGAAACGGGCATCGGCCTGTTCCCCGACGTTGGCGGCGGCTGGTATCTCTCGCGACTGGGTGGGCGTTTGGGACAGTTCCTAGCACTCACCGGCGCACGGCTGGATGGGGCAGAATGCCTTTGGACCGGCCTCGCGACCCATTACCTGCCAACCGAAAAGCTGGAAGAAGCCAAGGCCCGGATCGCAGAACATCCCGAACGCATCGCCGGGATTCTCGGCGAGTTATCTGCGCCAACACCCGAAGCCCGTATCGCAGGCAATGCGGACAAGATCGCCAAACATTTCGCATCGGATCGCTATGAAGACATACTTGCTTCGCTAGACGCCGATGAAAGCGAATGGGCGGCGAAGGAACGCCGCACGCTGGGCACCAAAAGCCCGCAGACCTGCAAGGTCGCGCTGCGCCAGTTGGCTGAAAGCGAGAAGCTGACTGATTTTGCCGACAATATGGCGATGGAATATCGCATCGCTTCGCGCGTGCTGACCCGCCCCGATTTTGCTGAAGGCGTGCGCGCGGTAATCGTTGAGAAAACGCATGATCCCGAGTGGGATCCCGCTACTCCTGAAGGCGTGAGTGACGAGCTGATCGATCAGATTTTCGCGCCCTTGCCTGCCGATGAGGAATGGAAACCCCTATGACCTACGAAACCATCACCGCCGAAAAAGATGCCCACGGCACCAAAGGTGTCACGCTGCTGACGATCAACCGTCCGCAGGCACTGAACGCGCTCAATTCCAAGGTGCTGGAAGAGCTGATCGAAGCCTTCGCCGACTATCAGGCAGACGAGAGCCAGCTATGCGCCATCCTGACAGGCTCCGGCGAGAAAGCCTTCGCGGCAGGCGCGGACATCAAGGAAATGAGCGAGAAAGCGGCGGCCGATTTCTATCTCGACGATTTCTTTTCGCCCTGGACCAGCGAGATCGTTAAGAAGACCCGCAAGCCGTGGATTGCTGCGGTCAATGGCTTTGCACTGGGCGGCGGATGCGAGCTGGCGATGATGGCAGACTTCATCATCGCATCGGACAATGCCAAATTCGGTCAGCCGGAGATCAAACTGGGCGTAGCCCCGGGCATGGGCGGTTCGCAGCGGCTGACGCGCGCAATCGGCAAGTCAAAGAGCATGGAAATGTGTCTGACCGGCCGGATGATGAGCGCCGAGGAAGCCGAGCGGTCGAACCTGATCGTGCGTGTTGTGCCTCAGGCGGATTTGATCGCAGACGTGCTCAAGACCGCTGCGACCATTGCCAGCATGCCTCCTATGGCGACCATCGCGAACAAGGAAATGGTCAATTCGGCTTTCGAAATGACGCTGGATCAGGGGCTGATTGTTGAGCGCCGTATCTTCCAGATCCTGACCGCGAGCGAAGACAAGGCCGAAGGCATGGCCGCCTTTATCGAGAAGCGCGAAGGCCAGTGGAAGGGGCGCTAGTCTTGGATTGAACCAAGCCCCCAAAGGAGAGACACATGAAAATCGCATTTATTGGCCTCGGCAATATGGGCGGCGGGATGGCCGCAAATCTTGTGAAAGCCGGGCACCACGTCCGCGCGTTCGATCTGTCCAAGGATGCGCTGGCCCGCGCCAAGGAAGCTGGCTGCGAAACCTTCACCAATGTCCGCGATGCTGTGAAAGACGCCCAAGCGGTTGTCTCCATGCTGCCCAACGGGGCCATCGTAAAATCGGTCTACACCAGCGACGTTATCGGCCACACGCCGCATGCCGCAACGCTGATCGATTGTTCGACCATCGATGTCGCCACTGCGCGCGAAGTTGCCGATGCGGCACACGCAGAAGGCTACAAGATTGTCGATGCACCCGTTTCTGGCGGCATCGCGGCGGCGAATGCCGGCACGCTGACCTTCATGGTCGGCGGAGAAATCCACGCCTTTGAGGCAGCCAAGCCGGTGCTTGAAGCGATGGGTAAGGCCGTGATCCACGCCGGCGGTATCGGCAATGGTCAGGCCGCGAAAATCTGCAACAACATGCTGCTCGCGATCCATATGATCGGCACGTGTGAAGCCTTCTCCATGGCGGAGAAACTGGGCCTTGACGCGCAGACTTTCTATGACATTTCCAGCGTATCTTCGGGCCAGAACTGGTCAATGACCAGCTATTGCCCGGTACCGGGGGTTGGCCCGCAAAGCCCGAGTGACAATGACTATCAGGGCGGATTTGCCACCGTGCTGATGCTGAAAGACCTGAAGCTGGCGATGGAGGCGGCGGAAAGCGCAGGTGCAACCACCGCGCTGGGCCGCCATGCCCAGGAAATCTACGAAGCCTTTGCTGAGCAGAACGGTTCGGTTGATTTCTCCGGCGTCATCAAGACGCTCTAGTCATTTCCTTCGGATTTCGTCCAGAATTCGCGCGAGCCATTCGCGCGGTGCAGATCTGCGCCCGATATCGGCGACGAATTCCTGACCGCGCGCGACACTGCGCAACTTGCCGCCGCGCAGCCAGCGATCGGGCCTGTCGTGGTAACTTAGCCCGCCGCGCTTGAGCCATTCGGGCCTGTCCCACAGCGTCACCGGACCGCCGGGAACGGTTAGCTGCAAGGCATCGCATGCGCGCGATGCCTGCACACCCGGCCCGCGATAGATCACATCATTCTTGTGATGCATCGCCAGCGCGTGGGGATGCGCCAGATCAGCGAGCTTTTGCGGTGGGCCGTCGGCAAGCGGGATTACCTCTTCGACTTCAAGATAGGCGAAGATGCGGTGATGCGGCTTGCCGCCATGATCCCAGTCTCGGAATAGCCCGAAAAACAGGAACACATCGCCTAAACCCACGCCTTGGCGTTCCAGATGCGTTTGCGCCGCACCGCATTGCCCGAACAGGCACTCTCCCGCGTCAGTGAACATCGGATCGTGATGACATGGGTCATCCGCATCAAGCTTCCCCCGACTTGAGCGAGCGGCATGTTCGCCCAAGCCTAGATCCCCGTAAGTAGTACGCGAAGCAGCCCCCGCGGGAATCGGCAATGTCACAGGCCGACCGGCCACAATCGGCGACGGGCCACCTCCCGAGCCGCTATCAAAACCCTTGCGAGACAAGATAATGCGCATCGCTGCACCTGCTGCACGGCTCATCTTCGCATGACAAGAGTTTGCGTTCTGGCAATTCGGGACTATTTGCCTGCCCATGGACGGAAAAATCACAGCACTTATCATGGCCGGCAAGCGTTCCGGCATTATGGACCCCTTGGCGACCCGGGCCGGCGTATCGCAAAAGTGTGTCGCGCCTGTGCTGGGCGTACCCATGGTCGAGCGCGTGCTGAAAGAGGTTGCCGGATGTGACCGGATCGGCGCGATCCATATCGTTGCGCACGAAGCAGACGAGATCAAAGCTTTGCCCACCGCGCAAATGCTGACCGCGGAAGGCAGGCTGCACTTCAAAGAAGGCAAGTTCAACATCGTCGACAGCGTGTTCTCAGGGGCGGAAGGCGCCAGCTTCCCGCTGATGATTACAACCGCGGACAATTGCCTGGTTACGTCAGACGGCTATGCAGAGTTCATCGACAAGGCGTTGGCGGCGGATGCGGGTGCAGCAGCTGCGCTTGCGCGCAAGCAGGATGTGCAAGCGGCCGATCCCGAAGGCCAGAAGAAATTCTACGAATTCACTGACGGCGGCTATTCCAACTGCAACACCTATTGGATGGGCAGCGAGGAGGCGCTTAGCGCAGCAGAGATCATGCGCGAAGGCGGACAGTTCGTAAAGTTCCCTAAACGCATCGCCAAGGCGTTCGGCCTGATGAACCTGATCCGGTTTTACTTCGGTTGGGGCAGCAAAGAGAAGATTTTCGAGCAGGTCTCCAACCGTTTTGGCTTCAAGCTGGTGCCGATTGTCATGTCCAACGGCGAATTCGCGATCGATGTCGACAATGAGCGTACATTCGAAGTGACCGAACGGCTGCTGAAAAAACGCGAAGGCGCCGCGGGTTAGGCCCGGCGCGCATTATGAAACGTCTCTGGCAGAATATTGGCTGGTTACTGGGCGGGCGCGGCTTCAACGCCGTGATGAGCCTTGTCTATCTCGCTATAGCCACACGCACACTTGGACTAGAGGGCTTTGGCTACTTCGCGATTATCATCGCATTGGGACAGACAGTCACAGGTCTCGCCAATTTCCAGACCTGGCAATTTGTTGTCAGGTGGGGAGCGAATGGCAGCGGGCCTGCAGATGCAACCGGGTTTGCCATCGCGCTTGATCTGATGTCCGTCGTGATGGGTACAGTGGCGGCCGCGATACTGGTCTGGACGGCGCAGTTGTGGCTGCCCCTGCCCGATGAACTGCTGTGGCTAACTTTCGGCTATTGTGTCATCTCGCTCCTTTCTATCCGCACGACGCCCACCGGGTTGCTGCGCCTAAGGTTCAAATTTGCCAAAGCGACCGCAGCCGAAGCAGTGCAGCCAGCAATCCGGGCGGCCGGCGCGATCCTGGCTTTGTTCTTCATGCCGAATGTAACAGGGTTTGTGCTCGCCTGGGCTGCATCCGAAGTGGCAGTTGCGCTGGCACTCTGGATAATTGCTGCACGCGACGAGAGGATCGACCTGTCGCGCGTTAGCCTTAGACGCATTCCTTCCGCGCATCCCGATGCATGGCGCTTTGTCTGGTCGACCAATATGTCCGGCTCTCTGTCCATCGCCGGAAAGCAAGTCATGATCCTGATGGTTGGCTCCATAGGCGGCGAGGCACTTGCTGGTGGCTTCCGCGTCGCAAGCCAGTTGGGCCAGGCTTTGGTTGTGCTTGCGCAAACTGTATCCAAAGCGATCTATCCCGAGCTGGTACATGCAAAGGACGAAGCCCTGCAGATGGCCCGCCGAATGGCGAACATCGCACTGATCGGCGGGTTTCTTGCCGTGATGGTGGCGCTGTTCGCTGGTCGTTGGGGCCTTACGGCAATAGCGGGGGCTGAGTTCGCGGGCTTTTATTGGGCGATGGTAATCCTCGCGATCGCAGGTGCGGTTGAACTGGTCGGCGCGAGCCTGGAATCGCTGCTGGTCAGCGCTGGCAAGGCGCATACCGCCTTTCTCGTGCGGGCAGTGCCGACGGTGTTGGCGCTGGTTCTGCTTGATGCAGCGATCGACTGGAATGGCGCGAAGGGTGCCGCCATGGCAGTGCTGGGGTCTAGCTCGCTTGCTGTGATCGGCTTCTACGTTACGATCCTCAACCTTCAGCAGATCCGCATCCGGATTGATCCGCACCCGGAGGAAACTGTGCCGCCGCCAGAGGCCGCGACAAGCACTCCCGCTGTGCTACGCGACTGATCAATCGTCTTCAGGTTCTGCCCACGCCAAATTTGGTTTGCGCGCAGCCTGCGTTTCATCAAGCCTGCGGCGCGGCGCATAGTAAGGCGCTTGCTTCATTGCCTCGTCGCCCGCGTTCGCACGTTCGACCAGCGAACGGAAGGCCGCGATGAACTGATCCAGCGTTGCCTTGCTTTCAGTCTCGGTTGGTTCGACCAGCATGGCGCCGTGCAATACAAGCGGGAAATACACCGTCATCGGGTGATACCCTTCATCGATCATGGATTTCGCGAGATCAAGCGTTGATAGATCGCCGCCAAAATCTCTGTCTCCGAACAATGCTTCATGCATGCAGGGCCCACTTGCCGCGTAAGGCGCATGGAGGATGTCTTCCATGCTGCGCAGAATGTAGTTGGCGTTGAGCACGGCGTCTTCTGCCACCTGCCGCAAACCGTCTGCACCGTGGCTGAGCATATAGGTCAGCGCGCGCGTGAACATGCCCATCTGGCCGTGAAACGCAGTCATCCGGCCAAAGCTTTGCATCACCCCGCCGAAATGTTCTTTGGAAAACGCGTCTGCGCTTTCTTCCTCGACCAGATGCACCACGCCGTCTGCGGTGCGCGCTGTGTAAGGGAGCGGGCCGAAGGGGCTGAGCGCCTCTGACAAGACCACCGGGCCTGAGCCTGGTCCGCCGCCGCCATGCGGGGTGGAGAATGTCTTGTGCAGATTGATGTGCATCGCATCGACGCCAAGATCGCCCGGGCGCACCTTCCCAACGATCGCATTGAAGTTTGCACCGTCGCAATAAACGAAGCCGCCCGCTTCATGGACTGCGTCAGAAATCTTCTTCATGTCGCGTTCGAACAAGCCGCAAGTATTCGGATTGGTGATCATCACCGCGGCCACATCAGGGCCAAGCCGCGCCTTGAGCGCCTCCAGATCCACCCGGCCTTCATCCGTCGCGGGGATATTCTCTACCCGGTACCCGGCAAAGGCAGCTGTCGCCGGATTGGTGCCATGCGCGCTTTCCGGCACCAGCACCACTTCACGCGCATCGCCACGTGCTTCCAGCGCGGCACGGATACACAGGATGCCACACAATTCGCCATGCGCGCCTGCCTTTGGGCTCATCGCCACGCCATGCATACCCGTGAGCGTGATCAGCCAATGTGCCAACTCGTTGATGACTTCGAACGCACCTTGCACCGTTTCGCGCGGTTGCAACGGATGGACATCCGCAAAGCCGGGCATCCGCGCCACTTTCTCATTCAGCCGCGGGTTGTGCTTCATCGTGCAGCTGCCCAGCGGGAAGAAGCCCAGATCGATGCCGTAATTCTGGCGGCTGAGGCGCGTGTAATGTCGCACGGTTTCCGGTTCTGTCAGACCGGGCAGACCAATCGGTTCTGCACGCTCCAGACCGCCCAAACGGTTTGGCGCATCCGTGTTCACTTCCGGCAGATCAACGCCGGTCACATTGGTGCGGCCGATTTCAAACAGCAGCGGTTCTTCCAGCATCAAGGCGCGATTTCCGGTAGCCGTTGCTGGGCCCCAATAACCTTTGGCGTGCAGCCCGTCTTCGCTCGCTGGCGTCATTTCAGGCTTCCAGCCCGATGCATTGGGGGTTTTGGTGGTCGCGTTCATGACAACACCTCCTCAAGAGCATTGGTCAGGGCCTCGATATCCTCCTCGCTCGTGGTCTCCGTCACTGCCACCAGCAGGCCTTCGGACAAGCGATCTACGCCCGGATAAAGCCGCCCAAGCGACACGCCGCCCAGCACACCCTTGGCTGCCAGCTTGTGCACCACTTCACGCGCATCCTGCCCCACCATCAGCGTGAATTCGTTGAAGTAATTGTCGTTGAGCACGGACACGCCGGGAACCTTGGCCAAGCGGTCAGCCGCCTGGCAGGCAAGCCGGTGATTTTCCGCAGCCAGTTGGCGCAGGCCCTTCTCACCCAGCAACGTCATATGAACATTGAATGCCAGCGCGCACAGGCCAGAGTTAGTGCAAATGTTGGACGTCGCTTTCTCGCGCCGGATGTGCTGCTCACGCGTCGAGAGCGTCAGCACGAACCCGCGCTTGCCCTCTGCATCAACGGTTTCACCGCACAGGCGCCCAGGCATCTGGCGAACATGTTTGGGATCGCGCACGGCGAAGAGGCCCAGATAGGGCCCGCCGAACTGTAACCCTACGCCCAGCGCCTGACCTTCACCGACAACGATGTCTGCGCCCATCTCTCCAGGTGACTTGATCGCACCCAGAGCAACCGGTTCTGTATTCACAACCACCAGCAAAGCGCCCTTCGCGTGCGCGGCTTCGGCTACTTCAGACAAATCCGTGATGCGGCCCAGAATATCGGGATATTGCACCACCACGCAGCTGGTCTGATCATCAATGCGCGATATCAGCCCCGCGTTGTCCGGAGTGGACTGGATCGCAGGCTCTGCTCCGGCGATCTCGTCACTTGTGAACTTCGCCATCGTCTTGACGACTTCGGCGTAATGCGGGTGCAGCGCGCCTGACAGGACCACATGGTCGCGGCGAGTGATGCGGCTCGCCATCGCAACCGCTTCCCAGCATGCCGTCGATCCATCATAAAGTGACGCATTGGCCACTGCACAGCCATACAGCCGCGCTACCTGCGTTTGAAATTCAAACAGCATCTGCAGCGTGCCTTGCGCGATTTCCGGCTGGTAGGGTGTATAGGCCGTCAGAAATTCGCCGCGCTGGATGATTTGATCGACGCTGGATGGCACGTGGTGGCGATAGGCCCCTGCCCCGAGGAAGAATGGCGCGTCCGCTGCCGCCAGGTTCTTCTTCGACAATTTGCGCATATGCTTTTCGACCGCCATTTCGCTGGCATGCATCGGCAAGCCGCGAATAGGGCCATCGAGCCGCGCTTCTTCTGGCACATCGACAAACAGATCATCGATGGTGCCAGCGCCGATTTTGGCAAGCATTTCGCCGCGATCGGCGTCGGTCAGGGGTAGGTAACGCATCTATTCAATTCCCGTTTGGGGTTTAGAGGCCGTCGACAAACGCCTTATAGCCCTTGTCATCCATCAGCCCTTCAAGCTCGGACTTGTCGCCAATGGTCATGCGGAAGAACCAGCCGTCTTCCTCTGGCGAGGTATTGACCAGCGCAGGATCATCTTCCAGCGCGCCATTGGTTTCTGTCACTTCGCCGGTGATCGGAGCGTAGACATCGCTTGCCGCTTTCACACTTTCGACCACGGCTGCATCGCCCGCCTTGTCCAGCATCGCGCCCACATCGGGCAGTTCGACGAAAACAATGTCACCCAACTGTTCCTGAGCATAATCAGTAATGCCGACGGTGGCGGTGTCGCCTTCGATGTCGATCCATTCGTGTTCATCAGTGAAATAACGCGGCATCTATCAGCTCCCTCGGTAGTAATTATGCGGCACAAAAGGCATGGGTGAAACGGTCGCGGGCAAACGCTTGCCCCGCACTTCGATTTCGAGCACGGTGCCTTCAGCAGCCTGCGCGATATCGACATAAGCCATCGCAATCGGTTGCCCCAGCGTGGGCGAAAAACCGCCGCTGGTGACTGTGCCGACTTTGGTTTCGCCGGAATAAACTTCCGCGCCTTCGCGCGCGGGCATGCGGCCATCAAGCTTCAGCCCGACGCGCTTGGTTGCCGGGCCATCGTCGAGTACCGGCACAAGCGCTTCGTGCCCCATCCAGCCGCCGGCCTCGCGACGCTTCTTGGTCAACGCAAAGATCAGATCGGCACTGACCGGATCAGTTTGAGTGGTCAGATCATGCCCGTAAAGCGGCAGGCCCGCCTCCAGCCGTAAAGAGTCCCGCGCGCCCAGCCCTGCCGGCTTAACGCGTTCATCCGCAACAAGCGCATCTGCAAGCTGCTCGACATGTGTCGCAGGCACGGAAATTTCGAAGCCATCCTCGCCAGTATAGCCCGCGCGGCTAACCCAGAGGTAGGTACCTTCCCATTCGAACAGTCCGGCCGTCATGAAGGTGAGCGCACCTGTGCCGTGCAGCAGCGCTTCAAGAACTTCGCCAGCCTTGGGTCCCTGTAAAGCCAGCAAACCATAATCATCGTGATGGGTCAGCGTGATCTCATCAGGCAGATACTCGCGCAGATGCGCGATATCATCCCATTTGCACGCGCCATTCACCACCAGCGCAAAATGCGGGCCGGTATTCGTGACCATCAGATCGTCAATGATCCCGCCATCCTCATTCAACAGCAGAGAATACCGCATACGCCCGGCTTTCAGGCTGGTGATCGCGCCGGGCAGCAGCTTTTCCAGCTCTTCACCGGCATTTTCGCCACTGACGGTCAGCTGGCCCATATGGAAGACATCGAACAGACTGGCGCTTTCCCGCGTCCAATTATGTTCCGCAACGATGCCCCCGAACGGGCCGGTGTACTGGATCGGCATTTCATAGCCAGCGAACGGCACCATGCGCACGCCCTGCGCACGATGCCAGGCGTCGAGCGGCAGCTTTTCCAAAGGCAATTCTTCGAATGTTTCGTCTTCGCTCAAAATCAGTCCCCGCACAGAAGGTGCAACGCTCCGAGACGAAGCGATGTTCCACACCCCCTCTGTCGGGTGACCTGAGAGCTTAGCTCGGCTGTTGCCGAGCCTTCCCCTTCGGTGGTTTCCGCAACTCGCAGAAACGCTTTCCAGAGTGCCGATCACACTGCGGTCCGTGGGCCTGAGAGTTTCCGGGGTGGTTGCTCCTTCGGCGCCGATTGGCCCTGAGGGGCTTCACGAACTCTCCCGCTGGTGTGTCTACAGAATCGCTTCTGCAGCAGCACGATTGGTCTGCGCGATTCCTTTGGGAGCGTCAATCGCACAATTGTGCGGTGCAGCGTTTTTCACCGGCCAGCTTCAATCAGCTCTTGCGCTTTGGCCATCAGCTCGATTTCGCGGGGGTCGAACCCGCCTTCATCCTCGGCCGACTGGCGCGGGGGAACGGCAGTGGTGAAATAGGCAAAGCCTTTGTTGGTAGCCCGCGAATACCACAGTCCGGATCGCAACCCATAAGCTTCGCCGGCATGACCAATGCGTGCAAGTCCATCGCTGAATAGCCTGTCCTGACACTCTACGTCCGACACCTCAATCTGGTGCATTGCAAGGCCGTATTCGCAAAAAAATTCCTGTCTCACTGGAGCATTGAAAACAATGTGCATGGCGATCTCATGCTGCGCCGATTCCGAGAGAAATTCCGAGTTGAGTGGCAGAAAGGCCTGCCCAATCTTCGCCAGGTCCATCATCCCGATCCGAACTCCGCCTTGCGGCGAGAAGATCGAGCCATTGGTACCTGGCACGTAATTGTCGAGACTGCATTTCACGCCCTCCGCCACCGGGATCGTACAATTGGGCGGCAGGTCGGCCGCATCATCGCGCGCGACTTCGCCGGTGTCGCGATAAAGCACGACGGCTCGCGCGATTTGCTCTTCGCTGCATCCGATCCAGTTAAGGCAAGCCTCGACCTCCAACGGGGCGAAGATCGTGCGCTCCATGATATGATCAAAGCGTTCGCCTGTCGCCGCTTCGAGCACTGTTGCCACCACTGGCGAGCCCAGATTGGCATATTCGAACGGCGCTTCGCCGGGTGGCGCGTCGGCGTACCAAGCCTTGGGATCGCTCAGCTTTGCCTGCAGGCTCTCTCCCAGCGGAATCACATAGCCTGCATTGTCACGCAGGCCGGAGCGGTGGCTGAGCAATTGGGCAAGCGTGACCTTGGCATCGGGGAAATTTGGAGAGCGTAGGTGCCATCCCAAATAGTCCGAGACGTCCGCGTTCAGATCGACCTTGCCCTCGTCGACCAGCCGCAATGTCGCCAACGCCATGATCAGTTTGGAAATGCTGGCGATCCGCACCGGATCATTCGCTTCGACCGCGCGACCTGTCTCGCGATCCACCTCGCCTTCGACGATGAGCGGACGGATGCTGTCGCGGTCAAAGGCGACAACCACAGTGGCTGGTGCTGGCGGAAGAGCTTCTTGAGCGCTGGCACAAGTTGCCAGTGCGACAAGCGGAGTTGCGAGGATTTTCCTGAACATGGTCAGTCCCTTACCAATTCGGCCAGAGCAGATATAGTGCTGACCCGACGATCCAGATTGCGCCTAAGGTCTTCAGCTTGCGGGGCCCCAGCCACAGCGCAATTGGCCGCGCGAGGAAGGCGCCAAACATCGCGCCCGGTGCGGCGAGCAGTACGACTTCCCATTGGACAGTGCCCGCATCGACATGCCAAATAAGACCTGCCGCGACGCTGATTGCAGAGATCACACAGGCCGTGCCGACGCTTAGCAGAATGGGGTAGTGGCGCAGGAAAAGGTAGAACGCCACCAGCTCGCCTATGCCGACCGAGAACAGCGCAGTTATCGCGCCGCCAGGGATCGAGATCAGCGCAAGCATCGCGATATCGACGGGCTCTAACCGGGTGCGCTCTGGGATGTCGCGATTAAATGTCCACGTCGCGATCAGGAGCGCGACCCCCAGCACGATCGAGAAGCTCTTGTAGCCCAGCAAAACCGCTTGCCCGTCGAATGAAAACAGGCGCTGCGTAGCGAGCAGAGCGGGGACAGACAGGAGCAGAACAAGTCCACATACGAGCCAGTAATCGCGCATGCGGGTTTGAGCTTCTAGATCGGAGGGAGGCTTCTGGTGATAGAGGCGGTCGGTCCAGCGCAGCGCGCCCACGCTCATCCCGAATGCCTGAATGCCCATCGAGACCGCTGTGACTCGCAAAGGGTCGAGATCCATTGCGCCCAGATCGCGCATCGCGTTGAATACAGGGACGAACACTACCCCGCCGCCTGTCCCGCTGGCATTGGCGATGATTGCGCCCACCACCCCGACACCCGGCAGGAACCACAGCTGTGTTAGGAGCGCTGGGTTGGTCTCAACCAGCAACCAGACCAGCACATATAACGCTGCCAGCAATGTGCCGCCGACAATCGCCAGCCGCGAACTGTGCGCCAGCGTTGGCTGGACAGTATTTAATCGAGGTTCGGGCGTAGCCATCGTTCGGCTGTCGCCATATCGACCCCGCTCCGCTTCGCATAGTCCTCCAACTGATCGCGACCGATCCGCGCGACCCCGAAATACTCGGCTTCGGGGTGGCCAAAGTAGAAGCCGCTTACCGCCGCAGTCGGATACATGGCGAAGTTTTCCGTCAGCGTCAGGCCGACATTTTTCTCTGCATCAAGCAGTTCGAACAGAATCGGCTTCAAAGAGTGATCCGGACACGCCGGATACCCCGGCGCCGGGCGAATGCCGCGATATTGTTCCTTGATCAATGCCTCATTGCCAAGCTGCTCATCCGGTGCATAGCCCCACAAATCGGTGCGAGTGTGCTTATGCAGCCGCTCGGCAAAGGCTTCTGCAAAACGGTCTGCCAAAGCCTTCAGCAGTATATCCGAATAATCGTCCTTGTCGGCAAGGAAGCGCTGCGAATGCGGCTCGATCCCGTGAATGCCAACCGCAAAGCCGCCAATCCAGTCGCCCGCCGGATCGATAAAGTCTGCCAGGCACATGTTCGCCCGGTCACGGCTCTTCTTCACTTGCTGGCGCAGGAAAGGCAGCACGACATGCTCTTCACGGTTGACCAGGTGGATCGTAACGTCGTCACCATCCCTTGCGCAGGGCCAGAATCCTGCAACGCCGCGCGCGGTCAGCCATTTCTCAGCCACGATCTTGTCGAGCATGGCATCCGCATCGGCCTTTAGTTGTCGCGCGGTCTCGCCCACCACATCATCGTCGAGGATGGCAGGATAATTGCCATGCAATTCCCATGCGCGAAAGAACGGCGTCCAGTCGATATACTCGCGCAGATCCGCCAGGTCCCAATCGTCGAAAACATGTACGCCCGGCTGCAGTGGGGGCGCTGGCTTATCGCTCAAATAGGCATCGTAATAATTCGCGCGCGCCTCCTCCAGACTCAGCAGAACACTGGGCGTTTTGCCGGCGCGCGCATCGCGCACCCTGGTGTATTCTTTCGCGGTTTCATCAACGAATTCATCGCGCTGCGTGTCGGACAGCAGCTTTGATGCCACGCCCACCGCGCGGCTCGCGTCGAGCACGTGGATGACCGGGCCCGGATAGGCTGGATCAATCCGCAGCGCGGTATGCACCTTGCTGGTGGTCGCACCGCCGATCAGAAGCGGCATGGTGAACTCGCTACGGCTCATCTCTTCCGCAACTGTCACCATTTCATCAAGCGAAGGCGTGATCAGGCCCGACAGACCGATCATATCAGCCTTGTTGTCATTGGCCGATTTCAGAATGTCTTGCCATGGCACCATCACGCCAAGATCAATCACGTCATAGCCATTGCACTGCAATACCACGCCGACGATGTTCTTGCCGATATCGTGAACGTCGCCCTTTACCGTCGCCATCACGATCTTGCCCTTGGCCTTGCGTTCCTCCTCGGGCAGCAAATCCTTCTCCGCCTCGATAAAGGGGATGAGATGCGCGACCGCTTTCTTCATCACGCGGGCTGATTTGACCACCTGCGGCAGGAACATCTTGCCGCTGCCGAACAGGTCACCGACGACATTCATTCCGTCCATCAGCGGGCCTTCGATCACTTCGATCGGGCGGCCACCATTGGCCGCTAGCGCGGCGCGCGCTTCCTCGGTGTCGTCGACGACATGAGCATCAATGCCCTTGACCAGCGCATGCTCAAGCCGCCTCTCGACCGCCCAACCGCGCCATTCTTCTGCCGCCTTTTCATCGGCGACAGACTTGCCCTTGTAGCTCTCCGCAAGGTCGATCAACCGCTCGGTTGCGTCCGGCCTGCGCATCAGGGTCACGTCTTCGCATGCCTCGCGCAGTTCCGCGTCGATATCATCATAGATATCGAGCTGGCCCGCATTGACGATCGCCATGTCGAGCCCGGCGGGGATCGCGTGATAAAGGAAGACCGAATGCATCGCGCGGCGCACAGTCTCATTGCCACGGAAGCTGAACGACAGGTTCGATAGCCCGCCAGACGTCTTCGCATGTGGGCAATTGGCCTTGATTTCCTGCACAGCTTCAATGAAATCGAGGCCGTAGCGGTCATGCTCCTCAATGCCCGTTGCGACCGCGAAGATATTCGGGTCAAAGATGATATCTTCCGGCGGAAAACCTATCCCGGTCAACAGTTTATAGGCACGCGAGCAAATCTCGACCTTGCGATCCTTGGTATCGGCCTGCCCCGTTTCGTCGAAGGCCATCACAACCGCCGCGGCACCATATGCCATGCACAACCGTGCATGTTTGAGAAATTCCTCCTCGCCTTCCTTCATCGAAATCGAGTTGACGATCGGCTTGCCTGACACGCATTTGAGGCCCGCCTCGATCACTTCCCATTTGGAACTGTCGACCATGACCGGCACCCGCGCGATATCCGGTTCGGCAGAGATCAACTTGAGGAAAGTTGTCATGGCGAGGGTCGCGTCGAGCAGGCCTTCGTCCATGTTAACGTCGATCACTTGCGCGCCGTTCTCCACCTGCTGGCGCGCCACCTCCACGGCGGAGGTGTAATCGCCCGCCATGATCAGCTTCTTGAACCGGGCAGAGCCGGTCACATTGGTGCGTTCGCCGATATTGACGAAACGGGCGGTTGTGATTTCAGTCATCAGGCAGCAATCGTAAAAGGTTCAAGGCCGGCAAGGCGCATTTCGGACTTAAGCTTAGGCACTTCGCGCGGGGCCAGCCCTTCAACCGCCTTCGCCATGGCGCCGATATGTTGAGGCGTATTCCCGCAACAACCGCCAAGAATGTTGACCTGGCCGCTGTCGGCCCATTGGCGAACGAGGCTGGCGGTTGTGTCAGGAAGCTCGTCATATTCGCCCAGCTCATTAGGCAAGCCCGCATTGGGATAAGCCATCAGAAGCGTATCTGCGATGCCGGACAATAGCTTCACATGCGGGCGCAACTGTTCAGCGCCGAAGCTGCAATTGAGGCCAATTGTCACAGGCTTTGCGTGCCGCACCGCATACCAGAATGCCTCTACCGTGTGCCCCGACAGGTTGCGTCCGGACAGGTCTGTCAGCGTGAGCGAAATCATCAGCGGTATGTCTTCGCCGCGCTCTGCCTCCAGCTCTTTCACCGCCATGATCGCGGCTTTGCAGTTGAGCGTGTCGAAAACCGTCTCAATCAGGATAAAGTCCGCGCCACCTTCGATCAGTGCAGCGGCCTGTTCACGGTAGACGTCCTTCACTTCGTCAAAGGTGACTTCGCGAAAGCCCGGGTCTTCGACATTGGGCGAGAGCGACAGGGTCTTGTTAGTCGGCCCCATTGCGCCGCACACAAAGCGTGGCTTGCCGTCCTTTGCCGTCGCCTCATCACAGGTTTCGCGGATGATCCTTGCGGCAGAGATATTGATCTCGCGAACTAGGCCTTCCGCGCCATAGTCCGCCTGGCTGATGCGATTGGCGTTGAATGTATTCGTCGCGAGCACGGTTGCACCAGAAGCGATATACTGATCACAGATCGAACGAATCACTTGCGGCTGTGTCAGGTTCACAAGGTCATTATTGCCCTTCTGGTCCTGCGTCAGTCCGGTGTTGCCTGCGTATTTTTCTGCCGTGAGCTTCGCGTTCTGGATCGCCGTGCCATAGGGGCCATCCTTGATCAGGATGCTTTCCGCCGCAGCTGTCTGCAACTTCTCGCGCGCGCTGGCCATCATGAACCGCCTTTAGGGCGCATGCCCAGCATGTGGCAGATCGCATAGCTTAGCTCTGCCCGGTTCAATGTGTAGAAATGGAACTGGCGCACGCCACCCGCATAAAGCCGGCGGCACAGTTCAGCGGCGATGGTTGCGCTCACCAGCTGGCGCGCTTCGGGCCGGTCATCCAGCCCTTCGAAAAGTCCCTCCATCCAATGCGGGATCTCGGTGCCGCAAAGGCCACTCATCCGCTGGACAGCGGCAAAGCTGATTACGGGCATGATGCCGGGCACGATTTCGCCATTGATGCCAGCAGCAGCTGCCTTGTCACGAAATTCGAAGAAACAGCGCGTGTTGAAGAAGAACTGCGTGATCGCGCGGGTCGCACCTGCATCAAACTTGGCCTTCAGGTTGTCAAGGTCGCTTTGCGCATCGGGGCTGTCCGGGTGAACTTCGGGGTAAGCCGCTACCGAAATCTCGAAATCGGCCACTTCCTTCAGACCTGCGATCAGTTCCACTGCATTGGCATAGCCGCCAGGATGCGGGGTATAATGTCCGCCACCCTCGGGCGAATCGCCGCGTAGCGCGACGATATGGCGGATACCGCTCTCCCAATAATGGCGTGCGACTTCGTTGACCTCTTCCTTGGTCGCGGCGACGCAAGTGAGGTGCGCAGCAGCCGGAATGCCTGCTTCGTTCTGAATTCGTACGACTTGCTCATGCGTGCGGGTGCGGGTCGACCCGCCTGCGCCATAAGTGACCGACGCGAACCGCGGACCAAGCGGCTTCAGCGTTTCAACACTCTGCCATAGCGTTTCGCCCATCTTCTCCGTCTTGGGCGGAAAGAATTCGAACGACACTTCGATATCGCCTGGCAACCCTTTGAACAGCGGGCTGTCGAGCGCGGTGCGCGCTTCGTGCATTTGATCGAGCGTCGGGCTCATGCCAGAGATTCCTTCGTTTTCGATTGGCCTGCCGGCGCGCCTTTGCGCTCACCAATCCAGATTTTGACAACCAGTTCCCCGCCTTCAAGCGCCACCGGCGGCTTTGCTGTGTAGCCCGCATCGCGAAGCATCTGCCTGAGCTGGCCATCTGCAAAGCCAAGCCGCGCGTGGGCATGTCGGGTGCGCAGTTCTTCGCGGCTGTGCGCAGCAAAGTCGACAATCGCGATCCGTCCGCCGGGACGCGTGACCCGCGCGGCCTCCTGCAACACAAGCTCCGGCTCTTGCGCGAAATGCAGCACTTGATGCAGCAATACCGTGTCAAACTGCGCTTCGCCGAACGGCAAGTCAGTGAAGTCCCCTTGAACCAGCTCGATCTTGTCTGTCGGCAAATGCTGCAGCTTTGCGCGTGCCAGCTTGAGCATCTCCAGACTCTTGTCGAGGGCCACCACACGCGATGCGTGATCGGCAAGCAGTTCGGCAACCCGGCCGGTCCCCGTCCCGATATCGAGCAGGTCACCCACCGGCGCATCGCCTAACGCTGTCGCAAGCGCTTGCTCCACTTGCTTGTCCGGGCTATGCAATTGGCGAAGCTCGTCCCATTCACCGGCGTGCCGTTTGAAGTAAGCCTGCGCTGCGTCTTCGCGGGCAGAGCGGATCGCGGAGAGCTTGCGACGATCATCGAGGCATTGACGCGCAAATACCGGATCTTCCCGCTCGGCTATTTCAAGCAGCCCGATGATAGCGCGCGTCAGCGGCGCATGCTCACCCGAGGTGCTTAGCGCATGCAGGAATACCCAGCTGCCTTCACGCCGACGCTCAGCCAAACCTGCATCGTACAAAATGCCGACGTGGCGCGAGACGCGCGGCTGGCTCTGCTGGAGCACTTGCGCCAGCTCACCAACCGCCAGCTCCATCGCGGCGAGCAAGCGCATGATGCGCAGCCGCGTAGGGTCCGCCAGCGCCTTTATGATGGTTTCGGTCTGCATCGAAACCATGGATATAAAGATTCTTTTATATCTGTAAATAGAGTCCAGCTAGCAGCTGCCCAAGCAGCGCTTGCCGCCCTGCCCACATAGTCAACTGAAACCGAGGCTTTCTGCCACTGCCTCGTTCACGATCCGTCCGCCGTGCACATTCAGGCCCGGCTTGAGATGCGGATCTGCGTCACACGCCGCAATACCCTTGTTTGCGAGCGCAAGGCCAAAAGGCAAAGTCGCGTTGTTGAGCGCATAGCTGGACGTATGCGGCACCGCGCCTGGCATATTTGCCACGCAATAGTGGATGATGTCATCAACCAGATAGGTCGGGTCTTCGTGCGTGGTCGGCTTCGAAGTTTCGAAGCAGCCACCCTGATCGATTGCTACATCGATCAACACGGCGCGATGCTGCATCAGGCCAAGCATGCCGCGAGACACCAGCTTCGGTGCGCTTGCACCGGGGATCAGCACAGCGCCCACAACTACGTCTGCGTCGGTGATCGCGTTCTCGATTGTGCCGGCGTTGGAATAGCGTGTTGTGACGCGGCCCTGGAACATATCGTCAAGCTCGCGAATGCGCGGTAGCGAGCGGTCGAGAATCTCGACATTCGCACCGAGCCCCGCCGCCATGCGCGCGGCTTGCGTTCCAACAACACCGCCGCCGATCACAACAACCTTTGCTGGAAGCACGCCCGGCACGCCGCCCATCAGGATACCGCGCCCGCCATTGACCTTGTGGCTAGCCTGCGCACTCGCTTCGATCGAGAGTCGCCCGGCGACTTCGCTCATCGGCGCGAGCAGCGGCAAGCCGCCGTCACGATCGGTCACGGTTTCATATGCGACCGCTGAAACGCCACTTTCCATCAGCCCTTTGGCTTGCTCCGGATCGGGCGCAAGATGCAGATAGGTGAACAGGATCTGGCCTTCGCGCAGTTGCACCCACTCGTTCGGTTGCGGTTCCTTGACCTTCACCACCATCTCTGCGCGCGCGAATATTTCTTCCGCCGTATCGACAATTTCGGCCCCGATGGCGCGATAGTCATCGTCGGTCTTGGTGATGCCCAGCCCCGCACCGCTTTCGACGATGACCGAGTGACCGCACACGATGTACTCTCGCGCAGCTTCCGGCGTCAGACCGACGCGGTATTCGTGGTTCTTGATTTCCTTAGGGACACCGACGAGCATGGGGGAACCTCTCAAACAGACTCGGATGACGTTGGAGGAACGTCATATAGCACAGGCAAGAAAGTTACAAAGGAAACTAATTTTGTTTTGTGGCGGGAGCGTCTTCACTCCCACCAGTATTTCCGTCGCTCGATATTCCCCGTCTCGACCTCTTTCATCGTCGCTGCATCATACAGCCGCCCGCCGAGCATCACCTGGTCGATCTTGTCCGAATTGGCGATGTCCTCGCTGGGATCGGCACTCAGCACCACCAGATCCGCCAGCTTGCCTGCTTCGATTGAGCCGATGTCATCGGCCATGCCCAGCGAATGCGCCGGCTCGATCGTGCCGGCCCGCAAGGCCTCAACCGCGGTCATTCCGCCGCGGGCAAAGCTCCATAGTTCCCAATGAGCCGCGATCCCGGCCTGCTGACCATGCGCACCGATGCTTACCCGCACACCGCGCTTTGCCAGCTTGGCTGCTTCACGCGCGGCATCATCATCAACAAAGGCCCAGTCGGGCGCCTTGGTCCGGCGCGCAGTTGCTGCCAGCAATTGCTTGGGCGGAGTGTGCACCATCAGCGGATTGGCAAACACATCTGTCGCCTGTCGCCAATAGGGATCGCCTGCCAGACCGCCATAGGTCACGCCTAGCGTAGGAGTGTAGTTTGACTGTGACTGGCCAAAGAACTGCAGCACATCTTCGTAGAAAAACTCGCCCGGCACATTGTGTTCGACGGTCGAGTTGCCGTCCGCCACAAGGTTCATATCCATGCCGAACAGCGAACCGCCTTCGGCCACCACCAGCATGCCTTCTTCTGCCGCGGCGCGCGCCACCATCTGGCGCTGCTCGCGGCGTGGCTGGTTGTAGTTCTTCACTGAAATGCCGCCTTGCGCCTTGATCCGGCGAACATGGGCCAGCGCGTCATCATAGGTATCAATCCGGGCGAAGAAGCCAGGGGCCTTTGCGCCATAGATCACTTCGCCGGTCGAGAAGATGCGCGGAGCCGTAATCAGGCCCGCCTGCTGGCGCTCTGCCGCGGCGAAGACCATGCTGGCGCTGGAGGATGGGTTGTGGATCGTAGTGACCCCCATCGCCAGATCCTGAAGCAAGGTCCAGTTCTGCTGCGGGATCAGATCGCCCGTGCCATAGGGACCGTGCGCATGCGCATCGACGAGGCCGGGCATGATCACCTTGCCCGTCACATCGACCACTGTCGCGCCATCCGGAATCGCGGTTTCTCCAGCCGGGCCAACCGCGCGGATCCGGTCACCGCTGATGACAATCGTGGCGTTATCGATCGCACCTACGCCATCGCCGGCCATAGTGAGAACACGAGCACCGGTAAGCGCCACGGTACCGCTCGGCTTGGCGGCATCAACTGTCAGGGCGAGCGAGACACCGATCTCTGGCGGCGTGAAGCCTTCGCTATCGTCCCCTTCCCCCTTGGGCGCGTTGGGGAACAGGTCTGCCACTTGCGCGGTCTTGAGCATTGGACCGATGGACCAGTTGATCATCGCGCCATCGCGTGACCAGCCGATGTAGTCTGCACCGCCTTCGCTGACCTTGGTAACCGGGACAAAGCCGCCCTTTTCGCTGACGCTGACGGGCTTACCACCCGGCATCAGCGGCATGGCGAAGACTTCGTAGTTCTGGCGAAATGCTACAGTCTGCCCGTCGGGCGATACGCGAAATTCACTGGCCAGATCGCCCTCGGCATGGGTGCGCTCGTCCTCACCATCAAGATCCATCGAGACGAGCGACAGCTTGTCACCGCCAAAGCGGGTGACGAACAACCGGTCACTGGAATCGCCGAATTGCGGATCAGACCCGCTGCGGGTGACCAGTGTTGGCGTGCCGCCGCTGGCGCTGACCACATAAATGCCGGGGTTTTCCGAATATTCGGGTGCCGTCAAATAGCCGCCGCTGCGCTTCTCAAACGCAATGGTGCGTCCATCGCGGCTGAAGCGCGGCACGGCATAGTGGCCGGGCTGGCTTGTGATCACGCGCGGGTTACGGCCATTGGCCTCCGCGACCACAATCTCGCCCAGCCCTTCATCGCTCCAGCGGACATAGGCAAGCTTGCTGCCATCGCGGCTATAAGCAGGCCATAACTCAAGCTTGTCACCGCTCTCGCCGGTTAATCGGGTGGGGTAATCGCGCCCGCGGAAGCTCTTGGTGTAGAGTTTGCCCAGGCTTTCGAAGACCACACGGCCGCCGTCAGGGCTGATCGTGGCAAAACGCGGCATAGTGGTGGCGAACCGGTCTGGAGACACTTCGATCGCGGGATGCGGCGCATCGGCTATGCCGCGCGTATCATTGATCGCGAAAGGGATCACCGCAGCGCCGCTGCCGTCTGCATTGACCCGGCGGATCTTGCCGCCAGCCCAGAATACAATGGAATTGCCGTCTGGTGTCCAGTCCATGTTCGGATAGACTCCCGTCACCGCCCAGGTTTCCTGCATGTCCATGTCCAGCTCGCCATAGATCATGCGTTCTTCGCCGCTGGCGATGTTCTTGACCCATAGCTGGCTCTTATCCTTGTCGCGCCGGACAAAGGCGATTTCCTTGCCGTCGGGCGAAGGTGCCGGGCGCACCGCGCCGCCATAACCATCGACCGCTGTGGTCACTTCGCCTGTCGCAATATCATAGCGCTCAATGGCAAAGATGCCGCTGTTCGAATCCTGCGCGTAGATGAAGGTGTTCCCTGGCGTGGTGTTGCGCGTGTAGTAGATCGCGCTGCCATCAGGCGCGTAGATCGGCTCGCCCAATTCCTTCTGCAACGCTTCGCTGGCACGCTTGACCAATTGCACACCGCCGCCACCAGAGACGTGGTACATCCAGATCTCGCCCGTGCCGAGCGAGCGTCCGGTTGTGAAGTGCTTCTTCGCGACGATGAACTTTCCGTCCGGCGACCATGTCGGCTGGTTGAGCAGGCGGAAGTCTTCTTTCGTCACCTGGCGCTTGTCCGAGCCATCGGCATTCATCACCCAGATATTGTCTGCGCCCCCACGGTCAGACGTGAAGGCGATGCGGCTGCCATCGGGTGAGAAGCGCGGGTGCACTTCCCACGCCATACCTTCGGAAATCCGCGTCGGGGTGCCGCCTGATATCGGCATGGTGTAAATGTCACCCAGCAGCGTGAAAGCGATGGTGCTGCCATCGGGCGAGAGATCGACATCCATCCATGTGCCTTCGTCCGTCTGGATCGCTACCTGCTGGATCGTCGCTCCCTTGGGCGCTTCGATATCCCACTTCCCGTCATCACCACCAGCTTCGGCATCGTCCTGCGCGGTCAGCGGGCTGGCAATCATCGCGGCTCCGGCGAGCAGCGCGGCGGCAAGAGTGCGGGTCGTGGTGGTGTGATGGCGCATTGAAGGGTCCCCTGTTGAATTGCGCGCGACATTAGCAAGGCGGGTCAATTATGCTAGCGCTGGTATACCAAGCACTTGATTGACTCGGCGAATGTTCCTGTCACTTTGCGCGCCAAGGGGAAGTTGACAGCATGACAATGACTTTGGGGGTGACACCGCCGCGCGCCATTAGCCTTGGCGGAGCAGTGCTGATCAATGTAAACGCCGCGATTGGTGCAGGGATATTCGCCCTTCCCGCGCTGTTATATGCCGGTGCGGGCAATTTTGCCCCGCTCGCGATTATGGGCTTTGCATTCGCTTACGCCTGTCTTGCCGGGGTCTTTGCCAAGCTTTCGACCATGTTCGAACAGTCTGGCGGGCCGCAGCTCTATGCAGAGCATGTGTTCGGGCGCTTTGCCGGCTTTCAGGTCGGATGGTTTGTGGTCTGTGCGAATTTCGCTGGCCGGGCAGCCAATTTCCACGTGCTGGTTGCCTACCTCGCAGCGCTTTTCCCGGTCTTTGGTGGCGATGTAGCCCGGCTGGTAACTGTCATTGCCCTGATCGCGCTAGCCACATTTATCTCTGTCATCGGAACGTGCCGAGCAATTGGCGCGATGTGGGTGGGGACAGCACTCAAGCTTGCGCCCATCTTGCTGCTGGCAGGTTATGGCCTCATTGCCAACGGTTTGCCGGGAGCAGTTGCCCTGCCTGAATTCAGCGAGGGGGAGTCGGTGATCTTGCTAATCGCTTACGCCTTCTCCGGCGTAGGTGTGGCGATGATCTCTGCCGGTGAAACCAAGGCGCCGACCACCACGATCTACCGCTCGATCTTCCTCAGCCTCGGCTTTGTTACGGCACTCTACGTGCTGATCCAATTGGCCTACAGCGTGACCGTGATCGAGCAGGACAATCCCGATGTGCCGCTGGCGGCGATGGGCGAGGCCTTGTTGGGCCAGACGGGCGTGACCATGATCAGCCTGGCGGCGATATTCTCAATCGCGACCAACCAACTGGCGGGCTTCGTGGTGATCCCGCGCATCCTGTTCGGCATGGGACGGCGCGGGCTATTGCCGCCGGTTTTCGCGCATGTTTCGCCGCGCTTCCAAACGCCGTCCGTGGCAATCACTTTCTTCGGCGCAGTGGTGGCGCTGCTTGCCGCGTCGGGCACATTCGCCAGACTTGCGACGATGCTGGTTGCGGCAGAGCAGATTTTTATCGCCGCATGCATTCTTGCGCTCATCATATTGTGGCGGCGCGGCGAAGGGCGCGTAGCGCAGACGATGGGGCCGCGCTGGCTCGCGATCATCGGTATGGCAATTGTGCTGACGATCTGGCTGACCTCGCAAGTGCCGATCAACGCCGCACTGTCGACCGGGCTTCTGGCGGGCGTGGGAACGCTGCTCTATTTCCTCGCAGGGGCCAATACACGCGAAGGCGAGGCAACGCGTTTTGTGGGTTAGCTCCTAACCGAACTGGCCGCGTTTCGGGCCCAGATAGCCGAACAAATACGCCGCGACCTTGCGCATCTGGATTTCCTCTGCGCCTTCGGTTATGCGATAGCGACGGTGGTGGCGATAAATATGCTCGAACGGCTTATGCCGCGAATAACCGATCCCGCCATGCACCTGCATCGCGCGGTCCGCCGCCTGGCACACCAGCCGGTTCGCCCAGTAATTGCACATCGAAACCTTGTCAGAGATCGTCTTCTCGATCTCCTCATGCGGCATATTGTCCATTTCCCACGCGGTCTTGTAGATCAGCAGGCGCAACATTTCGCATTGCGTCGCAAGCTCTACAAGCGGGAACTGGATCGCCTGATTCTTCGCCAGCTCCTCCCCGAACGGCTTGCGCTGGCGCGCATACTTGACGCTTTCATTGACGCAGAATTGCGCCGCACCAAGCGAGCTTGCCGCCTGCCGGATGCGGTTCTGGTGGACGAAGCTCTGCGCCAGCGACAGCCCGCGCCCTTCGACGCCCAGCATCGCACCTTCAGGCACCCACACGTTGTTCACTGAAAGGCGCGGGTGATCGGTGGGCATGTTGAAGGTCCACATCCACTCTTCGATCTCCAGCCCTTCGGTCGGGTTGGGCACGAGCAGACAGGTGATCCCGCTGGCATCGCCATCTTCGCCACTGGTGCGGCAGAACATCGCGCAATGGGTGGCCACATGCATGCCGGTGATCCACATCTTATCGCCATTGATGAGCCAGCCGTCGACCCCGTCGCGCGTTTCGCGCACCGCGCGAGTTTCCATATGCGTCGCGTCAGAGCCGTGGTCAGGTTCGGTGAGGCCAAAGGCAACGCGGCGCGTACCTTCGAACCCGCCCAGGATGAATTCCTGTTTCTGTTCCTCTGTCCCCCACTGTTCGAACATTTCGACGAAGGGGAAATTTCCGACAATGCTGTGCTCGTTCTGCAGATCGTTGTGCAGCCCCAGTCCGCGCTGCGCAAACCGATCACGGATCACTGCCATCCAGAGGTTGCTGCCATCCTTGCCGCCATATTTCTTCGGCGCGGTGAAGCGCCAATGCCCCGCCTTGTCCGCGCGTTTTTTCGCTTCCCACAGTAACTCTTCCCATTCTTCACGCGGCAAGCCGCCCGCCTCGAAATCGGTGCGCGCATATTCGCGCCGGTGGTCGAAGAAGCGGATATTGTCATCCTGCTGTTCAAGCGGAGTGATCTCATCCGCGATGAATTTCTCTAACTGGGCGTAGTAGTCTTCGAGCCCCTGCGGGATGGTGAAATCCATTTCCTATTCCTCTCCGGTCCATTTTTTTCGAGCGACAGCGAGTGCGGCGTATTTGGGAACGTCTGCCGAAACCTTCTCTAGCGCGGCTTCCTTCATTTCGCGCAGCAGGCCGGGACTGGCGAGTGTCTCCGCACCATCCAGTATCGCTTGCGCCAGGTCAGGCTCTGTTACACGCGGCGCAATATCGTCTTCCCGCGTGATCATGCCTAGCGCATTGCGCGCAACCGCCAGCTGGAAGCGGTTGTGTCCTTGCATGAGCGGCTTGAGGGTTTCGAGCCATTCGGAAACCGCAGCGGCAATCTCTCCGTTTGTTGCTTCACCGTGGTTTTCATCAGGCTCGATCAGTGGTTCCGCTGGCAGTGCCCGCTCTTCTTCGGGCGCATCCTTCTCCAGCAGCATCAGCAGGTCCAATTCCTGCTCGCTGGTACGGCGCGAGATCACCACGCGCTCGAGCATCCGGTCCGATCCATCGCGCCACACCTTCGCGCATTTGAGGCAACCCATCGCCCACCACACCGTGCGGTGGATCAGCCAGTAACGGAAACGCTCGCGATCAACTGTGCGGCCTGATTCCGCCTCATACGCGGCGAAATAATCCTCCAGCGAGCCCAGCCCCAGCGCGGGCCGGTCATATCGCGCAAAGCGCCACACCGCCATGCAACCGAACGCCAGGTCTTCGTGCGGGTCGCCGAAATGCGCCAACTCCCAGTCGAGCACGCCCGTTAGATGCCCGTCTGCGGCGAGCACATTACCCATGCGATAATCGCCATGATTGAGCACTGGCGCGCAAGGATCGGGGCAATTGTCCTCCATCCATTTGAGGCCGAGCGCGATGATCGGGCGATCGCCGCCTGCTTCCTCAAACTGCGCGCGCAAGTCCGCAATTGCCGCGCGATAGTCCATCACCGGCACATCTCTGGGCAAGTCTTCGCGCTTGAGCAAATGGATGCGGGCAAGATCGCGCGCGGCCTCGCGCAGGATCGTGTCCGCGCCCTCCATCGCGAGGATTTCCCTCGGGTTCGGCGTTCCGGGCAGCGCGCGCATGATGAAGCCGCTTCCGATACCGTCATCGGGCTCAAGCACGGTCAGCACTTCCGGCGCGGTAACCCCAGCCTTGCGCGCGGATTCGATGATTGCGGCCTCGGTCGCATGACCGAACGGGCGACCTTCCATAAAGGCGAGGCTAGGTGCGCGGCGCAGCACGAAGCCGTCTCCGCCACTGGAAAACCGCCAGCTTTCCATCGTCGCGCCGCCGGTGAGCCGCGTCAGGCCTTCAGGTACAGAAAGGCCGACCCGCGCACATGCACGGGCCAGCCCTTCATTCAGTTCTTCTGCAGTAACGTCACCCACAGATCAGGCCCAAAGATCAAGCCACGACGGCGTCTTTCTTGACCGTGATAACCTGCGGATAGGTGAACTCTTTCAAGCCCTCCTGCCCGTATTCCGCGCCAAAGCCCGATTGCTTGTGTCCGCCGAACGGCGCGAAGGGCGAGAGGTGCAGATATTCGTTGATCCAAACTGTGCCGGTCTCGAGCTGCTCTGCGATCTCGACACCCTTTTCAGGGTTGCCGGTCCACACAGCGCCGGCAAGGCCATATTCGGAATTGTTGGCACGCGCGATCACCTCTTCCTCGGAAGAGAATTTCATCAGCGGCATAACCGGCCCGAACTGTTCCTCTGCAACGATCCGCGCATCTTCCGGCGGATTGTCCATGATCGTGATCGGCACGTAGTAGCCTGTGCCCGATGGATCGGCATCACCGCCAATCAGGAAGTTATAGCCATTATCCTTGGCGTCCTGGATCAGCTCGAGCACACGCTCATACTGCTTCTTGTTCTGGATCGGGCCGACACCGGTACCTTGCTGCGCGCCATCGCCCACAACCACGGTCTTGGCATATTCGACCAGCGCGGCGGCCAGTTCATCATAGATATCCTCGTGGATATAGATGCGCTTTGCGGCAACGCAGATCTGGCCTGCGTTGGAGAAGCTGGACCAGAACAATTGCTCCGCCACCTTCTTCGGATCGGCATCAGGCAGAACGATTGACGCGTCATTACCGCCCAGTTCCAGCGTGATGCGCTTCAGATCTTTCGACGCGCCCTCCATGATCTTCTTGCCGGTCGCGGTCGAGCCGGTGAAGGTGATCTTGTCAATATCAGGATGCGATGTAATCAACGGGCCAAGCGAATCTTCGCCAGTGATAATGTTGACCACGCCAGCAGGAACCACGTCCTTGATCAGCTCTGCCAGACGCAGCGTGGTGAGCGGCGTGAACGGCGAAGGCTTGAGCACAATGGTGCAACCAGACAGCATTGCCGGCGCGATTTTCTGCATCGCCATCATGACCGGGAAATTCCACGGCACAATGCCGCCGACCACGCCCACGGGGACGCGGCGCGTGCGGCTGAGGCGCTGATCGGAATCTTCGTTGATCACATCGTCCAGCTGAAGCGTAGCCTGGCTGCCAGCCATATAGGCCGCGCCCATGATCTCGCCCTTGGCTTGCTCATGCGGCTTGCCCTGCTCAGCGGTGAGCAAACGGTAGAGCTCTTCGTGATTTTCCTGGATGACTTTCGCCACGGCCTGAATCGTCGCGCGGCGCTCTTCTATCGGGGTCTTGGACCAGGTCTTGAATGCTGCGCGCGCTGCCGCGACTGCTTGGTCCAGCTCGGCCGCACCGCAAGATGGCACCTGACCGATCACTTCTTCCGTCGCGGGATTGACGACGTCGCACCATTCGCCAGTGTCGATCGTCTGTCCGTTGATCAGGTTTTTATATTGGGTCGCCATGATAGGCCTCTCTCCAGTCTGATTTGAAAACTCTCGAGCCGCCAAGATGGGGCGCAACGGTCCCAAGGGCAATCGAATTCTGCGAGAATATAGAACGAGAGTTGGCGTCGCGCGCCTATCGATTGCGCTATGCAACTGAATGTCGCAGAGAAGCTATCACACAGTCGAGCAAGAGAGGAATTTTTCGATGGCCGATCTCGTCCTTTACGGCAGCCCCGTTTCACCCTTTGTCCGCAAGGCCGCAGCGTTTTGCATAGAGAAGGGCGTCGATTTCGAACTCGAATCGGTGAATGTGTTCGATCCGCCGGACTGGTTCCACGAGATTTCGCCTATGAAGCGCATCCCGGTGCTGCGCGACCGCTCTATCGCTGAAGAGGGCATCCCTGGCACGATCGCCGATAGCTCCGCAATCTGCGGCTATATCGAGAAAAAGCATCCGGACGTTCCGATGTACCCGGCTGAGCCTTATGCCTATGGCCGCGCACTATGGATAGAAGAGTATGCCGACAGCCATTTGGCTGCAACCGGTGGATTGGGCATTTTTCGCGCGATTGCCTTTGCCGCAATGAACGGGAAAGAGCCTGACCTCGACACAGCGCGCGCAACCTGGGCGGAAAAGATGCCGCCCATCCTGGCCTATCTTGACGGCGCATTGGGCGATGGTGAGTTCCATGCCGGAGACGCACTATCGATCGCGGACATCACAGTTACGACCTGTTTGATGCAGATCGACCTTGCTGCCAATGCCCCGCTCGATAGCTATCCCGCGCTGGCAGCGCATCAGAAGCGCATGCGCGCGCGCGAGTCGATTGCCCGTCCTTTCGCAAAGGCTGAAGCTTTCATCCGGAAAGCGGTGCCTAAACCCTTTGATATCGCCTGAGAGGCGTTTGCTAACTTTATCTTTGCCTTCGCGCGGCATAGCGCCTTAAACCATATGCCAAGGCGTGCAGGGGGAGACTAAATGACCAGCCCGTGGACAATCGGGATCATCGGCGGATCGGGGCTTTATGCCATCGAAGGGCTTGAAGACGCGCAGTGGATCGCGATCGAAAGCCCGTGGGGCAAGCCGTCTGACGAAGTGCTATGCGGGCGCATCGGGGATGTGCGCGTGCGGTTCCTTCCGCGCCACGGCCGTGGCCATCCGATCGGCCCGGACGAGCTCAATTCGCGCGCCAATATTGACGTGTTGAAGCGTGCTGGCTGCACCGATATTCTCGCGATTTCAGCGGTAGGGTCACTGCGCGAGGAAATCGAACCCGGCCGCTTTGCGATTGTCGAACAATTCATTGACCGCTCCAACCGCAAGCCGAACAGCTTTTTCGGTAGCGGTCTGGTGGCGCATGTCTCGATGGCCGATCCGGTCTGTCCGCGCTTGTCCGAAATGGCAGCAGCAGCCGTCAAGGGGGCCAAGGGCAAACTTGCGACCGGTGCGACCTATCTGGCAATGGAAGGACCGCAATTCTCCACCCGAGCGGAAAGCCGGATGTACCGCGAATGGGGTGCTGATGTGATCGGCATGACCGCCATGCCTGAGGCCAAGCTCGCGCGTGAAGCCGAAATGCCTTACGCGTTGATCGGCATGGTGACAGACTATGATTGCTGGCGCGACGGCGAAGCAGTGGATGTTGGTCAGGTTGTCGCGCAAATGCAGATCAACAGCCAGATCGCGCGTGATGCAGTTGTGCGTTTCATCAATGCATTGCCAGAGGGCCGTCAGTCATCTCCGATCGATTATGCATTGGAAGATGCCGTGATTACTGCCCCCGACCAACATGATGCGAACCTGATCGCAAAGCTGGATGCGGTAGCCGGTCGTTTGCTTAGCCAGAGCTGAACTTCGACAGCGTAACACCTCATTGCAATAGCCAGTAGTCATCACCAAGCGGGTAGCGCATAGGTGCTGGGCACCTGACCTGGATTGAGAGACACCAAATGAATTTTATCAGCGCACGGATCACACAGCTGGGCGGTCCCGAAGCGATCGAATGGGTCGAGGGCGACGTGCCTTCTCCTGGCCCCGGTGAAGTCCTGATCGAACATACAGCGATAGGTCTCAATTTCATTGATACCTATCATCGCGGCGGGCTGTATCCGATTGAACTGCCCAGCGGTCTGGGGCTTGAAGCGGCCGGACGCATCATCGCGATCGGCGAAGGCGTGAGCGGCTATCACGAGGGAGATCGCGTTGCCTCTATGGGGCCGGGGCTTGGTGCTTATGCCACGCACCGCGTGATGCCCGCCGATGCGATGTTCAAACTTCCTGATGACGTATCTGACGACATCGCCGCAGCAGCCATCCTGAAAGCCGCGACCACAGAGGGGCTTGTCGAGCGATGTGCCGATGTAAAGCCGGGTGACACAATACTTGTGCATGCAGCGGCGGGCGGTGTGGGCCTGATCATGGTGCAATGGCTCAAGGCCAAGGGGGTGCGCGTAATCGGCACAGTGTCTTCGGACACCAAAGAGAAGCTTGCCCGCAATGCCGGCTGTGACCTTGTGATCCGCTATGACCAGGTGGAAATCGCTCCGCTGGTGCGCGAATTCACCCATGGTGCAGGCGTGCCTGTGGTATTTGACGGAGTGGGCAAAGATACCTTTGAAGCCTCGCTCGATAGCATGAGCCCGCGCGGCTTGCTTGTCAGCTTTGGCAACGCTTCTGGCCCGGTAGACGGAGTGAACCTTGGCATATTGGCGCAGAAGGGGTCATTGTTCGTCACGCGCCCGACTTTGATGCATTACTACATGACGCCGGAAGATCGAAGCGCGGGAATCGCGCGCGTTTGGGACATGTTGGGCAGCGGGAAGGTCAAAGTCACAATAGGCCAGACTTACGCGCTGAGGGATGCGGCCCAAGCGCATATCGATCTGGAAGCGCGCCGAACCACAGGCTCGACCATTCTCAAGCCTTAATCGCTCAGATGTTTTGACCAGTCACCGAAGCGTGGTTGGAACTCGTCGGCGCGGATCGATTGCCAAACGCCAATCTCGAAATAGGGGATCGCTTCCAGTTTCTCTCGCGCCGCGGCTTCGTCCCCGGCTTTGATGACGAGCAGCGAACCAACGATTTTCTCGCCTGATACCATCGGACCCGCAACCGCAAAATCATCGCCATGCTTGTCGAAATGGTCGAGCAAAGCCTCATAGCCATGCTCGCGGAACATTGCACTGTGTTCACCATCCCGGCAGTAAAATGCAAATAGCTTCATTCAGCCATTGTAGCGGGTTTGCAGCGCAGTGGGAGAGTTTCTTTGATCTTCCGACCTTGGATCAGATCACGAAATCGATTGGCGCGGGCAGCTTGCTGCGATTGACCACCATTTTGCCATGCAGCGTTTCGATCTGCTTGCTACCGGTTTTCACGAACAGGAACGGCAGTAAACCGTGTAGCACGCAGGCAAGCCCGCCCAGCACCATCCTGACCCCGAAGCCGGAAGCGTGAACGAGATGTTCGAAATAGGTCTCACCGACACTTTGCGGGTGGCGCTGCTCAATGCGGCGAAACTAGGGTTCACCACAAGCGTATTCGTTGCCATCCGCACCCGTCGGCATGATGCCGAATGGTTGTCCGCGTTCGACATAGCAATTGCCGGGATCGATGAGATAGCCGAGTGTCACCGGATGGCAGGCGACATTGATTATATCCTGAAACTGAGGGTGCGCGATATCGCGGATTATGACCGGATCTATCAGCGTTTGATCAAACGCATTCCGGATCTGGCCGATGTCACCGCGAGCTTTTCCATGGAAGAAATGAAAAGCACGACCGCACTGCCCCGGCCAGCCTAGGCAGGCCCTTGCTAGATCAGCATAGTAGCGACGAATAGCGCCATTGCGAAGGATGCCAGCGTTGCTGTGATAACAGGCGCCATCGGCCTCCAGCCTGCTTCCAGCAAGAGCGAGAGGCGCGAACGCATTGCGGTTGCGGTCACAGCCAGCAGTAACAGGAATTTGGAAACGGCCAGCCCGTTCTCCGCAACGCCGCCCGGCATGCTGACGAAACTGTTGACGAGCACCAGTGAGAGGAAGGCGATAATAAACCACGGCATGGAGACGCGTCGCCACATCGGCTTGCGAGACTCGCCAGACGCGCCCGCTTCGCCGAGCCACAACGCCACCAGTGCAACTACCGGCGCCAGCAACGCTACCCGTGCGAGCTTGATGATCGTCGCTTGCGCACCTGCCGCGTCGGAAATCGCATAGCCACCGCCGATGGCCTGCGCGACATCATGGATCGAAGCGCCCACCAGATAGCCCGCCGCGACCTCATCCAGCCCAAGCGTCTCCGCGATCAGTGGGTAGGCCGAAAGCGCCAGGGCACTGGCAAGAGCCACCCCCACCAATGTGATCGTGAAGCGAGCCTGATCGAGCCTATCGCGCCCGATCACACTGTATAGCGCCAAGGCCGCCGACGCACCGCAGATAGCGGTGGCTCCACCCGCCAGAATCCCAGCATAGCGGCCTTGCCCCGACAGTTTCGCGCCGAGCATTCCCGCACCGAATGCGGCCGCCATGATTGCCAAAAGGCCCGCAAATGGCAGCCAGCCTATCGCACCAATCTGCATCAGCGTGACTTGCAATCCCAACAGCACGATCCCGATACGCAGGAAATGCCGCGCGGCGAAATCCAGTCCAGCGCCCAATGCAGGATGCTCTGACAGAAAATGCAGCGCCAGCCCGATCAACAGGCCCAGCAAGATCGCGGGAAAACCATAATGCTCTGACAGCCACATCGCCGCAAGCGACGCGATCAGGCATGTCACCAATCCAGGCAATAGCACGCCCAGCGTTACGCGCGGTGGCTTCGTAACCAATTCGGCCTGATAGACTTCGCCGAACAGATCGCCTGCGAAAAGTCCTGGATCGGGTGTTTTTGAACTCATGGTTTGCGACTAGCGGTTATGCGCCCAGAACTGCAAGCTTGCAGCGCACTCGGGCGTGTTCACAAAACTTGATTACATATGAAACCGGGTTCAAGGGCGATCTCCCTAACGCCAATTTCGCAGGAGTCGCGCTGCCGTGTCCTCGCACGATCTGATTGACCGTTCCGCTATTCGTCGCGCCTATCGTGAAACGGAAGAGGTCTGTGTCAACGAACGACTCAAACAAGCTCAACCTGCCTCTGCGTTGCATGCTGAGGCAGGAGAGCTGGCCGCCAAGCTGATTACGGATGCGCGCAAGACCAAGGCGAGCGGCATCGATGCGTTCCTGCATCAATATGGGCTGGACACTGAAGAAGGCATCGCTCTGATGTGCCTTGCAGAGGCATTGCTACGCGTGCCCGATGCAGAGACTGCAGACCTCCTGATCCGCGACAAGCTGAGCGAGATAGACTGGGGTGAACATCTAGGCGAAAGCTCATCCACCTTCGTCAACGCCGCGACATTCTCGCTTATGCTAACCGGCGAAGTGCTCGATCCCCCTGAAGCGAAGCAACGCGGCATGGGCGCGACGTTGAAGCGCACGATGAACCGTCTGGGCGAGCCAGTTGTGCGCAAGGCAACGCTTCAGGCGATGAAGATCCTGGGCGGGCAATTCGTGTTTGGTCGCACTATCGACGAAGCGCTCGACCGTGCGAAGCCTGAACGCAAGATGGGGCTTACGCACAGCTTCGATATGCTGGGCGAAGCCGCCATGACCTATGCCGATGCAGGCCGCTATGCGCAGGCCTATCATCGAGCGCTTGATCGCCTCTCTAGCGAGGCTGCGGGCGGCGTTGCCAATTCGCCAGGAATTTCAGTGAAGCTCTCTGCGCTGCACCCGAAGTACAATTTCCTGCATGCAGACCAGGCGCGGACTGAACTGGTGCCGATCGTCCGCGATCTTGCGATCAAAGCGCGCGATGCCGACATTCATTTCACGATTGATGCCGAAGAAGCCGAACGGCTTGAGCTGTCGATGGATATCATCGAAGAGCTGGCATCGGACGACGCCCTTTTCCTCCGGCCCGATGGATCGCAATGGCAAGGGTTCGGTCTGGCCATCCAAGCCTATCAGAAACGCGGCGTGCCATTGTGCGATTGGGCCGCAAAGCTTGCCCGGCGCAACAACCGCCGCTTCTTTGTGCGGTTGGTCAAAGGCGCATATTGGGACACGGAAATCAAGCTGAGCCAGGTTGGCGGATATGATGATTTCCCGGTGTTCACCCGCAAGGTGGCCACCGATGTGTCCTATCTCGCCTGTGCCGCCCGCCTGTTTGAACACAGCGATGTCATCTTGCCCGCCTTTGCCACGCATAACGCGCTGACCATCGGGTCGATCAAAGCGCTGGCGGCTGGGCGTGCTTTCGAATTTCAGCGCCTGCATGGCATGGGTGAGGAAGTCTATGACGCGCTCGCAAAGGCGGAAGGCAATGATCGCACCAATGTTCGGATTTACGCGCCCGTAGGCGGGCACAAGGAACTGCTCGCATATCTGGTCCGCCGGCTTCTGGAGAACGGCGCGAACACCAGCTTCGTCAACCGCATGGCCGATGCGGACATTCCGGTCGAAGAGATGACCGGCGATCCCGTGACCGAACTTGTGGCGCTGGATCCCAAGCGCAATCCGGCGATCCCGCTGCCGGCTAACATTTTCAGCAGCCGCATTAATAGCGCGGGCGTGGATCTTGCCGATCCGCTTGTACTTGCGCCTTTGCAGGATCAGCTTGCCGCGATTGGGACAAAGCACTGGTATGCCGCGCCAACATTTGCAGGCGAAGAAGCGGGCAAAGAGGCTCCGATCAATGCACCGCAAGATTTAACGCATGAGGTCGGCACACGCCGCGATTCCACCGAGCAAGAGGTTGCCGATGCGATCACCCGTGCGCTCGATATTCAACCCGGTTGGGATGCATTGGGCGGACAGAAACGCGCGGTAATACTGGAAGCCGCGGCTGAGCTGTTCGAAGACCATACAGTAGAGTTTTTGTCGCTGTGCCAGCGTGAAGCTGGCAAGACGCTGGTCGATGCTGTGCTGGAATTGCGCGAGGCCGTTGATTTCCTGCGCTATTACGCGGTTGAAGCGCGGCGCCAGTTTTCCGGCCCGATCACTTTACCGGGGCCGACCGGAGAGGAAAACCTATTGCAGATGCATGGACGCGGCGTCTTTGCCACGATCAGCCCATGGAACTTCCCGCTCGCCATCTTCATCGGTCCGGCAGCCGCCGCGCTTGCAGCAGGAAATACGATTGTTGCCAAGCCGGCTGAACAAACCCCGTTGATCGCTGCACTTGCAGTCAGGCTCTGCCACGAGGCGGGCATGCCCGAAGAAGCATTCCAATTGCTACCCGGCGCAGGCGATGTTGGGCAAATGATCACTAGCGACCCGCGCATAGCCGGCGTTGCCTTCACCGGCTCAACCGAGACCGCCCAGGCCATCAACCGCTCGCTGGCCGCACGAGAAGGCCCGATCGCGACCTTTATCGCGGAGACCGGCGGCCAGAATGCGATGATTGTCGACAGCTCGGCCTTGCCCGAGCAAGTGGTGCGTGACGTTCTGGCCAGCGCTTTCCAGAGTGCGGGCCAACGCTGTTCGGCGCAGCGCATGCTGTACATTCAGGATGACGTGTACGACGAAATGCTGGAAATGATCCGCGGAGCATTTGATGCGCTGAATGTCGGTGATCCGGTCTTGATGCACACCGATGTCGGCCCGGTGATCGATCCCGATGCCAAAGCCGCGCTGGAACGCCACGTTGCGCGCCGCAAGAAAAGCGGTGCGAATGTGTGGCGGCACAAACTGCCGCGAGGCACCAGCAAGGGTTGTTTCGTCGCGCCAGCGATCATCGAGGTCAATTCAATCCTCGATCTCAAGCGCGAGAACTTCGGCCCAATCCTGCATGTTGCAAGGTTTGCGTCCGAAGATCTTGGCAAGGTTATCGGCGATATCAATGCGACCGGGTTTGGCCTGACACTTGGCCTGCACAGCCGCATTGCGGCAACCAAGCGTTTTATTGAACAGCGCGCGCGTGTGGGGAATTTCTACGTTAATCGCAACCAGATTGGCGCGGTGGTGGAGAGCCAGCCATTCGGCGGCGAAGGCCTGTCGGGCACGGGCCCCAAGGCAGGTGGGCCGCATTATTTGGCGCGCTTTGCCACAGAACGGGTCACTTGCGTCGACACGACCGCGGCGGGCGGCAATGCGAGCCTGCTGGCAGGCTAAACCGCCTTGCTCCTCCGCAAAGCCACGCTAAAACAGCGCGCTATGGGGCGCTACCTCTCGATCTTGCTCGCATTGCTCACATTCGGCTGGGCATCACCAGCGCTGGCTGATGTCCAGCTCAGCTTTCACAGTTTCAACGGCTCGGTGCTGTTCGGGCGGTACCCGCATGCATTCATTGTGCTGGAGGGCGAGCTTGAGAGTTCAGGCGAAGTCATCAACGAGAATTACGGGTTTACCGCCAAAACGGTCAGCACCCGGATTCTGAACGGGCCGGTGGAGCACGATATCTCTATCGAAGAGCCAAAGTACATCAGGAAGACCAACCGGCACTTCACAATCACCATAACGGACGCGCAATATCGCGAAGTCATCGCTCTCATGCGCGCCTGGCGCGATGCGCCTGGCAAATATTACGATCTCGACAAGCGCAATTGCATCCATTTCGTTGGTGAGATCGCCAAGATAATCGGCCTGAGGGTTGAGTATCCTGAAAATATGCTGCGTCGCCCGAAGAAATGGCTCAATCACGTTACCAGCCTCAATCCGCAATTGGGCGCGGAGGTAATCAATTGAGTCAACCAGCAGGTAATGGGAAGACGCCAGCGAAGCACCGACGGCCGTATTCCGGATCGGAAGCTGACACTTAAGATTGTCAGTTGCTGTCACAAATATCGCAGATTGGACGATCTTCTCTCACATAACCTTCGCCGAAGCCAACGGTCCGTTTTCAGCGCGATACGAAAGACTCCCCCAGATAAATTCGCGGCCCTGCTTGCCCCGCGCGCGGCCTTCGGGAATCACTCGGTTATGGCGATTCTTTCAGATAAATGGATTCGGGAACAGGCCCAGACAAATGGCATGATTGAGCCATTTGTAGAGGCGCAACGCCGCGAAGGCTGCATTTCCTATGGCCTTAGCTCTTTCGGCTATGACGCGCGGGTTGCACCCGAGTTCAAGATCTTCACTAACGTCAATTCGGCGACTGTTGATCCGAAGAAGTTCGATGCGGAAAGCCTGGTGGATCGCGAAACCGACGTTTGCATCATCCCGCCCAATAGTTTCGCGCTCGCGCGCACGGTCGAATACTTCCGCATTCCTGAAGATGTGCTGGTAATCTGCCTTGGAAAGAGCACCTATGCCCGCTGCGGCATCATCGTGAATGTCACGCCGCTGGAGCCGGGCTGGGAAGGTCATGTGACGCTGGAATTTTCCAACACCACGCCGCTGCCGGCCAAGATCTACGCCAACGAAGGCGCATGCCAGTTTCTATTCCTCAAAGGCAATGAACGGCCCGAAGTCACCTATGCCGATCGCGCGGGCAAATACATGGGGCAGCGCGGCGTGACCTTACCCCGCCTTTAAAATCGCGATTCCGCGGAACCGCTGTTCCGTAACGGCTTTGACTCTCTGAAGCATGGCGCGCATCAAGCCAGCTTAAAGGAGAGCAAATATGTCCAAGGACAATCGCGAATTCGATATCATCGTCTATGGAGCAACCGGTTATACTGGCCGTCTGGTCGCCGAATATCTCGATCAGCACTACGGCAACCGCGAAGATTGCCCCAGCTGGGCGATGGCCGGTCGCAGTCTGGACAAGCTGGAGGCTGTGCGCGACGAGATTGGCGCACCGGACACAACCCCGCTGGTGGTTGCCGATGCGAACGATCCGGCTAGCCTTGAGACCATGTGCAATCGCACCCGCGTGGTGCTGACAACAGTCGGCCCGTATCAGCTCTATGGCGATGCGCTGGTCGAAGCCTGTGTGAAGACCGGCACTGACTATGCGGATCTGTGCGGAGAACCAGGTTGGATGCGCGAGATGATCGACGAGCATCACGAAGCCGCCAAGGCATCTGGCGCGCGGATCTGTTTCTCAAGCGGGTTCGATTCTATCCCGTTCGACCTCGGCGTGATGATGACTCAGAAAGAAGTCGAGAAGCGTACCGGGAAACCGTCGCCGCGTATTCGCGGGCGTGTCCGCGCGATGCAGGGCACTTTCTCAGGCGGGACAGCGGCCAGCCTGACTGAGACAATGAAGGCGGTTGCGCGCAAGCCCACACTGCTTGCCGTGTTGCGTTCTTCATTCGGCCTTACTCCGGGCTTTGAAGGGCCCGAGCAGCCATCGGGCATGATTCCGCACTATGAAAAGGATTTGGACAAATGGGCCGCGCCATTCGTGATGGCACCGATCAATACCAAGAATGTCCACCGCACCAATTTTCTGGCCGGTTTCCCCTATGGTGAGGACTTCGTTTATGACGAAATGATGCTGACCAGTCCGGGCGAGGCAGGCAAGGCCGCAGCAAATGCGGTGGCGGAAATGATGAAGAACCCCTTCGGCGCAAAGCCGCCGAAGCCGGGCGAGGGGCCCAGCAAGGAAGAACGCGAGAACGGCTTCTATGATGTGCTGTTCGTGGCCGATCTGCCCGATGGCGAGACCCTGCATTTCGGCGTCAAAGGCAAGTATGATCCGGGCTATGGCTCGACCAGCCGTATGCTGACCGAAACCGGCATTGCGCTGTTATCCTGCGACAAGTCAGGTGGCGTTGGCACGCCGGGCTCATTCCTGGGCGAGGCCCTGGTTGACCGTTTACAGGAACACGCCGATCTGACGTTCGCAGTCGAGAGCTAAGCCGCAAAAGGGGGGAACGGCACGGCGCCATTCCCCCTGTTCGGATCGTTCCGTTAAAGCGTTAGAAACTGAAGCGGACGCTAGCTTTGATGTTGCGGCCAGCCAGCGGTAAGAATTCCTTCGTAAAGCTGGAATGGCGGCGGCCCGTCGTATCGAAAAGGTTTTCACCGGCAAGCTGTACCACGACATTCTGATTGTCAGAAAGCGGGCGCCAGGAGAGGAACAGATTTACAAAGGCAAAGTCGTCTGTCGGAGTTTCAAATTCGGCAACATTGTTTTGCTCACCAAACCACTGCACCTCGCTGCGAACAGTGAAAGCAGAAAAATCCGATTCAAGTGCAGCAAGCACACTTACCGGGGGGATTCGGGGTACATTACCTCCATTGTCAAGGTCTGCAGAGACATAGGATGCTCGCAAATCTGCAGTCAGATTGTAGGAGTCGTTGTCAATCAGCGGGACAACAAGATCGGCTTCGAAGCCAAAGAAGTCCGCGTCATCCTGCAGGAACTCAAACACCGGCAACTCATCTTCTTCTTCTCCTGTCGGAGAGAGATAGATGAAGTCATCGAATGATTGGTAGTAAACCGAAGCACCGAACTGCGCTGCGCCGATTCCGGCACGCGCGAACAGTTCGACACCAAGTGCACTTTCCTTGTCCAGGTTCGGATCGCCAATTTCAAAGGCTTGCGTCGCGATATGCGGACCGTCCGCGAAGAGTTCTTCGCCAGCCGGTGCGCGCTCTGCCCGAGACCCTGTGATCCCGAAGCGTGCTCCGCCTTCAGTCTCACGGACCAGCGACAACGCACCCGAGAACAGGCTGAAATCACGCTCAAGTCCGAGCGGCCCTGACTCGACATCGACTTGCTCGAAGCGGCCAGCAGCTTCGATCTGGAATCCGTCCAAATCGAATTCCTGTACAGTGAAGAGTGCAAACTGCGTTGTCTCGTTGGGCGATACAAATGCTTCTTCTCCGACGGCAGAGAAGTCACGCGATGTGAATTGCGCTCCGATGACACCGCCAGTGGTTTGAACCAGCTCTGCACGCGCTTCGATCGTTTCTGTATCGAAGACTGTTCCGACTTCTGTGCCTTCGAACTCTATATGGGTGTAGTCAGAATAGCCACCGCGCAGCTTCAGGCGAGAGAAGAGGCCATCGCCGAGCGTGATATCGCCGCGCAAATCGACGCGAAGCTGTTCAAGGCCGATGGAGACAGTTTCTTCCTCTTCACCCTCTTCCTCTTCCACTTCGCCTTCTTCGCCGTGGTGGTGGCCGCCTTCGGGATTACCGACCAGACCATAGCTGGTGTCGTAGTAACCTACCGACGCGCCGAAAGTTGATTCGCCCACAATGAGGCCAATCCCGCCGTTTACGGTCCACGTTTCTGTCGCGCTGTTAGGTACAAAGCCGCGCTGTTCAGCAGCTTCGCGAAGCTCTTCAGCTTCTTCGAGCTCCCCTTCGTCTTCCTCTTCATCCGCATCTGCCAAAAGGTCCAAACGCAGGTCTTCGGAAAGCTGGAAACCTGGAATCTCAAGATCGTCAGTCTCACGGTATGAGCCGTCAAAGTGCACGACGAGGTTTTCGCCAATTCCGGCATCAACAGAAAGCCCGCCGCTGCGCAGCTCACTAGCTGTGTCAAACGCTGTCAGGCCTTCAATGTGCAAGCCATGCTCTGGCATAGCGACTGGCATGCGGCGATCGATCACGTTCACCACACCACCGATGGCCTGGCTGCCGTAAAGCAGCGCAGCCGGGCCGCGCAGCACTTCGACGCGCTCAACGGTCAGCGGATCAATCGACGTCGCGTGGTCGGCAGAGGTGTTGCCAACGTCAGCTGTGCCCAATCCGTCGATGAGAACGCGGACGCGTTCACCATCCAGACCGCGCAGGATCGGGCGCGATGAACCAGGGGAAAAACTGGTTGCCGAAACACCAGGCACTTTGACGAGAAGATCACCCAATTGACCCGTCAAGTCGCGCTGGATCTCCTCAACTTCGATCACGTCCTGACCAGCAATGAAGTCCAGTTCGCTTAACGCGTCGGCAGAAACGATAATGGTTCCGCGGTCATGCGGATCGGTCTCTGTGCCTTCACCAGATGCATTGTCCTGCGCATATGCCGGGGCAGACACAGCCGTCAAAGCCAGTGCAGTTGCAATTGCGCTTTGCGAAACAAGGTTCGCTCCATTGATTTTCATGGGCTTTTCCCTCGTTAGCTCTAATTGCCCAAGGTGATCCCCACCTTGTATGTAATGATGTAACATTGCGTTTAGCAAATTGTTGTCGTGGCGCAAGCAAAGAATTTGTGTTAGGCAGGCTATTCGAGTTAACTGCGTGATCTTTTTGAACGCACCTGACTGTAGAGTGAAAAATGAAAATTCGCCAAATTACCTTTTCTGCGGGTATTATAGCCTTAATTCTATCGAGTGCGACCTCAGCACAAGAGGTCACTCAGAATCCCAGTTTTGGATCGACTAGTTTAGATGCTGGGTTCAGACCTGACCCCTACACAGTAAACTTAAGATCGGGCGGCAACATCGATGCAAAAGACTTGGGCGGAGATTGCGCCGGCTGGATTGCAGATGCCCCAGATTATCGCCTCATTTATAAAGCTGGTGCTTTGCCGTTGATCATTACCGTGGAATCCGATGTAGACACCACACTTATCATCAATACTCCGAATGGAAATTGGCTTTGCGATGATGACGGCGGTGGCGACCTTGACCCTGAGGTCAAGCTATCAAAACCTCAAAGCGGACAGTATGATATTTGGGTTGGGACGTACAACAACAGCAGCGTTGAACCTGCGATCTTGAAGTTCTCTGAGGTTGAATAGCAAGGAAGCGAAAGCTTTAACGGCTAGCCCTAGGTATATTAAAACCAAAGATTATCACACGACTTGTTTGCCCGGTCGCTCGGGCTCGTTTTCATATTCATTCCAGCATCACTGCTTATTGAACTATAAACATGTTCGTGGTGAGATCTTCAACAGAACCGCAAACCTCTGCCATTTCCTTAAAAAGAGATTGCCAACGCTCGTCAGAATTTTGCCAAGTCATGGCCTGTTCCATTGAATTTTTTGAGGTATGAACATCGATAGAAACCAATGCCCCATCCTGGTGTATCGCCGGTGCAGCTGAGTATGGATGAGGAGATGCATCTCGCTCATAAGATATCATTGTTTTAAGAAGAGAAAGTCCAATTTCCGTATTGGCGCAGGGCCAGTGGTATACGATTACGATTTGGCCGGATAAAGCTGCTGGCGCCACCCGATTAGCCGTTTCATTATGACCGGAATGTGCGTGATCTTCAGCATTCGCGACGCCTGACATGCTCATACTTGCCGCTATGGCAGCTACCGCCGTGATTGCCATCTTCGGTGCTCGAACCATCTTAATTCCCTTCCAGTATTTCCGTTCTCGATTAGCATGGGGTGGCCACAAATCAAAGCAAGAGATATCCCAATTTATCAAGATGAGTTGCATGTGCGGTCCTCTACACTGCCGAAGAAGCCGAGATCCTGTCTAAACCCTCAACAACTACGACACTACCTCGATGCGTACTAGCCGCCACCATGACAAAAGATTTTACCTAGCCCTAATGTACCGCCTCACGCTAAACCCGAAGCCGGTCAACTATAGCCATTAGAACCCCAATTTGAGCCGTATCCTACCTTAATGGGGCACGTCATTTGTGAATAAAATGACGCCGCCCACTTGGACGGCGCCTTTGTATGCGACTTTGGCTTTGAGAGCTTAGCGGTTTGGACCTCTTGCCAAGGTAGCGTTGTATACACGCTCGCTGTTACATTCCATGATAGGATTAAACGTTTGGAACGCACGCATCCATCCACCTTCGTTAGCTATTATGTCCTCGAAGCGGCCCTTCTCTTGCATGTCAGGAAACCATGTGGAGATTTTAACACCGTATTCATTATCAGGGTCTTCCCCGGCCCCTGGCAGATGGTAAGCAACGGTCGCCTTTACCTCGTTCTCGTCGAGATATTCAAACCACGATTTCTGTACGGCGAATAAATCAAGCACAGATTTTCCATCCTTGAAGGTGCAATCAGTAAAGTCCACGACCGCCGTGCTGCTTGGCGTAGGAGGCTGTGGCCGCACAATCATGCTGGTGCTGAGTGATTGGGAGCCGCAGGTCCAAACCTCATTGAATTCAGATAGAACTTCTCCGCCATTGGCGACCCAGTCATCCTTGGCTTGACCCATTGCTTCAGCACTGGGGGATGCACCAAACCAAAACGCGGTCCTCCCGCCATTTAACTCGGAGTGATAATGAGGCGTTAGGACCCAAGCAAAATAATTGTTGAGGTCTTGTTCATTTGACCAGCTGTTCCATTTGGAAACCACATCCATCAGGTCCACAAGAGATTTGCCGTCATTATACTGGCAGGCAATAGTCTCGACTTTGCCCCAACTAGGTGCGGACATGTGGTCGTCTGCAGACACTGGTGCTGCTAACATTGTTGCAGCCATAGCCGAAGCCGCCAAAAGATTTATTTTAAGTTTCATGTAAGTATGCCTCCCAACACTTCGCAAGATTCAAATTAATTTTGAAAATCGTAGTACCCTTCCAAAGGGATCATCAAATGATCAAAGCCGGTGCCCTTAAACATCAAATAGGGCGCGCCGCTGGTAAAATCAGTAGTGGTATTCGCGATAGTAGAAACGTCTGCAGGCATCATCATAAGATGGGGACCGCTAACGATCCAATGCGCCGGATTAGCTTCTTCGATAGACATAGCAGTGTGGTCAAAGTTGTCTGCACCCATGTCGCCATGGAGCATCCACATCCAGCCATCTGTCTCTAAAGCAGGTTGTTCGCCTGCCATATAGGCCTTCATCCAAGCTTGAGCCGCTTCATCCGAGCAAGCCGGGACGGCCTCCCGAACAGTTGCATAACCAGTGTCAGGCATTGGCATTGGACTAGCTGACTGGCATGTCCATCCGTTGGTACCTTCTTGCAAAACCGTTCCATCAGGTGCGATAACAGTTGCGTTGTCTCCGATGAATGAAGGAGCCGCTGTAGTAAGCGCCCACAAAATCCATTCACTTTCATTGTGCGCCACAGCAGGCTCCCCCGTACCCCCCGGAGCTTCTGCATTGTTAGCAGAGCACGCGGCAAGCAGGGTCGCAACAAACGCAAGGATCATCTTTTTCATGTGAGATCTCTCTGACTTTCTCTATCCCAATATTTGCTACGGAATGAAAATTAGTTGGAAAACGAGTCGTGTGAAAATGAGCTGATCTACTTAGAGCTTTAGTTCGGAGACATCGAATCTCGCTGTCTTGTTGACGAAATCAATTTCACCAATAGCAAAATTAAGTTTACCATTTGATACCGCATCGAAAGTATAAAGCTTAAATACCTTTCCAGCTTTCACCCAAACACCTTGAAGGGTACCCGTTACGATCTCTTCTCCATTTTGCGTCCAAGCGAACCCTGTGAATTCACCCATGGTGTCTAAATTCTGTTTGTTCGTAAAATCATATGACAAATAAACGCGGCCATAAGGACCTGCCTCTCCAGACAGCGAGGCTTTGAATGTTTCCGCATCGACATCCACAGCATCAATTTCGAATTCAGCCACGAATTGCTCATTAACATCAAGAGATTGCGCCAGGGCCGCGGAGCCCGGCATTACAGTTAAAAGCAAAGTTCCAAATATAACTGATAGAAAACGCATTTGACGCTCCTTTATTCAAGATCTTGAAATTTGTGAATGTATCCAATTTTATTTCTAATCGATTCGAGATGCTAAGATCTAAATATTTCATGTCAATGACAATTTTTATGTTCAATTTTTGATTATCAAGGCAATTAGAAAATTCTTGATAGTGATTCCTTATCTGTATATATTAATGCAATATAGAGAAAAAAATGATATTTTACAAGGATTTAACTATGAAAAAATTCTTTTTGGCCAGTTTATTCATTTTGGCAGCGCCTGCGGCAGCTAGCGGTCATAGCGAACTTGGTTTGGAAAAGCGGCAACCAGACACAGCTATGAACGTAACGTCAGTTGTTTTGGGTCAAGAGGTGACATCGATCAGTGCCGAAGGTGACATGGAGGGGTATGGGAAAGTTTATGCCACTTACCACCTTACATACGATCCTCAGAGGACCAGTGGTACTGTGGACGGTCAAGGACGAGGGTTCACCGCTGATGGATTTGCATCCGGAAGATTTCAGGGGTTCTGGCAACTAGTTGACGGTGTGGTTGTAATGCGGAATGTCGTGAAAATTACCGATGATACGATGAATTTAGACGTAATCAGATTTAATCCGCTCTCAAGAGATTTAATCGTTCAGGCGTACATCTTAAAGTAAATCGAAAAGGCCTGCTCTAGCAGGGGCCTTTTGCGCTGCCGGAGGCGAGCCCATCGCCGGTCACTGCGCCGTGTGAAACACAACGGTAGCGAGTGGGTCTCCAAATACGAGTATTGCGACCGAGCGATTTACAAGAACAGATCTGGGAAATGGGTCGAGCGGCCGACTTAGTTCACAACTGCTTCGCTGACTAAATCGAGGAATTTGCGAAAGTCGTACTCTGCATAATATTCAGCTCCCGAACCCCGCGGCAAACTAGCAAGCCAGTTACTTTGTTGCGTTGCGTCGAGATCCAAGAGCATCGAACGCTCGCCCGTAGCATTTAGGATCGGCTCATATAAGCTTGATCGAACGACGACAATTTGACGCTCGACATCAACTGCTATCATCTGACCGTCAAAGCCAAGTGCTACGATAAAACGTCGACCACTTTGGGTGTCAGTGAACCAAAATTGGGAAAAATAGAATGCCTGCGGTTGTTTAGCGGCCTCGACGATAGAGTCGATATAGCTTCGCGAAATCACTTGTTTACCGCCGTATGAGCCCCGATTGAGAATTAACTGCCCCAAGCGCGCAAAGTCCCTCGGCTTCGCATCAAGGCAGCAGTAGCTGAGGATGTTCCCTGCTCTCTCTTGGGAATTATCTGTCCACCATTCCGCGTCCATTCCAATTAGTGAGAATAGGTTACGCTCAGCCCATTCAGAAAGGTGATCGCTTTGCCCGCGAGAGAGAACCTCTCCTAATATCATGGTGTCACAATTAGAATAAACCCATGCTCGATCTGGATAGGGAGCTGTGCCGTTTTGCCACCATGGGTACTGGTTTCCAGGCTGTGCCAAACCTCTGGTAAGGCATGGTGTCATTTGATCATCAACCCATATTAGGTTGCCGCCATTTGCATACTCTGAACCGCACTCGTTCGCCTGCCTGCTCGTAGGATCAGAGCAAATCGGAACCAGTCCAGAGCGCATATCAAGAACATCTCTCAGAGTTATGCTTGATCTTGCATCCGTTGCTAGTTCATTCAGATATAGCCCAGCGGTGTCTTGGGTAGATCGGACAATCCCCTTATCAATGCCAATTCCCAAAAGTATCGAGGTGAAGGATTTTGCTACCGACCAAGATGTTGCAGGGCTATCTTTGTCGCGATCCCCATACCTACTCACCAAATCAGCAGCAGAGAGTTCCACGATCCTAGAAGCTGCAAAGTCTGCTTCCTGCTGTGAGATGCCGCGATATTTTTCGAACGCAATTTTGCCGTTTTTTACTACGATAAAGGCTTGTCCATAGGTTCCGTCTCGAAGCGCGAGACTTGCTGCCTCCTCTAATTTTTCTGAGGAAAGACCAACCTCTTCCGGGGTCACCTCTTGCCACGCCAGTGGGTCTGGAGACGTTGATGCGATTGGCGCTGGCTGTGGGCTTTCGGAGTTATCTTCTCCACCACAAGCAGACAGAGACAGGAATGCAAGCGCTGAAAAAAAGAGATTTCGACACCCCCGATTCTTTAACATCACCTAACCTCCTGATCGCACAAAGCTAACTTGAAATTTAAACTTTCGATAATCCCCCAGGGCAGCGGTTTCCATCCTGAAGCGATGTTATCCGGATATCCGTATATGATCCGTATATTGTTTATTTTGGGATTTTTGGAGATAGGGTTCGTCTAAACCCTTGAAATTATGGAGCGGGCGAGGCGATTCGAACGCCCGACCCCAACCTTGGCAAGGTTGTGCTCTACCCCTGAGCTACGCCCGCTCACTGACGCTCCGCAGATTCGGCCAATTGGCATCTCTCTGCTGGGGAGGCGGCGCGATTAGCAGCGCTAGTGCGGCCCGGCAAGCGGAAAATGCTAAGCTTGCACACGCGGCCCATCGCCGCCAATGTCCCCCTTCACATTTGCGCAGCATTCCCCACATAAAGGCGGCGTAGGCGGAGCGGTAAATGCTCCGTACAAACCGTATCAGGAGCAGTTACCTTGGCAAGCATGAGCCTCAATCTTGAAGAACAGAAAGCTGTCGACCGCTTCAAGACCAATGTCGTCGAACCGTCGATGACCAAGTTGGTGATCGTCGATTTCTGGGCCGAATGGTGCGGGCCATGTAAGCAGCTGACCCCGGTGCTGGAGAAAGTTGCAGCAGAATACGCGGACAAGGGCGTTGTGCTAGTCAAGGTTAACGTCGATGAAGAGAAATTCATCGCATCACAGTTCCAGGTCAAATCGATCCCCACGGTTTACGCCATGTTCCAGGGACAACCGGTGGCCGATATGACGCCGGCACGCACCGAAGGCCAGATCAAGCAGATGCTCGACCAGATTCTGGCACAGGTTGCGGTGCAAGCCGGCGCTGATGGTGAACAGCCACAACAGGATGTCAGCCAATTCATAGATATGGCAGAGCAAGTGCTTGCCGACGGCGATGCTACGCGGGCTGTGACCATCTTTGCGCAAGTGGTCGAAATGGCACCCGACAGCGTCAACGCCCACGCCGGTTTAATTCGTGCATTGATTTCTGCAGGTGAAGCGCAACAGGCGCAGCAGATCTTTGATGCACTGATGCCAGAGATTCAGAATGATCCCGGCCTCACGCCGGCCAAAAATGCGCTGGAACTGTCCGCAAGCCAGGTCGATGACAGCGAGCTGGCTGCACTGCGCGATGCTGCCAGCTCTAACCCCGATGACATGGATGCTGGATTTGCATTCGCCGAAGCTGCTTTCGCTGCCGGCCAGCGTGACGAAGCCGCAGACACGTTGCTTTCCTTGATCGCCAAGGACATCGAATGGAATGAAGGCGCCGCCAAGGCGAAGCTGCTGCAGATATTCGAGGTGGTTGGCCTGGAAGATCCGTGGGTTGTCGCCAATCGCCGCAAGCTTTCACACATCCTGTTCGGCTGAACCTGAGTGAGCGTGCGGCTTTCTGTATTTCCCTTACCGGGCGTGATCCTTTTTCCGGGATTGCAATTGCCGCTGCATATATTCGAGCCGCGATATCGCGCGCTGGTGGGTGACGCGCTCGTTCGCAACCGTCAGATTGCCATTATCCAGCCGAAGAAGCCGGTGGATGGCGCACCGCTGTACGAGATCGGTTGCGTAGGCCGCATCGGCGACATCGAGGCCATAGACGACGGGCGATATAATCTCGTGCTAGAAGGGCAAGCGCGCTTCCGCGTCATTCGCGAGCTTGATGTTACAACCGCTTTCCGACAGGTCGAAGCCGAACTGATCGAAGAAGACGAAGACGCTATACTTTCTGCCGTCGAGCGAGCCGGTTTTGAACGCGAGGCACGACGCTTTGCCGATAATCAGGGGTACAGTGTAGACTGGAGCTCTATCGAGCGGCTCGACAATGAATCGTTGATCAATGGCGTGTCGCAGATCGCGCCATTTGATCCAGCGTCAAAGCAGGCGCTGCTCGAAGCGCCGGATATACCCGCAAGGTGCGAACTGCTGATCCAGCTCATGTACTTCTTCGGCCGCCGCGATGGTGACGATGACCGGGTTACATTGCAATAAACAACTGAACTGCAACCTCGAGTTGCGTTTCCAGGCTTTGCACCTGCAGCAAAACTAACTATTCGGTGAGTTATGAACTTCGTAGCTTTTCCTACCAAAGGCGAACGCAAAAGGCCGCGCATTGTCGCTAACGCGGCTGAGCTGCTCTGGGAACGTAGCTTTAACGGTGTATCAGTTGACGAAATCGGCAGCGCAGCCGGGATTAACAAAGCAACAGTGTATCGATACTTTGCTGACAAGGGCGAACTTGCTTTGGCATCCGCGCGCGACCATGGCATCCGCACGCTTGAGGAAATGTTCGAACACAGCTTCAGGCAGCATTGAACGCCTGACCAACGCCTCGCAGCGATTTACAATTACGCCTATTTCGCAAATGTAGAGATGAATAAGGCCAAGGACGACGTTCTTGGCTACCCGATTATCGGTTTAGTCTTGGAGCTGAATTTTGAAATGCCTCAGATCCGCGATGAGGCCGCGAGCATCTTCCTGCAAATCGAAGGTTATATTGAAGAGATTGCACGCGACGCGATCACTGCAGGACGGGTGATCGGCTCTGCAAAGGTTATCATACGCTCTCTGATGCAGCTCCTCCAAGGCGCATTTTCGTCATCTCGGATAGCTTCTGAGCCTGAGCAGATTCTCGATGCCGGCCACACCTCGCTGGCCATCATCGGATACCCCGAAACCCGCGTCCAAGCATTGGATTACGGTTAACTACCACCCTAATCGTCGAGTCAGTCCGGGCAGCCTGTCGGGTCAAAAACTTTTGACAGGTGCGGATTTCGGGGACTTTTTGTCCCGACAATTGAAGTTTAAATGCCGAAGCTGCCCTTGAGGCCATCGATGACATATTGCGCGGCAAGTGCGGCGAGAAGCACGCCCAATAGCCGTGTGATTACCGCCTCTACCCGATCTCCCAACAAGCGGATCAGTGGCCCCGCAGCGACCAATGCCAGCGCGGCAATCAGCAGAACGGCGCCAAGCGCGGCCATCACCGCCAAAGTCTCTTCCGTGCTGTTCGCCTCATTTTGGAGCAGCATGATCGCGGCAATCGCGCCCGGCCCCGCCAGCATCGGCATGGCCATCGGGAAAACCGACACATCTTCAAATTCGGGCGTAGCTCTCACCTTCTCAGCCCGTTCCTCGCGGCGCTGCTGGCGTTTCTCGAACACCATTTCGAATGCAATCCAGAACAGCATCAAACCGCCCGCTATGCGAAAGCTATCAAGCTGGATGTGCAAAGCGCCGAGCAGTTCTTCACCAAATAGCGCGAAGAACAGCAGGATTGTCGATGCAATTGCAGTGGCCCGCAACGCCATATTGCGCGCCATTATGGGCGGCGCGTTCTTCGTAAGACCCGCATAGATTGGCGCGCACCCGGGCGGGTCAATCACAACAAACAGCGTGATAAAGGCGGATATAAATAGCTCTGTCATCATTACTCAGCTGGCGATGTCAGCTCTTCTTCAATCGCGGTTTGCCACTCTCCCTGATAGAGATACTCGGCCATAATATGCTTGGTGCCATCAGCTTTGTGCTCCCAGCGCCAACGCAAGGTGCCATCGGGTGACATGCCGCCGCCTCCAGGGTTGTCTTCAGCCAGCAACACCGCTAGCGGGGCCGGAACAGCCTCACCGCGTTTCGGGCAATCAGCGATCATGCCTTGCACTGAATCGATAGCAGTCACGATGATCGCGCCTTTTTCCAGATCCTCGATTTCGCGCTTGGCAGGCTGGGGAACATCCGGGCCATCCACACCGTAGATCCAGAGGTATTCGCGTTCTGGGCCACGCTCCCATACGGTCACATAGTTGCCAACGATACCCTGCGGTTCTTGATAGCGGCCTTGGCTGACCGCCAGTGTCGCATCGCAGCTGATTACAACCGCCTTCGGTCCCCAGGCTACGCTGGTTTCCGGATCACCGCCCAGGGTACCAAGCATTGCTGCGGCCGAAACCGGGCCATTGCGCCCGTGATAGACAGCGCCGGGCGCCACAAACTGGCCCGCAGCTGTGTATTGGCCGAGTTCCTTGGCCGCGCGTGCATATTCGAGCTCTCTTGCAACGACCTTGCTCGGTTGCGCTTCGCCTGGCGCACCCCGCAAGGCGCGGTCAATCACGTCCGGGCGCGGTCCGCGCGGTTGGTTTCCAGCACAAGCACTCAATGTGAGTGCGAGCATCAGGGCTGCGGCAATTTTCATAGCGATTCCGGCACATCGAGGCCCGCGTTGCGGTAAGCCGCAACGAGCGTGTTCCTCAGCAACACAGCAATTGTCATTGGACCGACGCCGCCGGGTACCGGGGTGATCGCACTCGCAACTTCGCTCGCACCGCCAAAATCGACGTCCCCGACAAGCCTGCCCTTTTCCTTACCCGGTTCTGGTGGTAGTCGATTGATCCCGACATCGATCACCGTCGCACCGGGTTTGAGCCATTGGGCCTTGACCATTTCTGCTCTGCCTACCGCAGCCACAACGATATCTGCGCGGCGTACGACAGCGGGCAGATCCTTGGTCCGACTGTGCGCTATCGTCACTGTCGCATTAGCATCGAGCAACAGCTGCGCCATCGGCTTTCCGACAATGTTGGAGCGGCCAATGACAACCGCCTCAAGGCCTGACAGATCACCCAATCTGTCTGTCAGCAGCATGATACAGCCAAGCGGCGTGCAAGGGACAAACCCTTTCTGCCCGACCGACAATCGGCCTGCGTTGATCACATGGAAGCCATCGACATCTTTGTCAGGGCTGATCGCGGAGATGATGGCTTGCTCGTCCAGATGATCGGGCAGCGGCAATTGCACCAGAATGCCATCGACGGCCGGATCATTGTTGAGCTGTTCGACCAGCACGAGCAAGTCTGCCTCACTCGTGTCATCAGGCAGACGATGCTCGAAACTCGCCATATTGGCGGCGAGCGTAGCCTTGCCCTTGCTGCCAACATAAACCTGGCTTGCGGGGTCATCACCGACCAGCACAACTGCAAGTCCGGCCTTGTAGCCAGCCGCGGCTTCAAATTCGGCTGCCATCACCCCCACACGCTCCCGCAAGTTCGCAGCGAAGGCTTTTCCGTCAATCCTTGTCGCGCTCATAGAGTTGGCACCTAAACCGCGCTGCGCACGACCACCATCAGGATCTGCATCCCTATGATCAGAACCAGCGGAGAGAAATCAATCGCACCTGTTTGCGGCAAGACATTACGGATCGGGCGCAGCACCGGATCCAGCAAGCGTTGGATCGAATTGTAGAATGCCATCAGAAAATCGTTCGACGCATTCACTACATTGAAGGCAAACAGCAACCCGATGATAAACTGTATGATGATCAGCATGATCAGTGCTGAAGTGAGGATCGAAAGTATCTCGTAAATGACAAGCATCTATCGTCTTTCCGTTGTTTGCGTCCCGCAATGCGTGTTACACAAGTAATACGCCTACGGCTAGTGTTTCCAGCCCATTATCCCGGTATCTTGCCCAGCTAGCCGATTGCTCAGGCGCGCACCAGTGTGCCCGCACCGCGCGCTGTGAAGAATTCGAGCAACATTGCATGCGGAACGCGTCCGTCGAGAACGACCGCCGCTTCACAACCAGCTTTTACCGCTGACACGCAGGTTTCCAGCTTCGGAATCATCCCGCCGAAGATTGTGCCGTCCTCCTTGAGGCTGGCGATGTCAGCCGGCGACAAATCGGTCAGCAAGGCGCCGCCTTTGTCGAGCACGCCCGCTACATCGGTCAGCAGCAACAACCGCGCTGCGCCCAGCGCCGATGCAATCGCGCCGGCCATGGTGTCCGCATTGATGTTATAGGTATTGCCTTCAGCATCGGCCGCGATAGGCGCGATCACCGGGATCATGCCCGATGCAACAGCGGTGTCGATAATTGAGGTATCGACATGCTCGGGCTCTCCGACAAAACCCAAATCCACCGCCCGCTCGATATTGCTATCGGGATCGCGGGTGGTCCGTTCCACCTTTTTCGCGCGAACAAGATTGCCGTCCTTGCCGGAAATTCCAATTGCTTTGCCGCCAGCGCTGGCCAGCCAGCCAACCAATTTTTTGTTGATCGCGCCGGACAAGACCATTTCAGCTACCTCGGCAGTCGCCTTGTCAGTGACCCTCAAGCCGTCGACGAATGTGGATTCAACGCCTAGCTTCGCGAGCATCGCGCCGATTTGGGGTCCGCCGCCGTGCACCACCACAGGATTGATGCCGACTGCCCTGAGCAAGACGATATCCTCTGCGAAATCACGCGCAGCCTCCGGATCGCCCATCGCGTGCCCGCCATACTTCACCACGAAGGTACGGCCGGCATAACGCTGAAAATAGGGCAGCGCTTCGATCAGCACTTCCGCCTTTGCCAGCATGTTGGAATCGCTACTCGCGCTCATCGCGCTTCTCCTACCCTGAAATTCGCTTGGGTGACCTAGCTTTGCGCTTAGCTGTTTGCAGAAAAAGTGCAAAGCATGATCATAGCCAGTAACTTTTCATAAGGGGCTGGCGAATTGCCAGATGTCTGTCCCGCTTCGGGATATCGTGACTTGAAAATCCAAAGGAATGATACCACGAAAACCCAACAGATCAAAGGTGGCTTTGCAGTCGCTATGGCCGCTGGTCTTGCTGCGGCACGTTCACCAGCAGCTAAAAATGCTGACACTAGCGCATACGCGACCATCGTGGCTGGAGAAGCAACCCAAGTCGCTGTTTCTGACGTCAGCTTTAAAAGCGATGGTAAGCCCGACAAATGCTAAGGCATCTCGCTAGCCCGCCAGATTGATTGCGACGCCAACCCCGGCACATGCTACGCTGGCACCAGCACTGTCGATCACCTTTCGGGCAGGCGAAAAGAGCAAACCGCCTTCAAACCATTCGGTTTCGCTTAGCTCTCTCGGTTTCGATGTGTTCAGCTTATGCGGATCGCGCATGCGCCATAAGTAGTGCTAGAGCGTTCACGAACCGTATTTTCGATGCGCGCACGGTAGGTATTCACAGTTGTCGCTAGGTGGGTGTTAGATGAACCGAAATAGCCCCGCCCCTGACAAGACCGCGACACAATTTCCAACTGCACTGGCATTCGAATGTTCAACACATTTCTGTTCGGACTTTCGTGCCGCGCCCGGCCTTTCCTTCACTCCGCCGCTTGCATCCCTTCGGCACCTTCGAACATATCGGGGCCGTTATCGACTGACTCTTCGTCGTTCGTGGCTTTTGCCTTCTGGCGCTTGTCGAAGTTTGACCACACGTCCTGCCAATTGCCTTTCGTTGCACCCTTCGAATATTCGGTTGCGCGGGTTTCGAAGAAGTTTGCATGCTCCACGCCGTTGATCAGCGGGGCGAGCCACGGCAGCGGGTGATCCTCCACCATATAGATCGGCTGCAGGCCCAGCTGGCCCAGGCGCCAGTCCGCAATATAGCGGATGTACTTCTTGATTTCCTTCGCGGTCATCCCGCTAACCGGGCCCATTTCAAAGGCGAGATCGATGAAGTTGTCTTCTAGACGCACCGACTTCTGGCAGATGTCGATAATGTCTTCTTTCACCGCCTTGGTGTAGCAATCGCGTTCCTTCACGAATTCGTGGAACATGCGGATGATGCCTTCGCAATGCAGGCTTTCATCGCGGATCGACCAGCTGACGATCTGCCCCATGCCCTTCATCTTGTTGAAGCGCGGGAAGTTCATCAGCATGGCGAAGCTCGCGAATAGCTGCATGCCTTCAGTAAAGCCGCCAAACATCGCAAGCGTGCGGGCAATATCCTCGTCCGTGTCAACGCCGAATTGCTGCATGTAATTGTGCTTGTCAGCCATTTCCTCATACTCGAGGAAGGCGCTGTATTCGCTTTCAGGCATGCCGATCGTGTCGAGCAGATGCGAATAGGCCGCGATATGCACTGTTTCCATATTGGAGAACGCCGTCAGCATCATCTTGATTTCGGTCGGCTTGAACACGCGGCCGTATTTGTCGTGGTAGCAATCCTGCACCTCGACATCGGCCTGTGTGAAGAAGCGGAAGATCTGCGTGAGCAGATTGCGCTCATGCTCGGTGATCTTCTGCGCCCAGTCACGGCAGTCTTCGCCCAGCGGTACTTCTTCCGGCATCCAGTGGATCTGTTGCTGGCGTTTCCAGAACTCGTAAGCCCATGGATATTCAAAGGGCTTGTAGGTCTTACGAGCTTCGAGCAACGACATGTGGTGTTCTCCGATGAAATAGTGCGAATGACCCGTATAGGGAATCATCTGCGCAAGTCGATAGCAAGAGGCACGTATCTGCTGGGGATAGAACGTGCTTTTTTTGAGTCGAAATGCGGCGAGTTGCAGGCTGTGCAATGGCGTGCGTTGCATCTGAAGCAAGGTGCGGTGCGAGCCGAGGTATCGGGCGAACGGAAACCGAAATGAGACACTGATTCGCAATCCTTATATTCGTGTTAACCACTACTCGCGGTTTGGAGCCTCATGCTAACCATAGAAAACTCCAGAAATCCTGCATTTTCGGGGCTTTAGGAGATGTTTAATGGGTCTGACGGTAAGAAATTGGCATCGCACGCAAAGCATCACCACACACCTTTGCATTGCGCGAAGAAATTGACACGGCTCTTAGAAGCAAGGTCGATTTCGATTCGTGGTCGGCGCAGCTGAAAGAAGCGCAAGCGTATCGCACTCGCAAAGACGAATTTACCCTACTGCGGTTCCAGTTGATCGTAGGTCTGGTAATCAGTGCACTCACACTGATGTGGGGCTGGTTTGCAGTGCCCGGCCAGTTCGACGATGATTTTCAGACTTACTGCAGGGGGAACGTCGCCGCGCCTGACCGTGTTACTCAGACGGCCAAGGCCAGTAAAATGGTTGCAAGAGTGGCGACGATCGGCACCACCACTGTCACCACGCCCACATCCTTGTAAGCCTGCTTGTGGGTCAATTGCGTGATGGTCAGCATCGCGATCACCGCACCGCAATGGGGCAGCGAGTCGAGCCCGCCGCTTGCCATTGCCGCCAGCCGGTGCAATTCTTCAGGCGCGATTCCGAGCGCTAGAAAGTCATCAGCCAGTGTCGCCATGAAAATCTGCAATCCACCCGAAGATGAGCCGGTGATCCCAGACACGGTGCTGGCAGCGGCGAACATCGACATCATCGGCGGCAGATCGAGGCCGAGCACAGTTTCTGTAAAAAGCGCAAATCCGCCAGTTTGTGCCACGACGCCGCCGAAACCGATAACTGCGCTGGTCGCCATTAGCGGCATGATCGAATCTTGCGTGCCATCACCCAGCAGGCGCATGGGTGCACGCCGCGCCGCTGGAAACAGCACCAGCGCAACAAGGCTGGCCAGAACCAGTGCAAAGCTGGGCCAGATCACAGGCTGGGCATTAGCAAAGGCGATGACGGCGTTGTCGCTTTCAGCCCCGCCCAGCAGGCGCGGCGCAAGAATTGTCGCAATCACCAGCGACAGCGGGAAGATGGCCAGCGGCCAAGGAGGCATGTCATGGGCGATATCGTTCAGATCCGGAATGACATCTCGCGGACCGGCTTCAAACCCTTCGCCATTCGCGCGAGCCTTGACCCGCTCCCGCTCGAGATAGGCCATGCCCAGCAAGAACATGAGCGCGCCTCCGAAAATGCCCAGCAGCGGAGCCGCAAATAGATCGGTGCCCAGCTTCAATGTGGGGATCACATTGTGGATTGATGGCGTGCCGGGAAACGCGGTCAAGGTGAACGTGCCCGCACCCAGTGCGAGCGCACCGCAAAGCAATCGCTTGGGAATGTCCGCTTCTTTCATCAACCGGAGGCCAAGCGGATACATTGCAAAGATCACCACGAATACGACCACGCCGCCATAGGTCAGGAGGGCGCAAGCCAGCACTGCGATCCACAGCGCACGATGCGCACCCAGCGCACGCACCATCGCCATGGCGATCGATGTCGCCGCGTGACTTTCGCCCATGATCTTACCGAATACAGCGCCCGCAGCAAACAGCAGGAAGAACCGCCCGGCAAAGGTGAACGCGCCCAGATTTCCGGAGAGGTAGCCATCGGTTATGCTGTCCGCGACCGGGAGCGCATTAGTCACTATCACCACCAGTGCACAGAGTATCGAAGCAAAGATGATGTTCACATCGCGCAGCGCCAGCCAGATCAGCAGGCCAAGGCCCGCGATGAGTCCCAACAATCCGATCATCGCATTCCCCTCAGCGGCTATTGGCCGATATTATTTGGATCTCTTCTTCGAGCTAAACCAGCTGCCGCCACCCAGTACCGTTACGCCAATGAAAAAACCAAAGTCGTACCAGCCGCCATTATTGGGCACGGCATAAACCGCGATATCGGGATCGAACAACGAACCGATCCAGGCAAACGGGAAAACAAAGCCGTGCCATAGTCCCCACAAGAAGCCTGGCGAACCGCCTTCGCGCATGACACCTTCGTCGATCTGGCTAGCACATGCAGACACCAGAAGAGCGATCATGCAGGCTGTGACAATTCTCGAGGTTTTGGTCATATCGATTGCTCTTATGCGGCGGGCATGAGCCGCAGGATGATGAACCAGATCACGCTAATCATCATGACGGCCATAATGGCGTACATCATCATCATGCCGCGGCCCTTTTGCTGCCCGCGTATGGTTTGCACGGCTTTTCCCATGATCACTAATGCGATGATTGTGCCGACAACGCCGATCCAGAACGGGTCCAACTGCTTCTCCCCTCAATACCGGGGCGCAGTCAGAACATCTGAACCGCGCCGGCACCCGGTACGATAACGGTCAGAATAATATAGGCAAGCGGGGGATGCGAAACTGACACCAGCGCGAGCAGATTGAACAGGCTTTCGCTGATCTCGCCGCGCGCCAGCCTCATGCGGAATGCCATCAGATCGATGATCGCGACTGCCGCGAGGATGAGGGGTAGGAAGAAGCCCCCGCAAGCATTGCTTGTGGGGGCTTGAATTCTGAACGGTCAAGAAAGAACTACTGACAGGCTAGGCATTCCTCGTAATCGGTCTGCTGCTCGCCAAGTTCAGCTTTCAGTTCGATCTTCTGCGCGTGCGAGGTGTTGTCCGCTTCCACGCCGCCAGCAAAGCCAGCGCGCTGAACCGACTTCGAACGGAGATAGTACAGCGACTTGATGCCCTTCTCCCACGCCTGGAAGTGCAGCTGCATCAGATCCCATTTCTCGACATCGGCCGGAATGAACAGGTTCAGCGACTGCGCCTGATCAACATAAGGCGCGCGATCGGCGGCGAATTCCAGCAGCCAGCGCTGATCGATTTCGAAGCTGGTCCTGAAGGTCGCCTTTTCTTCCACGCTGAGGAAATCGAGATGCTGAACGCTGCCGCCCTTCTCAAGAATCGAGTTCCATACGGCGACCGAATCCTTGCTCTTCTCGCGCAGGACTTTCTCGAGATAGGGGTTCTTCACGATGAAGCTGCCCGACAGGGTTTTGTGCGTATAGATATTCGCCGGGATCGGCTCGATACATGCGCTGGTGCCGCCGCAGATGATGCTGATAGACGCGGTCGGTGCGATCGCCATCTTGCAGCTGAAACGCTCCATCGCGCCCATTTCTTCCGCATCCGGACACGCGCCGCGTTCCTGCGCCAGCAGCATGCTGGCTTCTGATGCCTTGCCCTGAATATGCTTGAACATCTTCAGGTTCCACACTTTCGCCATCGGGCTTTCGAAACCGATGTTCTTGGACTGGAGGAAAGAGTGGAAGCCCATCACGCCAAGGCCAACCGAACGTTCCCGCTCGGCCGAATATTTCGCGCGCGCCATCTCGTCAGGGGCGCGGTCGATATAGTCCTGCAGGACATTGTCGAGAAAACGCATTACGTCCTCGATGAAGGTCTTGTTGCCTTCCCACTCTTCCCACTTTTCAAGGTTGAGTGACGAAAGGCAGCATACCGCCGTGCGGTCATTGCCCAAGTGATCGATACCGGTTGGCAGCGTGATTTCCGAACACAGGTTCGACGTTGAAACCTTGAGGCCCAATTCGCGATGATGCTTGGGCATCATGCGGTTCACTGTGTCAGAGAACACGATGTAAGGCTCGCCAGTTGCAAGACGTGTCTCGACCAGCTTCTGGAACAACGAGCGCGCATCGACTGTGGCGCGAACGCTGCCATCGCGCGGTGACTTCAGATCGAACTCTGCGCCATCGCGCACAGCTTCCATGAATTCATCGGTCAGCAGCACGCCGTGGTGCAGGTTCAGCGCTTTGCGGTTGAAGTCACCGGAGGGTTTACGGATCTCGAGAAATTCTTCGATCTCCGGATGCGATACATCCAGATAGCAAGCGGCCGAGCCGCGCCGTAGCGAGCCTTGCGAAATCGCAAGGGTCAGCGAATCCATCACACGCACGAAAGGAATGATGCCGCTGGTCTTGCCGTTGAGGCCAACCGGCTCACCAATGCCGCGCACGTGGCCCCAATAGGTGCCGATGCCGCCGCCCTTGGACGCGAGCCATACATTCTCGTTCCAGGTGCCAACGATGCCATCCAGACTGTCGCTGACAGAGTTCAGATAACAGCTGATCGGCAGACCGCGTGTGGTGCCGCCATTCGACAGCACTGGCGTCGCCGGCATGAACCACAAATTCGAAATATAGTCATAGAGACGCTGAGCGTGCTCCTGATCATCGGCGTAAGCATCTGCAACGCGCGCAAACAGATCCTGATAGCTTTCTCCGGGCAGGAGGTAGCGATCGGTCAAAGTCTCCTTGCCGAATTCGGTCAGGTTCGCGTCGCGTGCATCGTCTGTGACGATTGTGAAGCGGCGATCATTGACCTTCTTGCTGTCAATATCGCCTGCCGCATTGCTCGCCACAGCTGCCATGGCGCCAGCCAGCACTTCGCCCGCCTTCTCCGCGACCAGCGCGTCTGTACCCTTGTCTTCGCTTTCAATTGCCACTGCCTTTTTGGCCTTATCTGCCTTGCCGGAGGTCGAGGCCTTTGCCTTGCTCTTGGTTTCTGTATCCACGGCGTTGTCCGCGTCCTGATCCAGTCCCATTGCTGCCTCGTCGCCAGTCCGAAAATCCATTCTCTGCCCCGCCCCTAATCGCGTTGTTTTACCCTCATGCGGTTCCCGCTCACTACGTTGAGCGATGTTCCGCTTGTGTTCGATTCGGCGGGAAGCATCCCACCTACCAATTTCGCAGGGCTTTGGGGGATTTAGTTTTCCCCTTTTTCCCCACAGTTCCTCTCGATTGCACGACCCGAAAGACCCGAATCCCCCCCGCCTTCGGAAATAGTGTTTCCGGAGCGAATAACTAGCTCTTGTAGGTGTCCCCAGGTTTGGAACCACTAGATACTGAATCAGAGCGCGGTTTCACGCAAGAGGGTAAATGCGGATTTAACATGCAAACTGACTGGATTTATCCAGTGTGTTACCCGCGCGTGACACCGCGACGCGCGGGAAATCCTAGGGTCTTTGAACGCGCAACCCCTAAAATGAATCTGGGAAAAAATTTTTGCGGGCAAAACGGGTATAGGGGACTTGTGAATCATTCGAATCGGGATGCGCAATTTTTGAATCAAGCGAAGCCATTGGAACGCGATAAATGCACTGCCCCGATCTGGCTTCACACAAACAGCTTGTCGCCCTTGAGCGATTTGGTCAGCGCATCGATAAATGCACGCGCGCGCGCATTGGGCGTGCGGCTTTCAGGATAGGCGAGATGGATCGGCAGAACGCCGCCAGTCCATTGTGGCAGCAGCCGCCACAACTTTCCCTGCTTGATCGCGTCCTGCACCAGCCATAGTGGCACCAGGCCAATCCCGGCACTTTCCACCAAAGCGGCAAGCACCGCCTCCGAGCTATCGCTGCGCAGCCGGGCGTCCGGCACGATCTCGCGGATCTCTGCCCCCCGTTCCAGCCGCCAATTATCATGCACCATGTCCGGCCCGATAAAGACCACCGCTGGCAAGTTTGAGATCTGGTCAATGCGGCGCGGTGTGCCGTGGTCTCGGATCAGCTCGGGCGAGCCGCATAACACCAACGGGACATCGCCAAGCTTGCGCGCACGATCGCTGCGGCGGCGCGGGAACCCGACGGATAGCGCGACATCGATCCCGCTTTCAACCAGATCAACCGGCTGGTCAGACAAAAGAAGATCGGCCTCGATATCGGGATGCTTTTCAAGAAAGCGGCACAACAGCGGTGCCAGGACGACCCGGCCCAATGATACAGGCGCGAAGATTCGCAATCGGCCCGAGAGCGCTTGGGCGCGCGCGCCCACCGATTGTTCGGCATCATCGACCAGCCGTAAAATCTCACGCGCCTTGGCCAGAAATTCCTGCCCCTCATCCGTCAGCGAAAGCGAGCGCGTGGTTCGGCTGATCAGCTTGGAGCCAAGGTAATCCTCCAGCTCTGCCAAGCGCCGGCTGACAGTTGGCTGGCTCTGCTGAAGCTCGCGCGCGACCGCGCTGAAGCTGCCCCGCTCGGCCAGCCGGACAAAAATGCGATAAGCGGCGATGACGTCCATATGACGGCCAATTTATCCAATTTATGGATAAAAGCCACATGAATCATGCAGATTGGGCGAAGGCCCGAAATAACCTACTCAAATCCTAACGGATTCCCGGAGCAATTTGGCAAGCTTTTGGTATGGTTTCAGGCGGCCGCCATCACGCTCTTTTGGTATGTTCTGCGACATCATCCGCTATCGTTTCGACCAGCTCTTGCGGCAGATCATGGCCCCACCCGGGGTAGGTCTTAATCCTGGCGCCCGGGATCGCATCGGCTGTCGCTCGGCCACCCTCGACCTTGACAAGCGGATCATCTTCGCCATGCAAAACCAGCGTTGGCGTGGTCACTGATTTCAGGCGCTGGGTCCGGTCACCATCATTGATGATGGCGGCCATCTGGCGGTGCAGGCCAGCCGGATAGACCGACCGGCGAACGCTTTCGATCACGCGCTGGCGCTGAGATTCCGGGTCAGGGCGATAGCCCGGGCTGCCGATGGCGTTAGAGATTTTGATGCCGTGTTCGACCAGCACATGCTCATCCATCGATTCTGGAGGATTGGCGAGCGGCTCGATCGCGGCCTTGTCTGCCTGAGGTAGTTTCGGATTGCCTGTGGTTGAGAAGATCGACGTAAAGCTAAGCAAACGGTGGCCGTGTTCGACCGCCATCAGCTGGCCGATCATTCCGCCCATAGACGCGCCAACCACATGGGCTTTATCGATGCCGAGCGCGTCCAGTACGCCCACTCCATCCGCCGCCATATCTGAAAGTGTGTAAGGGACTCTGGGCGGAAAACCGAAACGGGTGCGGATCACATGCCACATCACACCGGGCACTTTCTCGCCTTCGAATTTCTGGCTTAGGCCAATGTCGCGATTGTCATAGCGGATCACGTAAAATCCGCGGTCCGCCAGCGCCTGAACCAACTCGATAGGCCACAATGTCATCTGCGCGCCCAAACCCATCACCAACAGCATCGGCGGATTGTCGGGATCGCCATGCGTATCGTATTCGAGGGTGATGCCGTTGGCGGTGACTTGAGGCATTAGTGGGGCTCCCTGATTGTTTGATCGTGCTTGTGTCGCAGCGCGGCGACCTGCGCAAGTGTTCAAACAATCATCCACGCAAACCAAAGCGGCAGACCCGTGAAGGCCTGCCGCTCGCGTCAAGGAACCCGTGGGCCCCTAAATTTCGGGTCCGAAGCAGAACCCGATTAAAGCCCGAAGCTGATGACCCCGCGTTCGCTGTCAGCCTAAGCCATGCGGACTTTTTCCGATTTCGCCAGGGCCTTGGCGAGCTTGCTGTAAGTCACCTCATCGTCAGCAAAGATGATGTTCGCCTGGAACGTTTGCGACGAGGCATCGGCGACCGGCGCTTCGGCCAGTTGCGACAGGCCGCTTACGGCGCGCTTGGCAACCAGATCCGTGCAAATGTCACCGGAACCGTTTAGTACTTCAATGTCATGAGCCTTGCCCGATGCATCCAAAGTGAAACGAAGCTGCACAATGCTGCTCACCGGATCGGTGCGTGTTTGCTTGGTCGCGGTGGCCAGGCGGCGATCGAGCGATCTGCCGACATCTTGTTGCCATTCCTGCATCGCGCTTTCGGATTCGACGACAATGGTGCCTTGCTCGCTAGCAATTGCGGGGGAGAATGCCGCGATACTCAACGCGGCAGCGAGTGTGGTTGTCGTAAGAGTTTTCATTAGATCATCCTCAATAAAATTCGCATGGATGATCGGCCATTTGACCAAGGCCAGCGAGCACAGTCCCAACACTCGTGCCGCGGTTGAATTGGTCGATCAGGAAGCAAGGCCGCTCGGGATATTGCGGGGGTTTGCGAACCTCGCTTCCTGTTTATGAAAATGACGTCTGCAGCCGAATTCTCAATCGATGTTCGGCGAGCGACTGCGCATTTCAGATCGATAGCAAGACCATCCGATGAACGGCATATCGGCTTCGATCAGCGGGAAAATGCTCAGGGCACCAGCACTGTATCGCGCGCTTCGTCGAGCGTCGCGGGATAGTCGAGCGTGTAGTGGAGGCCGCGGCTCTCATGCCGCCGCAACGCGCTGGTGACAATAAGTTCGGCCGCTTTCAACAGGTTACGCAGTTCGATCAGATCGGTCGTCACGACAAAGCTGCCGTAATAATCCTCAACCTCGTCCTGCAGCATCCGGATCCGGTTGGCCGCACGCTCCAGCCGCTTTGTGGTGCGGACAATACCGACATAGTTCCACATGAAGCGGCGGATCTCAGTCCAGTTCTGCTTGATAACAACCTGCTCGTCCGAATCCGAAACACGGGTCGCGTCCCATTCCTTGATCGCAGGCGGAGTATCGAGAGCATCCCAGTTTCCCAGTATATCCTTCGCTGCGGCTTCGCCGAAAACGAAGCACTCGAGCAAAGAGTTGGATGCAAGACGGTTCGCGCCGTGCAAGCCGCTTTCCGTGCATTCGCCAGCCGCCCACAGGCCCGGCAAATCGGTACGCGCATCCAGCCCAACCAGCACACCGCCACAAGTATAGTGCTGCGCCGGCACAACCGGGATAGGCTGCTTGGTCATATCGATGCCAAGGCCCATCAGCTTGTCATAGATTGTCGGGAAATGCTCACGCACGAATTCGGGCGGCTGGTGGCTGATATCCAGATGGACATAGTCGAGGCCATCGCGCTTGATCTGGTCATCGATCGCACGCGCCACCACATCGCGCGGGGCCAACTCCATCCGCTCCGGATCGTAATCCGCCATGAAGCGATGTCCTGTTTCCGGGTGCAACAAATGCCCACCCTCTCCGCGCACCGCCTCTGTGATGAGGAAATTCTTGACCTCGAGGTTGTACAGGCACGTCGGGTGAAACTGCATCATCTCCATATTGGAAACACGGCATCCAGCACGCCAAGCCATTGCGATCCCGTCCCCCGTGGCACCGCGCGGAGCGGTAGAGAACAGGTAACAGCGCCCAGCGCCACCCGCCGCTAGCACGGTTGCCTTGGCGACATGTTTCTCGACCTCGCCGGTCGCTTCATTCAGCGCATAGGCGCCCCACACCCGGCCGCCGCCAGAGAATCGCTCTGCATTGCGCCCTGTAATCAGGTCGATACAGCTGCGCCCGGGCAGCATGGTGATATTGGGGTTGGCCTCTGCTGCCTTGAGCAAAGCGGATTGAACGGCCCAGCCTGTAGCATCATTGACATGTACAATCCGGCGATGACTGTGCCCGCCTTCGCGCGTCAGGTGCAGATCTTCGCCTTCGCTGTTAAAAGGCACGCCCAGCTCGACCAGCCTTTGAATCGATTGCGGCGCATTCTCGATCACGAACTCGACCGTTTCGCGGCGGTTGAGGCCGGCGCCCGCCACCATAGTGTCACGGATGTGGTTTTCGAACGTGTCTCCTGCATCGAGAACGGCCGCGATGCCACCCTGCGCCCAGGCCGTGCTGCCCCCGGTGAGCGAACCCTTGGCTAGCACCAGCACTTTTTTTGTTTCAGCCAACGCCAATGCGGCGGTGAGCCCGGCGGCGCCGGAACCGATAATCAGGACATCGTGCTTGACCGCATTCATGTGTCAGAACTCGTCAATTGGACAAACACATCCTCAAGGTCCGGCTCGCGCGTTGTCACGTCTTCGATTGTGTAGCCGTGCTCCTGTATCTTCAGGAGAACTTGCCCGGCGCTGGCCTGATCACGGTCATATGTGATCTCAAGCACACGCGGATCGATCAGCTCTGCCTTTGTGAAGCCCGGCTCCATGATCGGGCCGGCCAGATCCCGGTCAACAGTGACCTTTACAATCTTCTCGCGCGCCATCTCGATCAATTCGCGCGTCGGCTTCTTCGCGATCAGCTCGCCATGATTAATGATCGCGATCTGGTCACACAGCTCTTCAGCCTCTTCGAGGTAGTGTGTCGTCAGGACGATCGTCACGCCGTCATTGTTCAACTGCGTGACAAGATCCCACAGCTGCTTGCGCAACTCGACATCGACGCCCGCGGTCGGCTCATCGAGTACCAGGATCGGCGGCGAATGCACCATCGCTTTAGCCACCATCAACCGCCGCTTCATCCCGCCAGAGAGCGTGCGCGCATAGGCGTCGCGCTTGTCCGAAAGGCGTACCGCTTCGAGCAATTCCTCGCTGCGGCGCAGTGCCTTCGTGATACCATAGAAACCGCCCTGGTTTTCCAGCACTTCAAACGGCGTAAAGAAAGGATCGAACACGATTTCCTGCGGGACGATCCCGATCGAACGGCTGGCATTGCGGCGCTGTTCGTCAATATCAAAGCCCCAGATCTCCGCGCTGCCACTGGTCTTGTTGACCAGGCCCGCCAGAATGTTGATCAGGGTCGACTTGCCCGCACCATTGGGGCCCAGCAGGCCGAAAATCTCGCCTTCGGGTACATCAAAGCTCACGCCTTTCAATGCTTCCTTGCCAGGTTGGCCTTTGGCCCCGGCATAGGTTTTCTTGATATCGCGGATCGAAATGGCTGGTGGTATAGTCATCGGATAAGCGCCCTAAGACCTTATGCCGAGTCTGCAAAGGGGTGAGGTGCACCGTTGCGAATCTGACAGTTCCACATTATCGGCAAGGACCATGAACATAGACACACCAGAAGTGATCACTGTCGAGACCAAGCGCGTCAGCTGTGACGGAGCAAGCGCCATTCGCGGAGGCGCCAACTATCGCCCTGCTGCACTCGGCCATCCGAAGATTTATCTCGAGATTGACGAGCATGGATATGTCGATTGCGGCTATTGTGACAGGCAGTTTGTTTTGAAGGGCGGACCGGCCGATGGTGCTGACCATTCGCAGCTACCCGACATCTCGGAGGGGGCAAGTCCCCAATAGTCTTGCGCTTCGCGCGACTCATCGCGGGTTCATCAGGGGCTGATAGCTTAAAAAGTCCTGATGGGAGACTCGCGCCTTAGGAGAGAAGCCATGACTAAACTGTTCCGACCTGCATTGCTTTACGCTGCTTCGCTTGCCTTGCTCGCTGCGCCGACATTGGCGCAAGACGGGGAACGGGCTGATGAAGAGCAAACCGAGCAAACCAAAGGCGAGAAGGAGCTGGCAAAACTTCTCGAAGGCCGTGTAGCGGGCGAACCGACATCATGCATCCGAACGCCCCCGAATGACCGAGTGCGGGTCATTGATGACACCGCGATTGTGTATGGTGGAGGAAAGACGATCTACGTCAATCGCACCTCTCGTCCCTCAGACATCGATGATCGCGACACTATGGTCATACGCCGCTTCAGCGGTTCGCAACTGTGCAAGACCGACACTGTCACAACGATTGATCGCGGCAGCCAGATGTTCTCCGGTGTGATTTTCCTCAGCGAATTTGTGCCCTACACCAGGGTGGAAACAAACGCTGCTGCGGAAGGCAGCTGACTGATCGCGCTTCGTCCTGCTCTCTGCCGGGTCCAGCGAATATGCGTGGAAGCCCGTCAGCCTGCAGCCGCGTAGCCATTCATCCGCGCTAGGATATCCTCCGCCTGCTGCATGATCCCGTCGATCAATTCCTTGCAGGTAGGGATATCATTGATGAGGCCCGCGACCATGCCGCAAGACCATGCGCCTGCGTCCATATCGCCTTCCATCATGATGCGCGGATATACGCCAGCGACTTGTTCGATGATGTCTTCGAACTTGAGATCGGCGCCCTTTTCCTTCTCGATCCGCAGCAGTTCTTCCACCGCATCATTAGTCATTACGCGTTCGGTATTGCGAAGCGGGCGCATGACCAACCGCGTGTCTAGCTCAGACGCTGCGACGATCGCCGCTTTCACATTCTCATGCACCGGCGCTTCCTTGGTCGCGATAAAGCGCGTGCCCATATTCATGCCCTGCGCACCCAATGCGAGCGATGCAACAAGGCTGCGCCCGTCTGCCATACCGCCCGAGGAAACGAACGGAATTTCCAGCTCGTCCGCTGCGCGTGGCAACAGGATGAAGTTCGGGATATCGTCTTCACCCGGGTGGCCGCCGCATTCGAACCCGTCGACAGAGACTGCGTCGCAGCCGATGCTTTGCGCTTTCAAGGCGTGCCGCACCGCAGTGCATTTGTGGATCACTTTGATCCCGGCATCTTTTAGATAGGGCAGCACTTGCACTGGATTGTTACCTGCGGTCTCCACCACGGTAACGCCGCCTTCGATAATCGCCTTGATAATCGCCGGGTAATCGGGCGCATTCACGGTCGGCAGGAACGTCACATTCACGCCAATAGGCTTGTCGGTCATATCCTTGCACCGCGCGATCTCATTCGTGAGATCAGCCGGGGTCTTTTGCGTCAGCGCGGTGATGATGCCAAGCCCACCAGCATTGGAAACTGCCGCCGCCATTTCGGCAAAACCGACATAGTGCATGCCGCCCTGGATAATCGGATGCTCAATGCCGAACATTTCTGTGATGGCGGTTTTCATGGCGAATCTCCCTGCTGATCGCATCTGGTTTTGAACTTACCTTGCGGAGAAATACCCGCTGTGCAAGCGTCGCTTTTGCGAGCAGGCATGCCGTAGCGTCAGCGGAAAGCCTGACCAGTCTTGCAGTATGTACAGGCAAAGCAGCTCGCACAATCGGGAGCGCGCGGGCGGCAATAGGTCTGCCCCAACTTCTTCAGCAACAGATGATGCTCGTCCATATCCTCAGCTGACCACTCTTCGGGCAGGATCGGCATCAGCGCATTATAGGTTTTCGCTGTATCCGCCTTGGCCGGTACAATTCCCATGCGCTGCATGATGCGGCGGTGATGCCCGTCTATCACCATGGCTTTGCGATTGAAGGTGGAGGCATTCATCACCCCGGCAGAGTTCTTGCGCGCAACGCCGGGCAATCGCTCCAGCCAGACAAGCGCATCTTCCAACGGCAAATTGCCCAGGTGGCGCAAGTCCACCGCGCCGCGCTCAGCGATAATCGCGCCCAGACAAGCCTTGAGCCGCTTTGCCGCAACGGATGGAAAGGTCTGGCGCTTCAGCCGTGCTTCCAATTCCTCGACCGGGACACCCGCAACTGCTTCCCAGCTGCCATATTCAGCTAGCAAGCGGTCGGTGGAGGCATTGCTAGCTGCCGTCTTTGTCTGCGCGCCGATCACGCCATGCACCAACACCCACTCAGGGCTGCGGCGCTTTTCCGGTGGGCGAATGATCCGCCCGAACGCAGCGATCATGCTGGCCTGTAAGCGGCACAGAATTTCGGTGCGGGGATCAGTCCCGAAGGGTAGTTGCACGACGGGCCATCCATCCGACAAGCGCAATTCCAAGGCAAGGTAGCCAAATCCCCTTGAGCTCTGAAATGAACGTCTCGAGGCCGCGCATTGAGAAGAATCCGGCTCCGATTGGTGAAACCCTGATTGGAGTCTCGGGCGCAAATATGCGTGCATTATCGAACGGCCACCATATTGCCGCGCCCAATCCGCCATCGGTCAACGTATCGAGCAACCCGTGGCTCGCCATTGCAAGGGTCAGGAATGCAAATCCGGCGAGACTTCGCGCTTCCCTCCAGGTCAACGAAATGAACCCTGCAAATAGAGCTGCGAAAACCAATGAATGCGTTGCGCCGCGATGCCCCCACCCGTCGGCATATTCAATACCGAACCGGAACCCGATCACATCAGCGTCAGGAATGACGGTCAAGACAGCCCCCGCAATGGCAAGCTTCGGCGAAATGACTCCGCGCCCCGCTGCCGCAGCGAATGCAAGTGGAACGATTGCGTGTGTGAAGACGGTGGGCATTCAGGACTCCAGCCCTACCATCACTCCCATTCGATCGTGCCCGGTGGCTTTGACGTGTAGTCGTAGACCACGCGGTTGATGCCCTGCACTTCGTTGACGATGCGCGTTGCGCACTGGGTCAGGAAGCTCGCGTCGAAGGGATAGACATCCGCCGTCATGCCGTCGGTGCTGGTTACCGCGCGCAGGCCGCACACGCTGTCATAGGTGCGCCCGTCGCCCATCACGCCGACGGTCTTGACCGGCAGCAGCACCGCAAACGCCTGCCAGATCGCATCATAGAGACCCGCATTGCGGATTTCATCGAGATAGATCGCGTCCGCCTTGCGCAGGATGTCACAACGCTCCTTACTCACTTCACCGGGGATTCGGATCGCGAGGCCCGGCCCGGGGAAGGGATGCCGACCGACGAATTGCTCATTGAGGCCAAGCTCCCGCCCTAGTTCGCGCACTTCATCCTTGAACAATTCGCGCAGCGGCTCGACCAGTTCCATGTTCATGCGTTCAGGCAGGCCGCCAACATTGTGGTGGCTCTTGATTGTGACCGATGGCCCGCCAGTGAAGCTGACGCTCTCGATCACGTCCGGGTACAGCGTGCCTTGCGCGAGGAAGTCTGCGCCACCCAGCTTGTTCGCCTCTTCCTCGAACACCGCGATGAACTCTGCGCCGATGAATTTGCGCTTCTTCTCTGGATCGGTGACGCCCGCGAGCCCCGCCATGAAGCGTTCCTCTGCATCCACCACTACCAGCGGAATATTGTAGTGATCGCGGAACAGGCTTTCGACCTGCTCGCGCTCATTAAGCCGCAGCAGGCCATGATCGACGAACACGCAAGTCAGTTGATCGCCAATCGCTTCGTGGATCAGGATCGCTGCAACCGAGCTGTCGACCCCACCGGACAATCCGCAGATCACACGGCCATCACCAACCTGTTCACGGATCTCGGCAACCTTGGTGTCGCGATAGGCGGCCATGGTCCAGTCGCCCGTCAGCCCGCACACCTTGTGGACGAAATTGGCGAGCAGTTTGGCGCCGTCTAGTGTGTGGACCACTTCAGGGTGGAACTGCGTGCCGTAATATTGACGTTCTTCGTCAGCGATAACCGCAAAAGGTGCCCCGTCGCTGGTGGCGACAATTTCGAAGCCCGGCGCAAACTTGGTGACCTTGTCGCCATGGCTCATCCAGACCTGATGACGTTCGCCTTCGTTCCATAGGCCATCGAACAAGGCGCAGGACTTCGTGACAGTCAGGTAAGCGCGGCCAAACTCACCACCATCTCCAGTCTCGTGACCGGGTCGAACTTCACCGCCCAATTGCTGGCTCATAACCTGTTGGCCATAACAGATGCCAAGGATCGGCAGACCGCTGTCGAATAACACCTGTGGTGCGCGCGGGCTGTCGTCATCGCAAACACTGGCTGGCGAACCGGACAGGATGATGCCCTTGGGCTTCATCCGGTGGAATGCCTTTTCCGCTTCACTAAACGGCGCGATTTCGGAATAGACGCCGGCTTCGCGCACGCGGCGCGCAATCAGCTGCGTCACCTGGCTGCCGAAATCGACGATCAGAACTGAGTCTGGGAGGATGGAATCGGGAATGTGCTGTGGGTCCATGTGCGCCGATTAAGGATGCATGCCCGCGCTGGCAAGCGGGCAAGGGCCGACTATTCACGGACGCGGGCAGAAGTGGCTAGCCGCAGCCAAGGCAAGCAATGATGCATTGCACGCAACCATCGTGCGATTCTTCGCAACTGCAGCATTGGGAACGTTGCACTGCACCATAGGTAGTAGATTGCAACCCGTTTATGTTTGCAAACGGATTACTGTTTCAAGGAGAATAATCATGCGTACTATCCTCGCTTCTGCCGCCGCTGTTCTGGCAATCGTAGCAAGTCCCGCTGTTGCCAACACCGAAACCGTTGAAATTCGTGTGTCGGTTGCCGACCTCGACCTCAACACAGCGGCTGGTCGTACCGCGCTTGAAGAGCGTGTAGCGCGCGAAGCCCGCAAGGCCTGCAAAATCGAAGCTGCATTCGACCGCGCACCTGAGAAAACCGACTGGGACTGCGTAGAAGCCGCCAAGAGCGCCGCTTTAGCCAAGGTAGATCGTGATCAGAACACAGACGTAGCGATGGCGGCTGAGTAAGCCGACTCGCTTTCAAATGAAGACTTTCAGGCCGGCCCCTGCTCGCATGAGCGGGGGCCGGTTTTGCATTTGCGAATAGGCGGGAATGGGCTCGCCCTATGTGTTGCATTTCACGCAACACATCTCCGTGTTTTCTCATTTGTGTTTAATGTTGAGCAACATTATCTCACTGGCATCGCGGCGGTCCGGAACTCTCCCCCTCCCCCCAATCCGGTCGCATGCGAGCCCAAGGTCTTCCGGATCCTCTCCCCCGGAATTCCGCAAGCGCCCCGGCTGGATGACAGGCTCCCGGAGCCGCCCAGCCTTAGGGCAGCGAGCGAGACGCGGTCACCAGTTCCCAATACCTTAAAGTGACCGCGTCTCCATCGCACACTTGTCAGCTCGTATGAATTTTTCGCTGACTGCGTAACCAAACAGCATTGGCCAGCGAACTTCCATTTGACACTGCAACTGCCTGAGCGCCCCCTCAGGCATGCGAGGCGCGGCTAGCGTGCGATATTGACCCCTCCCCCCTGAACGGACGGTGGTCGCGCCTCCAGTCTGCTGCAGAATGTGTGAGTCAGAAAGTCTTGCCGCTCGCAGCGGCCCGGTCTCGCAGTTCGGTCTTCAACAGCTTGCCAATATGGCTGCGTGGCATCTCGGTGATGGCTTCAAGTTTCGAAAGCCTTTGCGTCTTTCCAAGCCGCGCGTTGACCGTGCCCAGAATGTCCTCGACTTCTTGTGCTGCAACTCCAGGCATCAGCCGCACGAAGCCGTAGGGCGTTTCGCCCCAGCGTTCGGATGGTACTCCGATCACTGCAGCTTCGGCCACGCGCGGGTCCTTCTCCAGCTCGACTTCAAGATCGCTCGGGTAGATGTTGAACCCACCAGAGATGATCATGTCCTTGGCGCGGCCAACAAGCTCGACAAAGCCATCCTTATCGACCCGGCCGATATCGCCCATGCGCTGCCACACTTCGCCTGTCTCGAGATCGGTCCAGTACCCTTCGCGCGTCTTGCCCGGCTGGTTCTTGTAACCGCTCATCATGGTCTGGCTGCGCCCGATCAGATTGCCCGGTGTGCCCGGCGCTACAGGCTTATCGTCATCGTCTAGAACCTTCAGCTCGCTGCCCGGTGCCGGCCGCCCCACAGTGTGCAGCTTATCCGGGAATTCATGCGCTGCAAGCAAGCACACCACACCGCCTTCGGTCATGGAATATATCTCGATCAACCCACCGGGCATTCGCTTCAGAACTTCGGCTTTCAGTTCGGCTGAGAAGGGGGCGCTGGTGCAATATTTTAGCACAAGTGATGACAGATCGAATTCATCAAAACGCGGCTCCGCCATCAGTCGCTGATATTGCACCGGCACCAGCATCGTTATCGACACACCGAACCGTTGCGCGGTCATGAGCCAGCCGATTGTGTTGAATTTCCCCATGACATTGACCGTTCCGCCAGCAAGCAAGACAGGCAAGAACGCGACCATAGTGGTGTTTGAATATAGCGGCGTCGAAGCGAGCGAGACAACGGGGATGCCAGCCTCCAGATAACTTGATGCAGTGCTCGCAAACTGCCGCCAACGCATCAGATGGGAATGCACAATCCCCTTGGGTATGCCGGTGGTGCCGGAAGAATAGATAATGTTGAACGGGGCTTCTGGAGCCGGCTGCACATCGGGCGCGCGCGTGCCGTCCGGTGCCATCCAGTTGTCGATTTCTTCCAGAGCAATGTGATCAAGTTCCGACAGGAAATCTTCAGTGAGCTCCGCCGATTTCACGCCGTCGATAAACAGATGCATCGCGCAGCTGTCGCGCGCCATGCCGATCAGCTGATCTTTAGAAGCACTGGTGGTCAGCGGCGCAGCAACTCCCCCCGCACGCACCGCCGCCAGAAAAACCAGTGCATAGTTGATGCAGCTTGTGCCGAGAATCGCGACTGATTGCCCCTGCTGCAAACCGGTTTCGATGAGCCGTGCGGCCAGCCGCTCAACCTTGTCATGAAGTTCAGCCCAGCTGAGCTCCGACTGTTCGTCGCGCAGCGCGATCTTGTCCGGCTGCTGCTTGGCCCATTGCGCCAGAATATCCGAATAGCTGGCGAATTCCGCCTTCAGTTTTTCCAGCACGCAATCACTCTCCTCAATGCAAATCCCATGGCTCCATCTCTTTGTTTGCCTAAGGGCTAAATCAGGCCATGTCGAGCAAACGCGCAAGCGGTGGAAAAGCCCCGCCCATAGCGCAGCAGAGCTTGGGTTTTGCCCCTTCAACGCCTATATGATGGCTATGTCAAAAACACCCGAAAATACCCCAGAAAAAACCGTCCAGATGGGCGAGTATGGTGCCGATTCTATCAAGGTACTCAAAGGCCTGGATGCCGTGCGCAAGCGCCCAGGCATGTATATCGGCGATACAGATGACGGCTCCGGCTTGCATCATATGGTGTTCGAGGTCTCCGACAATGCCATTGACGAGGCGCTGGCGGGCCATTGCGACCTGGTTCTGATCGAACTCAACTCTGATGGCAGCGTCTCAGTCGAAGACAATGGGCGCGGCATCCCTGTGGGCATGCACAAGGAAGAGGGCGTGTCCGCAGCCGAAGTCATCATGACCCAGCTGCACGCGGGCGGTAAGTTTGAAAACACGTCGGACGACAATGCCTATAAGGTCTCAGGCGGCCTGCACGGCGTAGGTGTCTCTGTTGTAAACGCGCTCAGCGAATGGCTGGAGCTGGTGATCTGGCGCGAAGGCAAAGAACATTGGATGCGCTTTGAGCACGGCGATGCTGTGAATTCACTGGAGGTGAGAGGTGACGCGCCTCCGGTTGATTCCAACGGAGATAGCAACGGCCTCAAGAAGGGCACGCGGGTCACATTCATGGCGAGCCATGACACCTTTAAGAATGTGACGGAGTTCGATTTTGACAAGCTTGAACACCGCTATCGCGAACTCGCTTTCCTGAATTCCGGCGTGCGCATTCTGTTGCGCGACAATCGCCACGAAGAGCCGCTTGAGCATGATCTGTTTTACGAAGGCGGTATCGGCGCATTCGTGAAATATCTCGACCGCAACAAGCAACCGCTGGTGGCCGAGCCGATTTCGGTGAGCGCGGAAAAAGATGGCATCGGCATCGATGTCGCGCTGCAGTGGAATGACAGCTATTACGAGAACGTCCTTACCTTCACCAACAACATCCCGCAGCGCGATGGCGGCACGCATTTGGCGGCGTTCCGCGCCGCGCTGACCCGCACGCTTAACAATTACGCGTCGAGTTCCGGCCTGTTGAAGAAGGAAAAGGTCAGCCTGTCGGGCGAAGATATGCGCGAAGGGCTGACCGCAATTGTCAGCGTCAAGCTGCCCGACCCCAAGTTCGGCAGCCAGACCAAGGACAAACTGGTTTCGTCCGAGGTTCGCCAGCCGCTGGAATCGCTGATGGGCGAGAAGATGAGCGAATGGCTCGAAGAGAATCCGAACGATGCCAAGGCGATCATCCAGAAGATCATTGATGCGGCCGCTGCGCGCGAAGCAGCACGCCGGGCTCGCGAAATGAGCCGCAAAGGTGCGATGAGCGTCGCATCGCTACCTGGCAAGCTGGCTGACTGTCAGGAGCGTGACGCGACCAAGGCTGAGCTGTTCCTCGTGGAGGGCGACTCCGCGGGCGGCTCAGCCAAACAGGGGCGCGACCGCAAAACGCAGGCCATTCTGCCGCTCAAAGGCAAGATCCTGAACGTCGAGCGCGCCCGGTTTGACCGGATCATCAGTTCTAAAGAAGTCGGAACCCTGATCCAGGCGATGGGCACCGGTATCCGCGACGAGTTCAATCTTGAAAAGCTGCGTTATCACAAGATCGTGATCATGACGGACGCCGATGTCGACGGCGCGCACATCCGGACCTTGCTGCTGACATTCTTCCATCGCCAGATGCCGGAGATTGTAAAGGCAGGGCACCTCTTCATCGCGCAGCCGCCGCTTTACAAGGTGAGCAAGGGCCGCAGCGAAGTCTATCTGAAGGATAATGCCGCGCTCGATCGTTATCTGGTCGACGCAGGTCTGTCCGGTCGCGTGCTCGAGACAGCCGGCGGTTCGCGATCAGGCGAAGATTTGCGCGGCCTCGTTGAGCATGCGCTGCGTTTTCGCAACCTGCTCGCCTTTGTGCCGCGCCGCTATGACATTGCGATTATCGAGCAGATGGCGCTGTCGGGCGCGCTTGACCCGTCGCTTGATCGCGAGACGCGGATCAAAGCGCTGGAGTTTACCGCGCGGCGGATTGGTCTGGGCGACAAGGAGGCCAAATGGTCTGCTTACATTGGCGAAGACGGCAATGTTCGTTTCGAAAGACTGTGGCGCGGTGTAACCGACGTACACGAAATCGAGGCCAAGTTCCTTGTCAGCGCGGAGGCGCACAAGCTGCACGCCCTCGCCGGAAGCGAGGCGGAAACCTACGCGCAGCCCGCATTCCTTGTGAAGACGTCGGTTGAAGCGGACACAGTGCCTGACGACGACACGCAAGAGGACGAGGCACTCGTTGTCAGCAGCGAAGACGGCATCATGCGCCCAACGCAATTGCTTGATGCCGTGCTTGCAGTGGGCCGTAAGGGCCTTTCGATTGCGCGCTACAAGGGCTTGGGAGAAATGAATGCCGAACAGCTTTGGGAAACCACGCTCGATCCAGAAGCGCGCATATTGCTGCAAGTGAAAGTCGAAGACGCCGATGTGACCGACGAGATATTTACCCGCTTGATGGGCGACGTGGTTGAGCCGCGGCGCGAATTCATCCAGGATAATGCACTGAACGTCGCCAACCTCGACGTTTGATCAAGGAGCACACATCCCGCATGCCGCAAGACCCCGAAGCTGACAGCTACGAACATCTTGGCTTCCTGCTGCTGCTGGGCTTGCTGACGGTTGGCGTCGTCTTTGTGGTCTGGCCATTTGCGACACCGCTGCTGTGGGCAGCGTTGGCGGCGATCATGTTCCAGCCGCTGTTCCAATGGTTTCTCGTCCGGCTCGCCAATGGTCCCAATAAAGCTGCGATTGCAACGCTGTTGTTCATCACTTTTGTCGTTCTTTTGCCCGGGTTCTTCATTGGCAGCATGATTGTCGAACAGGCAGCAGGCGTCGTGCGCGCGTTCCAGCAAGGCGATTTGGAGGTTGCCTCTTGGGGCGACCAGATTCTTGGCGCGTTGCCAGCTGTCATTCGCGAACAAATGGACGCATACGGACTGGCTGATTTACAGGACGTGCAAGCGCGCGCGCAGGAGCTTTTAACCGAAAGCGCCGGTTTGATCGCGCAACAAGCCATTGCCATTGGTGGCGGAGTGTTCAGTTTTGTCCTGTCTTTCCTGATGGGGCTTTACGTCGCTTACTTCCTGCTGCGCGATGGCAAGAAGATCGGCGAAGCGATCCAGTGCGGGCTCCCACTGGATAATTCGATTGCCGCAAAGCTGGCTGAGCGGTTCCTGCTGATTGTGCGCGCAACGATCAAGGGATCGGTGGTGGTAGGCTTGGTTCAAGGCGGATTGGGTGCAATAACATTCTGGATCGTCGGGATCGAGGCAGCCTTGCTGCTCGGCTTGCTGATGGCGATATTTTCGCTTCTGCCAGCAGTCGGAACGGGCATCGTTTGGCTTCCGATGTCGATCTTTCTGCTCACGTCAGGCTATATTTGGGAAGGCGTGTTTGTGATTGTCTCAGGCGTGGCCGTGATAGGCATGGCGGACAATGTTCTGCGCCCGATTCTGGTAGGCCGGGATACCGGAATCCCTGACTGGATCATCCTGGTCACGACACTGGGTGGCATCGCGACTATGGGCCTGTCCGGCGTGGTGCTTGGCCCGCTGCTCGCCGGGCTCTTCCTGGCCGGGTGGGGCATCGCGCAGGAATATTTGCTGCACCACAATTCACCACCAGTAGAAAGCTGAGGGCAGCGCGATGCACCGCGTAGCGCCGGGGTCGCAAGCTGAACAAGTCGGACGCTTGCTGATTGCCGCAGTGCTGGTGGTGTTCGCCCCGCTACTTCCCTTTGGCAATTATCTGATCTATCCGTTCATGATACTGGGCACGTGGTTTCACGAAATGGGTCATGGGCTCACCGCAATTATATTCGGCTATGACTTCGAGCGGCTGATCATCTATTCAACCGGATCGGGTGTCGCAGAAAGCAGCATGCCCGCAGACGCCTCGCGCTTCTCGCGCGCAATGATCGCAGCAGGCGGGCCCTTGGGGCCCAGTTTCATTGGATCGGCGCTCATCCTGGCCAGCGCGAAAACCCGATTGTGGCGCCCCGCACTAATCACGCTCTCATTGATCATCACAATCTCGACAGTGATTTGGGTGCGTTCGAGCACTGGCTGGATCGTGTTGCCCGCAATCGCGGTCGGGTTGGCCTTGCTCGCATGGAAAGCAAGCGCTGGCTGGGTGCGGTTTACGCTGCAATTCCTCGGCATGCTGGCAGCGCTGAGCATGTTCATGAGCTGGGACTATCTGTTCATGGAGCAAGCCAACATAGGCGGGCAGTTAATCCTGTCAGACACAGGTGCGATCGAGGCAAATCTGTTGCTGCCGCACTGGTTCTGGGCGCTGGCACTGATTGCCGCAGCCACGCTGATGATCGGCACAAGCCTTAGGTACGCATTGCGCGAAGACGGCAGCGGTATCGGCTGGAGATAACCCTCGGCCAGAGCCGAAATCTCAGGTCGCGATACGCAGTGTGTTCACACCACGCGCTCCGCCGTCTTCGGATGACAGACCGATAAAGATCGTATCGATAATGCGCGCCAGCTTGTCTTCGTTCAGCCGCTCTTCGATGTAAATGAGCCCGTCCGGGATGGTGTAGCTGCTCACCATCTGGTTGATCAGCGAAAGACACTGGTCGATTTCAAGTCCGGCGAAATAACCATCGTGCTGCGCCTGAGCGATCAGTTCCGAAAGATAGTGATCGGCCAGGTCGACAAAGCCGCGCGCACGCTCGAAGCGGGCTGCGCCTGCCTCACACATGCGAGCAAATGCGATCGGGTCAGCCCGATAGCGCTCTCTATTGACTGCGAAACGACGGGCAAAGAACTCGTACATCTTGCGGTTCGAGGGAAGATCGCTGCTGACCACTTCTTCCATGATCGCGACATGCGGCTCAAACCACAGTTCCACGGTCGCTTCGAACAAATCATCGTCGCTTTCAAAAAGTTCGTCCAGCTTGCGCCGCGAAATGCGCCCGGTGGCCGCTACATCGGTCAGCCGGATTTCTTAGCCACGCTCTTCGAACAGCTCACGCGCAACCAAGGCGGCGTTCCGGCGCGCAACAGGGATTTCTTCAGCAGTCATTGGTGGGGAGGCTCCTCTGCTGCCGTGTTATCTAGACACTGCAGAGCGCCGCTTAAACCCGTTTCATTCGAATTCTTTGCAAAACAGCGCGCAAAAACCACACAAGAACTTCGATTGAACGCACAATCATCAAGCTTTGCGGTCTTCCGCGATAATCGCGCGAGCTTGCGCTTCGAGCACTTTGAAGCGTTCATTGTTGGGCAGTTTGACCCGGAACCATGCACACAATTGCAGCAAGTCTTCCCCATAATTTCCGGTTGGATAGAATGGCTCGCCAAAGCCGATGACCATGTGTTCATTGTCAGCGATTGCCGGGACAATGGGCACATCGGCTGCCTGTGCGATACGATAGAAACCCGACTTCCAGCTACCGTCGGTTGAGCGCGTGCCCTCAACCGCGATCACCAATGCCAATTCGCTGCGTCTTTCGAATTCAGCCTGCATCTGTTCGATGACGCCGCCCGGCGCGCTGCGATCGACCGGTATACCGCCCATATCGAGCATGAAATTGCGCATGATCCCTTCAAACAGCGTGTGCTTTCCCATGAAATTGGGCTGCACTTGCTCATGCTTGGTGGCGCCGGCAAAAAACACGAAGTCCCAGTTGGATGTATGCGGCGCGCCAGCGATCACATATTTTTTGATGTCTTTGGGCAGATGCCCTTCGATCTTCCAGCCCTTCCACTTGTAAAGGAACAGGATGATCCGGTTCACCAGCCGCGAAAGCAGCGTGACGTTACGGGTTTCATTATGTCGCAATGTTTGGTCTCTCCCCTGCGTGTTTCTCTGCCCTCAATCAGGTGACTTACGCAAGCGAAAGGGTGAATGGCTCGTCCATCACATCCTGAACACGCCGAACGCGGGCCGCTCTGCAATCGGCGCTTCAAGCGTTGCGGCGAAGGCCAGCCCCAGCACATCGCGGGTCTGAACCGGATCGATCACGCCATCGTCCCACATCCGCGCGGTGGCGTAATAGGGATTGCCTTCATCCTCGTATTTCTGGCGGATCGGTGCCTTGAAGGCCTCTGCCTCATCGGGAGTCCAGCTGTCGGCATCGCGATGCACTGTTGCGAGGACGCTGGCCGCCTGTTCGCCGCCCATCACGCTGATGCGCGCATTTGGCCAGGTGAACAGGAAGCGCGGGGAATAGGCGCGCCCGCACATGCCGTAATTGCCCGCGCCAAAGCTGCCGCCGATCACCACGGTGACCTTGGGCACGGTGGCGGTCGCAACGGCAGTAACCAGCTTCGCGCCATGCTTGGCAATACCCTCGGCTTCGTATTTTCCGCCGACCATGAAGCCGGAGATATTTTGTAGGAACAACAGCGGGATACGGCGCTGACACGCCAGTTCGATAAAGTGTGCGCCCTTTTGCGCGCTCTCGGAAAACAGCACGCCATTATTGGCGAGGATCGCGACCGGCATCCCCCAGATATGCGCAAAACCGCACACTAGCGTCGAACCGTAATGCGCCTTGAACTCATGGAACTCGCTGCCGTCGACCAGCCGCGCGATCACTTCCTTCACGTCATAAGGCGCACGCACATCCTTGGGCACCAGAGCATACAGATCGTCCGCATCGAATTTGGGTGGGCGCGGATCTCTCAGCGCGACATCCTTTGCCGCAGCCGTGTTCGCGCCTAGCTGGCTCACGATATCGCGCACGATGGTGAGCGCGTGCTCGTCGTTCTCCGCCAAGTGATCGACCACGCCCGATTTCTTGGCGTGGAGATCGCCACCGCCCAGATCCTCTGCGCTGATCTCCTCGCCCGTCGCGGCCTTTACCAGTGGAGGCCCGGCAAGGAAGATCGTGCCCTGATTGCGCACGATCACCGTCTCGTCGCTCATGGCGGGAACGTAAGCCCCACCTGCGGTGCAGCTGCCCATCACGCAGGCGATCTGCGGAATACCGAGCGCGCTCATATTCGCCTGATTGAAGAAAATCCGCCCGAAGTGTTCGCGATCAGGGAAGACCTCGGCCTGATAGGGCAGGTTCGCCCCGCCGCTATCGACGAGATAGATGCACGGCAGGCGGTTCTCCTGCGCGATCTCCTGCGCGCGCAAGTGCTTCTTGACCGTCATCGGGTAGTAGCTGCCGCCCTTCACGGTCGGATCGTTGCAGACGATCATCACCTGCCTACCACTGACGCGGCCAATGCCGCAGATCATGCTCGCGCCAGAGACATCGCCTTCATACATTCCATTCGCAGCGAGTTGGCCGACTTCGAGGAAGGGCGAACCCGGATCGAGCAGGCGTTCGACGCGTTCTCTCGGGAGAATCTTGCCGCGCGACACATGCCGTTCTCGATGCTTCTCCGGCCCACCCAATGCGGCCTCGGCGACGCTTGCGCGCAAACCATCGGCCAGCGCCTTGTTATGATCAAACCGCGCCTTCGCGTCTGGCGCTTCGCGATCGAGCTTCGTGGTGAGAACAGGTGCGGTCATCCCGCAGCCCCGATCAGTTCGCGCCCGATCAGCATTCGGCGGATTTCATTCGTGCCCGCGCCGATATCGAGCAGCTTGGCATCGCGCATATAGCGCTCCACCGGCCAATCGAGCGTGTAACCTGCGCCTCCCAGCGCCTGAACACTTTCGGCGGCTGCGCGGAAGGCGTTCTCGCTCGACAGCAGGATCGCGCCCGCCGCATCGAAGCGGGTGGTCTGGCCAGCATCACACGCCTTTGCCACCGCATAGGTGTAGGCACGCGTCGATTGCAGCGCGACATACATGTCCGCTACCTTGGCCTGCATCAGCTGGAAGCTGCCGATGGGTTTGCCGAATTGCTTGCGTTCGCGCAGATAGGGGATGACCGTGTCGAGACAGGCCTGCATAATGCCGAGCTGAATGCCCGACAGCACCACACGCTCATAATCCAGCCCGCTCATCAACACGCCCACGCCCCCATTCAGCGGCCCCATGATGCGTTCTTCGGGTATGTGGCAATCGTCGAACACCAGCTCTGCCGTGGGTGAGCCTTTCATGCCGACCTTCTCGATTTTCTGGCCGATGGAGAAGCCTGCATCGCCCTTCTCGATCAGGAAGGTCGTGATCCCGCGCGAACCCGCACTGCCATCGGTCTTAGCATAGACTACCAGAGTGTCTGCCTCCGGTGCATTGGTGATCCAGAACTTTGTGCCATTGAGCACATAGCCGCCCTGCACGGCCTCGGCCTTGAGTTTCATCGAGACAACGTCCGAGCCCGCACCCGCTTCGGACATGGCGAGCGAACCGACATGCTCGCCAGAGATCAGCCCGGGCAGATATTTGGCCTTCTGCTCTTCATTGCCCCAGCGGCGAATCTGATTGACGCAGAGGTTCGAATGCGCGCCGTAAGAAAGTCCCAGCGAGGCGCTAGCGCGGCTGACTTCCTCAACGGCGATGACATGCTCGAGATAGCCGAGGCCCAGCCCGCCATCTTCCTCATCAACGGTCAGACCATGCAGGCCAAGCTCGCCCATTTGCTGCCACAGCTCTGCGCGCGGGAAATAGTCTTCGCGGTCAATCTTGTCCGCCAACGGGGCGATTTGCTCGTCGGCAAACCGGCCCACGCTGTCGCGGATCATTTCTGCCGCTTCGCCCAGCTGGAAATCGAAATCGGGTGTGGCACGCATTGTCTGAACTTCTCCTCTTCAATTCCCATAACAGCGCACGGGGTTTGCGCAAACCGGTTGCAGCTGAAATCATCTGGCAATTGCACGTCGTCTCTTGGCCTTGCCGCTGGCTTTCCCTAGAGTTGTGTCAATCGAGCGGGGCGAAATCATTTCCGACACATTGCCAGATAGCGTGATCCATTTCCGTGCAGTGGCGCGGCATTTCGACGATGTCATCGCGGTTGGCGGCGTGGATTTGAGCGTCGCGGCCGGATGCTTCGTTGCGCTGGTCGGCGCGTCGGGCTCCGGCAAGTCAACGCTGATGAAAATGGTCAACGGGTTGGAACAACCGACCACTGGCCAGGTCATCTTTGCCGGTGAGGATGTGTCTACTCAGCCACCAGCAAAGCTGCGCCGGCGCATTGGCTATGTGTTTCAGTCAATCGGCCTGTTCCCGCATATGAATGTGGCCGAGAATATCGGGATCGGCCCACGCCTGTCAGGGCAAAGGCTTGGCGATGGGCGAATTCGCGCATTGCTCGAGCTGGTGGAGCTTGAGGCGGATATGACAAGCCGCATGCCAGACGAGCTTTCAGGCGGCCAGCGCCAGCGTGTCGGCGTGGCTCGCGCGCTGGCGAACGAGCCAGAGCTGCTGCTGATGGACGAGCCGTTCGGCGCGCTTGATCCGATCACGCGTGATGCTTTGGGCGAGCGCGTGCGCGCGCTGCATGATGCCTTGGGCCTCACCAGCATCATGGTAACACACGACATGGCCGAAGCTTTGCTGCTGGCTGACCGCGTTCTGGTGATGGATGCAGGCCTGATCGTCGCGGACGAAACACCCGCCGCATTGCTAGCCGGCAAAGGCGGAGAGATCGCGCAAGGGTTAGTAGCCGTGCCACGCGCGCAGGCTGAAAAGCTTGCAGCCATGGAACGCGAGGGCAGCAGATCGTGAACGGGTTCCGGGATGCCTTGCTGGGCCTGGGCCCGCAACTTTCTGCGCATATCCTGTTGTCCGCGTCCGCCATCGTATTGGGTATTCTCGTAGCGCTGCCGCTTGCCGTGTGGGCCAGCCGTTCACCACCGGTGGCGCGTGTCGCCTTGGGTTTTGCAAGTCTTGTTCAAACCATCCCGGCGCTGGCACTGCTGGCATTGTTCTTCCCGATCCTGCTGAGTCTGCGCGTCATCTTTGGTGAAGGCTTGCCAACCTTGGGCTTTCTGCCCGCGCTGCTTGCGCTGGCACTGTATGCCTTGCTGCCGATCCTGCGCAATGCCGTGACTGCGCAGGCCAATCTCGATCCCGGCGTATTGGAAGCGGCAGACGGCGTAGGCATGACCAAATGGCAAAAGCTCAAGCTGGTCGAAGCGCCGCTGTCTGCCCCCTTCATCATGGCGGGTATTCGCACCGCAAGCGTGTGGACCATCGGGGCGGCAACGCTCGCCACCACGATCGGCCAGCCGAGCCTGGGCGATCCGATCTTCGCCGGATTGCAAACGCAGAACTGGGTGCTGGTGCTGGCGGGCTGTTTCGCATCGGCAGGCCTGGCGCTGATTGCAGATGCTCTGCTGGGCCTGATCGAGCGCGGGATGGCCACACGCCAGCGGGGGCTGGCACTTGGCGGCCTGGTAATGGTCATTCTGGGCATCGCTGCGGCGGCGTTTGCGCAATTCGGTGGCGGCGAGCGCGACCGCATCCTGATCGGAGCAAAGGGTTTTTCGGAGCAATATGTGCTCGCGCGGCTGATCGGACAGCGGCTGGAAGCCGAGGGATATGCTGTCGAATATCGTGACGGGCTGGGTTCAGCCGTGGCGCATAGCGCGGTTTCCAGCGCCGATATCGATCTGCTGGTGGACTACACTGGCACAATCTGGGCCAATCAGATGAAGCGCACCGACAACCCGGCGCACGAACAGATGTATAATCAGATCTCGGATTGGGAGCGGGAAACAAGCGGCACCGTGGTGCTTGGCCGCATAGGCTTCGAGAATGCCTATGGCCTCGCAGTGCGGCAAGATGTCGCCGAAAGTCGTAACCTGACCTCGATCGCTGATCTGGCCAGTATCGCCCCCCAACTCACAATCGGTGGAGATCCCGAGTTTTTCGAGCGACCCGAATGGATCGCGGTACGCGATGCCTATGGCCTGCGCTTTGGCCAGACCAGAAACTTTGCGCCGACATTCATGTATAACGCGCTCAAATCGGGAGAAGCGGATGTGATCAGCGCCTATACTTCGGACGGGCGCATCGCTGCAGACAATCTGGTGCTGCTGGACGACCCGGCCGGGGCATTTCCGAACTATGACGCGATCCTGCTGGTCAGCCCGGATCGGGCAACGGATGCCGCGCTACTCTCAGCGCTCACACCCGTGATTGATGCGATCGACGTTGATGCGATGCGCGAAGCCAATTACGCGGTCGACCGCGACACGGACAAGCTTACGCCAGACGAAGCCGCGCGGATGCTGGCAGCGCGCGTCGGACTTTAGCCAAGGAACCCTGATGCATCGCCGGGCCAGCCTTTGCCGGCAACGCCCAGCACTTTGAACAACAGCCCCATCTGGTCATCCGCCATCAAGCGATGCCGCTGGCGATCCAGCACCTCAATGTTTCGCGGTGACTTCTTCTTGAGCCCTTCAAAGCGCATCTCTGCCCCCAGTTCAGTGAGCCATTCACCCTGAGTCGAGATGCCAAGCGCGCGGCACCCCTGCCGCTCTGCAACATCGCGCAAAGTGCCAAAATCGACATGCGCGGTAATGTCCATGTCGCCCGGATGCGCAAACACATCGACTTTTCGATGCGCTTTGATTGCTTGCAATGTCGAGCCGGCGCCCAGCTCTTTCGCGCCATAGTCAAAGATCAACGCTGCTCCGCCTTGTGCAGCCAACCGATCTGACAGTTCAGACATGATCGCAGAAGACGCGGCACTGGTTTCCAGCAACGTGCCCTGATTGGCATGTTTCCAGCGCTCCGGCACCGCGGCGTCCATTGGCTTGTCGCCAAAGACAAACGACAGCTTGCCGTCTTCCAATCCAACCATCCGTTCGCGCCAACCCTCTGCCGCGCGCAACAATTGGCGGATCGGCAGCGCGTCGAAGAACTCATTGGCTACAATCAACAGGGGGCCATCCTCTGGCAGGCTGGTCACATCACTATGATGCTGCACCCCGGGCACCGTACCGCGTTGAATCAGCTGCAAGGCTTCGGAGCCCTCAACAAAGTGGACCTTGGGGTTGAGCCCATACCGCCCGGCGGCGCGCAAAGCATCCGACGCGAGCGTTCCGCGACCGGGCCCCAGCTCGACATAGTGTACGTTATCAGGCCGCCCGGCACGAACCCAGATATCCGCCAGCCACAGCCCGATCAGCTCGCCAAAAACCTGGCTGATTTCCGGCGCAGTGATGAAATCCGCGTCTTCGCCCAAAGGGTCGCGGCTGGTGTAATAGCGCGCATTGCTCTCACCCATATATTGAGCAAGGCTGATCGGCCCGTTTTCACGGATCAATCGGCAGAAGGCATCTGCCAGATCGCCTTGCGGCTTGTCATTCATGCCCGCGCCGGACTGCTCCCGCCCGAACCCAGCGGGCTGCGCCGAATTGCGGAGAGAATGACAATCAACCCAAGCAGGATCAGCGGTATTGTGAGCCATTGGCCCTGACTAAGCCCCGTTTCGACAACTCGATCTGCCAAATGTTCATCAGGTTCTCGGAAGAATTCGTTAACAAAGCGCGCCGCACTGATCCCGGTAACGAAGATCCCGGTCAGCAAGCCCGGGCGGAAACGCGCACCGGTTTTCCAGAACAGCAATGTCATGACGATCAACAGCAGCAAACCTTCAAGCCCCGCCTGATAGAGCTGGCTTGGGTGGCGCACCACGTCTCCGCCGCCGGGAAAAATCATGCCCCACGAAACGTCTGTTGCGCGGCCCCACAATTCGCCATTGGTGAAATTGGCCAAACGACCCAACAGCATGCCCATCGGTACGCCCACAGACACGTAGTCGGTTACGCGCAGGAAAGAGAGCTTGCCACGCCAGCTGACCCACATCATCGCCGCCATCACGCCCAACAGCCCGCCGTGAAAGCTCATACCGCCATCCCAAAGGCGAAGCAGATCCCAGCTGACAAAGCCTTCGCCATTGAAGCTGGTGAACAATTCCGGGCGATAAAACGCGGCATAGCCCAACCGTCCGCCCAGAATCACACCCAATGTGCAGTAGAAGAAGAGATCATCGACATGCCGCTGCGCCATTGGTGCGCCGGGTTGTTTGATCATCTTGGTCACATGCCAGTAAGCAAACAGCACGCCCAGAAGGTAAGCGAGCGAGTAGTATCGCAGAGTAAAAAACCCCAGATCGATACCCTCCGTTAAGCCCAGATTGGCCCAGTAAATTGGGTCGGTAGCAGCGCCAGCGGCAGCGAGTAGTGACAGCACGAAGTGAACCTCTATATAGGTGACACGTCATCCGGACATGCCTGTTTGGATGCTGCTATTGGCACAGCCAGAGAATTGGGGAAACCCCGAAGGCTTTGAGCGTTAGCTTGAAGAACGGGGCTTCGCGGCCGCGGCCCGGATTGAAAAGTGGAGAGAGTACAGAGATGCCTTCAGAGTTGGATATTGCGCTTGAAAACATCATCGGCGAACTGATCCAGGAAGGTCAGCCGTTCGAAACTGTACCCTTTGAACGCAATGGTGTGACCATGCCTGCGTTCAAGAACGCGCCGCCAAGTCTGGCCCATTATTTCGCGCATTTCTGCAATGAGCACAAAGATTTGACATTCTTGGTCGATGGCGACGTTCGGCTGACCTTTGGTCAGGCATGGGCCGCTGCAAGCTGTGTCGCGCATGGGCTGGCAACGCAGCACGGCGTGAAGAAGGGTGATCGCGTAGGCATCGCCGCTCGCAACTCGGCCAACTGGATTATTGCCTATATGGGCATCGTTATGGCGGGTGGCTGCGCCACATTGCTCAACGGTTTCTGGTCTGGAGACGAGTTGGCCTATGGCATCCGCCTGGCCGAATGCGATGTAGTGCTGGCAGATGCGGGCCGCGCCAAGCGACTCGAAGGCACAGACCATTCCGCAAAGCTGGTCTTGATCGATCATGACAGTGCGCCGGCTGAAGGTCTCGCCAATATCTGGGCTGAAGGTGACACAGCGATGGCTATGCTGGCGCAGATCGGCCCCGATGATCACGCCACCATCCTCTACACCTCTGGTTCGACCGGCCAGTCCAAGGGCGCCTATTCAGACCATCGCGGCGTTGTCAGCGGCGTGTTCAGCTATGTCGCGCAAAGTGCGATGGCCAAGGTACTGCTCGAATCGCGCGGCGAAGATGTGAGCACGCAGCCATGCGCTTTGATCGCGGTCCCGCTGTTCCACGTAACAGGCGAAGTGCCGCTGTTCCTGCAAAGCTTTGGCATTGCGCGCAAGCTGGTGCTGATGCCCAAATGGGATGCACGCGAGGCGCTACGGCTGATGGAAGCAGAGAAAGTCACTTACTTCGTCGGCGTTCCGCTGATGAGCTATGAAATTGCAACGCACCCAGAGCGTGAACAATTTGATGTATCAAGCTGCAAGAGCTTTGCCGCTGGCGGCGCACCGCGCCCGGTCGATCACGTCAACAAGATCAAGGAGGCTTTCCCCGGCGGGTTCCCGCTGCTCGGTTATGGCCTTACAGAAACCAATGCAGTTGGCTGCGGCAATTTCAACGAAAACTACATGGCGAAACCCGGCTCTACCGGCAAAGCCAGCGTGCCATTGGTTGACCTCGCCATTCTCGACAATGATGGCAATCCACGCCCGCAAGGCGAAGTGGACGAGGTTTGCATCCGTTCGGTGGCAAACTTCCTGGGCTATTGGAACAATGAGGAAGCGACCAAGGCCGCTTTCACTGATGACCAGTACTTCCGCACGGGCGATTTGGGCTATCTCGACGAAGACGGATATCTCTTCATCGTCGATCGCAAGAAGGACATCATCATTCGCGGCGGCGAGAATATCTCCTGCATCGAAGTGGAAGAGGCGATCTACGGCCACGATGCGATCGCGGAATGCTCTGTATTCGGCGTTCCCGACGATCGGATGGGCGAAGTGCCAGCGGCCGTATTCTACCAGAAGGGCGGCAGCACGCCTGTAAGCAAGGAAGAGCTGCGCGAATATCTGCTTTCGCGCATCGCACCGTTCAAGGTTCCATTGCCCGAGCATATTTGGGTGTCTGACAAGGCGCTGCCACGCCTGGGCACACAAAAGATCGACAAACGCACGGTTCGCACCATGTTCGCCGGCGAGCTCGTGGACAGCTAAGGACAGCGCTTGAATTCCGTCAAGATACCTCGCCAGCGCGCGATTATCGATCGGCGCAAGACCGCTGAGGCGATCAATGCATTGGTAGCCGAAAAGGGGGATGCGGCACGCAATGAAATTGTGTCGCTGCTGAAGGATGTGCTCCGTAATGGCCGGGCAGAGATCGCCAAGCGGCTGGCGGAGAATCCTTCTGCCGGGCACGAATGCGTGGCTGCACAGGCCCTGCTGATCGATCAGATGCTGCGGCTGGTGCACGACCATGTGATCGAGCATGTTTATCCGGCGGGCAATCGCAGCAGCGCTGAGCGGATCGCGATTCTGGCAGTCGGCGGGTACGGCCGGGCCGAGATGGCGCCACATTCCGACGTCGACATCGCCTTTATCACGCCGATGAAACGCGCTGCGTGGTGCGAGCAGGTGATAGAAGCCATGCTCTATTTCCTGTGGGATCTCGGGCTGAAAGTGGGTCAATCGAGCCGCACCGTCGATGAAACCATCCGCATGGCGAAAGAGGATCTGACGATCCGCACCGCGCTTCTGGAAAGCCGCTTCATCTGGGGCGACCGCGCCCTTTACGCAGAAACCGGTCGGCGCTTCTGGGCCGAAGTTGCCAAAGGCAGTGAGCGCCAATTCCTGACGCAGAAACTGGAAGAGCGCGATGCGCGCCACAAGCGGATGGGTGACAGCCGTTATGTGGTCGAGCCCAATATCAAGGAGGGCAAAGGCGGCTTGCGCGATCTGCAAACGCTTTATTGGATCGGCAAGTATGTCCACCGCGTCCGCAGCGCAGCGGAACTGGTTGATGTCGGCTTGCTGACCAAGGCCGAGTACAGCAGTTTTCGCAGAGCCGAGGGCTTCCTGCTGGCGGTGCGCAGCCATATGCACATGATCACTGGTCGGGCTGAAGACCGATTGACCTTCGATCTTCAGCGCGAGGTCGCAGCGCGCATGAACTTCGCTGATCGCCCCGGAAAAAGCGCGGTTGAGCGCTTCATGCAATTCTATTTCATTCAGGCGAGGCGCGTAGGAAGCTTGACCGGCGTGTTCCTGGCCCATCTGGACGATGAGTTCGCCAAGAAGCGCGCCCGCAAGGGTTTCTTCGCAGGATGGAACCAAAAGGCGCGGACGCTGAAAGGCTATCGTGTTTTTGGTGGCCGGATTGCTGCCCCGTCAGACGATTGGTTCAAAAAGTACCCGGTGCGTCTGATCGAGGTTTTCCAGCTGGCCGAAGCCAACAGTCTGGAGATACACCCTGACACGATGCGTCAGGCTGATCGTGACAGCACGCTGATCAAGGCGAATATCCGCGAGGATAAGTGTGCCAATGCTCTGTTCGTTGAGTTGCTGGCTGGACGCAACGATCCGGAAACGGTGCTGCGCTGGATGAATGAGGCGGGCGTGTTTGGCCGCTTCGTACCTGACTTTGGCAAGGTCAATGCACAGATGCAGTTCGACATGTATCACCACTATACTGTTGATGAGCACACTATCCGCGCGATCGGATTGCTCTCCAGAATCGAGAAAGGTGAACTTTCAGCGGATCACCCGCGCTCGACCCGGCTGATCCACCGCGTTAACTCAAGGCGTGCGATTTATGTCGCTGTGTTGCTTCACGATATTGCCAAGGGGCGCGGCGGAGACCATTCAGTGCTTGGCGCCGAGGTTGCCGAGGAGCTGTGCCCTCGCTTTGGCCTGTCCGAAAACGAGACCGAACTGGTTGCCTGGCTGGTACGCTATCACCTTCTGATGAGTGCGACCGCGTTCAAACGCGATCTCACCGACCCCAAGACCATCGAGAATTTCGTAGGCGAAGTGCAAAGCCTTGAGCGACTTCGGAATCTAATGATCCTTACCGCTGTCGACATTCGCGCGGTCGGGCCGGGCACGTGGAACAGCTGGAAGGGTCAGCTGCTCGGCGATCTATACGATGCCGCGCAAGAGCGCTTGCGTCTTGGCCACATGAAACATGGTCGCCAACAGCGTATCGCCGCCAAGCAGGAAGCGGTTGTCGCTCTGTTGGGCGACAAGGCCCATCTGAAAGAAGACGTCGGATCGTTGCTCGACGATTCCTATTGGATTGCCGAGCATGAAGACATGATTACCAGCAATCTGATACAGTATGAGATCGCACGTAAAAACGAAGAGCAACTCTCAATCCATTGCGAGTTTGACGCAACGCGCGGTGCGACCTTGGTCAGTGTCATCGCGGCAGACCATCCCGGTCTGTTTTTCCGGATTGCAGGCGGTATCGCACTTGCAGGAGCGAACATCATCGATGCGCGCATTCACACCACGCGCACCGGCTACGCCGTCGATAATTTCTTGGTACAGGATCCGCATGGGCAGCCCTTTGCAGAGGGCCGACAGTTGGAGCGGCTCAAGCGTTCGATCCGCGATGCACTCGCGAACCGGGTCGACCTGGTGCCCAAGCTCGCGGCACGCCCATTGCCAATTACCCGCTCGAGCGCATTCCGAATTGCTCCACGCGTTACCTTTGACAACAATGCATCGGGGCGCTTCACTGTGATCGAAGTCAATGCGCGCGACAGGCCCGCGCTGCTCAATCGCCTCGCCCGGGCGCTGTTCGAAAGCAAACTGGTGATCCAGTCCGCGCATGTGACAGCCTATGGCGAGCGTGCGGCTGACACTTTCTATGTGACCGACCTGCTCGGCGCGAAAATCACCGCTGATGATCGCCTTAAGGAAATATCGGACCGACTGCTGCACGCAGCAAGTGATGCACGTCAGAAACAGCTCGAAGAAGCCTGATACACATTCGTCCGCAATTAGTTGCTTTTCAAGACTATCGCGCCAATGGGCGCCCAGAGGACTAAAAGGAGAGCCCCCCATGAATACCAGATTTGCTTCATTGAAGACGCTTGCCTTGCTTGGAGCAGGCATGGCGATGATTCCCGCTACAGCTTTCGCGCAAGATGCTGTGGAGGAAGAAGAGCAACAGACGGGCCGTACGAGCATCGCTGATGCGACCAACGTCATTGTTGTGACCGGCACAAAGACGCAGAATGCAGAAAATGTTCAGGACGTGCCGTTGGCGGTGACAGCGTTCAATGCAGAAAGCCTCGATGCGCTCAAGGTGCGTGACGTTCAAGGACTGACATATTCGGCACCCAACGTGTCGCTTGACCAGATCGGCACCAGCCGTGGAACCGCAAACTTCTCGATCCGCGGTCTGGGCATCAACAGCTCGATTCCCTCGATCGACCCAACTGTCGGCGTATTCGTCGATGGCGTTTACCTCGGCTTCAGCGGCGGCGTCGTGTTCGACCTGTTCGACCTTGAAAGTGTAGAAATTCTGCGCGGCCCTCAGGGTATCCTGTTCGGACGCAACACCACCGGCGGCGCGGTGTTGATCAACACCGGCAACCCGACCGACTATTTGACCGGAAAATTCCGCGCGGCGGTTGATGGACCGCTTGTAGATGGCGGTCGCGGCGGTGCAAACTATACCGTCAGCGGCGTAATTTCAGGCCCGATCGTTGAAGACACGCTGCTGTTCAAGCTGGGCGCATATTACAACAAGAATGAAGGTTACTTCACCAACCTGTTCGATGGCTCAAACCACGGCAAGGCTGAAACCAAAATCCTGCGCGGCGCGCTGGAAGGCCGCTTTGGCGACCTGACACTGACCGGCAAGCTGGACTATTTCACCAGCGATGGCGACGGCCCTTCAGGCCAGAACCGCGGTGTGTTCGAGCGTGACACTTTCGATCTGTCGATCGACGAGCGCGGTAACTACGATAACGAGATCTGGACCGGATCGCTCACTGCAGAGGTTGATATCGGCCCGGGTACACTGACCAATATCTTCGGTTATCGGGATTATTCGGCAACAACACTGGGAGATATCGACAGTCTTCCGATCTTCGGTTTCCATTCAAGCACAGAAACCGAGCACGATCAGATTTCGAACGAGATCCGCTACGCGATTTCGACTGACAACTTCGACCTGACGATCGGCGGTTTCTATTTCGACCAGTCGATTGCCTACACAGAAACTCGTGATCTGCCGCCGCTCAGCCCGCTGACATTCTATGGCGGTGGTTCGCAGGACCACGAAGTATTGGGCGCGTTTGCGGCAAGTCAGTATTATCTGACGTCGGACTTTTCTGTCATCGCCGGCATCCGCTGGAGCCGCGAAGAAAAGTACGCTGGCGTGACATATGTACGTCCGCGTCCAGAATGTTCGGTAGTTGGCGGCACATGCCCAACCAGCGGCACAAACCCGTTCATCCCGACCGAGAATAACGGTTTCGAAGATGGCCGCAGCTGGACCAACTGGTCGCCAAAGTTCGGCTTCCAGTATGAATTCGACGACAGCCAGATCTATGCTCACTGGACCCGCGGATATCGCAGCGGCGGCTACAACTTCCGTATCACCAACGCGACCGTGTTCGAGACTGTCGTTGTACCGGCAACCGGCGGCAATTTCGGCTTCGATGAAGAGCGCGTCGACAATTACGAGATTGGCGGCAAGTTCCAGACCAGCGATGGTGCATTGACCGTCAACGCTGCAGTCTATCTGACCGAGATCGACGACATGCAGCGCGAAGTGAATCAGAGCTCGCCAACTGCCGGCGTGTCACAGTTCATCCTGAACACGGCGGATGCCGAAATTCTTGGCTTCGAAGTTGAAGGGCGGGCGCGGGTTACCGACAACCTGATCTTCACGGCGAACCTCGGCATCATCGACGATGACTACAAGAGCGTAGCTTTCGATATCTCGAGCGACGGCGCAATCGACGATGCAGACACCGCTCTGCGTCTGCCACGTGTGCCGGAAGTAACCTGGGGCGTTGGCATGCTCCATGAGTTGATCTTGCCGAATGGCGCGATCGTCAGCCGGGTGAACTATCAGTTCCGCGACGAGTTTGCCTATACGGACAACAACTTAGGCTGGATCCAGGCTGCCGACAACCTTGATGCCAACATCACATGGGAAACCCCGATGGATGGCCTGTCCGTATCGATCTACGGCAAGAACCTGCTCGATCAGGTTCAGGCTGGTGGTGACACCCAGCTGCCGTTCGGTGGTCCGCTTAGCAATGGCGTGAACCGTCCGTTCGATGCCTATCCGGCTGGCGGCACACTGTCGCCGCTGTCGAAGGGTCGCCAGATTGGTGCGGAAATGACTTTCGAGTTCTAATTCGCACAAGATCACAGAATATCGGAAAGGGCGTCTCTTGCGAGGCGCCCTTTTCTTTTTGCGACCTAACCTTGTTCGGTGCCTTGTTCGGCAATCAGGATCAGCGCGATCTGCCTGTCGTCGAAGCAGACAAATCCCCATTCCACGCTCGTGCGCGAAATCGGATTCCACAAGCCGTCATAACGGTTGGATACAACCGTCAGCGAAGTTCTGTCGAATGCGGCCAACAGGTCTTGCGCGCAGCGAGACGCGGCGGTGGAACCAAGCCATTCCTTTGACGGGTTGGAGATATCGTTGGCGATCGCCTTTGTCAGTTCGCCAACCGCTGAACGCGGACTATCCGCATCGCCATGCGCATCAAGCAGTTCCCAATTGAAGCCAATTGGTGTGAAACCGAGTTCACTGACGAAAGTGTCGGCAACCGCGGAATGCAGCCCGGCATCAGGCGGCGTCAGGCCATGGTGAAACGAAGTGCGAGCGCCCGTATTCAGCCGGGGCAGCCATTCGGCTTCAAACCGCTCCAGCGCCTCGCTCACTGCCCCTGCTTCCGGCGCTCACCAAACAGTGCGGTCCCTACACGCACATGGGTCGAGCCCAGCATCACAGCGGTTTCATAATCGCCGCTCATGCCCATGCTAAGCTGATCCAGGCCATTGTCGGCCGCCAGCTTGAACAAATATGCAAAGAATGGCGCAGGTTCGATGTCGAATGGCGGAATACACATCAGGCCAAGGATCGGGATCTCCGCCGCCTTCGCTTGCTCTATCAACGCAGGCAAATCAGCGATTGCGCAGCCCCCCTTCTGCTCTTCCTCACCAATATTGACCTGAATGAAACACGGCACACGTTTGCCCGCTTTGTCCATCGCTTTGGCAAGTGCTTTCAGCAGGCTGGGGCGGTCCAGACCGTGAATACAATCAAAAAGCGCGACTGCTTCGTCCGCCTTGTTGGATTGCAATTGCCCGATCAGATGCAGCTCAACATCGGGATAGGCTTCGCGCAGCGCAGGCCATTTCTCCTGCGCTTCCTGAACGCGGTTCTCTCCGAAGACGCGATGCCCGGCCTCCAGAAGTGGCGTGATCTTCTCCGCAGGATGGGTCTTGCTGACCGCAATCAATGTAACGTCATCGGTCTCGCGGCGCGAAGGCTTGCACGCCTTCGCGATATTGGCGCGGACTTCATCGAGGCGATATGCTGCTTCATTTGCCATGACAGCGCGCTATAGCGTGGCAATGGCGCAGTTCCAGCATCTTCCTGACCTTTGGTTGCTTTCAGACGAACGCAATGACGGCACGCTGGAGGCATCCCTGGCTCGGTTGCCGCGCGCATCAGGCTTTGTTTATCGCCATTATCATTTGGATGACCCGCAGCGTTGGGCCAGGTTTCAGCTATTGAAGCGTGTGTGCCGCGCGCTTGAACATGTGGTCATTCTGGCTGACAGCACACTAACCGCGCGCGAATGGGGCGCTGACGGTATCTATGGTGCACCGCGATCCCTCTATCCAACGCGTACCGATATGCTGACAATCGCAACGGCGCATGATCTCGAAGAGATTGGGCAAGCGAACCGCGCAAGGGCCGACGCGGTGATGGTTTCACCCGCGTTTGCAACCAATTCACACCCTGAGACCCCATTTCTTGGACCAAATCGGTTCAGAATGCTCGCGCAGCATGCCGATATGCCTGTCATCGCGCTGGGCGGTATGAACCAGCGTACGGCGGATCGGCTGAAGTGGCCGCGCTGGGCGGCGATAGATGGGTTGAGCTAGCTTGTTGCGCTGAAGTCCCAGCCACCCGCGCCTTCCACCCTTCCACCCGGATTGTATCCCGGTAGGCTCCGGGTGGAAGGGTGGAAGGCGCGGCTGGCAATGGCACGCTACAAAGACACCGACGCTTGAGGCTCTAAAAACGTTGACCGCGAGTCCTCGAAGATTCATGGTGTGTTCTTGTAGGAGAGATTGCCCCGATGGCTACACGGTCAATGCGCAAAAAGGGACAGGCAGACTGGCGCGCGGCATTCCGTCGCTCGATGCGCCGCGCCGGTCAGATGGCGGGGGCGGGCGGGCTCCTGATCCTGTTGGTTTTTCTGACCCTGGCGCTGGCAAGCTATACCCAGACTGACCCGTCCGGTTCCACGGCCGCATCGGGCAATGACATTCGCAACTGGATGGGTGCAAGCGGGGCTTGGGCCGCAGACAAGGTGCTGGGCACATTTGGCATAACTTCGGTGCTGCTGCTGCCGCTCATCTACATCGGCGCGCGCGGGCTTTGGCGCGAGGTCGAGCACGAAGATGAAGATAAAGGCACCCGGTGGTGGCTGCCGCTCGGCATGCTGCTCGTCGCAATGGTGTTGCTCTCAACCTTCCTGTCCTTGATGTTCGAAGGGCCGGACAGCACGCTGCCTGCGCAGATGGGCGGCATTTCTGGCCTATTGGGCGCTAGCGCGGTCAACGCCGTGGCGGACCGTTTCGGTGAAGGCACGTCTGGCTGGGTTACAGGCGGGCTGGTGTTCGCCAGCCTGGCCGGCGGCATTGCACTTACCACGCGCGTATTCGCGATCGACTGGCGCAGCCTGCTGACCTTGCCGGACTTCGTACGCAATCTTCTGCCAGTGCGCAGCACTCGCGAGATCACCGATGAGACAAGCACGCCCAGATTGAAGCGCGCAAAATCGAATCGGGACCGAGGCGATGCGGAGGTTCTGGCAGATCCTGCACCGCGCCGTACACCGACGATCACTGATCCTACCAAACCGCCCAAGAAAGCCGCACTCGCGAATGCCAAGCAACGCGATATGTTCGCAAGCTTCGACTTGCCGAGCCTCGATCTGCTCGAGGACATGCCCGAGGACAAAGGCGTCAAGCTGGACAAGATGGCGCTCGAGCGAAACGCGCGTCTGCTTGAGAATGTGCTCGACGATTTCAACGTCAAAGGTGAGATCACCGCAGTGCGTACTGGCCCGGTTGTGACGATGTACGAGCTGGAACCAGCACCGGGCATCAAGGCCAGCCGCGTTATCGGCCTGGCCGAAGATATTGCCCGTAATATGAGCGCGATCTCCGCCCGCGTTGCACCGATCCCGGGAAAGACGGTGATGGGCATCGAGCTTCCCAATGCCGAACGGCAAATGGTGAGCTTCAAAGAGCTTGCCGCTTGCGCAGCCTTTGCGGAAAACAAGGGCACGCTGCCGATTATCCTGGGCAAGGATATCGCAGGCGAGCCTATAGTGGCGGACCTTGCTGCCATGCCGCACTTATTGGTCGCTGGCACGACCGGTTCGGGTAAGTCGGTGGGCCTCAACGCGATCCTGTTGTCACTGCTATATCGTTTCACACCGGCTGAGTGCCGCTTGATCCTGATTGACCCCAAGGTGCTCGAGCTCAAGAGTTATGATGATATCCCGCATCTGCTCAGCCAGGTTGTGACGGAACCGCACAAGTCCGTGCGCGCGCTTAAATGGGCGGTCGAGGAGATGGAGCGCCGCTATCGCATGATGAGCAGCGTGAACTCGCGCAATATCAGCGGTTTCAACGAGAAGGTTCGCGCCGCCGCCGCCAAGGGCAAGCCGCTGGGCCGGCGCGTGCAGACCGGCTTCGATCCCGAAACGGGTGAGGAGCTGTTCGAGGAAGAACAGCTCGATTACGAACCATTGTCGATGATCGTCCTGATCGTGGACGAGCTGGCTGATCTGATGGTGACGGTCGGCAAGGAAATCGAAGTCCTGATCCAGCGCCTCAGCCAGAAATCACGCGCGGCGGGCATTCACCTGATCATGGCAACGCAGCGCCCATCAGTCGATGTCATCACCGGCGTGATCAAAGCGAACCTGCCGACACGGATCAGCTTCAAGGTAACCAGCCGGATCGACAGCCGCACCATTCTGGGTGAGCAAGGCGCCGAGCAGCTGCTTGGCCGCGGTGATATGCTGTACAAGCCCAACACCGGCGCGCTGACCCGCGTCCACGGGCCGTTCGTGAGCGATGATGAAGTCGAAAGAGTGGCGAACTATTGGCGCAGCCAGGGCAAGCCTGAATATGTCGACGCGGTTACCGAGGAGCCGGAAGATGGCGGCGGGCTGAGCTTTGAAGACGAATTCACCGCCAGCGACAATCCCGAAGAGCGCAAGTACCGCCAGGCCTGCCAGATCGTGATCGAAAACCAGAAAGCCTCTGGCTCATGGCTCCAACGCCAGATGGGCGTGGGCTACAACACCGCCGCCAAATGGATCGAGCGGATGGAAAGCGAAGGGCTGGTCGGCCCGGCGAACCATGTCGGCCGCCGCGAAATCTTCCGCGATCAGGATGGCAATCCGATCTGAGATCAAGAAGGATCGTCATCTTGGGTTAGCTGGGAGTCTTGCCATTGCTTGTGTGTTTGCCCGTTGGCTTGCATGACCTGCGCTAGCGTGACGGCTTCGGAGAGCGGGGCGAGCCCTGGCTCAAGCGGTGCATCTTCAAAACTGGCCGGGTTGAATTTTGGATCTGGCGACGTCAGCCATATCAAGAATAGCACGATGACAATCAACCCGATCATCGCGCCGAGTGCCTCCGCTGTGCATCGCCCAGCCATATAGCACAAAGCGCCTTAATACGAAAAACGCCGCACTGCCAGATTGGCAGAGCGGCGCTTCGATCAGAAGTAACCGGAAGGGAGAGGATTACTTGCTGAGGTCGTCAGCTGTGATTGTGACATAGTTCTTTGCAGCGAGCTCGTTCTTCGCGCGCTCGGCTTCTGGTGAAGGCACCAAGCCGATCTTGGTCAGAGCACCATCCGGCCCCCAGCTACTGACCCACTCTTGCAAATACTCGTCAAGGCCGCGGATCGCGCTGCGGTGCGCAGCCTTCACATAAACGAAAAGCGGGCGAGCACCGGGATAAGAGAAGTTGGAGATGTTCGCATAGGTTGGGTCCACGCCGTTCATCGGCAAGCCCTGCACCTTGCCGGCATTCTCTTCGAGATAGCTGAAGCCGAACACACCGATCGAGCGCGGGTTGCTCTCGATCTTCTGCACGATCAGATTGTCCTGCTCACCCTGGTCGACATATTTGCCGTCAGCGCGCACTTCAGTGCAAACCTGATCATAGCGATCTTCATCGCTTTCTTTCAGAGCTTTCATGTCTTCATTGGTCTTGCAGCCAACTTCAAGGACGAGCTCTTTCAGAGCATCGCGAGTGCCCGAGGTGGACGGCGGGCCATAGACAAAGATCGGCTCATTCGGGAGCGAAGGATCAACATCGGACCATGTTTCATTGGTCTGCTCGCCGCCATACGGATTGGCTGCCAGCGCTTCATAAACGATCTTGGGGGAAAGGTTCATCATCAACCCGCCTTGCGCGGATGCAAATGCGATTCCGTCAAGACCGACCTGCAACTCGACGATTTCCGTCACACCGTTTTCCTGGCAGGTTTCAAACTCAGACATCTTCATGCGGCGCGATGCATTGACCATGTCAGGGGTGCTTGCGCCAACGCCAGCGCAGAACAGGTTCATACCGCCGCCAGTGCCGGTCGATTCGATCAGCGGAGAATTGAATTCGGGGTTAGCGCGAGAGAAGTTTTCCGCCACTTGCTTGGCAAACGGAAAAACCGTTGAAGAGCCAACCGCGCGAATTGAGTCGCGGGTGCCGCCGCCGGCACCTTCACCGCAAGCGGCAAGGGCGAGGCTCGAAATTGCCAGAAGGCAGGTTGTTTTTACAAAACGCATGGAAAAATCCTTCAATTGACCCCTAGATATAAGATGCGCTTAGGGGAGATGCGTGACAGTAATGTGACAATTGTTAGTCAGCCCGGAGCGTGTCTTCCAGGCCGACCTGGAGGATCAGAAATCGATCTGAGCGCGAACGCCGATTACATCTGCGCTGTAATCCGTATCGCCGGTTGCGGTCGGGTGAACAGCATTCGAATAGTCGAGCTTACCATAATTCGCGAGCAGCATGGTGTAGTCGGTTGGCTTCCACACCAGCGACAGGAAATAGCCGTCCTGTGTCCCGCCTACGATACCGGCATCGCTGAGGTCGAGGCGATCATAGCGTGCGTTGAGCTGGATCGAACCGATGCCGCCTTCGCCGACAGGATTGGCTGGTTTGGTGCGGTCAAACTTGCCGCCCTTGTAGCCGCGCGTGTCGCCGCTTGTCAGGAAGTAACCGATTTCGGCATAGCCGCCGAAGAAGGTCGGATCATCAGCGCCCATTGGCAGGTTGACGCTCTGCCAATAGCCTTCAGCCGCGCTGTGGAACGGGCCAGCGATGAACGCGCCTTCAAGACCAAATCCAAATTCGCTGGTTGCGCCCAGATTGCCAGTGTTGATGAAACGCTCTGACGTGAAGTGGACCAATGGACGCTGGCGATAGCGAACGGTCTCGCCGGTTTCGAGGTCGGAATAGTGAACCGAGCCGCCGAAATGCAGTTGAGTGTCGCCGGCCTTCGGATTGAAGACCACGCGGCCATCCGCGCTCCAGTTCTTATTGGAAAGATCTTCCAAATTGTCAGTGAAGAGACCTGTCTGGATCAGAAGATCGCCGCTGCTGAAGGTGGCGGCCGCACCGACCCGGCGTTCGAAACCGAAAGCGTCGGTGAAGGCCGCGCGCTCGATAAAGCTGGTATGGAGCGAACTGGTCAGTTCTTCCAGTGACTGGAAGGTATTCATCTGGCCAACGCTGATTTCTGCATCACCAGCTTCGTATGAGATGATCGCATCGGTGACGGCCACATCGTTGCCCGCGAAGTCGACTTCGAACTTGTAGGCAAAACCGCCGGGCATATCGCCAGAGACGCCCAGGCGTGCGCGACGCGCTTCGCTACCGAAACCGTCGCTGCGGCCAGTCGATGAAGGTACTGATGTAATGCCTGCGTCATATTGCAAGCGACCGCGTGGCTTGAAACTCCAGCCGCCATCGGCCTTGATTTCAGGCGCGCCTTTGAAGGCAATGCTTGCGCCCGCGTCCGCCGCTTCAGCTGCTGCGACCGCCGCACTTGCCGTCTCGCTTGCGGCAGATGCAGCTTGCGACGCTGCTGCGGCCTGCGTCGCTGCGACGTCTGCCTTGGATTCCGCTTCAGCAAGTTCCGCTTCAAGCGTGTCAATCCTGGCTGCCATCGCAGCCATTGCCGCACGCATTTCAGCGAGCTCTGCAGAAAGCTCGGAATTGTCCTGCGCGATGGCGGGTGAAGTAAAACAAAGGGCGCCAGCCGCTGCTGACAAAAGCAATGCACGTTTCATTGTGTGTGTTCCCTATGACCGTTTTGCTGCGGCACTATGACGGGAAAATTACATTTTTGAGACATGCCGCGCTGGCGTGCACACAGTCGGAGCAACCAACTGAAATCAAACAGGATTACTTATGCACAGAAGATTGGTCAGTTCGCCCGCCACTTGCGGTAGCCCTTGGCGCGCTTTGCCGCGCGATATTGATCGGCCACTAGCGCGATAACAGCTGAACCGCCATCACCCGGCGGCTTGTTTTTGGCCATTTTCTCAAGCTGTTGCTTGGTCAGCGCCATAGTCGCGAGGCCATTGAGGGTGGCATCCTTGAAGCCGGCTTGCGGAAGCGAAACGTTGGCATTCGTTCCTTCACGCCAATGCTTTGGCAGATCCGGATCGCTGGCCAGCGCACGCGCAATGCCCAGCAATTGTACGCCAAAGCCCGTTTCATCCTTCGCCAGCGCGGCTTCAGCAACTTCCATCTTCGTGATGCCGCCTGTCACCATGATCGGCATATCGGCGACTTTCGCGATCTGACGGGCGAAATCGATAAAGTAGGTCTCGCGCGCGGCCGTTGAAGAACTTGGGGTTGAGCCTTCCTGCGGATTGCCTTGCATCGCGGGGCTCTCATAGCTGCCGCCTGACAGCTCGACAAAATCGAGCCCGTGACCATTAAGCCATTCCAACACTTGCCTTGCGTCTTCGAATTCGAAGCCACCGCGCTGAAAGTCAGCCGAGTTAAGCTTGAGGCCCACACCGAAGCTGAGCTTCACACGCTGACGCACCGCTTCAACAATCCGCAACAGGAAGCGCGCGCGATTTTCAAGGCTGCCACCCCATTCATCATCGCGCTTATTGGTGAGCGGCGAGAGGAACTGGCTGATAAGATAGCCATGCGCACCGTGGATCTGGACACCATCAAAGCCTGCTTGTTCGGCCAACTCCGCAGTGTCTGCAAAACGCGTGATGATCGCTTCGATCTCGCCCACTTCGAGCCTGCGGACGGGTGCGAAGAGTGATGAGAACTTGCCAAGGTTGAGCTCCACACCAGAGGGCGAAACGGCAGTCTCTCCCAAGCTCTTGTAAAGCTGGCGTCCCGGATGACTGATCTGGAGCCAGAATTGCCCACCAAAGGATTGGCCGATCTCTGCCCATTTCTTGAACGGCGCCAACTCAGTGCCTTTCTGCAGCACCACACCGCCTGGACCGGTCAGCGCGCTAGGGTCAACCATAACATTGCCGGACAGGAGCAAGCCTGTGCCGCCCTTCGCCCATTGGCGGTAAAGCGCGAACAGCTTCTCCCCCGGGTATTGCCCCGGCTGCACGGCCATATTTTCTTCCATCGCAGCCTTGCAGATGCGGTTGGGTAGCGTGCTGCCATTGGGCAACGTCAATGGTGCAAACAATGGGCTCTTGGTCATGCGGCTTATTCCCCCGATAGCTGAAAGGGCGCTATCACTTCAGGGCGAACGCGCACAAGCCGCTGTGTTTTGCGGTCGAGCATGGCCCAGGTGGTGCGCGCAGAGACGATCACCTTGCCCGCCGCGTTGCGGAAGTCGACCCGGCGATCAGATTTCGCGCCTTTGGCAGGCCCGTCGATCCACGTATCTCCGGTCACACTTTCGCCCGCTGCGATATTGCCGCGGTAATCGATCTCGTGCCGGATCACGACCCAGAAGAATTGCGCATTGTCTTCCGGCCGCGCGGCTGCATCCCAATGCGCGGTGGCGATATCCTGAACCCAGCCGACCCAGACGGTATTGTTGACATGCCCGAGCTCGTCAATGTGCTCGGGCAACGCCGTGAACTTTCTGGTGAAGCTAGTGGTCAATCTGCCCCCTCGGCTTCGGTCATGCCCATCTGCCACAGGATAAAGGCGTATTCTTCCGCGACCTCATAGACCGAATTCCAACGGCCCGACTTACCGCCATGCCCAGCGCCCATATTAGTCTTCATGAGCAGCTCTTTGTTGTCAGTCTTTACATCGCGCAATTTGGCGACCCATTTGGCTGGCTCCCAATAGGTCACACGTGGATCGTTAAGACCGGCGGTAACGAGCAGCGGCGGATAGTCTTGCGCGCTCACCTGATCATAGGGCGAGTAGCTGAGGATGTAAGCGAAGGCCTCTTTGCTGGTCAGAGGATTGCCCCATTCCTGCCATTCGCCCGGTGTCAGCGGCAGGCTTTCATCAAGCATGGTGTTGAGCACGTCGACAAACGGCACATGGCTGACCACTGCGCCATATTGCGACGGGTCTTGGTTGATGACCGCCCCCATCAGCTCGCCGCCGGCCGAACCGCCTGATGCGGTGACTTTACCTTCGCTCGTATAGCCCAGCTCAATCAGCCCGCGCCCCGCATCGACAAAGTCGTTGAAGGTGTTGCGCCGCTCGAACATCTTGCCTTGCAGATACCAGCGGCGGCCCAGATCATCGCCGCCGCGAATATGCGCGATGGCATAGGCAAAACCGCGGTCGACCAGGCTCAGGCGCGTGGTAGAGAAACCCGGCGGTACCGCGTAGCCATAGGCGCCATAGGCATAGAGGTGCAGCGGTCCGGCTTTTTCTTCCAAAATCTCTTCGCGATCCTTACGCATCACGATGCTGACCGGAACCTTTGTACCGTCACGTGCAGTGATTTCGACCCGCTCGGTCGTATAGAGCGAGGCATCGTAGCCCGACGGGATTTCCTGCTGCTTCAACAGCTCCAGCTCGCCCGATGCTAGATGATAGTCATAGACCGAACCCGGGGTGATCATGCTTTCGTAAGAAAGGCGCAACTTGCTGACATCGTATTCGGGATTATTCGAAAGGCCGGTGTCGTAGCTGGCTTCAGGAAAATCGATCGATTTCATGTCGGACGCGTCGGCATAACTGCGGATCTGCACCTGATCGAGCCCGTTCAGGCGCCCTTCGGTAACGTAGAAATCCTTGAACAGCTCGAAACCGGTCAGGTAAAACTCGTCCGAGCCTGCAATCACCGTTTCCCATTCACCGGGGGTCTTCAGCGAGGCCTTGGCCAGGCGGAAGTTGATGTGATTATCATTCGTCCAGATGAAGATCTCTCCATCCCGCACATCGATAGAATATTCGACGCCTTTCTGGCGTGGCTTGATCAGAATCTGCTCGCCGGTAGGGTCGTCAGCACGCACCAGCCGTACTTCGCTCGTCTCATTGTCGCCCGTGGCAATGATCAGCCAGTCATCCTGCGCGGTAAGACCAGCCCCCACACCGAAGCTCTGGTCGTCCTCTTTGTAAAGCGTCACATCGCTTTCCACCGGCGTGCCGATCACATGCAGCTTGGCCTCCAGCGTGCGCCATTCCTCGGTCGATGGTCCGTAAACCAGCGCCGTGTCATTCGCGACCCAGGTCAGCCCGCCACGCAGATTGGTGAGCTCGTCATCCAGCAGCTCACCCGTCTGCAAATCCTTGATCCGTGCAGTGTAGCGTTCCGATCCATTGGTGTCGGTCGAATAGGCAAGGAAACGCCCGTTCTTGCTGACCGATGCAGCGCCAAGGCGGAAATACTCATGCCCCTCTGCAAGCTCATTTTCATCAATGATAAGCACCGGATCACCGCCAGCAGCGGGTTTGCGATAGTGCTTGCGATATTGCGCGCCTTCTTCAAACTCGGACCAATAGATCCAGTCCCCATCCTTTTGCGGGACAGTGCTGTCGTCTTCCTTGATCCGCGCCTTCATCTCTTCGAACAGCGTGTCGGTCAGCGCCTTCTGCGGCGCCATACGCGTTTCGAACCAGGCGTTTTCAGCCTTCACATAATCGAGCACGTCTTCGTCATCGATCGTGGGGTATGATTGGTCTTTCAGCCAGTGATACGGATCGCTGACGGTAATTCCGTGGTGGGTAAAGCTATGCTCGCGCTTTTCGGCGATCGGGGGGGAGGTTGGTGCCTCACTTGTCACGTTAGTTGATTCCTCTTGATTGGCAGCATGGGCAGCGGCGAGCGGCGAAATCGCCAGACAAGCTGCGAGCGCGCCATGTGCAATGCGCGTTAAACTCATTGGGCATCCTTCTGTGCGAACCCAGCGCGGGTGGAATACCGCGCGCTGAAAGACTATGTGGTGAGTCGTTTAGAGATTAGCGCTCATGCCGCAAGCCTGAAGCGCTCAACACGCAGGATCGATCATATGTTGATGCAAACCCACGAAGCGCGTCTCGACGCGTTGAAGCAGGAATTGAAACGTCGCGAACTGGACGGGTTCATCATACCCATTTCGGATGAGCATATGAGCGAATATGTCGGTGCCTATGCACAGCGGCTTGAATGGCTGACCGGATTTGGCGGCAGCGCAGGCAGCGCTGCGGTGCTGCTAAACACAGCCGCGATCTTTGTTGACGGCCGCTATACCGTGCAAGTGCGCGATCAAGTGGACGAAAAACTGTTTGAATACCGCTCTGTGCCCAAGGATACGATTGGCGGATGGATCGCCGACCATGCCGGCCAAGGCGCGAAGATCGGTTACGATGCATGGCTGCATAGCAGGGCGTGGGTAAATACGGTTTCAGCGCAAGCGGCCAAAGTGGGCGCAGAACTGGTACCTGTCGACGGCAACCCGCTTGACGCCGTGTGGCAGGACCAGCCCGAGCCATCCGATGCGGTGGCAATGATCCAGACAGACGAGCACACTGGGCGCTCCTCGGCTGAAAAGCGCGCGGAGATCGCAGATTGGCTCAAGGCCGAAGGTCACGATGCAGCGGTCATCTCCGCGCTCGATTCGGTGGCGTGGCTGTTGAATATCCGCGGCTCAGACATCGCGCATACGCCAGTCGCGCTAAGCTATGTCGTTGCACATGCCGATGGGACTGCAGAATTGTTCATCGGTTCCGAGAAAGTCACGCCGGAGCTGTCACAGCACTTGGGCAATGCGGTGACGATCCGTGAACGCGGCACCTTTGCAGACGCGCTTGGAACAATGGCAGGGAAGAAGGTCGCGGTTGATCCCAATTATGCCGTGGCCGGGATTGCTCAGGCGCTGGAGGCAGGTGGCGCAACCGTGAGCTTTGAGCGCGACCCCACCATTCTGCCGCGCGCGATCAAAAATCCGGTCGAACAACAAGGTCACCGCGACGCGCAGGCCCGCGACGGCGTCGCTGTAAGCCGTTTCCTGCGCTGGATCGAGGAAACCGCGCCGTCGGGCGAAGTCGACGAGCTGGCCGCCGCGGCAAAACTGCTCGAATTCCGCCGCGAGCTGGGCAACCTCAAAGACATCAGCTTCGACACCATCTCTGCCGCTGCCGGTCACGCCGCGCTGCCGCATTACAAGGTCGATGAAGACAGCAATATTCCGATCCCGCCCAGCTCAATCTTCCTGTGCGATTCAGGTGGGCAATATCCGGCGGGCACAACCGATATCACGCGCACTGTTTGGGTTGGCCCTGGCGAACCAACAACAGAGATGAAAGACCGCTTCACGCGCGTTCTCAAGGGCCACATCCAGATTGATCGCGCCATTTTCCCGCAAGGCACCTGCGGGGGTCAGCTGGATGCCTTTGCCCGGCAATATCTCTGGGAGGCAGGCGTCGATTACGCGCATGGTACTGGCCATGGCGTAGGTAGTTTCCTGTCAGTCCATGAAGGGCCACAGCGCATCGCCAAGCTTGGCGGCGGTCAACCCGGAGCGGACGAGGAACTGTTCGCAGGCATGATCCTGTCGAACGAACCTGGCTATTACAAAGCGGGCGAATTTGGCATCCGGATCGAGAATCTGATCCTGACCGTACAACAGGATATCGAAGGCGCAGAGGGCGAGTATCTGGGGTTCGAATGCCTGACCTTTGTGCCGATCGACCGTACACTGGTTGAAGAGACCCTCCTGACCGCTGACGAGATCAATTGGTGGAATGATTATCATGCCAAGGTCTGGGATATCTTGAGCCCGCAGATGGATGGCGAGGACTTGGCCTGGCTGGAAAAGCATTGCGCTCCGCTTTGATAGGCGGAAATCCTTAGGTCGGCTTGTGGAACTGCAAATGTTCTTGTAATGTTCTTACATTGCGGGTCGCGAAATTTGTGACTCATGACGGGAGAGTATGTGATGATCGGTTATGTAACGCTGGGCACGAACGATCTGCCGCGCGCCGCCAAATTCTATGACGCTATCGCCGCTGAAATGGGCGTCGGACGGATGATGGACTTCGATACTTTTATTGCCTGGGGCGCATGGGATGGCGGTGCAGGCATAGCCGCGACCAAACCGTTCGATGGCAAGGAAGCGACCGTCGGCAACGGCACGATGGTGGCCATCGAAGCCAAGGACAAGGATCAGGTCCATCGACTGTATGACATTGCAATGGTACACGGTGGAACCGATGAAGGCGCGCCGGGCCCACGCGGTGAACCGGATGAGAACGGCAAGGTGTTCTATGCCGGATATTTCCGTGACCCAGACGGCAACAAGCTCAACGCTTTCCTTATGGCAGACGCCTGAGGCATATTTCGCGCAAATGAACAGAGGTCTGAAGGTGATACAATCTGCGACAATTTGCCTCTAAACTGGCATACTCCTGCGACACAGCGCCGCGAGATAAGTGTTCAAGAGTTGCAGAAAGCGGACCGTTTGCATTCCCCTGTGCAAGCAAGGCCCCCTCCCTCTCAAAATGTGGTTAGGTTCGTTTTCTGCAGCTCGCACGACACATTCATAGGAGCAAACACAATGCGTAAACTCACACTCACCCTTTCAGCCGCCGCTCTTGCCATTGGCGCTTCTGGCGCGGCCTTCGCTGACCATCATGGCGGCAAGCGCGGACCCGATGCCAATGGCGATGGCAATGTGACACTTGAAGAAGCGCGCACTCACAGCGCGAAGATGTTCGAACGCGCCGATGCCGATGGCAATGGCGTGATTGATCGGGCAGACCGCGCTGCAAAGCAGGCAGAGCGCTTTGCCAAAATGGATGCAAACGGCGACGGCGAAGTCACGCAGGCTGAAATGCAGGTCGCGCGCGAAGCACGACAGAGCCGACGCCAGGAACGCCGTGGTGATCGCGCAGAACGCATGTTCGCCCGCGCAGACACCGATGGCAGCGGCGGTCTTAGCCAGGAAGAGATGTCTGCAGCCCGCGAAGCGATGCGCGCTCGGGCAGGAGAACGCGGTGGTCGCGAAGCGCGACAAGGCCGCGGTGGTCCTTCGCGGATGATGGCTATGCTACGCCGCGCAGATACCAATGGCGACGAAGCTGTGACGCGCGAGGAATTCGATGCGGCTATAGAGACGCGTTTTAACAGTGCAGATAAAGATGGCTCTGGCACGATTTCATCTGCAGAGCGCAAGGCAGCGCGCGAAGCGATGCGCGAGCAGCGCAGCGGACCCTAGGTGGTCAAGTACTCGACTTGTGCACGCGATTGGCTAAGGCTGCACTGGCAATGGGACAGCGCACACCCTTTATCCTGCTTGATGACGCGCGCCGGGACGGCGCAGCATCTGCGCATCTGTTTACCGATCCACGCCAGATTTTCATTGCGATGCGCGGCGAAGAGGTGGCGGATGTGTTGACCGCAGCCGATACCGCACGACTAGCCAGCGGCGGAACATTGGCGGGCTATATCGCTTACGAAGCGGGCCTGGCGATGGAGCCCAAACTTTCGCCCTTGGTGGATGCACGCAGCGGTGCGGCAGGCCCGCTAGTCTGGCTCGGCCTGTTTGACAGCGAGCAAGAAATTGCCGCGCAAGACGTTCCACAATGGCTCGCTTCGCAGTCTGAAGGCACAGGGACGCTGGGGCCGATGGAACCGCAGCTTTCGACCGGCGGCTATGCGGCAGCATTCGCCCGGCTTCAGGACGCGATCCACGCAGGTGACATTTACCAGGTCAACCTGACCTATCAGCTCGCCGGATCCTATCGCGGCGATCCGGTTGCGCTCTATTCACAGCTGCGCCCGGCTGCCGAGGCCGGCTATGGCGGATTGCTGTTCGATGGCTCGCACTGGCTGCTCAGCCTCTCACCCGAATTGTTCGCTTCGCTCAAGGGCAATGCGGCAAAAGTCAAGCCGATGAAGGGCACGCGCCCTCGTGACGACACGGCCGAAGCCGATCAAGCATTGGCGGACGAATTGGCTAAGTCAGTCAAGGACAAGGCCGAGAACCTCATGATCGTTGACTTGATGCGCAATGATCTTAGCCGTGTGGCCGAAGCTGGCAGCGTGCGCGTTGAGGCACCGTTCACCGTCGAGAGCTATCCAACGGTGCATCAAATGGTTTCCAGCGTGCATGCCAAACTGCAAGAAGGCAAAACTGCGGTCGATCTGGTCCGCGCCATCTTTCCCTGCGGTTCCATCACCGGCGCGCCCAAGATTCGCGCGATGGAGCTGATCAATGAGAGAGAGCGCGATGCGCGCGGACCCTATTGCGGGGCGATCGGACGGATCGGGCCTGATGGCGATACCGCATTCAATGTCGCGATTCGCACGCTCCGCTTGACGCCGGAAGAGAACAATCGAGGGCGCGCGGTCATGGGCGTAGGCTCTGCGATTGTTGCAGACAGCGAAGCCATGGCTGAACGGCGCGAATGCGAAGTGAAGGCAGGCTTTGCGCGCCGCCTGAGCGATTGCGATTTGATCGAGACAATGCTGTTCGATCCGGAAAGCGGTATCGGCTTGCTCGAACTGCATCTGGAACGGATCAAGGCTTCAGCGCAGGCTTTGGGCTTTTCTTTCGACCGGCATGCCGCGCGCAACCAGATTCAGGCGCTGTGCTTTGATCTGGAAACGCGCAGCAAGGTGCGGCTGCTGGCATCGCGGCGCGGAGAGTTGGCGCTGGAGGCGGGGCCTGTACCAAGCGCCAGTGATACACCGCTGCGATGTATCGCGCTGCCTCTGCCGGTGGATCCCAGCGATTGGCGCTTGCGGCACAAGACAACCGATCGCGGGTTCTACGAGGAGGCGCTGGCCGCCGCAAAGGCCGCAGGCGCGAAGGAAGCGCTGCTCGTTCATCCCGAAGGCTTCGTTACCGAAGGCAGCTTCACCAATATCTTTGTTGAGCGCGACGGAGTATGGCTCACTCCCCCGGATTCGCTTGGCCTGCTGCCCGGCGTATTGCGCCGCTCGCTGATTGACAGCGGCAAGGCGCGCGAAGAACATCTGATCTTGGAAGATCTCGAAAATGGCTTTTTGCTCGGCAACGCCGTGCGCGGGCTGATGAAAGCTGAATTGATATGAATATCGAAATACTCTTCGAAGACGGCGAAGCGCTGGTGATCAACAAACCTGCGGGTTTGCCAGTGGACCGCCCCAAGCGCGGCGGCCCCGCTTTGTGGGACCATATCGAGCAGTTGAAGCTGGGATTTCAGCGCCCGCCAGTTGCCGTTCACCGGCTCGATACCGATACCAGCGGCTGCCTGATTCTTGCGCGCAATCCGAAGGCGCTGAAGCGCTTTAACAGGGCGTTCGAGGACCGTCTTGTTGGCAAAACATATCTGGCAGTGATGGATTTTGAACCGTCCGAACAATCCGGCACGATCGAACTTAACCTCTCCAAGATCAGCTCGGCTGAGAAGGGCTGGCGGATGATTGCCGCGAAGAAAGGCAAACCGGCGATCTCGCATTGGGAATTGCTCCAGACTATCGGTGAAGAAGACCGAAAGCGGTCGTTGATCCGCTTCCGCCCCGAGACCGGGCGCACGCACCAATTGCGGGTTCACGCCTTGCAAGGGCTGGGCGTTCCACTGCTGGGCGATCCCGTTTACGGGCCCGTGCGCGGGCAAAACAAAGGCGCGCCCCGCACCATGCTGCACGCAGAGGCGATCCATATGACACGCCCAGGCAAGGATCCGATTACCGCCTACGCTCCATTTCCGGAAGACTTCGTTCGGGCGGGTCTCACCGCCCCTGAGCCTCCGCCTCCGCCAGAACGCACGCACGTGTCAGATGATGGATGATGATCTTCTCGCCCGCGCGCATGCTCTGGCAGAGGAAAGTTTCCTCGCTGGCAGCGGGCCGGGAGGGCAGAACGCCAATAAGGTAGCGACCGAGGTCCAGCTGCGGGTGAATATCTACAAATTGGGTCTGCCGCCGGCTGTTTTTGCGCGGTTGAAAGAAATCGCCAAAAGCAAGCTCATCGCGTCAGGCGACCTTTTGATTACAGCACGCGAACATCGTACCCAGGAAGCAAATCGCACCGCGGCGCGCGAGAAGCTCGAGCAATTGCTCACCAAAGCGCATGAGCGCCCCAAGCCGCGCGCCAAAAGCCGCGTCAATCGCGTGGGCAAGGTCCAGCGGCTGAAAGCCAAGAAAGCCCGTGGCGATGTGAAGGCGAAAAGAGGTAAAGTCAGTCGCTCTGATTGGTGAGTCGTGCTTGACTTTTGCCCCAGAATCACCCAATGGCGCGCCTCTGGATGGCGGTGCTGCTCGCGCCGCCTGTATTTTTTCGGCTGAACATCAGCCCTTTTGCAAGTTTTAGGATACCGTCATGGCGAAGCCAGCAACCGTCAAGATCAAGCTCGTCTCGACTGCAGACACGGGCTTCTATTACGTGACGAAAAAGAACCCGCGTAACATCACTGAAAAGATGACTTTCCGTAAATATGACCCGGTTGTGCGCAAGCATGTCGAGTTCAAGGAAGCCAAGATCAAGTGATCTTGCTGAACGGCTGAACGCAATCAAGTTCAGTGACAGTTAAACGCCGCGTGATTAGAAAGCGCAGCATGAGCATCTTTGCATTTCTTTCCAAACGCCCGCTGCACGTTGCGCTGGCGAGTGCTGCCTTATGCGCAATCCCCGCATCTATCGCGACGACCGCGCCCGCCATCGCGCAATCCGAAGCGGGCGATCTGAACCGCGCTGTCAGCGCGCTTCGCCAAATCGCCACACTAAAGGCAGACTTCTCACAAACTGACCGAATGGGGCAGACTGCCGACGGTGTTCTGACACTAAAGCGTGGCGGAAAGATCCGGTTCGACTATGGCGAAGATCAGGATTTGCTGGTCATATCCAACGGTCGGTCGCTCTACCTCGTCGATTATGAAGTGAATCAGGTTCAGCGCTGGCCGATCCGCAATTCGCCGCTGGGTGCCTTGCTTGATCCGGAGCGGGATATCTCCCGTTATGGCAAGCTGGTTCAGACCGGGAATCCTGACGTGATCAGCATTGAGGTGCGCGACCCCAAACGCCCCGAATTCGGCATGATCAATATGATCTTTGTGCGCGATGTGACCGCGCCGGGCGGGCTGGAGCTCAACACCTGGGTTGCGCTCGATGCGCAGAACAATCGCACGACGGTTCGGCTAAGGAATCACCGCTATGGCGTGTCTGTTCCCGACAGTACGTTCCAGTTCCGCGATCCGCGTAGCTCGTCTCGTCGCCCACGATAAACGCTTCGGCGTTGCAAGGTTGTAAGAACACGACAGAGCGCTGTGCGTCATTCATTTAGCCGAAAGCTGAGAAAGGGTAGTTTCTTCTTGTGAACCGGTCGAAGGCGGGTTTCCCCCCCTGTTGCCTCAACCTTCATCGAAGTGCGGTTCATCCAAGCGTGACGAACGCTAACTAGGAACCCTCGTGCCAATGCCCCCGGCGCGAGGGTTTTTGTTTGGCATCCTGTTTTTTCCGCACTCGCCTCGGCGTACGCAATTTCCTCCCGGCCTTGCGGGCTACCTGCGGGTAGCCCAATCCAGCTCGTGCAAGATCACCTTGATCTCTTAGTCATCCCAGCCAAGCGCCTTGACGATGATGTTATAGATCGCATTCTGCTCGATCACGCCGCGAACACGATCAGCGCCAGGACCATTGCCATAGAGCGCCACATCTTCGCCGCCATGGGTTTCACTGCTGGTCGGGATCGCGGCCTGTTGGTGCGCATGAACGCCGGTTTCAGGCATCGGACGCTCTGCCATATTGGCAATTGCACCGGGACCATTCTGGTAACCCAGCGTGGTGTATGGCTTACCATCGGTCGCGGTGGTCGCCTCTGCCAGTTCGGCACTCCCTTCAGGAGCGACAACCAACCCCAGAATGTCATTTCCACGGCGCGGATAGCCCGACATTGTGAAGACGTGGCTGTGATCTGCGGTTACCAGAATCAATGTTTCAGCAGGATCGGTGTTTTCGATTGCGTATTGGATTGCGTTAGCGAACTCGACTGCTTCTTCCAATGCATAGCCAGCTTGCCCGGCATGGTGACCGTGATCGATCCGGCCCGATTCGACCATCAGATAAAAGCCTTCGGGATCATCTTGAAGCCGCGTGATCGCCTGCTGCGTCATCTCGGTTAGTGTCGGTTCAGTCGAATCGTCGGTGCGGTCGACCGTGTAAGTCATGTGACTGGGCGAAAAGAGCCCTAACACAGGCTTGTCTGCTGGTGCAGCAGCCAATTCAGCTGCTGTAGAAACAAAGGTGCCGCCTGTACGTGCCGTCCAATCTGCAGGCAGGTTCGCATCCGCATTTAGCCGCCTCCCGCCGGAGTCTGCGCCAAAGAATGCCGCCGTCCCGCCGCCCAGGGCGACGTCGAATGTGCTGTTCACAAGCTGCGCCGCGATATCATCGCAGCCCTTGCCGCGTTGATCCTCGGGTATCCACGCATCTGCCTCCCAGCCGCGATCCGGGGTGCGCGAATAAACGCTGGCTGGGGTCGCATGGGTAATGCGCGCGGTGGAAACGATCCCCAGGGCCAGCCCGCGCGCTGTTGCTTGCTCTCCTAGAATTGGGAGCGAGTTGGCCAGCCCGCTTTCGCAATCGCCAGCGGTGACATCGGGGCCAACCCCCAGAACACCGATCTTGGTCTTGACGCCAGTGTGCATCGCGCTTGCCGTGCCGGCACTATCGGGCACCTGCGCGTTGCTGTTATAGGTTTTTACGAGCGCAACATTCTCGAAAATCTCGAACGGCAGGACATATTCCTCGCCGCTCTGCCCGTTCTTCTGGCCGGCATAGATCCGCGCGGCTGTGACCGTCGAAACTCCCATACCGTCACCGATGAACAGGATGACGTTCTTGGCCTTGGGCTCGGTCGCCGCGGCTGGCATTGCCGATGCGCTGGCAATCTCGCTCTGCCCATATCCAGCAGGTGAGCATGCAGCCAACGGAAAGGCCATTGCAGCTGCAAGTGAAAGCGCGCTGCGCGAAGTCGTCATAGGGTATCTCCTTCTCTCGGGACCACCGCTATCGCTATTCTTTGTGACGGGAAAGCTAAAGGTGTGCTGGACCCAAAAGAATACGCACCCTAAGTGCTGTCCCCATGGTTTCTATCGCGACTTGGAATATCAATTCGGTGCGGCTGCGGCTGCCGATTGTCGAACGGTTTCTGAAAGAGGAAGCACCCGATGTGCTGTGCTTGCAGGAAATCAAATGTCAGGAGCACCAGTTTCCTGCGCAAGCGCTGGCTGATGCGGGCTACAAATATCAGGCGATCCATGGCCAGAAGGGATATCATGGTGTCGCAACGATCAGCCGCATTCCATTAAAGGAATTCAGCCGCCATGACTGGCAGGCCAATGGCGAAGCTCGGCATGTCGGGGTCGAATTGCTCGGCCCGGGCAAGGGCATGGTGCTTGAAAACGTCTATGTCCCGGCCGGCGGAGACGAGCCGGACCGCGAAAAGAACGCCAAATTTGGGCAGAAGCTCGACTTTCTGGGCCGCATGATCGGCTGGGCGGACAAGATCGATCGCCCAACCATGATCGTGGGCGATTTCAACATTGCGCCACTCGAAAGCGATGTTTGGAATCACAAGCAGTTGCTCAAGGTTGTCAGCCATACTCCTGTTGAAGTCGACACGCTCGAGCAGTTCAAACAAGCCCATGGCTGGGTCGATCTGGGACGTGAGTTTATCCGCGATCCTGAACGCTATTTCAGCTGGTGGAGCTATCGTTCCAAGGATTGGAAAGTGAATGATCGCGGGCGGCGGCTCGATCACATGTGGGCGAGCCCCGAACTTGCCGCGCAAGCCATTGGCCACCGTCTACGCGAAGACGCGCGCGACTGGGAGAAGCCAAGCGATCATATCCCGCTGATCACGGAGTTTGCGCTCTGAGTGTAGGTTCTCCCTCGCCCTCTCGCCGCGTGGCGCAAGCGGTGGACGCGCTGCGCCATGGCTGGCCGATTGCGTTTGATAGGGGGCCTGTTTTCTTGCCAGCCGAGACTGCGATTACGACCGGCGCGACGTCGGAGAAGATGCTGATTTCTGCGGCCCGCGCGCTCACCTTAAAACTTGCGAACCAGCGCGAGGCGGCAGTTCCTAACGCACCCGTTCTGATCCGCAGCGGTGAGCCGTTTGCCTTGAGCGAAGCACGCGCAGTGGCAGACCCGGCGCTTGACCTGAAGCACCCGTTCAAAGGGCCCTACAAAGCCGAGGCGTTGGAGTGGCGCGAGGTTGCCGAGGTGGCGCTGGAGCTTGCCCGGATTGCAGGAATCCTGCCTGCCTTTCTGGTCGATCCGACCGATCCGGGCGAAACAGTGCCGGTTGCAGCGAGTGATTTGTCGGAATGGAGCGAGGGCAGGCAATTGAACATCGCGACCCGCGCCAGATTGCCGGTCGCGGCTTGCGACACAGCTGAGATTGTGGCCTTTCGAAGTGCAGACGATACCCGCGAGCATGTCGCACTGATCATCGGGGATCAGCGCGGAGACAAGGCTCCGCTCATCCGCCTACATTCGGAGTGCCTGACCGGCGATATATTGGGCAGCCTGAAGTGCGATTGCGGCCCGCAATTGGACGCAGCGCTAGCGGCCATGGCTGATGTCGCCATCGAAGGCGGTTGGGGCGCTTTGCTATATATGCGTCAGGAGGGGCGCGGTATCGGCCTGATCAACAAACTGCGCGCTTACCGCTTGCAGGATCAAGGGTTCGACACTGTCGAAGCCAACGAGCGGCTTGGCTTGCCCGATGAATCGCGCGATTTCGCTACCGCTGCGCGCATGCTCGATCTACTCGGCGCGCGGAGGATCCGGCTGATGACGAACAATCCCAAGAAAGTCGCCGCGCTTGAGGCGGCAGGCATCACAGTGAACGAACGGGTACCGCATCAACTGCCTGATAATCCGTACAATGCGCGCTATCTCGCCACAAAGCGCGACAAGTCAGGGCATCTCCTCGAATGAGCATCGCCTGCCGCCCGGAAGAGCTGGACGACCGGCGCCCGATCTTCAAGCTCACCAAAGCCGCATTCAAAGACATGCCCTTCAGTGATGGTGACGAGCAAGAGCTGGTGGACCGGCTGCGCAAAGACGGCGACCTGGCGTTATCTTTAGTCGCAGAAACGCCTGAAGGCATTATCGGCCATATCGCGTTTTCCCCTGTTACGATCAGCGATGGCACTAAAAACTGGTACGGCTTGGGGCCAGTCTCTGTTTGGCCCGAGTTGCAGGGCAAGGGTGTCGGCAGCGCACTGATTAATCACGGGATTACGCAGATGCGCGCAATGTGCGCGAAAGGGATCGTGCTATTGGGAAGCCCTGAATACTATTCACGCTTTGGCTTCAAATCAGACCCGTCGCTTGCCTATCCCGGTCCACCGGCGGAGTATTTTCAATATCTTACCCTCGTCGGTGTACGACCAACGGGTACAGTCAAATTCGCCCCCGGATTTGAATGATCAATCGCTCCACTCGTCGCAGTTCTTGAAAGATTTTACACATTGCGCCCTTGGCGCTTGTATCTAGACCGCGCTAAGAAGCGGTTAAATTCAGGAGAAAGTACCAATGAAGAAGTTTGCATACACCCTACTGGCCGGCGCTGGAGCGTTGACATTGGCAGCTTGCGGGGGCGCAGACGATGCGTCGATCGAAGCAGAAGCCGACACGGTCGAAATGCCGGCAGACGCCGCGCTTGAAGGCGTGGAAGAACAGGCTGTTGAAGATACAGGTGCGGCAGACGAACCCGCTGCGGTCACCGAGGAAACTGCAACCGAAGCGGCTGATGCAGCCGCGGATGTCGCAGCAGCAGCCGAAGCGGCCGCAGCTGAGCTAGGCGTCGAAGAGTAACAGGCCAAGCGCGGCTTTTTGCCAGATTGCAAAGCGGACGGGTTGCCATCGGGCGATTCGTCCGCTTTTGCTTTTAGGCGAGAGAAAGCCTGCCACATTGAGCAGGCGACATGGGGCTCGCTGAAACCGATTGAACGAGCTGCAAAGAGAGGACGCTAGAACCGATGTCGCAATCCGGAATGGACCCAGAAACCTTCGAACAGTTCATCGAGCAGCTGGACCGCTATGTGCGGGAGCGGCTGATCCCGGCGGAAAGGGACGTGATCGAGAACGATCGCCTGCCCGATGATATCGTTGAAGAGATGAAGGAGATGGGTCTGTTCGGGCTGACAGTGCCGGAAGAATATGGCGGCGCAGGCCTGAATACCACGCAATATGCGCGTACGGTGCGATCGATGAGCTATGCCGCGCCTGCGTTCCGCTCAATCTTCTCGATCAACGTCGGCATGTTCAATTCCGCGATCAAGAATGGCGCGACCGAAGAGCAGAAAGCCGAATGGTGGCCGCGCGTCGCCGCGGGTGAAATCGCCTGTTTCGGCCTAACGGAACCAGGCTCCGGCAGCGACAGTGCGGCAATGCAGACTTTCGCCAAACCCGACCCAAGCGGCAATGGCTGGGTGCTCAATGGCACCAAGCGATACATCACCAACGCCCCGCATGCGAATGTCGCGCTGATCATGGCGCGCACCGAGAAAGAGGCATTGCCCAAGAACGCGCATGTCAGCGCTTTCATCGTGCCGATGGATACGCCGGGCATATCCACCGGCAGCCCTGACAAGAAGATGGGCCAGTCAGGCGCGCATATCTCCGATGTCATCCTGGATGATGTGCATGTGCCGGGCGAAGCGCTGCTTGGCGGAGAGACCGGCAAGGGTTTTCGCTTTGCCATGATGAGCCTCGACAATGGCCGTATTTCGGTAGGCGCGGCCAGCACCGGCTATGCCCGTCGTGCGCTCGACAGTGCGCTGCGCTATGCCAATGAGCGCAAGGCCTTTGGTGAGCCGATCGCAAACTTCCAGCTGATCCAGCAGATGCTCGCCGAAAGCGAGACTGAAATCTACGCCGCGGAGGCCATGATGGAAGATGTCACCGCGCGCGCTGACCGTGGAGAGAACATTCTCGTCAAGGCTGCCGCGTTCAAGGTATTCGCATCCGAGACGTGCGGCCGCGTGGTTGACCGCGTTGTGCAGATCTACGGCGGCGCAGGTTATTTGGCCGAATACGATGCAGAGCGTTTCTTCCGCGACGCGCGCATCTACCGCATTTACGAAGGTACCACACAAATCCTGCAGCTCCAGATCGCCAAGCACATGCTCAGGGATTGGGCGGCGGTACACGGCTGATGTACAACCTTTTAGACGACCTCTCCCTCATCGAAGTCTCAAGCTTCGTCGCGTCACCGACCATCGGGCTCTATTGCGCGCAAATGGGCGCCGAGGTGATCCGGGTTGACCACAAGGCAGGCGGGCTCGACTACGATCGATACATGCTAACAAAGGAAGGCCGCAGCTTAAGCTGGGAGAATCTCAACCGCGCCAAGAAATCGGTCGCGCTGGATTTGCGCAGTGGCGAAGGACGCGAGCTTTGCGTCGAGCTGGCACGCAAAACCGGGCAATGCGTTACCAATCTGCCCGAGAAGAGCTTCCTTAGCCATGCGGCTTTGTCCGAAGGGGGGGGCGATATGGTCAGCGTGCGCATCATGGGCTGGCACGACGGGCGGCAGGCGATGGACTTCACAGTCAACGCTGCAAGCGGATACCCGCTGATGTGCGGACCGGAAGATTGGGACATGGCCACAGCGCCCCCGGTCAACCAGGTTCTGCCCGCGTGGGATTTCATCACCGGGGCCTATGGCGCCTTTGCCCTGCTCGCCGCATTGCGCCACCGCGACGCGAGCGGCGAAGGCAGCGAAGTGCGTATCCCGCTGGGAGATGTCGCTATCGGCACCATGGCAAACAGCGGATCGATGGCAGAAATGCTTTATCGCGGGGCGGATCGCGAGAGACTCGGCAATGCGATCTGGGGTGCGTTCGGGCGCGATTTCAGGAGCCTGGACAACCAACGCTTCATGGTCGCGGCGCTCACGCCCAAGCAGTGGCACGGGCTGGTAGCCGCCTTTGGCCTCACCGAAGAGATCGCTGCACTAGAAGCAGAATTGGGCGTCCGCTTCGCCGACGGAGACCGCCCCCGCTTCGAACACCGCCACCGGCTGTTCGACCTGTTCCAGCAGGCGGCAGGGCAGCACGATTACAATGATCTTGCCGCACGGATGAGCGAACATGGCTGCACATTCGAGCGTTACCGTACCATGCACGAAGCCGCGAACGACCCGCAGTTGGTGGCCAAAAACCCGCTGTTCGGACCGTCGCCCGCAAACCCGTCAGGCTTCAAATATCCCGCCACGCGCAGCTTTGCGAACATGCCTGAGAAACAGGTCGGCGACCCTGCACCTGCACCATATCTCGGCCAACACAGTGAAGAGGTTTTGGCCGAGCGACTTGGCCTATCCTCTGGAGCGATTGGCAAGCTGATCGATGCAGGCACGGTAGCTCTTTCAGACAAGGAAACACGATGACCAAGAGACGCGCCGCTATTGTTTCACCTTTGCGCACGCCGGTAGGCAAATTCCTCGGCAAGCTCGCCCCATTGGACGCCGGCAAGCTGGGTGCGGTTATCCTGAAGGCGTTGATCGAACGCAGCGGCATTGATCCGGCGCGGGTCGACGATGTTGTCTTCAGTCAGGGCTATGGCAATGCCGAAGCGCCCGCGATTGGCCACTGGAGCTGGCTGGCCGCGGGACTGCCGATCGAAGTTCCCGGTTTCCAGCTGGACCGCCGCTGCGGCTCTGGCGTGCAAGCGGTCGCGACCGCAGCGATGATGGTGGAAACAGGCATGGCCGATGTCGTCGTCGCAGGCGGCTGTGAAAGCATGTCAAACGTCGAACATTACACGACTGACCTTCGTGGCGGCGTGCGGATGGGTGATATGACACTGCATGACCGGCTGAGCCGTGGGCGTTTGATGAGCCAGCCGATCGAGCGGTTCGGGATCATCACTGGGATGATCGAAACGGCAGAGAATCTGGCCAAAGACTACAAGATCACCCGCGAAGAAGCGGACGCCTTTGCTGTCCGCTCTCACCAGAACGCCACCAAGGCGTGGGAAGAGGGCAAATTTACCGATCATCTCGTGCCGGTTGAAGTGCCACAGCAGCGCAAGGATCCTTTCGTCTTCGATCACGATGAAGGCTATCGCGCCGACGCGAGCATGGAAACGCTTGGATCATTGCGCGCGATTGATCTGAAGCGAGATCCTGAAGCCATCGTCACAGCAGGCAATGCCAGCCAGCAAAACGATGCAGCGGCTGCTTGTCTTGTTGTGGCGGAAGACAAGCTTGAGGAAATGGGGCTCACCCCTTCGCTGTGGTTCCATGGCTGGGCGGCGGCAGGCTGTGACCCTTCGCGCATGGGTATCGGCCCTGTCCCTGCGGTCGAGCGGTTATTCGCGCGCGCCGGCATGGGCTGGGATGACATCGGCCTGGTCGAGCTTAACGAGGCCTTCGCACCGCAAGTGCTGGCCGTGCTGAAAGGCTGGGGCTGGTCGGATGATGACAGCCGCCGAGACATCCTGAATGTAAATGGTTCGGGGATTTCGCTGGGCCACCCGATTGGCGCAACCGGCGGGCGTATTCTGGCTGACATGGCAGCGGAGATGCATCGACGCGAAGTTCGCTTCGGGCTGGAAACAATGTGCATCGGCGGCGGTCAAGGAATCGCGGCGATATTCGAACGCGCGGCGTGATCGTGATAGGATGCACGCATGACTGAGTGGGACAATTGGATCGGACGCGAGCAGGTCCAGCGTGATACGCTCGACAATGCGCTCGCCAATCGGTGGTTCGCGACCTTTAACCTTGATGCATCTCCAATTGGCATGATGCCGCAGGGCATTCATCTGTGCCTTTGCACGCCCGAGGCGCCCCAAACTGCGCTGGGCAAAGATGGCCATCCAAAGCGCGACGAAAGCGACCAGAGCTTTTTCCCGCCGATCCCGCTGCCGCGCCGGATGTGGGCTGCGAGCGAAATCGAGTTTCTAGAACCAATTCCCATTGGCGCGGACATCGAGCGGACCAGTCGAATTGCTTCGATTGCCGAGAAAGAAGGTAAAAGCGGCAAATTGGGGTTCGTAGACGTCGAGCATGTTACCAAGGCCAATGGCGTCATTGCGGTGCGCGATAAGCAGACACTGGTCTACCGCGATGCGGTGGCGGGGGATGCTCCGCTTAGCCCGCCCGAGCCGTCGAGTGCTGCATTCGATGCCGCCTCATGGGATCAGCATCAGCAGATCACACCCGATCCGCGGTTATTGTTCCGTTTCTCTGCGCTGACATTCAACACGCATCGGATTCACTATGATCTGCCTTATGCGCGCGATGTTGAGCGCTACCGCGGTTTGGTAGTGCACGGGCCGCTGATGGCAAGTCTGCTGCTGCAAATGGCCGTGAAAGTGCTGGGCGAGAACAAGCTCAAGACCTTCAATTTCCGCGCCGTCAGCCCGGCAATTGCGGACGAGCCGCTGCATATGGCGATACGCAAGTCAGGTGACGGCTACGAGCTCGGCACTTTTGCGAGCGACGGCAGGCAATGCGTAAAAGCGTCGGCTACCGCCTAATCTTCTATATCCACCGGATAGTCGGCGATGGGATCTAGCATTGAATAGCTTTCCCGCTGCGGTTCACGGCCCAGCTCGGGAAACTCCAATGGCGGCGGGTCTATATGCGTATCTGGCAAGCGGTTCAGTAAGTCGCGCACCAATGTCAGCCGCCCAAGCTTCTGGTCATTGAAATCCACCAACGTCCAGGGCGCCCACTCAGTGTGCGTTGCTTGCAGCATCGCTTCGCGCGCTTGCGTGTATGCGTCGTATTTGTCGCGCGCCGCGAGATCGATGGGCGAGAGTTTCCAGCGCTTGAGCGGATCCTCCAGCCGTTCGCGCAGCCGCTCTTCCTGATTCACTTGATCAGTCGTCAGCCAGTATTTGAACAGTAAGATACCATCATCCTCTAATGGCTCAAGCAGCTCTTCATATTGCTTGCGTTTAAGCCTCTCCAAGCGCACCTCCTGTTTGCACAGCCCGCTTGGGCGTGGTATAGTTACAACTGAAACTATGCCTACACTCGCAGAACCACAGCAGGATTATTCGACCCTGCCCGATTTGCCGGCGGATGTCTTTACCGCGCCGCTGAAAAAGCCCTCGCATGTGGGCGATGACTGGTTGGAGCCAGCGCAGACGGAATATACCTCAGAAGATCACCAGGTTTGGGATGACCTCTTTGCGCGCCAAATGGATGTATTGCCCGGCAGAGCGGCAACGGCGTTCATGGCGGGCCTTGAGAAGCTGGACCTCGGCCGCGGCGGCGTGCCGGAATTCGGCAAAATGTCAGAAGAGTTGAACGCGCTCACAGGCTGGAGCGTTGTGCCTGTACCGATGCTGATCCCTGATCACGTGTTCTTCTGGCATCTGGCCAATCGCCGTTTCCCGGCTGGCAATTTCATCCGCACACGCGAGACATTCGACTACATTCAGGAACCTGACGTATTCCACGACGTCTTCGGGCATGTGCCCATGCTGACCGACCCGGTTTTCGCGGATTATATGCAGGAATATGGCCGCGCCGGGTGGAAGGCGATGCGCTACAATCACCTCAAGGCGCTGGGCGCGCTCTATTGGTACTCGGTCGAGTTCGGCCTGATCGAAGAAGCGCCCGATGACATCCGCGCCTATGGAGCCGGCATCCTGTCAGGCCCGACGGAAGCCGTTTTCTCTGTCGAAGCGGAAAGCCCCAACCGGATCATGCTGAATGTCGATCGCGTCATGCGGACTGACTATGTGATCAGCGATCTTCAGCCGACGTACTTCGTGATCGAAAGCTTTGAAGATCTCTATCGCCAGACTGTCGAGCGTGATTTTGACCGGCTCTATCGCAGCCTCGGGCCCAGCTTCACTTATGCCAATACTGCGGTGATCGATGTCGACAATGTGGTGCATCGCGGCAGTCAGGAATATTTGCTGCGCGGTGGGCGCGGTTCAGGCGCCAAACCAGTTTGATGTGAAGAATCAGCCTCTCAGGCGGAGGTTCGGTCGAGCATGAGCTTGCTGATCGCGACCAGCACAACTGCCCCAACTATCGATGCGCCCAACGCTGTCCAGCTGAGGCCGCCGAGAAACGCCCAATTGTTCGCGAACAGGCCGGAAATCAGCGCGCCAACCAGTCCGAAGCCGATGTCGCGCCGGATACCCGGCACGTTTTCGGTGCGCGTCAGGATCGCGGCAAGCCAGCCGATAAGCGATCCGATAAAGATGAAGCACAATAGGGACATAGGTTCCAAGCGTGTCTAAAATCTGAGTTCCTCTACTCCTGTAACATCGCGGAGGGATAAAGGTTCCAAGATCAGAAAATCGCCAGCAACGCCGCACCAAGCAAGACGCGGTACACCACAAAGACCATCATCGAGGCTTTCTTGAGGAAATTCATCAGAAAAGCCATTGTTGCGAAAGCCGCAATAAAGGTGAAAATTCCGGCCCAGAGCGCGTCCCAGGCAAGATTCGCCCCTGCTTCGAAAATCTCCGGCACGATCAAAACCCCGGCGCCTGCGACTGCCGGGATCGACAGCAAGAACGAGAACCGCGCAGCCTCGACACGCTGATATCCAAGGAACCGGGCCGCGGTCATGGTTACGCCTGAGCGGCTTGTGCCGGGAATGATCGCCAGTGCCTGTGCGAGGCCGACGATCAAGCCATCGCGCCAGCTCATATCTTCGAAAACTTTGACTTCCTTGCCGACCTTGTCCGCAATGCCAAGCAGCACCCCGTAAAGGATAAGGTTCACCGCGATCAGATCGACAAAGCGGATCGAATTCATCAGATCGCCATCGACAATCTCGATACCGAACACGTTTTCCGCAATCCCGTTGAACGCGCCCATCTTGATCGAAAGCCCGAATAGAACCGCGGGGATCGTGCCAACCACGATCCACCAGAACAGGCGCCGCTCTGCCGGCGCATTGGCCGCGGAGGAGCCAAAACCGACACTGGCGAAACCGCCGCGCGCCAAAACCACTACGTCTTTGAAAAAATAGACGATGATCGCCAGCAAAGAGCCAACATGCACCGCGACATCGATCAGCGGGCCTTGGTCGGGCAAATCCGTAAGATATGGGATCAGGATCAAATGCCCTGACGATGAAATCGGCAGGAACTCAGTAACCCCCTGAACGATCGCAATTAGAAGCTGCTGAAACAGTGTCATGCCTTGCGCCTAAGAGCCAAAGGGCAGAACAAGTCAAGCGACCTGCCCTGCCCATTTGCGATTTTGCGTTTGCGGTGCCTGCTTACCAGATGCGGATGCGTTCTTCCGGCGGCAGGTAGAGATCATGCTCTTCCGTCACGTTGAACGCTTCGTACCAGGCATCCAGGTGACGCACAGCGTTGTTCAAGCGGAACGTACCGGGAGGGTGGTTCGCTGTCATCACGCGGTTGCGCAGGCTTTCCTCGCGCTCCATCCCGCGCCAGATTTGGGCAAAGCCCAGGAAGAACCGCTGATCGCCGGTCAATCCGTCAATCACAGGAGCTTCCTCGCCGCCCAGCGAAATGCGGTAGGCGCGATAGGCCATTTGCAATCCAACCACATCGCCTAGCGTCTCTCCCATGGATTGTGGGCCGCGCAGGCAGACTGGACCTTCGGGGCTATCAACCGGGCAATAGGCTTCGATGAATTCTGCCATGCGGGCCGTGAATTGCTCGAAACCTTCGCGATCTACGTCCTGCCACCAGTTCCGCAGCTTGCCTTTTGCATCATATTGAGAGCCCTGGTCGTCATAACCATGACCAATCTCGTGGCCGATAACAGCGCCGATGCCGCCGTAATTGACCGCCGGATCGGCATTGCCACCAAAGAATGGCGGCTGCAGGATCGCGGCAGGGAACACGATACGGTTGGTGAGCGGCGAATAATACGCATTCACCGTTTGCGGCAGCATGCCCCATTCGGTCGGGTCAACCGGCTTGTCCAAATCCTTCAGCGAGTCTGCGCGCGCCCATGCGATGGTGTTTATCCGGTTGGCGAGCGGGTCGTCCGCTGTGATGTCCAAACCTTCGTAGGTTTCGAATTCATCAGGATAGCCAACCATCGGCACGAAGCCTTTGAGCTTCTCGGTGGCCTGCTCGATCGTTGCTTCGGTCATCCACTCGTTTTCTTCGAGCGCCTTGCCCATCGCCAGCTTGAGATTGCCAACCAGTGTTTCCATCCGCGCCTTGCTTTCAGGCGGGAAGAAGCGCGCCACATACAGCGTGCCTAGCTGCTCACCCAGCTGCCCCTCAACTGCATCAATCGCGCGTTTCCAACGTGGGCGCTGCTCAGTGCGTCCACCAATTGTCTTGCCGAAGAATTCGAAATTGGCATTGTCGAGTTCGCTCGAGAGAACCGACGCATTTCCTGACAGGAACTGCGCCGCCATATAGGCTTTGATTGTGGCCAGCGGCGTCTCTGTCAGCAGTTGCATCATCGCGGGCAAACCGCCGCCAATCATCCCCAGCTGCTCGCTGGTCAGGCTGTATTCCGCGATTTCATCTTCGGTCGGCGGGATTTGCGGCACTAGATAACGCGCCTTTCCGTCAAACTTGCCAGCAGAAATCACGGTCTCGATCGGAAATCCACCAGAGAGCGCCTTCAACTCATCAAGGGTCAGCTCGTTATAGGTAAGGTTGGGCATGCGGAAAATTTGCCGCGCCCACTCCAGCTTTGCGACCTTGTGCTCAAAAGCATAGACCGCTTCGGCCGCAGCGGCCGGGTCCTGATAGCCAGCAGCATCAAGCAGCTTGGTCAGATACCCCTTATAGGCGCCGCGGATTTCGAGATTGCTCTCTGAATCGACCAGATAATAGTCGCGGTCGGGCAGTCCCATGCCGTCAAAACCGATTGAGACCGCGTGATCGGTCGGGTTGCGCGAGTCGACGGTTACGCCTGCACTCACCAGCGCCGGATAGCCGGGTGTCTCAAACAGCTCCGCTAGGCGGGCTAGGTCAGGTGCTGTGAAAATCTCGTTGAGATAAGGTTGTGCCGGGGCAAGGCCGCTTGCATCAATTGCGTCCATTTCGAGATAGGCATTGTAGGCATCGACGATCCGGCGCGCAGTCGTACCAGGCTCAGGTTTCGATGCGACAAGATCCGCAATCAGCGCCTCGACATCGGCAACCGACTTCTCACGCAGCATGTCAAACGCGCCATAGCGCTGGCGGTCGCCCGGGATCTCGTTATTCGCAACCCACAGTCCGTTCACATAAGCGTCGAAGTCATCGCCCGGTGCGCGCGTCTGATCAATCGTGTCCAGTCCAACACCCCAGGTACCGAAATCCATGGTCGGCGAAGACGGCACTTCTGCAGTAGTTTCTGTTTCGGTTGTAGTCTCGTCAGCCAGCGCCGGTGCGGCGATGACAAGCGCGATTGCGCTGGTGCCTGTGGCAAGCAATTGCCTAATCATAAATGCGTCCCCAAGATTGACGTTTCTCGGCGTGATCTCGCCGAATTCCATTGCAACGCCTTAAACGGAATTTCGCTCCCGCGCCGTCGTTTGTCGGAAATGTGTGCAGTTGGTCGAGAATTGCGGGCTTCAAGCGGCCTCGTGCGAAGCAAATTGCAGCTTTGCCAAACGCGCGTAAAGCCCGCCTGCACTGGACAGTTGCTCATGCGTCCCTTGCTCGGCAATCCGGCCTTCATCGAGCACGATGATGCGGTTCGCTGCACGAACGGTCGCCAAGCGGTGCGCTATGACCAGCGTCGTGCGATCTTTCATCAGTTCATCGAGCGCTTGCTGAACCAATTGTTCGCTTTCGGCGTCCAGCGCGCTGGTCGCTTCATCAAGCAACAGAATCGGCGCATCGCGCAGCAATGCTCGCGCAATGGCGATGCGTTGCTGCTGCCCGCCTGAAAGGCGCGTGCCGCTTTCACCCAGATAGGTATCAAGCCCATCTGGCAAGTCGCGCAGGAAAGCCTCCGCATTGGCCGCGCGCGCCGCTTCCCAGATCTCTTCCTCGCTCGCGCCCCATTTGCCGTAGCGCAGGTTGTCGCGTGCGGTTGCGCTGAACAGCACGCCGTCTTGCGGAACAAAGGCGATGCGTTCGCGCACATCGGCTGGGTCGGCTCTGGTCAGCGGAATGCCATCCAAGCGAATGGTGCCGGCTTGCGGATCGTAAAACCGCTCTGCCAGCTGGAAAATGGTCGACTTGCCCGCACCTGATGGCCCGACAATGGCAACCGTTTCGCCCGGTTCGATTTCCAATGTGAAATCCTGTAGCGCGGCGGTTTCTGGACGCGTGGGATAGCGGAATGTGACATTACGGAATGACAATCCGCCGCGCGCCGGCATTGGCAAGGCTTGCGGCTTGTCCGGCGCGGCGATGGTCGGTTTGGCATTCAATAGCTCGTTCAGCCGGCTGGCCGCACCGGCCCCGCGCAAAAGATCGCCATAGACTTCGGTCAATGAACCGAATGAGCCGGCAACAATCCCGCCGGTCAGCACGAATGCAAAGATTGTCCCGCCGGAAATGGTCCCTTCAGAGACCGCGATGGCTCCGCGCCACATCATCAAGGTCACGCCGCCGAAAATCAGCACGATCACGATAGATGTCATCGCGGCGCGCAAAGCGATGCGCCGTTTTGCCGTCTGGAATGTACGTTCGACAGCACCGCCGAACCGCTCCGCTTCGCGCGTTTCCTGTCCAAACGCTTGCACAATCTTCATCGAAGAAAGCACTTCAGTCACCATTGCACCCACATCCGCGACACGATCCTGGCTCGAACGCGCGACAGAACGGATTCTGCGCCCGAACAGCATGATCGGTATGATGACGAGCGGTATGCCCATTAGTAGCCCCAGCGTGAGGTTAGGCACCAGGAACAGGAGCAATATCGTGCCGCCAATCGCGGTCAGCGTATTGCGCAAGGCGATAGAGACCGTCGTTCCGACAACCTGTTCGATAACCGCGGTGTCGCTGGTCATCCGGCTGGAGATTTCCTTGGGACTGTTCTCTTCGTAAAAGCTGGGCGACAAGCGCAGCAGATTGCGTTGCACCTGCAACCGGATATCGGCAACAACCCGTTCACCGATCCAGCTGACGAAGTAAAACCTCAGCGCCGTGCCGATTCCCAATACGAACACAATCATCAGCAGATATTGGAAAGCTTCGGCAATTTGCGCTGATCCTGCGGTGCCGCCAAAGGCTTCATCAATAATGACTTTGAATCGCCAGGGAATTGCCAGCGTAGCCGCCGCCGTGACGAGCAAAGCAACAAACGCCAGCAGAATCTGGCGAGGATATTTCGCCGCTGCCGCATAGACCATTTTCAGCGGCCCAAGCGATTTGGCCTTGGGCGGCTCGCTCGCCGCACCCTCAGCCTCGGCCTTGTTCCGGCGAAATAGTCCCTTGCGCGGCGGCTGGTTCTCGATTGTTTCGTTTTGCCCGTCCATTGCTTGTCACAGGTAGTCATACAAGCCGCAAATTTCACGTGATAATTCTGCATGCTTGCCATGCTATTCCGAGAACTGCGGAAAATTGTGCATTGCACAATGTCCTTGAAGGGTTCAAGAACCCTCTCCCAACCGCTCGGCAAGAGGCGGGATGCCTAACAACACACAGGGGAACGCCTTGCTTTACCACGCCTACGAGTTGCAAAGATCATGGCTCAACAGCGCGAGCGCAGTTGCTTCGATCGGCGCGGAATTTCTGACTAACCCGGCGAACCCGCTTTCCTATATGAGCGTGGGACCAATGGCAGCTTCGGCACTGGATGTTTTCGCTCATGCAACCGCGTCATACAGCAAGCCTGCCTTTGGCATCGAGTATGTCGAGGTCGATGGCGAACGCCATCCCGTGGAAGAGGCGACCGTCATCAATCGCCCTTTCGGTGATCTCAAGCGGTTTCGCCACACCGGTCTGCCCGAAAGTTCGCCGCGCCTGCTGATTGTCGCACCCATGAGCGGGCACTACGCCACGCTATTGCGTGGTACAGTCCAGCGCATGCTAGAAAGCTGTATTGTCTACATAACCGACTGGGCCGATGCGAAACTGGTGCCGATGCATGAAGGCACTTTCGATCTGGACGACTACATCGATTATCTTATCGCATTTCTCGAGCAGATCCGCGTCGAGGGCCAGGGCGACCGCCCGCATATGATGGCAGTTTGCCAGCCATCGGTCCCCGCTTTCGCCACTACCGCGCTGATGAACCTGCATAAGGACCCGGCGACGCCCAAGACCCTTACCATGATGGGCGGACCGATTGACACGCGCGAAAGCCCGACAACGGTGAACAATCTGGCCATGGAGCGCCCGATTGAATGGTTCCGGAATTCAGTGATTGCCACTGTTCCGATGAATTATCGCGGGTCAGGTCGCAAGGTTTATCCGGGCTTTATGCAGCTCGCGAGCTTCATGAGCATGAATCTGGGTAGCCACATGATGAGCCACTATGAGATGTTCAAGCATCTGACAGCGGGCGACGATGACAGCGCGCAGGCGACCAAGGATTTTTACGACGAGTATCGCAGCGTGTGCGACATGACTGCGGAATTCTATCTCCAGACTGTCGAGGAAGTGTTCCAGAAGCACTCGATCCCTAATGGCGAATTCCGCCACAAGGGCGAGATTGTCGATCTCGGCAAGATCACTGACACTGCGCTGCTCGCAATCGAAGGCGAGCGTGACGATATCTCTGGGCTGGGCCAGACAAAGGCCGCGCTGGATCTTGCGACGGGCCTGTCGGCCAAGAAAAAGCAATACTACATGGCCGAAGGCGCGGGGCATTACGGGATTTTCAACGGCAGCAAATGGCGCGATAAAGTCGCGCCGGTTGTCGAGGATTTCGTCGCCACCCACGGGTGACGATTGTTCCATCAGGAACGCAGGTCAGGATCGGCCTCGTCTTCGTCCTCCAACTGTATGCCAAGAGTGTTCAGGAACATTGAAACCTGCGTGTATTGGCCAACCGTGAAGGCCAAATCCATTCGGCCTTTGGTCCCCAACTCTTCGAGCGATACCCATGTCGCGTCAGACACGTGATGGTCCGAGACCAGCTCATCAGCCGCTCTCAGCATCGCCGCCTCGATGGGTGTCCAGCCTTCGGCGTCGGGTCCTTGCTTGATCCGAGCAATGTCCTCGTCAGTCAGACCACACATCTTGCCGATGCGAGTATGTTGCGCGAACTCATAACCTGACTTGCACAGCCAGCCGACCCGCAAGATCACAATCTCGCGCTCGCGTGGTTGCAGGCTGTTCCTTCTAGAAAGGATGTAATTGCCCCAGGCGAGAAACGCTGAGAGCGCGTCCGGCGCATGCGCCAGTGTACGAAAGATATTGAGCACGCGCCCGCCGCCAACCTTGTTGTCAGGGTTGGCGAAGGGAGCGAGTGCCTTCGCCTGCTCCTCGTCGAGCTGCTCGAGATCGAGCGGCAAGACACGAGGAGAGCGCAGACGCATTAATAAACCTCGAACATCCCGGCTGCGCCCATGCCGCCGCCGACACACATAGTCACGACGACATATTTCGCGCCGCGACGCTTGCCTTCGATCAGCGCGTGACCAACGCAGCGCGCGCCGGTCATGCCATAGGGGTGCCCGATCGAGATCGAGCCGCCATTGACGTTGAGAATGTCGTTGTCGATGCCCAGCTTGTCACGGCAATAGAGCACTTGCACAGCGAAAGCTTCGTTGAGTTCCCACAGGCCAACCTCGTCCATCTTGATACCGGTTTGCTTGAGCAGCTTCGGGATCGCGAAGACCGGGCCAATGCCCATTTCGTCAGGCTCCGTGCCGGCAACCGCCATGCCGACATAGCGGCCAAGCGGCTGCAAGCCCTTCTGCTCAGCGACCTTGGCTTCCATCAGAACGCTGGCCGACGAACCATCGGACAGCTGCGATGCGTTGCCTGCAGTGATGCACATGCCCGGGCCCATGACCGGCTGAAGCGATTGAAGGCCTTCCAGCGTGGTTGAAGGGCGGTTGCCCTCATCCTTGGTGATCGTGGTTTCGACCATCGAGACTTCGCCGGTCTCCTTGTCCTTGACCCCCATCGTGGTGGTGACAGGCACGATCTCGTCATCGAATTTGCCAGCTTCCTGACCAGCGGCCGTACGCATCTGCGATTGCAGCGCGTATTCGTCCTGCGCTTCGCGGCTGATATTGTAACGCTTGGCGACGGTTTCTGCCGTGCCGAGCATCGGCATATAGACGTCCTTGTGCATCGCGATCAGCGACTTGTCAGGGGCAACGCGCATTTCCGGGGTCTGGACCAAGGAAATCGAATCCTGACCGCCGCCAACAACGATATCCATATTGTCGACGATGATTTGCTTGGCGGCAGTGCTGATCGCCATCAGGCCCGAAGAGCACTGACGGTCAATCGTTTGCGCAGCCACGGATACTGGCGCACCGCCGCGCAGCGCGACCTGGCGGCCGATATTGCCCGCTTGTGTGCCTTGCGTCAGGACCACGCCCCAGACCACATCGTCGATTTCACCGGCATCAATGCCTGAACGCTCGACAGCGGCTGCGAATGAGAACGAGCCGAGCGTTGCGCCCGGAGTTGCATTGAAACCGCCTTTGTAAGCGCGCCCAATTGGCGTGCGGGCGGTAGATACGATGACTGCATCACGTGACATAATGGGGGGTCCTTTCGAAAGGTAATACGATCCAGCCCCGCTGTCTGCGGAGCTTGATTTCGACTAAGATCCGGTCAGATCAGACGAAGAATTGCGTGATCCACTCGCACATCAGCGCGGGCTTATCCTCACCTTCGATCTCGATTGTGATTTCGGCTGTCTGCTGCCATTGCCCGGGGCGCTTTTCGATCATTTCGACCAGCTTCCAATGGCCGCGGATGCGCTTGCCGACGCGCACAGGTGCGATGAAGCGGGTTTTGTTGCCGCCATAGTTCACACCCATTTTCACGTTATCGATCTTGGGAATGTCGCTGTTTGCAGACAGATAGGGAATCATGGAGAGGGTCATGAAGCCGTGCACGATCGTGCCGCCGAACGGTGTCAGCTTGGCCTTCTCTTCATCAATATGGATGAATTGGTGGTCGCCTGTTGCGTCAGCGAACATGTTCACCTTGTCCTGAGTCATCTCGACCCATTCACTGGTGCCAATGTTTTCGCCGACCTTTGCTGCCAAATCCTGTGGGGTCATGGGACTCTCCTCCTCAATTCGTATGTAGCGGGCAAGACTCGCCCGCATGTTGCAATCTACATGGCGCATCAGCGCCAAGAGCGCAATGAGCTTTCCGTAAACGTCAACCTGCCGTTACGGAATCGCGCCTCAAAACACCGGTTTCCAGCCCTGCAAGCGCCAATCGAGACGCCATTGGCGGCGTTAGCGGGCTATTTACCCTGATCCGCTAGGCTCCCGACCTATGGGCTATTCAGATATCTCGACACGCAAAGCGCCTCTCAGCCGCCATCCGGCTTTCATGCCGTTGATCGCTGCATGGCTCGCGGCTCTGCTGGGCGGAAGTATGGCAGTGCTGCCGGCTGGCATGATCAATGCTGGATTGGCGCAAGCACCGTTCGCCCTGCCGGCCTTCGCAGCAAGCCAGATCGCGATAGCAGGACTTGCAGCGATTCTAGGTGCCGGCCTGGGTTGGGCCGCAGCGCGTGCGGTCTATGCCGTGCAGCACCGCCCTGAAAAGTCCGCCTCTGCCATCGAGCATGCCGTTAGCGACACCGAGGAATCTGAGGTCGTTGAAGCAAAGCAGATCGAACCCCTGCGCATCTTCCAGTTGGAAGAATGCGCACAGCCTGTGGTTGAGCAGGAGGTCGTCGAAGCCGAGGTGATCGAAGCGGAGGTTTTTGAAGACCATGTTACCGTTCAAGAACAGGTAGCTGATGACATAGCGCCAGTGCCTCAACCCTATGACGACGCGCCTTTCTATGCCGACGTCGGCCTGAGCGAATTGCTGGGTGCGCCGCGGGTCGAAGATGCCGAACAGAATGAGACAGCAATTTTATCAGGCATGGCAACGGGACAGATCGCGGTCATGGAGCCTGAGCAAGAGACCAAGCCAGAAACCACGCCGCCGCCTGTTTCCACTCAGCCGCAGGCAAAACTTCCGCAGCACGGCAAGGCAGTGAACCTGTTGCGTGCACACGACACCCGGAAACTGGCCATGCCGCAACTGATTGAGCGCTTCGCGGTTGCTCTGGATGACCAACGCCGGCTCGCAGAGAACGCCGCGCATAGCTATTCTCCGCCACTGCCGCCGGCAAGCCTTACACAGCGTTTGCGGGCGTTGGTCGGGGATGCACAGCCCGCCGAGTAGCCCTTTGCCGGCGGATCGAGCCCGGGACCCGTTCCCTGCTAGCTAAAGCTCAACCATAGTCGGCTGAAATATTGCTAGCCTCTTCGCAGTTGCAAAAATCATTTCATGTCGCCATGAGGGCATTGAGCGATGGAAAAGCTGCGCCAAGCAGCATCCGGGATTTCGCTTAATTGCCGGACAGCGTCTACGTGCGCGGTCGCACCCCGGCATCTGACATGATGGAGTTTGAATGGGATACCCAGCGCCCCAGGGCTTGTATGACTCGCGCAACGAACACGACGCCTGTGGTGTCGGATTTGTCGCGCATATCAAAGGCGTGGCTTCGCACGATATCGTCACGCAAGCGTTGGAAATTCTCAAGAATATCGATCACCGCGGTGCTGTCGGCGCCGATCCGCTGCTGGGTGATGGTGCGGGAATCCTGCTGCAAATCCCCGATCCGCTGATCCGCAAATGGGCGGATTCGCAAGGCCATGATCTGCCTGCTCCCGGCGATTACGCAGTGGCGATGTGCTTCATGCCACAGGACGAAGCGGCGCGCGCTTTTGTAACCGAACAGTTCGAGCGGTTTACTGCAAAAGAGGGCCAGACACTGATCGGCTGGCGCGATGTGCCGGTAAATCTGGGTGGCTTGGGCAAAGCTGTGGTCGATTCGATGCCGGTGATCCAGCAAGCGATCATCGCCCGCGGAGACAATTGCGCGGATCAAGACGCGTTCGAGCGCAAAGTAATCGTGATCCGCAAGCAGACACTCAATCCGCTGAACGCGCAGGCGGAAAAACACGATCTGCCGAGCCTGACTGATACCTATATCCCGAGCTTCTCAAGCCGGACGATTGTTTACAAGGGCCTGTTGCTCGCCAATCAGGTGGGCAGTTTCTTCGATGATCTGCGCGATCCCGATTGCGTGAGCGCGCTGGGCCTGGTGCATCAGCGGTTCAGTACCAATACCTTCCCCAGCTGGCGCCTGGCGCACCCCTATCGCATGATTGCGCACAATGGCGAGATCAACACGGTTCGCGGCAATGTGAACTGGATGAATGCGCGCCGCCGTACGATGGAATCGCATCTGCTCGGCGCGGATCTCGACAAGATGTGGCCGCTGATCCCACACGGTCAGTCTGACACCGCATGCCTCGACAATGCGCTCGAACTGCTGCTCGCAGGCGGGTACAGCCTGGCGCATGCAATGATGATGCTTATGCCCGAAGCCTGGGCCAAGAATGATTTGATGGATGCCAAACGCCGGGCGTTCTACGAATATCACGCCGCGTTGATGGAGCCATGGGATGGCCCGGCCGCGGTGGCATTCACCGATGGCCGGCAGATCGGCGCGACACTGGATCGCAATGGTCTGCGCCCCGCGCGCTTCTGTGTAACAAAGGACGATATCGTCTGTCTCGCGTCGGAAAGCGGCGTGCTGCCGTTTGCCGAGGATGACATCATCCGCAAATGGCGCTTGCAGCCGGGCAAGATGCTGTTGATCGATTTCGAGCAGGGTCGCATCATCGAAGATGCCGAGCTGAAGGCCGATCTTGCCAGCGCACAGCCTTACGAAAAGTGGCTGAGCCAAGCGCAATACAAGCTCGACGATCTGGATGTGGTCGACCCCGAGTTCGCCCAGCTTCCGCAAGACGAGAATCAGGATACGCCGACACTGCTGCAAGCGCAGCAGGCGTTCGGCTACACGCAGGAAGACATCGCCAAATTCCTGGAGCCGATGGCGGTGCGCGGGGAAGACCCGATTGGTTCGATGGGCACGGACACGCCGATTGCGGTGCTCTCTAACCGCAGCCGCCTGCTATATGATTATTTCAAACAGAACTTCGCGCAGGTCACAAACCCGCCGATTGACCCGATCCGCGAAGAGCTGGTGATGAGCCTGCTCTCGATGATCGGTCCGCGACCGAACCTGCTCGGTATGGACGCCGGCACGCACAAACGTTTGGAAATCAGCCAACCGATCCTCACCAACGAAGATCTCGCCAAGATCCGCTCTGTTGAGGTCGCATTGGATGGCGCGTTCCGAACCGAAACCATCGATATGACCTGGCGCGCCAGCAAGGGGCCCAAGGGCCTCAAAATGGCGCTGAAGGAAATGTGCTGGGCCGCGACCGAGGCTGTGCTGCAGGACAAGAACATTCTTGTGCTGTCAGACCGCAAGCAAGGGCCCGACCGGATTCCGATGCCTGCACTTCTCGCAACCGCCGCTGTGCACCACCATCTGGTGCGTCAGGGTCTGCGTATGCAAACCGGGCTTGTGGTCGAAACAGGCGAAGCCCGCGAGGTGCATCATTATTGCGTGCTGGCAGGCTACGGCGCGGAGGCGATCAATCCCTATATCGCGTTTGAGACACTGGAAGATTTGCGCGCCAGAAAGCACAGCGATCTTTCCCCCGCCGACGCGCAGAAGAACTATATCAAGGCTGTCGGCAAAGGCATTCTGAAGGTCATGTCCAAGATGGGCATTTCGACCTACCAGTCATACTGCGGTGCGCAGATCTTCGATGCGGTCGGCCTGTCCAGCGAATTCATCGATAGCTATTTCACAGGTACGGCAACCACAATCGAGGGCGTAGGCTTGAAGGAAGTGGCCGAGGAAACCGTGCGTCGCCATGCGCAGGCCTATGGCAACAATCCTTTGTACAAGAACATGCTCGATGTGGGCGGTATCTACCAGTATCGCTTGCGCGGTGAAGAACACGCATGGACGCCGGAGAACGTCGCGTTTCTGCAGCACGCGGTGCGCGGCGACAGGCCGAAGGATTACGAGGCTTTTGCCAAGTCGATCAACGAGCAGTCGGAGCGGCTGCTGACAATCCGCGGGTTGATGGAATTCAAGAAGGCAGACGAGGCAATCCCGCTTGACGAGGTCGAGCCTGCTAGCGAAATCGTGAAGCGTTTCAGCACCGGCGCGATGAGTTTCGGCTCGATCAGCCATGAAGCGCACTCGACCCTTGCCATCGCGATGAACCGCATTGGCGGTCGTTCGAACACCGGTGAAGGCGGCGAAGAGCCAGAGCGGTTCAAGCCGATCGAAAATGGCGATTCGATGCGCAGCCGGATCAAGCAGGTTGCCAGTGGCCGATTTGGCGTGACTACCGAATATCTCGTCAATTCCGACGATATCCAGATCAAGATGGCGCAAGGCGCGAAGCCCGGTGAAGGCGGCCAATTACCCGGCCACAAGGTCGATAAGCGGATTGGCGCAGTGCGCCATTCAACCCCGGGCGTGGGCCTGATCAGTCCGCCACCGCACCACGACATCTATTCGATCGAAGATCTGGCGCAGCTGATCCACGATCTCAAGAACACCAACCCGGTCGCGCGCATTTCGGTAAAGCTCGTTTCCGAAGTGGGCGTGGGCACTGTTGCTGCCGGCGTTTCGAAGGCGCGTGCAGACCATGTGACAATTGCGGGCTATGATGGCGGTACAGGTGCGTCACCTTTGACCAGTCTGACTCATGCCGGATCGCCATGGGAAATCGGCCTGGCCGAGACGCAGCAGACTTTGCTGCTCAATGATTTGCGCAGCCGCATTGCCGTACAAGTCGATGGCGGCCTGCGCACCGGGCGTGATGTTGCCATCGGCGCGCTGCTGGGTGCTGACGAATTCGGCTTTGCCACAGCCCCGTTAATCGCGGCGGGCTGTATTATGATGCGCAAGTGCCATCTGAATACCTGCCCCGTGGGCGTGGCGACGCAAGACCCCGTGCTGCGCGCGCGCTTTACCGGCCAGCCGGAACATGTGGTCAATTACATGTTCTTCGTTGCGGAGGAATTGCGCCAGATCATGGCGGAGTTGGGCTTCCGCACTGTCGAGGAAATGATCGGCCGGGTCGACAAGCTCGATATGCGGCGGGTGGATCGCCACTGGAAAGCGGCAGGGGTCAATCTCACGCGCTTGCTGACCAAGGTCGATCTTCCTGAAGGCGCGCCGCTGTACAACACGGAAACGCAGGATCACGGCCTTTCAGGCGCGATGGACAACGAGCTGATTGAAGCATGCAAGGACGCGATCAGCGAAGGCAAGCCGGTGCAGTTGACCCGCGAAATTCGCAATGTGAACCGCACTGTCGGCACAATGTTGTCAGGCGAAATTGCAAAGGCCTATGGCCACTCAGGCCTGCCCGCTGACACGATCCGCATCAATCTGACCGGTGTAGCGGGCCAAAGCTTCGCCGCATGGCTCGCGCATGGTGTAACGCTCGATCTGTCGGGTGATGCCAATGACTATGTTGGCAAGGGGTTATCAGGCGGGCGTGTTATCGTGAAGCAGCCGGAAGGGATTGAGCGCGATCCGGCGGACAACATCATTGTTGGCAATACCGTGCTTTACGGCGCGATAGCGGGTGAAGCCTATTTCGAAGGCGTTGCGGGCGAACGTTTCGCGGTGCGCAATTCCGGCGCAATCGCTGTCGTCGAAGGGGCAGGCGATCACGCGTGCGAATATATGACTGGCGGCGTTGTAGTCGTGCTGGGCAAGACAGGTCGCAATTTTGCCGCAGGGATGAGCGGCGGCGTTGCCTATGTCTACGACCCTGAAGGCAGGTTCGCATCGCTCGTCAATCCGGCGCAAGTCGATCTGATACCGATGACCGCCGCGCAGGACGAAGAAGACGGCACAGGTCGGCCTTCTCAGCGTCCGCAATCAGTCAATGATTTCGGGATGGGCGACATGCTGCGCCACGATGCAGAACGACTGAAGATTCTGGTCGAGCGGCACAAGCTTCATACCGGCAGCAAGAAGGCCGCCGCGATCCTCGACAATTGGGATCAAGAGGTCTCCAAATTCGTCAAGGTGATGCCACGCGACTACGAACGCGCGCTGCGCCAACTCGAAGCCGAGCGTGAAGAAGCCGCTTCGGTTGCAGCAGAATAAGAATACGGGACGCTAGAACATGGGCAAGGATACAGGCTTCCTCGAACTCGACCGGCGCGAGCGCGATTATCTCGATCCGAAGGAGCGCTTGAACAATTACCGCGAATTTGTCTTGCAGCCAGATGATGCAACCCTGCAAGCGCAGGCGAGCCGCTGCATGGATTGCGGCATTCCCTATTGTCACAACGGTTGCCCGGTTAACAACATCATCCCGGACTGGAACCATCTGGTATATGAAGGCGATTGGAAGAACGCCTTGGCCTTGCTCCATTCGACCAACAATTTCCCCGAGTTCACCGGCCGCATTTGCCCCGCGCCATGCGAGGCAAGCTGCACACTCAATATCACCGATCAGCCGGTGACGATCAAATCGATTGAATGTACGATTGTCGATCGCGGCTGGGAAGAAGGCTGGATCACGCCGCAAGTGCCGGAGAGGAAAACCGGCAAATCGGTTGCGGTCATCGGCTCCGGCCCGGCGGGTATGGCGTGCGCGCAACAATTGGCACGTGCGGGTCACACCGTCACGCTGTTTGAAAAGAATGACCGGATCGGCGGATTGCTGCGCTACGGCATTCCTGACTTCAAGATGGAAAAGCATCTAATCAACCGCCGCGCGGTGCAAATGGAAGCCGAAGGCGTCGAGTTCAAAACCAGCAAAGAGGTAGGCGTCGATGTGTCATTCAAGAGCCTGCAGGAAAACTACGACGCCGTAGTGCTTGCAGGCGGAGCAGAAGATGCCCGGCCACTGCAGATTCCCGGCGCAGAAATGACAGGCGTGCGCCTGGCGATGGAATTTCTGACCCAGCAGAATAAGCGCAATGCGGGCGACGATGAGCTACGCGCGGCACCGCGAGGTAGCTTGCTAGCCACCGGCAAGAAGGTGGTCGTAATCGGCGGCGGCGATACGGGCAGCGACTGTGTTGGCACATCCAACCGTCAGGGCGCGGAAAGCGTCGTGCAACTGGAGATCATGCCAAAGCCTCCTGAAAAGGAAGACAAGGCAATGACGTGGCCTGATTGGCCGCTCAAGCTGCGCACCTCGTCCAGTCATGAGGAAGGTGTTGAGCGAGACTGGGCCGTGCTGGCCAAGCGTGTTGTGGGTGATGGCGAAACCGTGACCGGACTGGAATGCGTGCGTGTCGAATGGAAAGACGGCCGTATGCAGGAGATCGAAGGCAGCGACTTCACTATCGAAGCCGATCTGATCCTGCTCGCCATGGGCTTTGTGGGGCCGAAGAAAGCGGGCCTACTTGATCAAACGGGTGTCGAGCTGACAGATCGCGGAAACGTTGCCGCGGACACAGAAAGCTACAAGACCAGCGTCGAGAATGTCTTCGCATGCGGCGATATGCGGCGGGGGCAGTCGCTGGTCGTCTGGGCCATCCGTGAAGGGCGCCAGGCTGCTCGCGCAGTAGACCAGGCACTGATGGGTGTATCTGAACTGCCACGCTAAGAACTTGTCCGTATTTCTCAAACCAGATGTCGGCCTCATACAATGCAAATGGTGAAAAATACTTCAGCCCTGTAAGTGGTTGAGAGAAAACGGACTTAGGGGAATGCAATGCGGGTCGCACTGCGTGCGCGGATTTCGCGCACTTTATTGGCAGCGAAGCCAACGCTTGGCGCAACGCTGCTGGCGGTTCTTATGGCAGCTCCAGCCCATGCCGGCGAAGAGACGAATAGCCCTGAAGTGACCGGCCCCGAACTGGATACTTCTGGGGTGGCGGCGCGAGACCCTTCAACCGCGGCCGTCGCGCCGGCTGCATCCACTCCTCCAGCGCCACCGCAAACCGACCCGGTCATGTTCAAGATCGTGGCCTCCCAATTTGTTGATACGCCGGTGCAAGGCGATGCGCCGAAGACCGTGCGCTATTCCGGCCGCGTCGACGGCTATATCGATATAAGCGGCGGAGTGTTCAGCGGCGATGATAGCCTGACATTGACGGTCCGGCCCGAATACACATGGGGCAAGGATTCTAACGGTGAGATTGGCCTGATCCCGAACAACACCGCGCTGTTTCGCGGCGAAGGAAAGGGTGATTTCGATCTATCCGTGAGCGTGTCCAAGCGCTGGAACTCCGGCGCAAAACTGACCGTGGGCAAAGTCAATGTGCTGGATCTGGGTGCAAAGCTGCCAGTGGTTGGCAGCGACGGGCACTACGGATTTCAGAACCTGTCGATGGCGCTTCCGCCTTCGGCGATCATTGCGAACACGCTGACCGGTGCTTTCCTGGAAGTGCCGACAGAGAAAGTGCTGTACCGCCTCTGGGTCTTCGACCCGGATTCGCAATATCAGCGCAGCGGGTTCGAGACCGCATTCGAAAGCGGCGTCGGTTTCCTCGGTTCGGTCACCTTTCCGGTCAAGGTCGGCGGAAAGCCGGGATATTACGCGCTCAAGCTATCCGGTTCGACCCGCGACGACATCAATGCCGATTCGCTGCCCGCGGCGCTGATCCCTTCGCCGGGATCGGGCTTCGGCAACAAGAGCGGCGAGTTTGCAGCCGTGTTTGCGGGATATCAGTATCTCGGCGTCTATCCGGAGGCGCCCGGCAAAGGCTGGGGCATTTTCGGGCAAGTCTATATCTCCAATGGCGATCCGACTTTCCTTGGTCGCAGCGCGATGCTGGGCATTTCAGGCAATCCGCGTTTCCGCCCGCAAGACCACTTTGGCGCGGCCTGGTTCCGCTATTCGATCACCAATGGCCTCGTCCGCGCGCTCGACCAACGCCTCGCGCTGCAAGACGAAGAGGGCGTCGAGTCTTTCTACACACTTGGCCTTAGCGACAATTTTGAAATCACTGCCAATGTGCAGGTGATCGACAGCGCGGTGAGCGCGCGCGACACCGGCATCATGGCGGGGCTTAGGCTGACGGCGAGTTTCTAACCCCGCTCGGTTTAGCCCTGCTTCCTCGCCCGCTCTTGCACGGCGGCGCGGCGAGCCTCTACTGCCTCAGGCGTAACAGCTGAATTTGCAGCGGATGACAGTTGCGCCTCCAGCGCCATACCGTTTGCAAAGCTTTGCGCATAGCCATCGTCGATCAGCCGCTTGTATTGCGCCAGAAAGGTCGGATCGATGCTCGCCATATCGGCGGCCAGTTTTCTGGCGAGCGGCAGCAATTCTTCCGGCTCGACTACGTGGTTCACCAATCCCCATTCCTTCGCTGTATGTGCATCCAGGAAATTGCCCGTAAAGCTTAGCTCTTTCGCGCGGCTGATCCCGATCATCCGCGAGAGTTTTTGCGACAGGCCCCAGCCAGGAACGATCCCGACGCGGGCATGCGTATCTGCAAAGCGGGCATTGCTGGCCGCGATCAGGACATCGCAGGCAATGGCGACTTCGAACCCGCCCGTGATCGCCACGCCATTAATCGCCCCGATCACAGGTTTGCGGCACAGCTCGATCGCTTTGACCGGATTTTCATCCGCGCCCTTGGCATTGGCTGCGCCCAGCGCCCCCTCTTGCGATCCCAATTCCTTCAGATCGAGCCCGGCAGTGAACGCCCGCTCCCCCGCGCCGGTCAGGATCACCACGCGCACGCTGTCATCCTCATCAACCTGCTTCATGACATGGTAGAGCCGCGAGCGTAGCGCTTTGGACAGCGCATTCATCGCTTCAGGGCGGTTGAGAGTGACCGTGGCCACATTGTCGCTGATCTCCAGCAGGACTGTATCTTCGCTCATTGCTCGCTCCTACTCCGTGCCACTCGCACACCCTACACAATTGGCCACGCTGGGATCATGCCTAAGGCGTTTGTCGGCGATTTCCTCCCCGCACTTTAGGCAATACCCCCATTCGCCATCTTCAATCCGTTCCAGCGCAGCCGATATCCGCAACCGTTCGGCCGCGCGACGGCGTTCGGTCGCTTGCGCCATGGCCTGTTGCTGCATCGCGTCCATCCGGCTCAATCGTCCGACGCTGTCTTGCTGCAATTCCACTGTATCGCGCGAGTCCGCGTTGGATGCATCTTCACGGTCCAGCTCTTCGCGGCGGGCGATCAAGGCTTTGCGGGCTTCTTGTTCATTCATCTAAGCCATGCTTACCATTCGATGGCCCCGCGTCCATGCCGCTCAAGAAACGCGTTTGCCTGGCTGAATGGCTTTGAGCCAAAGAACCCGCGATGTGCCGAGAGCGGGCTTGGGTGTGGGCTCTTGATGACCAAATGATGATCTGCGCTGCCCAGGCCGCGAACACGGCTCGCCTTCTTTTGTGCATGGCTGCCCCACAAAATGAACACCGTTGGCAGACCCTGCCCCACCACCGCCGCGACGCAGGCATCGGTTATAGCATCCCAGCCGCGCCCGGCATGGCTGCCCGCCTGTCCCGATTCGACAGTCAGCGTGTTGTTGAGGAGCAGCACACCCTGTTTGGCCCAGCGTGTCAGGTCACCACTCGCAGGCGGTGCTACACCCAGATCAGCCTCAATCTCCTGATAAATATTGCGCAGGCTTGGCGGCAGTTTCACGCCTTCGCGGACAGAGAAAGACAGACCATGCGCCTGGCCCGGCCCGTGGTAAGGGTCTTGCCCCAGGATCACGACCCGCACCCGGTCAAGCGGCGTCATCGCGAGCGCCGCCAGACGTTCACCGCGCGGCGGGAAGATCGCCTTGCCCGCACCTTCCTGCGCGCGCAGCCAGCCGCCTAGTTTGCGCGCTTCAGGGGTTTGCAGGGCTGGCTCCAATGCGCCACGCCAACTGTCCGGGATCGTATCGGTCATGACGCAAGAATAGGCCTCTGTGATGCGTTACGTCACCACCCCTTTCCCTCTTTCCCCAATCGGCGTAAGGCGAATGGCCTATGACAGTACATTTTCACAAAGAAGACCTGCCCGCTGGCGTGCTCGCCGGAGACGCGCCTTTGGCCGTCGACACAGAGACCATGGGCCTGATCACGCACCGCGATCGGTTGTGCGTGGTGCAGATCAGTGATGGCAGCGGCGATGAACACCTTGTGCGCTTTGGCCCGGACAGTTCGTATGATGCGCCCAATCTCAAGGCCCTGCTCGCCGATGAAAGCCGCCTGAAACTGTATCACTTTGCGCGTTTTGATCTGGCCGCGATCGAGCACTATCTGGGCGTTGTGGCAGCACCGGTGTTCTGCACCAAGATCGCCAGCAAGCTCGTGCGGACATACACGGACCGGCACGGCCTGAAGAATCTGGTCGACGAAGTTTTGCATGAAAACCTGTCCAAGCAGCAGCAATCGTCTGATTGGGGCGGGCCGGACTTGAACGATGCCCAGCGTGAATATGCGGCGTCTGATGTGCGCTATCTGCACCGTTTGCGTGAAGAGCTGGTCAGGCGTCTCGAGCGCGAAGGTCGTTTGGACATTGCGCAGGCATGCTTTGACTTCCTGCCAACGCGTGCGCGGCTCGATATCGCTGGCTGGCCAGATCACGACATATTCAGCCACAGTTGATCTGTAAGAAGTATATCCCGCCAACATGGTCACTCACCGCCGTCTAGAAACCAATGAAGCCAAGCAGCTGCGCAACCAGCGACAGCATTTTGCTGCGCCCGGCGGTTCGCATGATCGCTTGGTGACATTTCTTGGCAAGGCTCTGCCCATGGGAGTGGGCATTGTCGCCGCGCTAATGATCATCACACCGCTATCACCGGGTACCGAAGTCAGCTTCCTGCTCGATCGCGACAAGGTGGCGATGATCGATGAGCGGCTGTCGGTTTCCAACGCTATGTATCGCGGGCAGGATGATGGTGGGCGGCCATTCTCTTTGACGGCGGGCGAAGCCGTTCAACGTTCAAGCCGCGAGGGCATCGTCCGGATGGAAGATATGATGGCGCAGATCCTGCTGCGCGACGGCCCTGCACGGATCAGCGCAGAAGGCGGCGCCTATGACATTGATGCGGAAGTGATGACGGTCGACGGGCCGCTGCGGCTTTCAGCTGCTGATGGATACACGATGACCGCGCGCGGGGTGTCGGTTGATTTACAATCGCGTGTGATGGTGGGCGATGGCCGGGTTGAAGGCGCAGTCCCTGCCGGCACCTTTGAGGCCGACCGTATCGAAGTTGACATTGACGAGCGCAAGATTTCCTTGCGCGGGAATGCCCGTTTGACCATGCGTCCGGGTGAATTGAGGGTACCGTAATGGCGAAGAATCTGGTCACTACATCTGCACGTTCAGCTGCAATCGGCTTTGTCGCCACGCTGGCCCTGTTCAGCGGGATCCAGCTCAATGCGCAAGCATTCTCTGGCCACGACTCGAACGCACCGGTGCAGATTGATGCGGGCGATATCGACGTGGACGACCGCGTGAATCGCGTGGTTATTGTGGGCGGTGTCGTTGCAAGACAAACCGGGTTAACGGTCCGCTCACAACGCATGCTGCTAAACTATGAAGATGAGGACAGCCTGTCGATTTCCCGTATCACCGCAACCGGCGGTGTGAATGTGCAACGTGGCAATGAGCGCGCGAGCGGCGATATCGCGGTCTATGATCTGCAGCGCCGTATCATCACAATGGCAGGCAATGTGACGCTTAGCCGCGGGGGCGACAATCTGCGTGGCGGGCGCCTGACGATCGATCTCAATTCAGGCCGGGCAAGCGTTGACGGACAAGCGGCAACAAATGGGGAAAGCTCAAGCGGGCGGGTAACCGGGACATTTACCGTCGCGGGAAGTGACGAAAACTAAAGGTTAGCGCCGGGCAGCAAACCGAGCGATTTCTGTCAGGCCTTGCGCCAGAAGCAGTTCGGCGGACTGACTGTTGCCAAGCAAATCCTTGTGCAATTGCATCAGCTTGGGGCCGAGCCGGTCAAGCTTTCGCCGGTGCCAGCTTCTCAATTGTTCCTGAATCTCGCGCTCTTCCTTCCAGAAGATGCCAAGCCTGGCCTTTGCACCGCGATCGAGCCCATCAAGCGATCCGCGCGGACCAAGTTGCGAAGTGATCTGCGCAAGCTGAGCCGAGCGCCGCTCTACCGCCAGCAAGACGCCAACCGGGTTCATGCCGTGCTCGCGCATCCGCTTTAGCTCTCCATCAAGCTTGCCCGTCTCGCCTTTGAGCACAGTATTGACCAGCGGCATGAAGCTGTCCTCTTCAGTCGCAGCGCCAACCGCTTCCAAGTCCTCTGCCGTTAGTGCGACCGGTGATTGTGGAGACGCATCGCAATAGGTCGCAAGCTTGATGATCTCTGATTGGGCGAGCCGCACATCTAGGCCAGCTGCGCGTGCAATGCGCTCAGCCAGATCGCCGCTCAGCCTCAGGCCAGCCGCATCAGCCATCTGCCGCACAGATCCGGCCACAGAGCCAAGGTCGGGCGGCCAGAACATTGCGACAAGTGCATCTTTACGCTTTTCCAGCAACTTGGCTGTGCGCGATTTGTCAGTCGCAGCCGTTGCAACCACCAGAACCGGTGCGGCCTCTCCGGCGCCCGCATCGCTTGTTTCGATCAGTGTTTTGAGCGCTTCATGCGCTTCGTCACCGTTGGCGCGAACATAGATGTGCCGCTTGCCACCGAAGAGCGAGCCTGAGCGGGCTTCATCTCCCAACAACGCCGGGTCTTTCTTCAGATCTCCGCCGCTTATTTCGATCCGCTCTCCCGCATCGGCAAGCAATTCAGTGACCGATTGCGCAGCAGCAGAGGCGCCCGCCTCATCAGGTCCGCAGAAGAAAAAGATACCGCATTGATCAACGGCGCGGCGTGCGGTGGAAGCAAAATCGCGCTGCGTTGCCTTCATTCGGCTCGCTCGACCTCACGCAAGGTCAGCGCAACCTGCCTCACCATTCGCTCGGCAACTTCACGGGCCAGATTCTCCAGCGCGGTTTGTTCAGCTGCGATGGTTGCATATTCGGAGGAAACGACATCGACACCCGCGTCCGATCCCGATGTCGCATCGAGCAAGATTGTGCCGCTGGTCAGATCGATCAGCTGATAGCGGGCACGCAATATGCGCCGTTCGCGGCTGATCGTATCATCGTTCAACACGCCCAAAGCTTCGAGCGAATCGTCTAACTGCACATCAAGACGATAGCGCGGTGCAATCTCAGTTCCGCTAAGCTGTAGCCGGTCATTCAGCGCATTGCGCACCAGCCACCCGTCGCGCCCTTGAATCGGAGCAACATCCACCGCGGCCAGTCCTTGCGCCACGGCATCGCCGGAACCGCCCGAATAGAGCGGCTGCAGCCCGCAAGCGGACAGCAGGAACAAGGCGAAAGAGGCGAAGGCAGCGCGTGTCATCAGGTGACAATATTGACCAAGCGGTCCGGGACTACAATCACCTTGCGGATTTCTGCCCCGTCTATCGAACGCTGCACCTTCTCACTGGCTAGCGCGAGCGCTTCCAGATCCTCTTTCGGCGCGCCTTTGGGCGCCGTCAGCGTATCGCGCAATTTGCCCATATGCTGGACAGCAATTGTAACCTCGTCCTCAACCAACATGGCCGGATCGACTTGGGGCCAGTCCGCCTCAGCGATAAGACCCTCGCCACCAAGCTTCGCCCAAGCTTCTTCTGCCAGATGCGGCATCATCGGCGAGACGAGCAGCAATATGGTGCGGATAGCAAAATTTCGATCTGCGCTTGGCGCAGCTTTCTCCGCCGCACCGGTCAGTTCGTAAATGCGCGCCACCGCCTTGTTGAAGCTCAATGCCTCGATATCGTCCGCGACCGCTGCAATGGATTGGTGCGCCTTGCGCGCCAGAGACTTGTCGTCACCGCTTGCCGCCGCGTCATATTGGCCGAACAACCTCCACAGACGCTGCACGAAACGGCCACAGCCCTCGATCCCGGCTTCGGACCATGGCAGGTCACGCTCTGGCGGGCTGTCTGACAGCATGAACCAGCGCGCCGCATCTGCGCCGTAAGTATCGATGATATTGTCCGGGTCGACCGTGTTCTTCTTCGACTTCGACATCTTTATGACGCGGCCGATATCAACCGGCTCCCCATCATCCTTCAGCAACGCCGCTTCACCCGTCCGAGTAACCTCGGCCGGTGTATAATAGACCGCACGCCCTCCGACTTGGCGCGAGTATGTCTCATGCGTAACCATTCCCTGCGTAAACAGGCTGGCGAAAGGCTCGGCGAAATTCAGCTTACCCAAGCGCTGCAAGGCCCGGGTCCAGAACCGTGCATAGAGCAGGTGCAGGATCGCGTGCTCGATCCCGCCAATATATTGCTCAACCGGCAGCCATTTGGCGACTTCTTCCGCGTCAAACGGCTTGTCCGCTGGCTGACTGGCAAAACGCAGGAAGTACCAGCTGGAGTTGGTGAAAGTGTCGAGCGTGTCGGTCTCGCGCTCCGCCTTGCCGCCGCATTTGGGGCAGTTTGTGTGCTTCCATGTGGGATGGCGCAGCAATGGATTGCCCGGTGTCGAGAAATCGACATCCTCGGGCAATTCAACCGGCAGCTGATCCTTCGGCACAGGCACCACGCCGCACGTCTCGCAATGAATGAACGGGATTGGCGTGCCCCAATAGCGCTGGCGGCTGACGCCCCAATCGCGCAGGCGCCACACAGTTGTGCCTTTGCCCCAGCCTTCGCTTTCGGCGCGCGCGTTTACCGCGGCCTTGGCCTCTTCAACGCTCATCCCGTCCAGGAAATCGGAGTTCACGCAAACACCATCGCTGGTGTCAGCTTCGGCCAAAGGATCGCCAGCATTGTCTGATGACGCGGCAATCACTCGGGTGATCGGCAATTCGTATTTGGTCGCAAATTCAAAGTCGCGCTGATCATGCCCCGGTACGCCCATGACCGCGCCGGTGCCGTAATCCATCAACACGAAGTTGGCGATGAAGACTGGCAGGGCTTCGCCGGTGAAGGGATGGCGCGCGGTGATGCTGGTTACAAAGCCGCGCTTCTCCATGGTTTCCAGTTCGGCAGCAGTCGTGCCGCCCTTCTTGCATTCTTCGATGAAACTCGCCGCATCGGGATTGTCCGCTGCCACTCGTTGCGCAATCGGATGATCGGCAGCGACTGCAACAAAGCTCGCGCCAAAGATCGTGTCGGGCCGCGTCGAATAAACCGGCAGCTTTTCACCGTTTGAAAGATCGAAGCTGAACTCCAGACCCGATGATTTGCCGATCCAGTTTTCCTGCATCAGCTTGACCTTGTCGGGCCAATTGTCGAGCGTGCCCAATCCGTCGAGTAGATCCTCGGCGAAATCGGTGATCTTGAGAAACCATTGGTCAAGCTTGCGCTTTTCGACTTCCGCACCCGAGCGCCAACCTTTGCCGTCGATTACCTGCTCATTCGCGAGCACAGTCATGTCAACCGGATCCCAGTTCACTTCGCTCTGGCGGCGATAGACCATGCCCGCTTCGTACATGTCGATGAACAGCGCCTGTTCGTGGCCGTAATATTCCGGATCGCAGGTCGCGAATTCGCGTGACCAGTCGAGCGCAAAACCGATGCGCTTCAACTGGCCTTTCATGTTTTCGATATTCTCGCGGGTCCAACCGCCCGGATGAACGCCTTTCTCCATCGCGGCATTTTCTGCCGGCATACCGAACGCGTCCCATCCCATCGGGTGGAGCACTTCGTGCCCGCGCATTTTCTTATAACGTGCCAGCACGTCCCCCATCGTGTAGTTGCGGACGTGCCCCATGTGGATGCGCCCCGAGGGGTAGGGGAACATCTCCAGCACATAGCTCTTCGGCTTCGCGCTATTGGAATCAGCGTGGAAAGTGCCCGCCTCTTCCCAGGCACGCTGCCAGCGGCCGTCGGCCTGGGACGGATCAAAACGCGTATCGGTCATGACAAACCCGTTAAGGGGAAAAAGATCAGGAAGACAATGTCTGTCGGCGCAATTCACGCGCCCGCGTAAGGATGATATCTTCAAGCTTCTGGACAGTTGCGGCCTGAACCGGCGCATCGACCCAGTTTCCGCTTTGCGTGACCTGGCGGCTTGCAGCAACACGCAACGCGTCCGCACGAAGGTCCTGATCGAGGATGGTCACCGTTACCTTGACCCGCTCAGCCGGATTCTGCGGATTTGCATACCAGTCTGTGATGATCACGCCGCCCATTGCATCTGCCTGAAGCAGAGGCGCAAAGCTGACTGTCTCCAAAGCCGAGCGCCATAGGTACGAGTTCACACCGATCGTGTTTACCTGTGATGCCGCAAGGTCAGCCTGTGGACGTTCACGGCTACCACATGCCGCAAGCGAAGCTAGTGCTGCGCAAGCAAGTGCCATGCGAACGGGACGGCGGGTGGCTGACTGGATCAAACTCATTGTCGCAAAATTCCTCACGCGAAAGGGCCCTTTGATGTGTCGCCGGACCGGTATCTGCCTTTGCTCTATAACTTCCACGGCGCGCGGGACAAGGCAGCAATGCCTGAACGCGCACCAAGATGCCCGCATTTCTGTGACGGTTCGCGCTTTACCCGCCATGAACACAAGGCAGCCTGCGCGAATCGAACCTTGCGATTCGCCGTCTGTGGAGACTCTGCAACAGGTTGGTGACGCTAGGGCAGACTAATCATTGCGAGCATTGCTTCAGCGACGGAAAGCGCTTTATTGACTTGCGAAATGAGAAACGGCTCGGGAACGAATCGAGTCGTGGTCAGGTTGGGTTCAGCCGGGTTTGGCTTTAAGTTAAGGCCAGAATTGAGCAGCAGTCCGCCTGAAACATGTGGGTAGAACGTCTAGAGATGGCACGAAAGCAAACAGCATCTGCGGCGCGCAAGCTGCCCTTGCTGCTGGCCGCTGCCGGTTTGGCGTTTGGCGTACCTTCGGCTGGCTTAGCGGTTGTTGCCTTCGGCGATGACACGATGACCAGCGAGCTTCCCTCTTTCGCAATGTTTACACCGGCGTCTGCAGATCCCGCGTTGGCCAAGCGCGTGGCTGAACAGGCCCGTCGCAATGGCATGCGCTTCACGCCTGCTGGCAGTGCGATCAAGCGTGACCGCACCATCACAGTGGCGGTTCGCGTAGATCAGGAAACGGCTCGCGCGATTTCTGTCCGTCAGGCGCTGGATGTTGCGCCTGGTGCGACCAACGCGCTGAATTCGCAGGTTGTGACCAGATACGATCTGGGCACTGCGCGGGGCTACCAGGGTTTCAAACGTCAGCAACCAGCGGTGTCACTGTCAGGCTCTGTGCGCAATATCACCATGCCGGACCTTTCGACCTTTGAGCCTGCTGGCCCGACCGCGCAAGACAAGCCAAGCCGCTTCTCGACACGGATCGCGCTGGAAGGCGAGCAGGCTGCAGGGCGTTCGCCGAACACGCTTGATGCACTGAGCGCGCAAACGGTTGATGTAGGCGGCGCTTACAGCATTACGCGCAATCTGGATGTGACAGCCGGTGTACGTTTGTCGCAAGAACGAGATCGCCTGACGCCAATCACAGATTCCAAGCAGGACAGCCAATCGGTTTATGTCGGAACGCAATTCCGCTTCTAACCCTGACAATCTGTATGAATTCGTATGAGAGACCCTGCTTCGGCGGGGTTTTTGATTCCCATGACGCTACGGCATCGCTACCTCGGATACTTGAATTGTATTTGGAGATCCGAGAATGGCACGCGTTGCAATCGTTACTGGCGGAACAAGAGGCATTGGCCGCGCTATCTGTGAGAAGCTGCAAGACGCGGGCTTCACCGTCATCGCCAATTACGCGGGCAACGATGCCGCCGCCGAACAGCTCAAGGCCGACACCGGGATCCAATCGTACAAATGGGACGTGGGCGACCATGAGGCGTGCCTGGACGGCTGCGCCCGGGTGGCCGCCGAGGTAGGACCGATCGATGTGGTCGTGAACAATGCCGGCATCACCCGCGACGGCACACTTCACAAGATGAGCTATGATGATTGGCACGAGGTCATGCGTATCAATCTGGGTGGCTGCTTCAACATGGCGAAAGCCTGCTTCCCGGGAATGCGCGAGCGGGGCTGGGGCCGGATCGTCAATATCGGCTCGATCAATGGTCAGGCAGGCCAATATGGCCAAGTCAACTATGCTGCTGCGAAGTCAGGCATTCACGGCTTCACCAAAGCTCTGGCTCAGGAAGGGGCGAAATTCGGTGTGACTGTCAACGCGATTGCACCGGGTTATATCGACACCGACATGGTCGCAGCTGTGCCCGAGCCCGTACTGGAGAAGATCGTCGCCAAGATTCCAGTGGGCCGCCTGGGACAGGCAAATGAAATCGCGCGTGGCGTGGCATTCCTGTGCAGCGAGAATGCCGGCTTCTTAACGGGCTCCACCATGAGCATCAACGGCGGCCAGCATATGTATTGAAGCGGCAGGCCGTCCGCGTGGACAGCCTGCCGGATGGCTAGCCCAATGGCGATGCGTCACAATTCCCTTTGATCGCATCACCTGCAAAGACAGCTTGCACGAACGTGAGTGATTCTCCGGTCGATCCCGGCACAACCTGCTTGTGATCGAGTTCGGTGTAGAGGTGCGCCTCGACCACCGTTCCCGCCGCACACGCGTCGCGCATGAAAGCCGCCTGCATGTGCTGAGGCGTATCGCGATCACGCGCGCCCGTTCCCAGAAAGATTGGCGCAGCGATGCTCATATCAGGAAAGCCCATCTGCCCAAAGACCCGGCCCAGCACATCCGATGGTGTTTGCTTGAACGCCCGATTGTAACTTAGCCCTGCTGTCTCAGTGCGTGCTCGCATCTCTTTGTGACAAGCATTGGTGACCATGCTGACGATCGGCCAAGCCTCATCAGATACATACTCTCGCATCAAGAATCCGGGCTCGATCTGCTCTGCCAATGTCATTGCGAGAAAATTATAGGCTAGCATCGGATCTGGTTGATCAGGTGGCCTGCTTTCATTCAAGGCAACAAGTGCGGCAGGCGAGAAGTATGGCACACCGGTTGCGACCACTCCTCTGATATCGACATCAGGCGCGTAGTCCGGTGCGTAGCTTGCCGTTGCGACCGCCGCGCCCGCGCCTTGCGATTGCCCGATCACCACGACGCCTGATGAAACGGGATAGCCCGCACCCTGAACTGCTCGAATAATGTCGAGATTGCTATATGCTGCGGGACGCGTTGCGAGATAGGGGTGCGTGCCGGGTGTTCCGAGCCCCTGATAATCCGAAGCTACAACCGCAACCCCCTGACCAAGCCAGAAGTTGAGATAGTCCATATCCTGCTGCTGCCGCCCATCCCATGATGGCGCGCAGATATCTGCGATACCGACTGTCCCATGGGTCCAGGCCATCAACGGCCACCCACCTTCGGGTGCATCACCCCTGGGCAAATACAATACACCGGACACAGCGGTTATGGCCGAGCCGCCTAATCCCTCCGTAGAAGTATATAGCAACCGGACATTATCTGCAGCGCCTCTCAAAGCCTGTCGTTCATCCAGCGGCTCGCTGCGTAGAATGGTGCCCGGCGTTTCGGGAAGCTCGCCTTCGAATGCATAGAATTCTGATACACCCCCGTCGCCGAGCGTTGCGCTATTCCATGCAGATGCGCCTTTCGTGGCGGTCGCGTTCACACATCCGCCCACAAACAATATCGACAAACCTGTAAGCGCCCCCAGCAACCATCTATGCATCCAGTGATCCCCTCTCTGTGTCATACTGCCGCCTGGCAGAGCACCAAGCAAGCTCTGTGCACTCTCTGCGAACATTGCTTCGCAACCGACGAGCGCGCGTGACAATCCATGGGAAGCTGGCTAGGCGTTTGTCTCGTGACAACTCTCATTGATACCAGCCCGAACCAGACCCGCCGTGAAGAGCCGAGCTCCGCCGGTCTTGAAGCCCGTCAATTGATGCGTGAACTATCAGCTTTCAAGACGCCCCGGATCAGCCGGAGCAGCTGGGAATTGGCCTCCACGCTTTTGCCATTCGTGACCTTGTTTGCGGTGATGCTGTTCGCAGTTGATGCGGGCTATTACTGGGCGCTGGCGTTGGCCCCGGTGACCGGTCTGCTACTGCTGCGCCTGTTCATCATTCAACATGACTGCGGCCATGGCGCCTTTCTGCCGGGGCGCAAAGGCAATGACTGGGTGGGGCGCGCGATGGGCGTGCTGACCCTGACCCCATATGATTGCTGGGCCCGCTCGCACGCGATCCATCACGCTTCGACAGGCAATCTAGATGCGCGGGGTTATGGCGACGTCGACACTCTGACGGTTCAGGAATATGCGGACAGCCCGCGTTTGAAACGCTGGTTCTATCGCTTCTATCGTAGCCCCGCGGTCCTGCTCGGCCTTGGCCCTGCCTATCTGTTTCTGTTGCGGCACCGCTTGCCAATCGGGCTGATGAAAGCGGGCTGGATTTACTGGATCGCGGCAATGGGGACCAATCTGGTTACCGCCATTATCCTCGGCTCACTGGTCTATGCCTTCTCTTTCGCGACAGTCGCGGTGATTTTTCTGCCCATTCTACTGATCGCTGCCTCGACCGGGGTCTGGCTGTTCTATGTACAGCACCAGTTCGAGCACGGACATTGGGACAAGGATGCTGAGTGGTCATTCCACGACGCGGCACTGATGGGTAGCTCACACCTTGAGCTTCCAGCGGTCTTGCGCTGGTTCACCGGAAATATCGGAATTCACCACGTGCACCATTTGGCCAGTCGGGTACCGTTTTATCGACTGCCAGAAGTGCTTCGGACATTCCCCGAGCTGCACGATCTCAATCGTTTCACCATGCGGGATACGTTCTCGATGATGCGGCTGGCCTTGTGGGACGAGGGCCAGCGACGATTGGTGAGCTTCCGCGAAGCAAAGCAGCTCGCGCGCGCAAGCGCATGAGCGCGACTCCGCCCTATCATCCTCCGGTTAAGCGATCGGTGCAGATTGAAGGGCACAAGACCTCCATCAGCCTGGAGCCGGTATTCTGGGATATGCTGCGCACGGCCGCTGCGCGGGAAGGCGTCGCGATCAATGCACTCGTCGCGCGGATCGACGAAGAACGTATCAAGTCGAAAACCCCGCCGGGGCTCGCCAGCGCCATCCGGGTCTGGTTGGTTAGCCGGGTCTAGTCGTCGCCGACCCGCTCGATATCCGCACCCACCAACTTAAGCTTCTCTTCCAGACGTTCATATCCTCGGTCCAGATGATAGAGCCGCCGGACGGTTGTTTCACCTTCAGCAACAAGCCCTGCCAGCACCAGGCTGAACGAGGCGCGCAAGTCGGTGGCCATCACCTCTGCGCCCGTCAATGTCTCCACACCTTTGACGATTGCCGTGCGGCCCTCTGTCTCAATATCTGCGCCCATGCGCGCAAGTTCCGGTACGTGCATGTAACGGTTCTCGAATATGGTCTCTTTCAGCACACTCGTGCCTTCTGCCTTGCATAGCAGCGCCATGAGTTGCGCCTGCATGTCAGTCGCGAGGCCGGGGTATGGAGCGGTCGTGAGATTGGTCGCCTTGAGCGGGCCATTGGCCTTGACGCGGATTGCCTTCGCTTCTTCCTCAACCTCAACGCCGATATTACGCAGTGCATGAATTGTGGCCGCCATTTCATCGGGTTTTGCGCCTTCAAGTCGAACGTCACCGCCCGTTATTGCGGCCGCGCATGCGTAAGAACCAGCCTCGATTCGGTCGGGCATCACGCGGTAGGTGGCGCCATGCAGCCGCTTTACACCGTGGATTGTCAGGTCGGACGAACCGATCCCTTCGATCTCAGCCCCCATCGCCACCAGAAGATTGCATAAATCAACGATTTCCGGCTCGCGCGCAGCATTGAACAAACGGCTCGTACCATTCGCCAGCACCGCCGCCATCAGTGCGTTTTCCGTAGCGCCGACCGAAACCACCGGAAAATCAAACTCACCGCCGGGCAATCCGCCATCGGGCGCCATCGCTTTGACGTAACCCTGTGCCAGTTCGATCTCGGCGCCGAAAGCTTCCAGTGCCTTCAAGTGCAGATCGATCGGGCGGTTACCGATTGCACAGCCACCCGGCATGGACACTGTCGCTTCGCCCATCCGGGCAAGCATCGGGCCTAGCACGAGGATCGATGCGCGCATCTTGCGCACCAAATCATAGGGCGCAACGGTGGAGGTAATACGTGGGGCTTCTAGGCTCATCACCCGGCCGAAATCTTCGGGCCGCGTGCCTTGGACCACTGTGGTGATCCCGAACTGATTCATCAGGTGCTGGAACCCGTCAATGTCCGCCAGCCGCGGCAAATTGCGCAGCGTAAGAGGCTCTTCAGTCAGAAGTGCACAGGGAATCAGCGTGAGCACCGCATTCTTCGCGCCTGAGATGGGAATTGTTCCCTCTAGGCGGTTGCCGCCTTTGATAACCAGTTTGTCCATAGAATGCCCTTAGCCAATCCTTGCGTTCACGCAAATGAACAAGATGATACAGCGTGAGTGTCTGCTTGCGAGAGACAGGATTGCGGCCTATTCGCTGGCCCATGACAACACATAAGCCGATCAAGAAGGCCGTCTTTCCCGTCGCGGGCCTGGGTACGCGTTTTCTGCCTGCCACCAAAGCGATTCCGAAGGAGTTGCTGCCGATCGTGGACCGTCCGCTAATCCAATATGCGGTGGACGAAGCGCGCGAGGCGGGGATCGAGCAGATGATCTTTGTGACGGGGCGCGGAAAGACCGCGATTGTCGAACATTTCGACATGGCGTTCGAGCTGGAAAAGACCATGAACGAGCGCGGCAAGAATATGAGCGTGCTTGAGCCGACCCGCGCAACACCGGGCGATATCATCACCGTGCGTCAGCAAGTCCCGCTTGGCTTGGGCCACGCGATCTGGTGCGCGCGTGCGATAGTAGGCGATGAACCTTTTGCAATTTTTCTCCCCGACGAGCTGATGATTGGCAACAAGGGTGGAACCGGTTGCATGAAGCAAATGGTAGACGCCTATCATCGCACAGGCGGGAATATCATCAGCGTGCTGGAAGTGCCGCATGAAGAGGTCTCCAGCTATGGTGTGATCGATCCCGGTGCGGAAAATGGTGCGCTGACTGAAGTCAAAGGGCTGGTTGAGAAACCACCCGTGGCTGAGGCTCCATCGAACAAGATCATTTCCGGCCGCTATATCTTGCAGCCAGAAGTCATGCGCGTGCTTGAAGCCCAAGAAAAGGGCGCAGGCGGAGAGATCCAGCTGACTGATGCAATGGCCAAGATGATCGGCCAGCAGCCGTTCCATGCGGTCACCTTTGACGGAAAACGCTATGATTGCGGCAATAAGCTCGGCTTTGTCGAAGCGACATTGGCGCTAGCGCTGGAACGCGAGGACATGGGCGCAGACGTGCGCGCAATGGCGGAGCGATTGCTCGCTAGCCAGCTCTAAAGCGCAGCGGCAATGTCTTCAGCCCGCCAACAAATGTAGAAGTCGCCCGTTTGGGCTCGCCAGCCAGTTCAATACTTTCCACCCGGTCAAGTATTGTCTCGAAGAGTATTTTCATCTCCATTCGCGCCAAGTGAAGGCCAAGGCATTGGTGCGCGCCAGCACCAAAGGCAGCATGGCGATTGGGCGAACGAGAGGCGTCAAATTTACGCGGGTTCTCAAACTGCGCCGGATCATGGTTGGCGGCAACATAATTGATCATCAGCCAGTCACCTGCCTTGATCTGCTGGCCGCCTATCTCGACATCTTCCGCCGCAGTACGCATGAAATGCTGTACCGGCGTGGTCCATCGGATCGCCTCTTCGACAATGCCCGGCAGCAATGAACGGTCCGCCTTGACCCGCGCCCATTGCTCCGGGTCTTGCGCCAACGCTTGCATCGCGCCTGCGGTCGAAGCCGAGGTGGTATCATGGCCAGCGGTCGCGACGATGATGTAGTATCCCGCCATGTCACGCTCGGGTAGCGGCTCTCCATCGACCGTGGCATTCGCAATGACACTCGCAACATCCTCAGTAGGATTGGCGCGGCGTTCAGCTGCAATCCCGGCGAAGTATTCTTCAAACGTTTTCACCGCACCTGCAACCAGCTGGACGACTTGCTCTGCCGTCATGTTCTCCATGCCCGTGCCCGAGAGGTCCGCATCCTGCCCACCGAACAGCTGCTGCGTCAGCATCTGCATCCGCGGCTCGTCTTCTTCAGGCACGCCAAGAATCTGCATTACGACATGCAGCGGGTAAGGGCCGGAAACCAGCTTCACAAAATCAGCTTGAGGGCCTGCTGCGATCAAACCGTCCACAGTGCGGTTCGCAATCGCGCGGATTTCACCTTCCATCCTCGCCAGATTGCGCGGCATGAACCAGTCTTGCGTCAGCCGGCGATATTTCGGATGGATCGGGGCGTCGAACACCACCAGTGAATCGACCAGCATGTTCGAGCCGGTCGCAGCGCGACTGAATTCAATCGCTTCACGAAAACTGAAAACGACAGGGCGCGGATTGTTGAGGAATGTCGCATTATCTTTCGAGATCCTCATCACGTCTTCATATCGCGTGATCAGCCAAAAGGGATCGAACAGCTCGCCGTCTTCCGGCTCTACCCGCGAAACCGGTGCCTCTTTGCGCAGGCGATCAAACGTATCGAGAAGCCCGTCCCATTCAGCATAGGCATGCGGGTTGATGACCATTCGGGCGACATCGCTAGGCAGCGCGCTCAAGAAACGGCTGCCTTGGCCAGATACTCATCACGCAGTTCGCGCTTGTAGAGCTTGCCATTGGCCTCGCGCGGCAGATCCGGGCGAAAGTCGAACAACTTGGGCATCTTGATGCGTGCCAGTTGTGGCTCGAGGAAATCGCGCAGCTCTTGCTCAAGCGCTTCGCCCGCATCGCTCATATCGATCGGCTGTACCACGGCGACGACCCTCTCGCCGAGATCAGGATCAGGCGCTCCGATCACTGCGGCATCCATGATCTTGTCATGCGTGACAAGCAGGTTCTCGATTTCCTGCGGGTAGATGTTGACCCCGCCCGATATGATCATGTGGCTTTTGCGGTCGGTCAGAAACAGAAAGCCCTCTTCATTGACGTGCCCGATATCGCCCAAGGTCATCCACCCCTTGGGATGCATCGCTTCCTTCGTTTTCTCGGGATCATTGTGATAAGTCGGCAGAATGTCGTTTTCGTAGAAGATGAGGCCATCTTCGCCCGGGCCAAGCTCTTCATTGTCAGGGCCGCAAACATGCACAGTTCCGTGGATCGCCTTGCCTACAGTACCAGGATACTTGAGCCAGTCGGCTGAGTGCACCATGGTCATGCCGATGCTTTCCGAGCCGGCATAGTACTCGTTCACAATTGGGCCCCACCAATCGATCATCTCCCGCTTGATCTCGACCGGGCAAGGTGCAGCGGCGTGCAGCGCGCGTTTGTGCGAAGACAAATCATACTTGGTACGAATGTCTTTCGGCAATTTAAGCATGCGAACGAAATGGGTGGGCACCCATTGGCTGTCTGTAACCTTGTATTTCTCGATCGCCGCAAGTGCGGTCTCCGGATCGAATTTCTCCATCATCACGACCGTTCCGCCAAGCCGATGGACGGTCGAGCTCCAGCCGATCGGCGCAGCATGATAAAGCGGAGCGGGCGAGAGATAGACCATAGTTCCATCTGCCGGCATTCCGGCGCCCATTACAGCGAGCCCGATAAAGGGATTCACCGCTTGTGGATCCGGATCAGCCGGGGGCGCCGGGCGAATACCCTTCGGCCTGCCTGTGGTTCCCGACGAATAGAGCATGACAAGTCCGGCCTGTTGATCGGGGAACGGTTCGCTTGGCTGGCTTGCCAATGCGGTTGCGAAGTCCTCTTCACCGCTGCCGTCCATGATCAATACGGGCAAATCAGGATGTGCGGCGCGAATGCCAGGCAGGACACCATTGAACGCCTCAGAAGTGATCAGCAGCTTGGCTTCGCTGTCCTTCAGAATGTACGCTATTTCCGGCGCTGTCAGACGGGTGGAGATCGGGACCAGCATTGTGCCTGCGCGCTGCGATCCCCAAATCAGCGTGTAGAACTCTATCCGGTTCTCCAGCAGCACGGCAAAGGCATCATCCGGAGCAAATCCGTTTGCGCACAGCAAATGCGCAAACCGATTGGCTTGCTCATCCATCTCGCCAAAGCTCATCGTCTTGCCGCTGCCGGCCATAATGACAGCCGGATGATCGGGGCGCGCCTGTGCGTGCTGAATCGGGTGCATGTGGTTATTTCTCCTTAACAAGGAGATTACCTAGCCGAACCATTTGGACAAGAAAAAAGGCGGCGGGAAAACCCGCCGCCATTGATCGGACATCCTCTCCTCTGTCCGAAATCCGCTTCCAGGCGGAAAACCTTTGTCGCGACCGGCTACTCGCCTCCTTGGCCGCCTTCAACTTCCGAAGCCTCTTCCAACTCCGCCAGCTGCTGAATAACTGGAGCTTCTACCATATACGGAATTGGATTGACTGCAACACCCGATACGCGAACTTCGTAATGAAGATGGGGACCGGTTGAGCGACCCGTTGATCCGACATAGCCGATCAAGTCGCCCTTCTTGACACGCTGGCCCGCGGAAACCGCGAGACGCGACATGTGTGCATAGCGCGTTTCCAATTCCGCGCCGTGTTCAATCTCAATGAACAGGCCGTAGCTCGAAAACCTCTCCGCGCGATCCACGATACCGTCAGCAGTCGCATAGATCGGCGTGCCGGTGGGGGCGGCCAGATCGATTCCCTTATGGCTACGGCGACCACCAAGAACGGGGTGTGTGCGCATTCCGAAACCGCTTGTCAGCCTGGCATCCTGCAGAGGCATGATCGACGGAACCGATATGCTGGCGCTGACTGTGGTCGCATCCTGGCCGCGCTCTTCGAGTGCTTCCCAGCTTGCAAACAATTGCTGATAGCGGGCGTCGCCCTGCAGCATCGATTCGTCTTGTGCATCACGAACAGTGTCACGGATATCAACCGAAGCCGCATTGGAATTAGCTAACGCAGGAGTCGCTGTACTCATCAAGCCAGCCACGGCCATGGCGATTGCGCCATTGATAGCCTTCAGGATTTGCGGTCCGATCAAAACTTGTTCCTCAACACGAACCCTGGTTCGGACCCGCTTCGTTTCTGTGCGACCCAAAGGGGGGCCAACCAATCGCGCCCCTTCGAGGCTGGCGTCTCTTTATTGACGCCTTTGTGCAATTCTGGGTTAACGGCCAAAACGGTTTACGAAGCAATAGCGTTGTAGAAGTCCCGCGATAAACCGGCTGCAAGACGCGCCGAGTCGTTAAACGGCGGTTTAACGCTCCCGCGAAAGTACTTCGATACAAGCCCTTGCCAGCTTTGCTGCGGTGATTCGCCCGCTTTTTCCGCAAGGGCGACAAAATGCTTGGTGCCAAAACCGACATGCCGGATTTCGTCGTCAAGGATTCGTTCGAGAATCCGGGCGCCATTTTCATCCCCGGCAGAACGGACGCGCTGCAACGTGGCGGGTGTGACGTCCAACCCGCGCGCTTCAAGCACCATCGGTACTATCGCCAGCCGGGCTCGCACATCATGGCGTGTTTCAAACGCTGCTTGCCACAAGCCACCATGCGCAGGCAGCGCGCCATAGTCACTACCCAGATTTTCCAGTTTCCTGGCAAGCAATGCGAAATGCATCGCTTCGTCTGCTGCAACTGACAGGAAGTCATCGACAAACTCTGCCCCCATGATTTCGCCAAAGCGCCCTACTATATCGAGCGCCAGATCGATCGCGACAAATTCGATGTGAGCAAGGCTGTGCCACATTGCAATACGCCCGCGCTCCGATCCGCCCTTGCTGCGTCTCGGCATCTGTTGCGGGGGCAGCAATTCGGGGTGTGCCGGGCGTGCTGGCTCGTCTGGCATTTGTGCGTCGAATACAAACTCAAGTCGGCCCTGCCGCCAATTTCGCGCCACATCGCGCGTCACCATCACCTTGGCACGCGGATCCGCCGTCAGCAGCGCCGCTCGGATAGCTGATGCAAGCGTAGTCATCGAATTACAGTCATAACGCCTTTGCAGCGGCAAGGACTTCTTCCGCGTGGCCTTTGACTTTCACCTTGTTCCAGACCTGCGCGATCTTGCCATCTGTGCCGATCAGATAGGTCGTGCGGACCATGCCCATATAGGTCTTTCCGTACATCTGCTTTTCAGTCCAGATGCCGAGCGCGTCAGACAGGCCGCGCTCCTCCGCATCAGTCGCCAGCGGGGTCTTCAGACCGTGCTTGGCGATGAAGTTTTGATGCTTCTTGGCCGAGTCCTTGCTCACACCCAATAATGCTACGCCAGCCTTGTCAAAGTCACTTTTGAGCGCAGTGAAATCCTTCGCTTCGGTCGTGCAACCCGGTGTGTTGTCTTTCGGGTAGAAGAACACAACCAGCTTCTGCCCAACAAAATCACTCGCCTTCACGCTGCCACCTTCGGGTGTTTCCATCGCGATATCAGGCATTGCATCGCCGACGCCAGGGGAAGTGCTCATGTTTCAATCTCCAATTTCAATTCAAATGTCTGTCGCCAGATCGCAGCCACAATTTGCCGCGCCTCGCCAAGTCTGCACAAGAGCGCGCTATAGGTTTCGCATTGGCAAGCTTTGGCGAGCGCTGATGCTGCAGATTTTGGTGGTTCTTCACTGAGGTAGGGAGCAAACAATCGCCCCGCAACCAAAGCCCGTGTCATCAGATCGTGTGCTTCGCGCGTCTCGCTGGGCAGATGGCCTGCCGCGACAAGCTCATCGACAGCTTTGCTCAGATCAGGTTGCAGCGCGATCCCTTCGCGCAGTTGAAGGAAGTGCACTGCAAACTCCAGATCGACTAGCCCGCCACGCGTCAGCTTGACGTCCAGCAAGCCTTTCGCGGGCTTATGCTTCGCCATCTCGCTGCGCATCTCCAGTATGGCCTCACGAAGGTTAGCGGGGTCACGCGTTTGAGTGAGCACATCTGCGATGATTGTGTCGAGCCGGGTTCGAGCGCTGTCCGATCCGACGAGTACCCGGGCTCTCGTGAGCGCCATGTGCTCCCACGTCCATGCAGCCTCATACTGGTATTTAGCGAAGGCATCCAGCGTCACCGCCAAGGGGCCCTGCGCCCCTTGTGGCCGCAAGCGTGTGTCGATTTCATATAGCGCGCCCTGCGCGGTGGGCACAGAAAGTGCAGCGCTAACCCGCTGTGCCAGCCGGTTATAGTATTGCGTTCCGCCAAGCGGGCGCTCGCCATCAGACTCTGCGCTGGTATCGCCGGTGAACAGATAGATTATGTCGAGATCGGAGGCATGGGTCAGCGCGCCACCGCCCAAGCGGCCCAAGCCCAGAACCATCAACTCGCTGCCCTCTATGGTGCCATGTTTGCGTGCAAACTCTTTACAGGCCGCCCGGTGCGCGACCTGCAATCCCGCTTCTGCTGTACGCGAAAGCGCCGCCGCTATGTCAAGCGGGTCATGCACGCCTTGTACAAGCTGCAAGCCCAAAGCAAAGCGAAGTTCGCCGGTAACAATGCGGATTCGATCGAGCTGACGTTCGTAATCGCGCGCGGCATCGCCCGCTTCCATCCGTGCGGCAATCGCATCGACATCTCCGGGAAGATCCAGCGCGCTTGCGTCGATCAGCGTATCCAGCAGCCCCGGGCGGCGCCCCAAATCCTCTGCCAATGTCGGCGCCAGCGTCAACACGGCCATCAATTGCTCGAACAGCCCGGGGCGCGCTTCAAGCAAGCGAAACAGATTGACTGCAGAAGATGCGTTGGAGAGTACGCTTTCCCAGCGCAGGATTGCGCGTTCCGGATCATCTGCATTGGCAAGCGCTTCAAGCAGGTCAGGCAACATCGCATCGAAGGCACTCAGTGCTGCGCTGGATTTGAGCGCCTGATAGCGGCCATCGCGCCAGTTCGTGATGCGCTCAGCCAGCCGATCAGGTTCGGCCATGCCAAGCGCATGCAAACGGTCAGACAGGCTCGTAGTTGCGGGCGTTACCGGCTCGGCATCGCTGCCCACGTCAAGCAATCGATCATACTCAACAGCGACGCGATCAGTAACCTCACGCAAGTTCTCGATCAGCTGCGCAGCATCACGCAACCCATCCAGCCGGGCAACGGATTCCAATGCATCGCCAGCAGGTAGCGCATGTGTCTGCTGGTCATTGACCATTTGCAGCCGGTGTTCGACCACGCGCAGCCGATCATAAGCTTCACCCAGTGCGGTCGCTTGATCCGTGTCGATCCTGCCCGCTGCCGCAAGTGCATCAAGCGCAGCGCGCGTTCCGCGCAGCCGCAAAGATGGATCGCGCCCTCCATGGATCAACTGATGCGTTTGCGCGAAAAACTCGACCTCGCGAATTCCGCCGCGCCCGTGTTTCAAGTTGAACCCGGGGCCGACTTCGTTCGGGCCCTTGTAGTTTGATCGGATGCGTTCAGTCAGCCGGCGGATCTCGTCGATTGCGCCAAAATCAAGGCTTGAACGCCATACAAACGGCTTGATTGCATCCAGGAAGGCTTCGCCCGCTGCAACATCGCCGGAGCAGGCACGCGCCCGAATAAAGGCCGCTCTCTCCCAAGCAAGTGCCGAGCTTTCATAGTGAGATAGCGCGGCATTGGTCGAAATGGCCAACGGGCTGACTTCGCTCGCCGGGCGCAATCGCAAATCGACCCGGAAAACATATCCTTCAGCCGTATTCTCTGACAAGGTCCGCACAATCTCGCGCGCATATCGCTGTGCCGCCTCGCCCGGTTCATCTCGCTCGCGTCTGGGAAGCGTCTCGGGATCATAAAGCAGGATTGGATCAATGTCCGAGCTGTAGTTGAGCTCATGTGCGCCATGTTTCCCAAGCGCCAGCGCAATCATGCCGCGCAAGTCAGCCCCCTCTACCCGGCGAAGGATAGCGTCATTGATAGCTAGATCTAGCGCCCGATCAGCCAGATCGGACAGTTCGACCATCACAAAGTCGACATTGAAAACTCCGGCAAGGTCTCCGATCGCCAGCGCGGTTGAATAGGCCAGCCGTTCGCGCCGCAAAGCAACGCCCGTTGATGACGCACCTTGGCCAGCTTTGCGCGCCCATTCCAAAGCAGCTTCATGATCGCCAGATTCCAGCAATGCAGTAAGATCAGGCTGCCGGTCCAATGCGCGCGCCAGAAACGGCGCCTCCGCCTTTGCCCGAGCCAATGCCTGCTGCCAATCGCCATTCATCCGCTCTCCCTGCCCGCGCGCGTGAGACAGTGCAAGCACCGCAAGCGCTTGCCCCGCGCTGCTCGCTTATGCAAAGGGTGCGCCATAGATTTAGAGTAGAGAGGATACGTCACCAATGATAAAGCCCCGCATTACAGCTGGCCTCGCCATGCTTTGTGCATTGTCGCTCACCGCATGCGACATGATGACCAAAAGCGAACCCGAACTCGATATCCTGGAAGTTGCGGATGGCGACATTTCCCAGGCGACCATGGTCGACATCACGCGTGAGCTGTCGAGTGACAAATTCGACGGCCGTATGCCGGGAACTGAAGGCGAAGAACTGACTGTTGCGCTTTTGACCGAGCGTTTTGAAGCAGCTGGGCTTGAGCCTGGCAACAATGGTTCTTGGGTTCAGGATGTGCCGCTGGTTGAAATCACCGGCAAGAATTTCGCGCCGCTTACGATCACTAATGGCGAAACAGACATGGTGTTCGATTTCGGCAGCGAATGGGTGGGTGTAACTTACCGCGAAGACGCGCAGACCCAGCTTGCCAACAGCGAGCTGGTGTTTGTCGGCTATGGCATCAACGCGCCGGAACGTGGCTGGAATGACTATGATGGTGTCGATGTAACCGGCAAAACCGTGGTTATCCTTGTCAATGATCCAGACTGGCAAACGCCGGGCCTTGAAGGAACCTTCAATGGCCGCGCCATGACCTATTACGGGCGCTGGACTTACAAATATGAAGAGGCCGCAAGGCAAGGCGCAGCAGGTGCTTTGATCATTCATGACACGGAACCTGCCAGCTATGGCTGGAACGTTGTCGAGAGCAGCTGGTCCGGCCCGCAGGCCTATGCCCAGCGGGGCGAGAACGCGCCGCCGCTCACAACCATGAATGGCTGGGTGCAGAAGGAAGTCGCCCGTGAAATCCTGAGCGCTGCCGGACAGGATCTGGACGCACTTTCGGAAGCCGCGAAGTCGGAGGATTTCACACCTGTCGAACTGGGATTCTTGGCATCGACCAGCTTCGCCAATGACATTCGCACCTTTGCATCGAAGAATGTGATTGGCGTGCTTCCAGGTGCAACCCGCCCAGACGAATATGTCATCCACACCGCGCATTGGGACCATCTGGGTCGCTGTACACCGGCGCCCGATGGCGATGATATCTGCAATGGAGCGGTCGACAACGCCACAGGCACAGCTGCTTTGGTGGCTTTGGCAGAAGCACATGGCAAGGCCGGTGCGCCCGATCGCAGCCTGGTCTTCCTGGCCGTGACCGCTGAGGAATCGGGTCTGCTGGGTGCGCATTACTATGCCGAAAACCCTGTCTTCCCGCTCGCGCAGACGGTTGGCGGCATCAATATGGACGCTTTCCTGATTGCTGGCCCGTCCAAGGACGTAACCGTTGTTGGCCCGGGCAAATCGCAGCTCGACCAGTTCCTTGAAGCAGCGCTGGTCGCTGATGGCCGCGTTTCAACGCCCAACCCCAATCCGGAAGCGGGATACTATTATCGCAGCGATCACTTTGCCTTCGCCAAGCGCGGTGTGCCGATGCTCTATGTCGATGGCGGCGAAGACCTGGTTGAGGGAGGACGCGAAGCGGGCGCAGCGTTGCAACAGGATTATCGCGACAATCGCTATCACGGCCCCAAAGACGAGTTCAACGAGGAGTGGGACTGGTCAGGCGTGATGGCTGACCTGCAGCTGTTTTACCGCCTTGGCCGGATGATGGCGATAAGCACAAGCTGGCCAAACTGGAATGAAGGTGACGAGTTCAAAGCTACGCGTGACGAAGATTGCGCGAGCAGCGATACTGGCTGCTGACTTCCGACGCATGCTGGATAAGAGAACCGGTCTATGGCCAACATCCTGATGCCGCCTGAATGGGCACCGCAGGATTGGCTGTGGATCGGTTTTCCGCATCTCGCTGAGGAGTGGCCCGGCTTTCTCGATCCAGCACAGGCTCAGATTGCAGCCTTCGCAAATGCCGTTGCTGAAAGCGGGCAAGAAGTTCGCCTGCTTGTTCGGGATGAAGCGAATGAAGCGCGCGCACGCACGCTGGTTTCAGGTAAAGTAACGCTCGAGCGTCGTGCCTATGGCGATATCTGGCTGCGTGACACCGGCCCGCTGGTGCGCGGTGACGGGTCTGCGCTGCGCTGCGGCTTCAACGGATGGGGCGGCAAATATCTGATGGACGGCGATCAGCAGATCGGCGCCGAACTCGCTTTTGATGCCGGGCTTCCTGTCATCGACGGCGACTGGATTCTGGAGGGCGGCGCAATTGATGGTGACGGCACCGGCATTGTGCTGACCACCGAACAATGCCTGCTCAACCCCAACCGCAATCCGCATCTCTTACGCGGAGATATTGAGGCAAGACTTGCGCGCGATCTGGGTTTCACGCGAATTGTGTGGCTCGGCGACGGTCTGATCAATGATCACACCGATGGTCATGTTGATAATCTTGCACGCTTTGTAGCGCCGGGCGAGGTGGTGCTTCCACGCGCGACCGGCGGCGATGACCCCAACGAGTCAATCTATGCCGATGCCAAGGCACGGATTCTTGATGCAGGACTGACACTGCATCAAATCCCATCGCCCAGCCTGATCGAGCGAGACGGCCAGATCGAACCGGCCAGCTACGTGAACTTCGCGATCACCACGCATCTGGTGGTGGTGCCGACCTTTGGCTCTCCGCATGACGAAGAAGGAGTGGCGGCCATTGCCGCGCTGTTCCCGGATCGCGAAACAGTGGGGTTACCGGGTGACGCAGTCCTTGCAGGCGGGGGCGGGTTTCACTGCGCCAGCCAGCAAATGCCTAGCCTTTAAACGCGCATTAACGGGTCGTTAGGAATTGAGGCGGATAATTCCGCCTATGTCCAAGGTCATTTCTCTTACGCGCGCGGTCCGTCTGTCGGATAAAGTCGCAGAGGCACGGCTCGAAGTGATCCGCGTTACGCTGGTCACGACTTGCGCCGTCGCACTCATCGCAGCCGACCGCGCGCTTCCTTTTTGAACCTCAGGCTTAGCCACGCAAATCTGGCGCGGTTGCTTCTTCCTTCAACATCACAATCGCCTCATCAAGGCTCATCACGCGTTGATGTTTCTCGCCCAGCGTACGGATGGCAACTGTGCCCTCCTCAGCTTCACGCATGCCGACGACAAGCAGATGCGGAACCTTCGCGAGCGAATGTTCGCGCACCTTGTAGTTGATCTTCTCATTGCGGAAATCGCTTCCCACGCGAATGCCAGCGGCTTCAAGCTTGGCGACGGCCTGCTTGCCATAATCGTCAGCGTCGGACGTGATCGTCGCGACCACAGCTTGCACCGGTGCAAGCCACACTGGTATGCGCCCGGCATAATGTTCGATCAGAATGCCGATGAAGCGCTCATATGACCCGAAAATCGCGCGGTGCAGCATGACCGGGCGATGTTTGGCACCATCCTCGCCGATATAGGTTGCATCAAGGCGCTCTGGCAGAACGCGGTCAGACTGGATCGTGCCCACCTGCCATGTGCGACCGATTGCATCGGTCAGATGCCATTCGAGCTTGGGCGCGTAGAAAGCGCCTTCGCCCGGCAATTCCTCCCAGCCATATTCTTCGGTTGCCATGCCCGCTTCGACCACGGCATCGCGCAGCTCTTGCTCCGCCTTGTCCCAATCCTCATCCGAACCAAAACGTTGTTCAGGCCGCAGCGCGAGCTTGATGTGATAGGTGAAGCCGAAATCCTTGTAGACACCGTCAGCTAGCTCGCAGAAGGCGCGGACTTCATCGACAATCTGGCTTTCCGTGCAGAAGATATGCGCGTCATCCTGCGTGAACTGGCGCACGCGCATCAAGCCGTGCAGCGCGCCATGGGGTTCGTTGCGGTGACAGCAACCCATTTCACCCAAGCGGATCGGTAGTTCTTTATAGCTCGTGATACCTTGCTTGAAGACCAGCACATGCGCGGGGCAGTTCATCGGCTTCAGCGCCATCCAGTCAGCATCGCCGCTGATGATTTCGCCTTCATCCTCAGTGTTCGGAACCTCGTCAGGGATGACGAACATGTTCTCGCGATACTTGCCCCAGTGGCCCGACTGCTCCCACTGGCGTGCGTCCATAACCTGCGGCGTCTTGATCTCCTGATAGCCGGCTCCGTCCATCTTGCGGCGCATATAGGCCTCAAGCTCGCGCCAGATCTTGTAGCCATTGGGATGCCAGAAGACGCTCCCGTGGGCCTCTTCCTGCAAGTGGAACAAGTCCATCTCGCGGCCCAGCTTGCGATGATCGCGCAAGGCGGCTTCTTCCAGCCGATGAAGGTGCGCGTTCAATTGCTTTTTGTTGAGCCAGCCAGTGCCATAGATGCGCGTCAGCTGCGCATTGCTTTGATCGCCGCGCCAATAGGCGCCGGCAACACGCATCAGCTTGAAAGCATCGGGATCGAGCTTGCCAGTGCTGGCCAAGTGCGGGCCGCGGCACATGTCCAGCCAGGCCCCGTCGCTGCCCGGTTCGCCTGACCAATAGACAGTCAGCTCTTCATTTTCGGGCAGTTCCTTTGCCCACTCCGCCTTGAATGTCTCGCCTTCGGATACCCATTTGGCGATCAAATCTGCACGCGACCAGACTTCGCGCACCAGCGGCTTGTCCGCCTTGATGATATCGCGCATTCTTTCTTCAATCGCAGGGAGGTCTTCGCTGCTGAACGGCTCGCGAGAGGCAGGCGCCATTACATCGTAATAGAACCCGTCGTCCGTCGCAGGGCCAAAGGTAATCTGCGTGCCCGGCCACAATGCCTGCACCGCTTCGGCGAGCACGTGCGCGTAATCATGCCGCGCCAGCTCAAGAGCATCAGCTTCATCTTTTGATGTAATTAGCGCGAGCTCTGCATCACCGTCAAACGGGCGATTGAGATCACGCACCTCGCCGTCAACGCGGGCCGCCAATGCAGCTTTGGCAAGGCCGGGGCCAATCGCCGCGGCAAGGTCTGCCGGGGTCGAGCCCGGCTCGACTTCGCGCACTGATCCATCGGGCAGGCTGATCTTCAGAAGTTCGGTCATCAAATTCGTCCGTCTCGTCTAGGCGGTGTTTGCAAGCGCCACTGCCACAAGCAAAGGCACACCGAAAGGGCGGTGTCACGTGATTAAGCAAATTTTCGGGAGGCTGACACCCAAGCCACCCGAATTCGGGTGGCGGGCCTCGCGACTAAACCGCGACCAACCGCCCCCGGATATCCGAGGTGGTAGTTGTGGTGGTGGTAGTCATCAGCTTGGCCATGACAAGGCATATAGGCACGGGTGGTTGCGATGTCACTACCATCGCTTGCACCACGCAGCTTCGGAAAGCATCCGCTCCATTTTGGAAAGTGAGCTTGCCAAATTTCCGAATCGATGTAAACCAACCTTTCCATAAAAGAAAGGAAGCTTGACTGATGAAAAATATCTACAAAGGGCTGGCAGGCGCTGCTCTGATCCTCATCGTTGCGGCAGTCACAAAAAGCATGGGCGTTAGCTCGAACATATCGTTCAGCATCGTCACCGCCATTTCAGGCTTTGCCGCGCTGTGGATCTCTCACGGCGCGAAGGGAAGCGGCAATCGGTGCGCGCAATGACTTCAGATTCGCCTTCCTCTACTACCAAACTGTGTCTTGGCGCTGCCGCATCGTCTTTAATTGGCGCGCTCGCGCTGATGTTTGTGTGGAAGTCTGACGCGATCAACACGACGACAGCATATGTGCTCGCCACAATCCCGGTCAGCCTGATGGTGTTTGCCTTTGTCAAAGGTCTGTCGCTTTCGAAAGATAACAGCCTTGCCACGCATCGTTATCTGCTGCGTATGGCGCTGACCATGGCGTTCTATCTGATCACGCTAATGCTGGCGGAACACTTTATTGACGGGCGCGGCCTGACCGGACCGGTGGCAGCGCTCCTCGCGTTCCTTCCGGGCCTCTCCTTTGCCGGCGTTGTCTGGGTCTTTGGCGGGCTCATCATGGAGGAGAAAGACGAGTTCTTCCGCATGCTTTATGTGCGGCAGGGTCTGATCGCGACGGGTATTTCCTTCACGCTCGCGGCGATCTGGGGTTTCCTGGAAACCTACAGTATCGTTGAACCCGTGGCCGCATTCTGGTGGCCCACGATCTGGTGCCTTGGACTGGGTGTTGGCGCGATCTTCAACAAGATCAAATACGGCACCTACGGAGAGATCCGGTGAACAATCGCCTCAAGGTCCTCCGAGCAGAACGTGACTGGAGCCAGCAGGATCTGGCCGACCGGCTGGAAGTCAGCCGCCAGTCAGTCAATGCGATCGAAAAGGGGCGCTATGATCCGTCATTGCCACTCGCCTTCAAGATCGCCGATGTCTTCGATCTCGCGATCGAGGAAATCTTCAACCGCGACTAGCTCCTACCCACAAGGCAGACGAAGCTAGATCGTGAGTTCGCGGGAGCCGGCGGAAGCGACAATCCGCTTGGTTCCCGCGATACGCGTGGAACGCTGGCGAATGCCCGCCATGAAACGAAATTCTGCGCTTGCGCTTTCCGGCGTCAACTCGACCACCATATAGCCGCGCCGCGATGTATCAGCGTATTTAAGCGCAGGATTGTGGTTGACGATTGCGCGGGACAGATCCTGTGGCGGGATCGCTCCCAGATAACTTTCGAGCCCCGGGGACGTAACGCCGGGCGTGGCAAATTCCACCCCGACTTTCTGGCCTGAATGCGCCAGATCAAAGCCCCACGCATTATGTGTATCACCGGCAAGCGAGATCAGATTTGCATCTGCTGCAAGCGAGGCTTCAAACACCCGTGCCCGCGCCGCGGGATAGCCATCCCACGCATCCATATTGGCGGGCAGGCCCGCATTCCCGGCCAAAGTGCTGGCTTGCACGCGCCGGCGGATGAATTCGGGCGCATTGGGCGGAACCGCTTCGGCCAATCGCGGCGCGGTGAAGAGCTCACCCATCAACACCTGCTGTACCAGCACTTGCCATTGCGTGCCGCCCGTGCGGGACGACTTCAATCGATCTGCCAGCCAGGCCTGCTGCGCCGCGCCAAGAAGTTCGCGTGACTCCTCACGATAAGCCCCTTCGCGGAACGCTGTCAGCGCCGCGCCGATCTCCTCAGGTGTGCGTTTGCCCTGGATAACATCGCCGATATTGAATTGTTCCTCGCGCCCTTCCAGCCGCGTATCGAGTCTTAGCAAAGTCGCCAGATCGCCCACCTGATATTCAGCATAGGGATCATCCGAGACCGGCAACCATTCACGATAGGCGCGCTTGGCGGCGGCCTTGCGCACATCCCAGCTGCCTTCTGTTTCAGGCTGATGGTTCTGCGCCCCATTTTTCCAGCTGTCATTCGCCGACTCGTGATCGTCCCATACCGCAATCATTGGCAGCAGCTGGTGGATACGGCGCAAATCGGGATCGCTGCGATAGGTCGCATAACGCAGGCGATAGTATGCCAGAGCAACGATCTCTTCGCTTGGGAACAACACGCGCTCGACAACCGCTTCGCGCTCTGACGGATAGGATCCGGCATTATATTCGTAAATATAGTCACCCAGATGAAGCGCGATGTCGACATCATTGGCTTCGGCGGCATGGGCATAGGCGTTGAAATAGCCGAAACCGTAGTTGGAGCAGCTGAATACCGCCATGCGAAAGCGCGGCACGGCGCCCTCAGGCAAACTGCGCGTGCGGCCCACTTCAGATTGCGATCCATCTGGTGCGGTAAAGCGATAATAGTACCATTGGCCCGGCGTCAGGCCATTGGCCCATGTCTTCACACACCAGTCTCGCGATGGAGTAGCGATCACGCTGCCGGCAGATACAATCTGCGCGAAATCCAGACTCTGGCTGACTTCCCATTCAAGTGTGGTGTCTTGTTTAGCCACAAATCGGCTCCACAGCATGACACGGGTCTGGCCCGGTTCTCCGCTTGCCACACCATGGGTGAACCCAGTGCCAAAGCCACGCGCAATCGCAGGCGTGCTAACACTGGCGGCGGCAAGTCCGCCAAGCTTGAACAGGTTGCGGCGGGACAGTGCGACGGGCCCAGCGGGCGCGGGCGCGGTGTCAGCGAGTGGGTCGTTCTTGAACATGGTCATGGCCTAAGCTGCGCTTGTCTCAGCAAAATGACAAGATGATTGATGTGGGCAGACACTTGCACTGGTGATACTTGCGCGGGCATGAAGCAGCGCCATGAGCGATGTGCAATTTCATGAAATGGCGGACGGACAGCGGATCGCCTATCGTTACGCTGAAGGCAAAGGGCCGGCGCTGGTCTTTCTGCCCGGCTATATGTCCGACATGGATGGCGGCAAGGCGACCTCGATCTTTGCCGCCGCACAAGAAGAGCGGCGCGCCTGCCTGCTGCTCGATTATTCGGGCTGCGGGCAATCATCGGGGGAATTCGCTGACGGATCGCTCAGCATATGGCGCGATGATGTTCTCGCATTGATCGATGCCTGCATTGACGGTCAAGTTGTCATCATTGGCTCGTCGATGGGCGGTTGGCTGATGTTGCTGGTGGCAGAAGCGCTGGGGAATCGACTGGCCGGAGTGGTCGGCATTGCCGCTGCACCGGACTTTGCCGATTGGGGCTATTCAGACGACCAGAAGTCGCAGCTCGCGTCTGGCGTGACGATCTATGAAGACAATCTTTACGGCCCGGAACCAACGCCAACCCATGCGAAGTTCTGGCAGGATGCAATGACGCATATCCGCTTGACCGGACCGATCGACATCGCCGCGCCCGTGCGCCTGCTTCATGGCCAATGCGATGCAGACGTGCCGTGGCAAGTAAGTATGCAGCTGGCTGAAAGACTTCGTTCGGACGATATACAGATTGCCTTGGTCAAAGACGGCGATCACCGCCTGTCGCGAGAGCAGGATATTGCCTTGCTGCACCGCCAGGTGTGGAGCCTTCTGGATTAGGGACGCCAAATGTTTTTGACTGCCACTTTGCTACCTTTGATGCTTCAGGCCGGGCTCGATCCAACCCGAGGCGGTGTGCCTGACTACTCGGCCGACATACAGGACCGCCCTCCGCGCGAACTTTCGATCATCGACGCGCCGCAACCCATGAGCTGGCTGGCCCAGTGTCTCGATCAACTGGAAGATGAGCCCACGCGTGCGCACGTACAGGCGCAGATCCGCCGCGATACAACCAATGGGGAAGACCGCGTATTAGCTAACCACTGTCTTGGTCTGGCTTCCACCGAACTGGGCCGTTGGGAAGAAGCCCGTGCAGCCTTTACCGCCGCGCGGCAAGAAACACCTGCGGAGGAAACCCGCTTGCGCGCGCGTTTTGGTGCTATGGCTGGAAATGCCGCGCTTGTGACCGGTGATCTGCCCGGCGCATTGGCGCTGCTCGATGCGGCCCGGGCGGATGCCCTGGCGGCGCAGGCTGGCGGGATGCCGGGCTTGATCGCGCTCGACAGCGCCCGTGTGCTGGTAGGGCTCGAACAATTGGACGCAGCCGAAGCAGCCTTGGCTGAAGCGCGCATGTTTCAACCAGATGATGCCGAGACGCGTCTGCTTTCAGCCACACTGCTTCGGCGAATGGGGAAGCTCGCCGATGCACAAGAGCAAGTCGAAGAGGCAGCGCGGCTCGATCCGACAGCGCCTGCGATCGGGCTGGAGGCTGGAGTTATTGCAATTCTGGATGGCCGCGAAGAGGCCGCGCGAAGCAGTTGGCAATCGGTCATTGATTTGTCGCCGGGAACCGAGTTCGCAACAAGCGCGCAGAGCTATCTCGATCAACTGGGGCCGACCGAACAATGACTAGACTTTCTGTTCTGGACCTTGTGCCGGTGCGCGAAGGCGGAAACGTAAGCGAAGCGCTGAACGATGCGACCGAGCTGGCCAGGTCTGCCGAACAATATGGCTATGACCGTTTCTGGGTCGCTGAACATCACGCGATGGAAGGGATTGCTGGCGGGGCCACATCAGTGGTGCTGGCGCATATCGGCAATGCCACCAGTCATATCCGTATCGGTTCGGGCGGAATCATGCTGCCAAATCACACGCCATTTCAGATCGCTGAGCAATTCGGCACGCTGGACGCGCTGTTTCCCGGACGCATTGATTTGGGGCTAGGGCGCGCGCCCGGTGCCGGACCAGAATTGCAACGCGCACTGCGCAAAAACCTGCATCAGGCAGCCGAAATGTTTCCGCAAGACGTGATGGAGTTGCGGGCGCTGATCACGGGCGATGTCGAGTTGCCGATCCATGCAACGCCCGGACGCGGAGCCCAGATCGAATTCTGGATGCTCGGATCAAGCCTGTTCGGGGCGCAGCTCGCCGCGCAATTGGGCATGCCCTATGCCTTTGCGGCGCATTTCGCGCCAGACCATCTGGATGCAGCGTTGGCGCTTTATCGCCGCGACTTTCAGCCATCCGAGCAGTTCGCCCAGCCGCATGTCATGGTCGCGATGAATGTGTTTGCGGCCGACACCGAAGACGAAGCACAGCTGCTCGCCTCCAGCCAGCAACAAAGTTTCGTCCGTCTGCGCAGTGGCAACCCAGGCAAGTTGCCGCCACCAATTGCGGATTACAGCAGCACTCTGCCCGCGCCTGCACAGGCGATGCTGGCGCATCTGAGCCAGGCAGCCGCCGTAGGGACTCCGGCCCAAATCAAAGATAGTATCTCGGCCTTTGTCGACCGGACGCAAGCCGATGAAATCATCGTATGCGGTGCGACATATGATCCCGAGGCTCGCGTGCGGTCGCTTGATCTCACCATGCAGGCCGTGAACGGATAAGCCTCGCGCATAATTCCGTAGCGGAAAAACTGTGCGTGGCGCAAAATTCTAATGTAAAGCCGTGTCTGCACTTGCGGCTTTGAAATGTGAACGTTTCTTCGCTTGCGGGGGCGCAGTGACAAGCCTAACGGCGCATCATTGATAAACGCGAACAATAGAAAATAGCGCGTGCAGGGAAAGCAGGACTATGGCGGCCAAGACGAGTTACGGCTCGGGCAGTGAATCTGCAGCTGACGACATGGTAAAAGAAATCGCGCGCCGCATGCGCGATTCGATCCTTCCCGGCGATACGCCGTTCAAGCCCTCCTCGCTGAAGAAGGCCGCTCAATTCGTGTTCGACACGGCGCGTGAGCGTGAAGAGAAGCACAGCGCGCTCGGAATGGTGTCCATCTCGGGCGAGCGCCGCTTCTTGCGTATAGCAATCATCAATGATGACATGCCGTTCCTGGTCGATTCGATCGCAGCCACGATCTCCGACCAAGGCTTGTCTATTGATCGGCTGGTCCACCCGATTATTCCGGTGAAGCGCAACAAATCTGGTATTCTAACTGGATTGCCGCGCGGAAAGGAAGATGACAACTCGACGCGCGAATCGATGATCTACATCGAGACAGAGCGCGTCGATGCGCGGCAACGCCGCGAGCTGGAACGCAGATTGCGCACCACGCTGGGCGATGTCCGTGCCGCGGTGGAAGATTGGCCAAAGCTTCAAGCGGCCATGGCAGAAGATGCGAAGCGCTTGGGCGACAATGAAAATGTCGCGCTGCTTGAGTGGTTCAACTCGGGCATGCTGACACAGTTGGGGCATATCACGCGCAAACGCGATGGAAGCCACTCCAACATACTTGGCATTTGTCGCAAAAGTGCGCGCCAGCTGCTTGCAGAGGGTTCATATGAGCGCGCCTTCAAATGGTTCGAGAACGAAGGCCATGCTGGCCGGTCATGCGACATCCTGATCGTAAAGGCCAACCGCGTCGCCAACGTGCATCGCCGCGTGCCACTTGATCTGTTCATGGTGCCCGTGCGCGAGAAAGGTAAACTGACCGCAATATCCATCCATGCAGGCGTATGGACCAGCGCTGCGCTAGCCAGCCCGCCGCAAAAAGTGCCACGCCTGCGCCAGGCAATGAGCGAAATGTCCAAGCGACTGGGCTTCCACCCGGGCGGTCATGCGGACAAGGCCCTGATCCACGCCTTCACCGCCCTGCCCCACGATCTGCTGGTCGGCTTCAAACTTGCGGATTCAGAACGGGTTGTCACTACCATGATGAGCTTGGTGGACCGACCGCGACCACGCCTCGCATTGGTGCAGGCTCCGCTTGAACGCCACGTATTCGCCTTCGTATGGTTTCCGCGCGACCTGCACTCGACGAAGGTACGCGAACAAATTCAGGCCATGCTGACCGAGATCGACGGCACCGAAATGCTTGACTGGAGCCTAGAGGTCGAAGGCGGCAACCTCGCCATGCTGCGCTTCGTGCTGGATATCCGCAGTGCGAAACAGCCAATGGATCAGGCTGCGCTCGAATCGCGTTTGGAGGACATGCTGCGCGGCTGGGGCGAAGCAGTTGAGCGCAATCTGGCTGAGAGCGAAGACCCATCGCGTGCCGCAGCTATTGCGAGCCGCTATGCCCCCGCATTCCCGGTGGGTTACCGCAACCACTACGGGGCTCTTGAAGCATCAATCGATATTCAACGGCTGCGCAAGCTCGGCGCCAATGATGCGCGCGCGCGTGATGCGCGGCTCTGCCGATTGCCAGGCGACGAAAGCGACAGGTTGAGGCTGAAAGTCTATCAGGAAGTGGGCGCCTTGCCGCTGTCCGATGCCGTGCCTGCACTGGAGAACTTCGGCTTTCGCGTACTGACCGAAATGCCGACTCCGCTGGAAGACGGAGAGCTTGGCACGATCCACGATTTCACGCTGGCGCTGAAAGATGGTGGCGAAACCGGGTTTTTGCTCGATCGCGCCGATATCATCGAGGATGCGATCGCAACGGTTCTGAGTGGGCAGAATGAAGACGATCCGTTCAACCGGCTGGTTATCAGGACCGGACTGTTCGCCAATGAAGTCGACTGGCTGCGCGCATTTTACCGTTATCTGCGACAGTCGGGTATGAGCTTTACGATCTATACGGTGGTCGATGCTCTGGATCGCGCCGCACAAGTGACCCGCGAACTGATTACTCTGTTCCGCGCACAACATGATCCCAACTTCGGAAATCAAAGGGACTATTCAGCGAGGCAGGCGCGTGATGCGATCCGCAAAGGTCTCTCTAAAGTCGCAGCGATCAACGATGACCGCTTGCTGCGCCTGTATCACGCCTTGGTCGAAGCAATCCTGCGCACCAATGCGTTTGCGCCCGCAAGCGAAGAAGCGCTTGCGTTCAAGATCGATTCTTCTCTGATCCCGAATTTGCCCAAGCCGTTGCCATGGCGCGAGATTTTCGTATATTCGCGTCGGGTCGAAGGCATTCACTTGCGCGCTGGCCCGATTGCACGCGGCGGTCTGCGCTGGTCCGATCGGCGCGATGACTTCCGCACTGAGATCCTTGGCCTGATGAAAGCACAGAAGGTGAAGAATGCGGTAATCGTACCTTCTGGCGCGAAGGGCGGATTCTATCCCAAGCAACTGCCGTCTCCGCAAAAGGATCACGAAGGCTGGGCAGCCGAGGGGCAGGCGAGCTATGAGGTATTCATCCGCACGCTCCTGTCGATCTCGGACAACCTCAAGAATAACAAAGTCGTCCATCCCGAAAGCGTGCGCATTCTCGACGGCGAAGACCCGTATTTCGTAGTCGCAGCTGACAAGGGCACCGCGCGCTTCTCCGACATTGCAAACGGCATAGCGGAAGCGCGCGATTTCTGGCTCGGCGATGCATTCGCCAGCGGCGGATCGAATGGCTATGATCACAAGGCGATGGGCATTACCGCCAAGGGCGCATGGGTTTCCGTTCAGCGTCACTTCCTTGAAATGGGCGTGGATGTTCAGAAGGATCCGGTTCGCGTGGTCGGATGCGGCGATATGTCCGGCGATGTGTTCGGTAATGGCATGCTGCTGTCGAAAGCAATCAAGCTGGTTGCGGCATTCGATCACCGCCATATCTTCATCGATCCTGACCCAGACTCAGGTGCGAGCTGGAAAGAGCGCAAGCGGATCTACGATCTGCCAAGCTCTAGCTGGGAAGACTATAGTGCGGACCTGATTTCCAAGGGTGGCGGCGTTTTCCCGCGAAGCGCCAAAACCATCAAGCTGTCGAAGCAGGCGCGCGAAGTACTGGGCATTGAAGAAAACGAACTCGATCCAGAGGCATTGATAAGTGCGATCTTGAAGAGCCCGGCTGATCTAATCTGGTTCGGCGGTATAGGGACTTACATCAAGGCCGAATCTGAGAATAACGTGCAGGTCGGTGATCCGGCCAATGATGCGCTGCGTGTGAATGCGGCCGAGGTGCGCGCCAAAGTGATCGGAGAAGGCGCAAACCTTGGCACGACACAAGCTGGCCGTATCGCATTTGCTTTGAACGGCGGGCGCATCAACACAGACTTCATCGACAATTCGGCCGGGGTCGATTGCTCCGACAATGAAGTGAATATCAAGATCGCGCTTGCGGCCGCTCAGCAGAGCGGCAGATTGACTCCGAAGAAACGCAAAAATCTGCTCGAGCGAATGACCGACGAAGTGTCTGGGATTGTTCTCGAAGACAACCGCTTGCAGGCGCTGGCACTATCGATTGCAGAGATGGGCGGAGTCAAAGCCACGGCTTCGCATGTGCGGCTGATCGAAAAGCTTGAAGAAATGGACGCACTGGATCGCAAGACCGAAAGATTGGCCGACCAAGAGACCTATTCGCGCCGCGCCAGCGAGGGCAAAGGCCTGACCCGGCCAGAGCTGGCGGTGCTGCTGTCTTCGGCCAAGCTGGTTCTGCAAGACGCGATTGAGGCAGCCGACTGGATCAGCGACAAGGCGCTGGAACCAATGTTAATAGAAGCCTTCCCGGTGGCTCTACAAAAGGATTTCCACAAGCAGATCCTGACCCACCAATTACGCAATGAACTCATCGCGACCAAACTTGCCAACCGCATGATCAATCGCCTCGGCTTGATCCATCCGTTCGAACTGGCCGAGGAGGAAGGCGTGAACCTGGCCCAAATCGCCGCAAGCTTCGTTGTCATCGAAGAATTGCTGGAGATGGACCAGGTTTGGCAGGCGATCGAGAGCGGCGATATGCCGGAGACCGCGCGCCTCAAGCTGCTAGAGCGTACTGCGGCAGCAATGAGTTCGCACATGGCAGACCTCTTGCGCCACGGCGGCACCGGTTTCGCTCCGAGTGAGGTTATCAAGTCCCTGACGAGAGTAATCGGTCAGCTTGAAAAGCATTCGGGCGATCTGCTTACGGAAACGGCGCGCGAACGCTCGGCCGAACTTTGCCAGCAATTTGTCGAACTAGGTGCGCCGAAGGCCGCCGCCGGTAAAGTCGTGCATCTGTTTGAAGTTGATGGCTCAATCGGGCTTGCAGGGCTGGCCCGCGACAGCGGGATTTCACCGGAAGTCCTGACCGAAGCATTTAATCAGCTTGGTTCCAAGCTGGGCTTGGACTGGGCGCAGCAAACCGCAGAGGACATGGCTCCATCCGACCCGTGGGAACGCTTGCTGGTCAATGGGCTGGCGCGCGATTTCCAGCATATGCGGCTCGATTTCCTGCGTCGCCGCGCCAATCGCAAGGCAGGCCCGGTAGCGGCGGTGGAGCATTGGCTCAGCTCACGCGAAGCTTCAGTCTCGCAATTTCGTTCGATGATCGGGCGGGCGCAATTGCACACGCCGGTTGCCCCGGCCGTGCTCGCCCAAATCGCCATTCAGGCGCGTAATCTGCTCGAACGGTAGGCGGCACACCGAATTGCGGGTCTTGACCTAGCGGCAATTTGCGGCAAGCCCTGCACCCCATGGATAGTGCAGACATTGTCATTGTGGGGACGGGTCACGGTGGGGCACAGGCGGCAATCGCCTTGCGCCAGCAGGGGCACGAAGATTCGATCCTGATGCTGGGGCGCGATGCGTACCCACCCTATGAACGCCCGCCGCTATCGAAAGAGTATCTCGCAGGCGACAAACCGTTTGAACGGATCATGATCCGTCCGGAAAAATTCTGGTCTGACAAGAATATCGACATCAAGCTTGGCGCGATGGTCAGTGAGGTCGACTGGATGGACCACCAGGTCGTTCTGGGTGACGGCACACGTATCGCCTATCGCAAGCTGATCTGGGCAGGCGGAGGCGATCCGCGCAGGTTGTCCTGTCCAGGTGCGAGGCTGAAAGCTGTGCATGCCGTGCGCGACCGGCGCGATGTCGACGCGATAATGGCGCAGCTACAAAACGGCGCGAAACGCTTTGTCGTCATCGGTGGGGGCTACATTGGGTTGGAAGCCGCCGCTGTGCTGCGCAAGCTCGATTGCGAAGTGACGCTGCTGGAAGCTTTGCCGCGCGTGCTTGCGCGAGTGGCTGGCGAGGAATTGTCACGCTTTATCGAAGCCGAACACCGTGCGCACGGCGTGGATGTACGACTGGAAACCGCAGTCGAAGCCATTGAAGGTGAAGACGGGCATGTGACGGGTGTCAGATTGGCAGATGGCGAAGTGATCCCGTGCGACGCGGTGATTGTGGGCATCGGCATTGTACCGGCGGTCGGCCCGCTGATCACAGCCGGGGCGGCTGTGTCAAACGGGGTTGATGTTGACGAGTTTTGCCGCACCACATTGGATGACATCTACGCAATCGGTGATTGCGCCGCGCATGCGAATCCCTTCGCTGATCAGGCCATCATCCGGCTCGAATCCGTGCAGAATGCCAATGATATGGCGAACACGGCTGCCCGCGCAATAATGGGCGATAAACAGCCCTATCACGCGCTGCCATGGTTCTGGTCCAACCAGTATGACTTGAAGCTCCAGACCGCTGGCCTGTCAATCGACTACGATCAGACATTGGTGCGCGGTGATCCGGAAAGCCGCAAATTCAGCGTGGTCTATCTGAAAGAGGGCAAACCGATCGCAATTGATTGCGTCAATAACACCAAGGACTACGTCCAGGGACGCAAGCTGATCGAGAGTGACATCGATGATGTCGACCTGGAGCTGCTGGCTGATCCTGAAACCCCGCTCAAAGAGCTGTTGTAAGCTTCTCTGTAGCCCAATCGGCAGCCTCTGCCACCGCTGGATCGGGATCGTTTCGCAGCGAACCAATGCGGGCCATCAATGACGCATCACCGCTATTCCCCGCAGCATAAAGGCAGTTTCTGACAAACCGGTCCCGCCCGATACGTTTGATCGGTGATCCTGCAAACAACCGGCAAAATCCCGCGTCATCAAGCGCGAGCAATTCGGCGAGACGGGGGGCAACCAGCTCCGCGCGCGGCAGAAAATCCCGGTGCGTAGCGGCGGTTTCAGCAAACTTGTTCCATGGGCACACTGCCAGGCAATCGTCGCAGCCATAGATGCGATTGCCCAAAGCTTCGCGAAACTCCTCTGCAATCGGCCCTTTGTGCTCGATTGTGAGATAGGAAATGCAGCGACGCGCATCGAGTGTGTAAGGCGCAGGAAACGCATCGGTCGGACAAGCAGTCTGACACGCATTGCAAGAGCCGCAGCGATTTTCATGCGGCGCGTCGGGCTCCAGCTCCAAAGTCGTGTAGATCGCGCCGAGGAACAGCCAATTGCCATGGTCACGGCTCACCAGATTGGTGTGCTTGCCCTGCCAGCCAATCCCCGCAGCTTCGCCTAACGGCTTTTCCATCACCGGCGCGGTGTCGACAAAGACCTTAAGCTCGCTTTCCGGCTCTTGCTCCACCATCCAGCGCGCCAGCGCTTTAAGCCGCTTCTTGACCGTGTCGTGATAATCCTTGCCCCGCGCATATACAGAAATCCGCGCTTTCTCGGGATGCGCCTCTAACGCTAACGGATCATCAGCAGGTACGTAGCTCATGCCTAGCGCGATCACGCTCTTCGCCTCTGGCCAGAGCGATTGCGGGCCGCGCCGCACATCGCTGCGTGCTTCCATCCATTCCATCGAGCCGTGATGGCCTTCCCCCAGCCATTGCTCCAGCCGGTCCGCCCGGATCGGGTCATCTTGAGCAGTCGTTACACCGAACGCAGCAAAGCCCAAACTCTTCGCTTGCTCCGCGATGCGCGCTTTCAGCCTTAAATTTGCAGCGGTGTTAACCACGCTTGGGGTTGCTCCCGTTTGGCCCTGACAGTTAACAGGGCTTCCATGGAAATGTCGGTAAGCGATCACGCCCCTGCGGGCAATGCAGCGATAGCAGAAGTCAGCGGCGTACCGCTGGCCATAGAAGCTCGAGGTCTCGTCAAGCGATTTGACGGCACACTGGCGGTGGACGGGGTCTATATCTCCGCACCGCAAGGAGCGATCTACGGCATTCTAGGGCCCAATGGTGCGGACTAGACTACCACTTTGCGCATGCTGCTTGGCATTATTGATCCCGATGAAGGCTTGCGCCGCGTATTCGGGTATGACAGACGGTATGATGACGGGCTTTGGTGGTGCGAATAAGATCAGCTTGAACCAACGGTTCAAAGCCCGTTTCGCAAAGGCCGGCTGATCATTTAAAGATGCACGATAGGTCGCAATTCGCAACTGACTATTGACATTGCTGTCAATAAGGCCAGGATGAAACATGCAATGACAGGCGGCCAAACGAGTCGCTTGCGATGGAGAGAATTATGGCCACGATCGCCCCGAAGCGCCCAGAGGTGCGCAGTTCGCCAACAGCCTATGAGGCGCTGAAAAAGCACCTTGCCGAGCATCCGGAAGACGCGCTGGAGCATACCCACAAATGGGATGTGAGCCGCAGCGATATCTACGTCGAGAATAGGTGGCAGCCGATTTTCAAGGAAATGCGTGATGCAGGCCCGCTGCATTACATTCCTGAAAGCCGGTTCGGCCCCTATTGGGCGGTGGTCGGCCACAAGGCGATCCAGCACATCGAAGCACTGCCGGAAACATTCTCTTCAAGCTGGGAGCATGGCGGGATCACGATCCTCGAACGGTTGAGTGATGAAGAAATGGCCGCGCGTGGCATCGAAGAACGCCGCGAGCTGCCGATGTTTATAGCGATGGACAGGCCTCAGCACACCGGCCAACGCCGCACAGTAGCGCCCAAGTTCACTCCCAGCGGTATGGCCGAGATGGAGGGCGAAATCCGTCAGCGCACTGGGGAGTTGCTTGACACCCTCCCGCGCGGCGAGGTGTTCGATTGGGTCGACAAGGTCTCGATTGAACTCACGACAGGCATGCTTGCAATTCTGTTTGGTTTCCCTTGGGAAGATCGCCGACTGTTGACCTACTGGTCCGATTGGTCTGGTGATACGGAACTGGCCACGGTTCGTGAGCTTGACGAACTGCGCTGGGGCATCCTTCAAGAGATGGGCGCCTATTTTCAGTCGCTATGGATCGAGCGCACGCATGATAAGGAACCCGGCAACGATCTGATCTCAATGATGATCCATTCCGAAGCGATGAACCAGATGAGCCCGGAGGAATTCATGGGCAATCTGGTGTTGCTGATCGTTGGCGGCAATGACACGACCCGCAATTCAATGAGCGGAATCATTTATCAGCTCGACAAGAATCCTGACCAGCGTAAACTTTTCGAGCAGAAGCCGGAATTGATCCCCAACGCAGTGCAGGAAATCCTGCGGATGCAGACCCCACTCGCACACATGCGCCGCACCTGCACCGAAGACACAGAAGTGTTCGGACAGCAGATCAAGAAAGGCGACAAGGTCGTGCTTTGGTATCTTTCTGCCAATCGCGACGAGGAAGTTTTTGAGAATTCTGACAAGCTCGACATCGAGCGGGAGAATGCGCGGCGCCATATCTCCTTCGGCTATGGCATCCATCGTTGCGTCGGCGCGAGGTTGGCAGAACTGCAATTGCGTGTGTTGTTGGAGGAACTGCACAAGCGCCGGATGCGCTTGCGTGTTGCGGGTGATATCGAGCGAGTCCGCGCGAATTTCGTGCATGGCTTCCGCAAGCTCGAAGTCGAAATCACCGAGTTTTGACAATTCTTCGGCCATGAGCTGAAACCAATCGGCCGTTTCTCCGGTATACATGGGTGTAGAAGCAAAAGATGGGACAGAATTTATGGCCGGATTTATGACAAACCGCCGCAAAGTTCTCGCAGGCTTGGGTGCCAGTGTGACCATGCCGATTCTGACGGGTTGCGGGTCATCGCCCGCCCAGGCGAAAGATTTTCCAATCAAACTCAGCGAAGCTGAGTGGCGGCGGAAGCTATCTAGTCAGGAATTCTACATCCTGCGCGAAGCAGGCACGGAGCGCAGCTTTACCTCACCGCTCAATGACGAGAAGCGCGAAGGGACATATCACTGTGCCGGATGCGGCAATCTGATCTATTCTTCCGAAACAAAGTATGAAAGCGGCACCGGCTGGCCCGCATTCTGGCGTGCCGAAGCAAGCGCTGTCGGTACATCGGTTGATTACAAAATTGGCATTCCGCGTACCGAAGTGCATTGCGCCGATTGCGGCGGTCACCTTGGGCATATCTTCGATGACGGGCCCCGACCGACCGGCAAGCGACATTGCATCAATGGTGTCGCGATGGACTTTAAGCCGGCCTGAGCTGGCCTCGTTCTAATCGCGGATTACGCGCCAAACACTAAACTCGTCTGGACCACCCAGACTAACCCGCTCAAGCCATTGCGGCGGATCGTCGCCTCCGCAGCGGGCTGAAGTTGCGCAGCTCGAGCAGGTCGCTGCTCAGAGCCGATCTGCCGTTGGACTGGTCGGATCAGAAGGCGGTCTTGGGCGTCTGGCACTCACGGTAAGTGAGGTCTATAAAACGGCCTCCTGAGACTGTGGCCAGAAATCCCGCATGAACGACCTGGTCCGCCAGTCTCCCGACCTCACTCAAAACGATGCACTCGCAAAAGCGCGCGGAAATGCTGGCTACGCAGGCGCCAGCGCGCGAACCCGCTCAATGTCTGGCGATTTTGAGAGTAGGTGGTGCGGGTGACTGGACTCGAACCAGCACGACCAAAGGTCAGGGGATTTTAAGTCCCCGGCGTCTACCATTCCGCCACACCCGCATTCCTGCTCGCCAACGCGAACAATGCGAGCAGCGCATAGCGAGCGCGCCAACGCGCGGCAATGGATTTGAACCGAATTTGTAAAGGCGGGTTTTGTTAGGGCCTATTCGTCGTTTAGGCGACGGCGCATTTTCTTGCCTGGCTTGAAATAGGGTACGCGCTTGGCTGGAACGTCCACTGCTTCACCGGTACGCGGATTGCGCCCGGTTCGCGCTTCGCGCTCCCGCGTTGAAAAAGCGCCAAAGCCGCGCAGTTCAACCCGGCCGCCTTCAGCCAGCTGCTCCGATATTTCATCGAAGAAAATATCGACCACTTGTTCGATTTCGACCGAACGCAATTCAGGGTTGTCTTGATGAAGTGCTTGCAGCAATTCGGATCTGATCATTTTTTTCTCCCGACCGCTTTTTTTGGCGCAATCGAAGGCCAAGGGGACCACGCCCATCAAAGTGACCACGTCGACCCGGGAGGCAATCCATTTCCCGTGACATAGAAGTTACAGAAAAACGCGGAATTCGCAAGCTAGCATACTGTGTTTTGCCACCACTTGCACCACGCTAGCCCAGTTTTTAAAAAATCACGCTTCTTCAACGAGTTCCGACAGGTCAATACCTAGTCGATTCATACGCTGACGAATTTCTGGCCATTCATCTTGCAAGAAATTTTGTCGTTCCCGGCTCCGCAATTGATCGGCAGCGCCTTCAACCACATACATGCCCACGCCGCGCTGTACCTCCACCAGACCATCATTCTGGAATTGCTGATAGGCCTTAGCCACTGTCAGCGGGTTCGCGCCTTCTTCTGCCGCCAATGCACGTACAGACGGGAGCATATCACCTTCGGCATAGCGGCCTTCGATGACGGCTGCTGCGATCTGGTCACGCAGCTTTAGATAGACTGGTCGGTTTTGGCTCATGTTTTCCCTCGCGAATAGTGCGTCGCTGCCATAACACAGTCATGCGCGTCAAGTTCCCGGCCCGCGGAGCAATAAAAGCAGTATCGTTTGAAACAAATGCTTCACTTGCCTGATTAACGCGTTAGTGTGCGCTGCTTTTCGTCCGTAGGCATCGCGGATCAGATAATGGAATACACGGGGGGGTCGTTCGTGACACTTGAAGAAATCATCGTTGCCATCGCTGCAACGTTTCTGGTTCTGCTGCTGATAGGCGGTGCAACCATCGTAACTTCGAAGAATGACGAATTTGCGGGACACCCCAAAGGGCTGTTTGTTCTGTTCTTCGCCGAGATGTGGGAGCGCTTCTCCTACTACGGCATGCGCGCACTGCTCATTTTCTATCTTACCCAACACTGGCTTTATAATGACGAGAAGGCCTCGGTTATCTACGGCGCTTATACCGCGCTTGTGTATATCGCACCGGTCCTGGGCGGCTATCTGGCCGATAAGTATCTCGGTCAGCGCAAGGCGGTGTTGTTCGGCGCTGTCCTGTTGACCATCGGTCACTTCCTAATGGCATTCGAAGGCCAGGAAGCAGTCGGACACGAAGCCAACCCGATGATTGATGTCTTCTGGGCGGCATTAGCCTTCATTATTGTCGGCTCCGGCTTCCTGAAGGCCAACATATCCGTGATTGTGGGGCAGCTCTATCCGCGTACGGACATCCGCCGCGATGGTGCTTACACCATCTTCTATATGGGCATTAACGTAGGCGCGGCTGTCGGCACGATTATCGCCGGTTATCTCGGTCAGACCTATGGCTGGGCCTACGGCTTCGGCGCCGCCGGCATTGGTATGCTGCTTGGCCTTATCGTCTTCATCGTGTTTAAGCCGCTGCTGCTAGGCAAAGGCGAAAGCACAGTTCCAGAGAAACTCGAAGCGCCAATCATGGGCATCAAGTTCGAGTGGTTACTTTACATCGTCGGCTTTGCGGCTGTCGCTGTAACATGGTGGCTGGTGCAAAATCAGGCAGTCGTAGGATCCATCCTGGGCGTATTTGGCTTGGCGCTTGTGGCCTTTGTCGTGTGGGAAGCCATCAAGATCGGCGGTCAAGACCGCGACCGCATCTTTGCAGCAATGTTCCTGATTATCGGTTCGGTCTTGTTCTGGGCGTTGTTCGAACAGGCTGGTTCATCGCTGAACCTGTTCACCGATCGCTATGTCGACAGGCAGGGTGTTTCAGCATCGATCTTCCAATCGATCAATCCGATCTACATCATCATGCTCGCACCGCTTTTTGCAGGGCTATGGACTTGGCTCGCAAAGAAAGGGGTTGAACCTTCAACACCGGCCAAATTCGGCCTCGCGCTGATCCAGTTGGGTGCTGGTTTCCTTGTGCTGGTGTTCGGTGCGAGCGCGGTAGGGATGGAGAATATGACACCGGTCATCTTTATCTTCCTCATCTATCTGCTGCACACCACGGGTGAGCTCTGCCTTAGCCCGGTTGGCCTGTCGGCCATGAACCGGCTTGCGCCTGCGCATATGGCGTCGCTCATCATGGGTACTTGGTTCTTTGCCTCGGCCACCGGTAACTTTGTTGCCGGGCTCATCTCGGCCGCGACCGGCTCGGAAGCTGCATCCGGGGAAGGTGCGGCCAAGGAAACCGTGCTTGCGGTCTATAGCCAGATCGGCGGGATCACAGTTGGCGTTGGTGTCGCGGTTATTGTGATCAGCCCGCTGATCAAGAAACTGATGCATCTCGACACCCTGAAGGATGACGACTAACTGCTCGGCGGTGCCGATCTGGGCAAACCACAGGTTGGTGGCGTCTATCCGGCTTCGAACTAAACAAATTTAGCAAATCAGGGCCTCGGCACACGCTGGGACCCCGAAAATAAGGGGATACGCATGGCTAGCGTAATGCGCGTAATCGTGGGAATGGGAAGCGCCATGGCGCTGGCCGCCTGCGCAACCACTGGCAGCCGGGAGGCTTTGGCCGATAATGGTGATAGCAGCAGCACAGCGGTTGAGACTTCTCCCGCATTCAACAAAGACCCTTACCCCAGCACCTATCAACCCTACCCGGGAATACCCACCGCCTTGGTTGGTGCGAAAGTTTTTGACGGCACAGGCCGCGAATTCGCTGACACCACCGTATTGTTCCGCGATGGCAAAGTTGAAGCGGTCGGAAGCGGACTCGACACGACCGGCTACACCGTGATTGATGGCTCAGGCAAATATGTGACGCCGGGCATCATCGATATTCACAGCCATTTGGGGGACTACCCATCTCCGTCGGTCCCCGCGCATTCGGACGGCAACGAAGCAACTTCGCCTACTACGCCTGATGTCTGGGCCGAGCATTCGGTCTGGCCACAGGACCCGGGTTTCAGTCGCGCACTTGCCAATGGTGGTGTTACATCGCTGCAAATCCTGCCGGGATCAGCCAATCTGGTCGGCGGGCGCAGTGTCACATTGAAGAATGTGTATTCGCGCACCGTTCAGGGCATGAAGTTTCCCGGCGCGCCTTACGGCATGAAGATGGCTTGTGGAGAGAACCCCAAGCGGGTCTATGGCGGTCGCAACCGCCAGCCTTCCACCCGCATGGGCAATTTCGCGGTCAATCGCCAGACCTGGCTTGATGTGATTGCCTGGGCGGACAAGGATGATCGCAAGCGTGATCTGGGCAAGGAAACCATGGCCGGCGTGCTTGATGGGGAAATCCTGGTTCACAATCACTGCTACCGCGCCGATGAAATGGCACTGGTGATGAGCATGGCGAAGGAAATGGGATACCGCGTTTCCGCTTTTCACCACGCGGTCGAAAGCTACAAGATCGGCGATCTGCTGCGCGAGAACGGTGTGTGTAGTGCAATCTGGGCCGATTGGTACGGCTTCAAGATGGAAAGTTATGACGCGATCCCTGAAAACGGCGCATTGCTGTATCAAGCGGGCGCTTGCGTGGTGATCCATTCTGACAGCGATCAGGATATCCAGCGTTTGAATCAGGAAGCCGCCAAGGCGCAGGCGGCTGGCGCGCGCATTGGGATTGAAATTCCCGATGGTGAAGTGATCCGCTGGATCACTCTGAATGCCGCCACCGCGATGGGCATTGAGGAAATGACCGGCAGCCTGGAACCGGGCAAGATGGCTGATGTCGTGCTATGGAATGGTGACCCGCTGAGCGTCTATGCACGGCCAGAAAAGGTCTGGATCGATGGCGCCTTGCTGTTCGATGCAAACGACCGCAAGCGTCGGCCGGTTAGCGATTTCGAGCTTGGTCAACCCGGCGAAGGAGATGTGAAATGACGATCCGAGCATCACTTCTTGGCGCGGTTGCCGCGCTGGTCTTTGCTGCTCCAGCCGCAGCGCAGGATTTCATCATCGTCAATGCCACGCTGGTAATAGGCGATGGCAGCGAACCCTTCGAAGACGGTGTCGTCGTGGTCGAACGCGGCCGCGTCACCTATGCCGGGCCTGCAGCCGGACAATCTTACGCAACCGGTCAGATCATCGATGTGAATGAGGCTTGGGTGACACCTGGCCTGGTCGCAGCCGTGACTGACCTTGGCCTGGTTGACGTCAGCGGCGTGCAGTCGAGCAATGATGTGAGCGCCGGCAGTTCGCGTTTCAACGCTGCGCTCGATGTAACCCCTGCGATCAACCCGACCTCTCAGCACATTCTGGTCGCTCGCACCAATGGTATTACCCGTGCGTTTGTTGCCCCTGATCCATCCAATTCGATCTTTGCCGGGCAGGGCGCGGTGATCGATACGTCTGGCGACAGCGATGTTGTGATGAAGCCGCGTGCATTCCAGATGGTGGCTCTGGGCGAGGACGGTGCACGCCGTGCCGGAGGCAGCCGCACCGCTAGCCATGTCGAATTGCGCAACGCTTTGCGGGAAGCCCGCGATTTCGCGGCAGGGCGATGGAGCGGTGAAGACAATCTGCTGACCCGCGCCGATGCAGAGGCTCTGGGTTCGGTTATTTCGGGTCGCCAACCTCTGCTTGTCGCTGCTGATCGGGCTTCGGACATTCGCGCTGTGATCGCGCTTTCGAAAGAATTTCCGCGACTTGACCTTGTGCTTGTCAGAGCAACCGAGGGTTGGACCGTGGCATCCGAGATCGCAGCAGCGGGCATTCCAGTGATTGCTGAAAGCTTGCAGGATTTGCCAGAACGCTTCGAACAATTGGCTTCCACCCAAAGCAACATCGGCCGCATGCATGCCGCTGGCGTTGCGGTGGCGTTCAATGCGTCTTCTGCACGCTTCACCCACATGTACACGCAGTATGCCGGCAATTTGGTCGCGCTATCGCGCATGCCAGGAGCAAGCGGGTTGACCTGGGGCGAGGCGTTCGCTTCGATCAGCTCAGCTCCTGCGGAAGCGATGGGCATGGGCGGCCAGATGGGTGTGCTGAAGCCGGGTGCTGTGGGCGATGTCGTGGTGTGGGATGGTGATCCGCTGGAAGTTTCCAGCGCAGCCATTCGCGTATTCATCGATGGCGTCGAAGCTCCGCTTGAAAGCCATCAGACCCGCTTGCGCGAACGCTATCGCAATCTGGATGAAAGCGATTTACCCAAGGCCTACGACTGGTAGTTTTTCCCCGCGCCCGCTTGCCAATTCTGTCTTGTTGTGGCCAATTCCGTCACAGACGGTGGGGAGATAGGGCATGAGTGACGCACTGGTTCAATTGGTCGCGGCGAATATCGCATTTGTTGGCACGCATTTCGCGATGTCGCATCCGTTGCGCGGACCGCTTGTCGGGGTGCTCAAGGAAGGCGGCTTCAGCGCAGTCTATTCGCTAGTAAGCGTCGCCACCTTGTTCTGGGTCTACCTAGCCTACAAAGCCGCGCCGTCGGACGACCTTCCCGGATCGGGCGAAATCGGATGGATTGTCGCATCGGCCCTCGCCCTAATTGCATTGGTCTTTTGGGCGGGCTCATTCGCTGGAAACCCAGCCATGCCGACTCCCAAGGCCGCCGAACAGGCGCGCGCTAAGCCGAAGGGCATGTTCCGCGTTACCCGCCATCCAATGATGTGGGGCTTTGCCCTCTGGGCGCTCTCGCACATTATCCTTTGGGCGAACCTCCGAAGCGTCATCATTGCATTCGCAATTGGCATTCTCGCGCTGGTCGGCGCTAAACTACAGGACCGCAAGAAAGCAGCGCTGATGGGTGATGTCTGGGCCGAATGGTCCAGCCGAACAAGCTATTGGCCGTGCTGGGGCAATATCTTTTCCGTAGGTCTGATCTATTGGGCGATCGGGCTGGCGGCCTGGCTTGCGCTCAGTTGGGCACATATGCCCTTAGGCGGGATACCTGCAGGCATCTGGCGCTGGTTCTAGATCGGATCGTCGACACAAAGTCGCAATTGGTCCATTGCCGGTAAGCTTTTGTTTGTCTTGAAGCTTCACTTTGTGCCACAACACGGCCGCGGGGTAAGAAAGGTAAAGCATGGCGATATCGCTGGCATCTTCTGTCTTCCTCGTTTCAAGCTCCCCAATTGCCGTAATGATGCAGCCGCAAGCAGTTGTTTTGGTACAAAGCTCGGCACCGCAAGAGACGCAGGTGTTGGAACAGGCCGAGGAAGCACCACCGACGGACAATCGCAACGTTATTGTCGTGACCGGAGAGGGTGCCGATCCGTTGAAGGACCCGCTCGAGAACGTCAATATTCAGGCTTATAAGCTGACACGCGATATCGACAGGGCTTTCGTCGAACCGATTGCGGATGTTTATGGAGAGGATTTGCCGAGCCCGATCCGCAAGGGCCTGAGAAATTTTCTGCGCAATCTGATGGAGCCGGTGAACGCGCTCAACTACTTGCTGCAACTGAAACCAGACAAGGCGCTGGAAACGGTCGGACGCTTCGCGATCAACACGACCGTGGGCGTGGCTGGGCTGTTCGACGTTGCCAAGAAGGAACCAATCAACCTGCCCTACCGTCGCAATGGTTTTGCCAACACTCTGGGTTATTACGGGGTTGGCCCGGGGCCGTTTCTGGTGCTGCCGCTGGTGGGCTCAACAACGCTGCGCGATCTGCTTGGCAGCGGGATCGACCAGTCAATCCTGCCGTTCGCGGTCGGCAAGCCGCTCAATACACCCTATTACGCAATCCCCGCGTATACAGTGAATTCGCTGGAATTCCGGATCGAGTTTGACGAGCGGATCGGCCAGATCAAAGATAGTGATGACCCTTACTATGCGCTGCGCGAAAGCTATCTGTGCAACCGGGAGGCGGATATTGCCACACTTAAGAATCAGCCCCCACCTCGCAATTGCAGCATCGAAGCGATCATGCGCGGCCCGGAACATGCGCAATCTCTGATACCGCAGGACACGCTTGAGGATGCATCGACTGGCGAGGCGATGGCGGTCGAACCGGAGCCCGAACGTCCTGCGATCATTTATGTCAGCGAGGAAGTGGTCCAGCCGCTGCCTGCCGACTACCGCTAGCGCTATTCGCCTTTGAAATTCGGCGCCCGCTTTTCGATCAAGGCATTAACACCTTCTATGTGATCTTGCGTCAAATGGACCATAGCCTGCGTATTCGCTGCCAATTCCAGCGCGGTGTCGTATGACACATCGCGACCTTGCCGCATCAGGTTCTTGGCATGGCGCAAGGCATGTGGCGGCATGGCGGCGATTTTGTCGGCAAGCGCATTTGCTTCATCGAGCAGAGCCTCGTGAGTCACTACGCGGCTGACCAAGCCCCATTCCCGCGCGGTTACCGCGTCGATCACGTCTCCGGTGTAGAACAACTCGGCCGCACGCGCTTCGCCGATGATGCGCGGCAGGATCCAAGTGCCACCGTCGCCCGGAATGATCCCGAGCTTCAGGAAAGTCACACCGAACTTCGCTTTCTCCGACGCGATACGGATATCGCCGAGGCACGCGACGTCACAACCCAAGCCAATCGCAGGGCCGTTGACGGCAGAGATCACCGGCACGCGCAAGCCATAGAGTGCGCGCAGCATGCGGTGGATATTGTCACGGTACCCGTCAGAAATAGCCGGCGCGCTACCGCCGAAGGTGCCACTGCGTGACTTCATCGCCTTGATATTGCCGCCAGCGCTAAACGCCCGGCCCGCGCCCGTCAGGATGACGCAGCGTACGTTCATATCGCGGTTGATGTCATCGCAAGCCTTGGCAAAGATGTCTCCATCACCCGGCGCCCCCAAAGGGTTCATTGTCTCTGCGCGATCAATGGTGAGCGTCGCGATGTGATCGGTATTGTCAATTATCAGCATCAAGCGCCTCCAGAAATTGAACAGCTATGCGCACCTGCTGTCTTCGCGCTTACACCCGCGCTTCTTCAACGCCTGCTGAATTGTGCCGAAAAGCGCGCAGCACAGTCGCGACAATGTCAGGCGCATTGAGGCCAGCTTCATCATACTGCTTGTGCGGATCGTCGTGGTCCTGAAAAACATCGGGCAAGCGCATGGTGCGCACTTTCAGACCATTATCTGTCAGGCCTTCATCGCTGGCAAAGGTCAACACATGCGCGCCGAGCCCACCAATCGCGCCTTCCTCAATTGTCACGACCACTTCATGAGCGCGCATCAGTTTCTCGATCATGTCCTTGTCGAGCGGTTTTGCAAAGCGTAGGTCCGCGACAGTGGTCGAGAGACCTTTAGCCTCCAAAGTTTCCGCCGCTTTCTTTGCCTCAGCGAGGCGTGCGCCCAGGGACAAGATCGCGACCTTACTACCTTCGCGAACGATCCGGCCTTTGCCAATTTCCAGCTTCTGCGGGACCTCGGGCAACTCAACCCCCACGCCGTTGCCACGCGGATAGCGGAAGGCAATCGGGCCTTCATCATATTCCGCCGCGGTATAGGTCATATGGACCAGTTCGGCCTCGTCAGCAGCCGCCATCACGACGAAGTTCGGCAGCGTCGCAAGATAAGTGATGTCGAATGATCCTGCATGAGTACAGCCATCCGCCCCCACAAGCCCTGCGCGGTCAATCGCGAAACGGACCGGCAGGTTCTGGATCGCCACATCGTGGACCACCTGATCATAGGCGCGCTGCAGGAATGTTGAATAAATCGCCGCGAACGGTCGCATGCCTTGCGCGGCAAGCCCGGCTGCAAAGGTCACGCCATGCTGTTCCGCGATGCCAACATCAAAGGCGCGTTCGGGATGCGCCTCAGCAAAACGGTCAACGCCCGTACCGGAAGGCATTGCGGCAGTGATCGCGCAAATGCGCTTGTCAGTCTCAGCCAGCTTGGCGAGTGTATCACCGAAGACGTTCTGATAGGCTGGCGGACCGGCAGCAGACTTGGCTTTCTCACCCGTTACCACATCGAACTTGGGCACCCCATGATACTTGTCAGCGCTGTTTTCAGCCGGCGCATAACCCTTGCCCTTTTGCGTCACGACATGGATCAACACTGGCCCTTGGTCGCTATCGCGAACATTCTCGAGCACAGGGATCAGGTGATCCAGATTATGGCCATCAATCGGTCCGACGTAATAGAAGCCCAGCTCTTCGAACAGCGTCCCGCCAGTTACCATGCCACGGGTGAATTCCTCAGCCTTGTCGAGTGCTTTGTGCACACGGCGAGAAAACTTGCGTGTCACTTTGGATGCAAGCGAACGTAAGCCGAGATATTCGGAGGAAGACACCATCCGCGCAAGGTAAGCGGACAGACCGCCCACGGGCGGTGCGATCGACATGTCATTGTCATTCAGGATCACAACCAGGCGATTGCCCGCCTGCTCGGCATTGTTCATCGCTTCATAAGCCATGCCCGCGCTCATTGAGCCGTCACCAATCACTGCGATGCCGCGCCCGGTCTTGTCATTAAGCTTGTTCGCCATAGCAAAGCCCAATGCCGCCGAGATAGAAGTCGAGCTGTGCGCGGCGCCGAACGGGTCATATTCACTTTCAGCACGCTTGGTGAAGCCGGAAAGCCCGCCGCCCTGCCGCAGGGTGCGGATCCGGTCACGACGGCCGGTGATGATCTTGTGCGGATAGCATTGGTGGCCAACGTCCCACACCAGCCTGTCTTCGGGCGTGTTGAAGACATAGTGGATCGCGGTGGTAAGCTCTACCACACCCAAGCCCGATCCGAGGTGCCCGCCAGACGTGCTGACAGCATCAATCATTTCGGCGCGAAGCTCGTCGGAAAACTGGCGCAGCTCCGACTTGTCGAGCTTGCGCAGATCAGCCGGAGATTGAACCCTATCCAGCAACGGTGTTTGCGGTGCGTGACTCATAAGCCAAACACTTACACTCGAAAATCAGAACTGTCGATGAACGCTTTATCGCTGAAAATGCACGGATTGCCTCTATTCTGCATTGATTCAGCCTTTGCAGGCTTTGCAAAGGCCGCGAAGCTCGATCACCGGCCGGCGCGCGCTGAAGCCGCATCCAGCGGCAAGATCGCGAATACGGCGGGATGTCTGATCGTCATCGATGTGAGTCGCCTCGCCACACTCATCGCAAACCATGAAGATGCAATCATGCTGGCAGCCAGGGTGGGTGTTAGCGAGAAACGCGTTGGCGCTTTCAACTCGCAATGCAAGGTTGTTCGCCACGAACAGATCTAGGATTCGGTAGATGCTATTCGGTGCGACACGCTTGCCGCGCGCGCGCGACAGGTTGTCCGCGATATCATAGGCGGAAACCGGCCGTTCATGCTTTGCGAGCTCGGCAAAAACAGCTTCGCGCATTCCGGTCCATTGTTCGCCGGATGCGATCAGAGAGTCGCGTGCGGCCTCTATCAGACCTGTGCCTGAGTGTTCTTTGTGTGCGTGTGAATGGCTAGCCATGCGCGCACATATAGTGCGCTCAGCGCCGTTACGCCAGATCAGCTTCCATCGCGCAGAAATGTGCTGGTGTAGTGCTCGGGATACATGTCTGCCAGCGCACGGACCTTTGGCGCGTCCCAGCGGACAATGTACCCGTGACGCGGGTTTTTCGCTATGAAGTCCTGATGGTATTGCTCGGCCTCGTAGAACTTCTTGTAGCGTTCGATCCTGGTCACCACCGGCGCGCCCCAAACCCCTGAATCATCAAGCTGGGCAAGATAGGCGCGAGCAACGCGAGCTTGCTCATTGTTCATCGGCACAATCGCGCTACGGTAATGCGAACCAACGTCCGGGCCTTGACGGTTGAGCAAGGTAGGGTCCGTCACAACAGAAAACAGGATCTGCAACAACTCGTCATAGCGCACGACCTTAGGGTCATAGACCACGCGCACCGCCTCGGCGTGGTCGGTCAGACCGGTCACTATCTGGCCATAGGTTGCAGTACTTTCGCTTCCGCCGTGAAAGCCGGAAACGGATGATTTCACGCCTCTAACGTGACTGAAGACGCCTTCAACGCCCCAGAAGCAGCCGCCAGCAAATATCGCAACTTGCAAGCCTTCAGGCTCTTCGGCCTGCAAAGCAGCCACCGGTGCTTCTACAAACCTTTCGGCTGCACTCGCCGCAACACCGCAACCGCTAAGCGCAAAAGCACCTACCGCCGCCAGCAAAGCGTTGCGCGCTTGCATTATCGAGTGATAGAGGCTTCGGCGTCCGCTGTCGTGGCCATTGCCGGGCTGGCAATTTGCGTATCCCATGTCTGAACCGACATCGCACCCACCATGAACGCGCCGACAATGAAGCCAATGCCAAAATTGCGGGAGATGTCCGACTTCAGAATGCCCATGCGCAGTGTTCTCGTTGTTAGGCTCAATGTTTGTGTTCATGGCCTCATTAACCTTGTTTGGTTTCCAGACGGTGAACGATGCTGTCATCGATTATCTATCCGCACAGCGGCATAAAAAAGTTACGGACGGAGTTCAATGCTGGATGCAATCATCATAGGCGGTGGTCATAACGGGCTAACTTGCGCCTTCTATCTGGCGCGCGCAGGTATGAATGTGACTGTATGCGAAGCGCGGCACGTGGTGGGAGGCGCCGCGGTGACCGAAGAGTTTGCCCCCAGCTTTCGTAATTCGACCGCAAGCTACACCGTGAGCCTGCTGCAACCCAAAGTAATCGCAGACATGGGGCTGGTCGCGCGCGGCTATCGCGTGATTGAGCGGCCGGTGTCGAACTACCTGCCACTCGAAAGTGACTTCATAATGATGGGCGGTGGGCTCGAAGCGAGCCAGGCACAGTCGGCACGGTTTTCCAAAACCGATGCAGAACGCTTGCCTGAGTATTTCGACATGCTGGAAGATGCCGCCGAGGTGTTGCGCGGATTGGCGTTGAAAGTTCCGCCGGATCCCAAAGGCGGATTGCGCTCGCTTGTTGATGTCGCAATGCAGGGTCGCGGCTTGTGCAAGCTTTCAACCGAGCGGCAGCGGCAGGTGCTGCAAATCTTCACGCGTTCCGCGCGCGAAGTGCTCGACGACTGGTTCGAAAGCGATCCAGTCAAGGCTGCGTTCGGTTTCGACGCCTGCGTCGGCCACTATGCGTCGCCCGATGAACCGGGCAGCGCCTATGTGTTGCTACACCATGTCTTTGGAGAAGTGAACGGCAACAAGGGCGCATGGGGTCATGTCATTGGCGGGATGGGTGCAATCACGCAAATGATGGCCGAGGCGTGCAGCGAGCAAGACGTCGAGATCCGTACCAATGCCCGCATCACGCGCGTCATAGTTGATGACGAGGTGGCAGTAGGCGTGGAACTGGCGGACGGAGAGGTCCTGCGCGCAAAGCGGGTCATCTCCAATCTGGGGCCAAAGCCACTGTTCGATCGCCTCGTCCCGCGCGAGGCTATCCCGGATGATTTTGCCCGCGCCATGGATGGCTATCGCGGCGGCTCTGGCAGCTTGCGCATGAATGTCGCGCTATCGGATCTGCCGAAATTCCGCCATGCGCCGGAAAGTGATGCGCATTTGCGCAGCGGGATCATTATGGCACCATCGCTCGATTATATGGACCAAGCCTATCACAGCGCGCGCGCGAACGGATTCAGCGCCCAGCCAATCGTAGAGATGCTGATCCCGAGCATGGTGGATGATAGCCTCGCCCCGAAAGGGCAGCATGTCGCCAGCCTGTTTTGCCAGCATGTTGACCCTGATCTTCCCGAGGATCGCGAAGACGAAGCGGTCAATGCTGTATTCGATGTAATCGAGCATCATGCACCGGGCTTCCGGGAACTGGTACTGCACCGCCAAGTGCACACACCCCGTGCTCTCGAAGCAAAATTCGGCCTGTGGCGCGGGGATATCTTCCACGGCCGTATGAGCCTGGACCAGTTATGGGCCGCCCGGCCTGTGCTGGGTGCAGGAAGCCACAAGATGCCAATCAAGGGGCTCTGGCTATGCGGCTCAGGCGCGCATCCTGGCGGCGGAGTGACCGGCGCACCGGGCCACAACTGTGCGCACGAGATTTTGAGGCACAGGCGGTGGTGGCGGATTTAATGCCGGAAATGCCGCATTCCGGTGAATACCATCGCGAGGCCTGCCTCATCCGCGGCTGAAATCACCTCATCATCGCGGATTGAACCGCCCGGCTGGATCACCGCAGTCGCCCCAGCTTCAGCTGCGGCCAGCAATCCATCCGCGAACGGGAAGAATGCATCAGAGGCAACGGCGCTGCCTGTGGTTCGCGGCGTATCCCAGCCATAGGTTTCTGCTGCTTCTGCCGCCTTCATCGCAGCAATGCGCGAGCTATCACGGCGGTTCATCTGGCCAGCGCCAATCCCGGCTGTCGCGCCATCCTTGGCATAAACAATCGCGTTCGATTTCACATGCCGGGCGACGGTCCATGCGAACATGCAATCCTTCAGCTCTTGGCTTGTCGGCTCGCGCTTGGTGACAACTTTCAGATCATTTTCTGAGATCGCGCCACCGTCTCGGCTCTGCACCAGCAAGCCGCCAGTGATCAGCTTGACCATCAGACCGCCACGGCGCGGATCAGGCAAATCGCCAACCGTGAGCAAACGCAGGTTCTTCTTCGTCGCGAAGATTTCGCGCGCTTCATCGCTAACGCTGGGCGCGATCACAACTTCGGTAAATATCTTCGCGATCTGCTCGGCTGTGGCACCGTCCAGCTCCTGGTTGACTGCAACGATCCCGCCAAACGCCGAAACGCTATCGCATTGCAGCGCCGCTTCCCATGCATCGACCAGGCTGCCCGCCTGCGCCACACCGCAAGGATTGGCGTGCTTGACGATGACAACTGCAGGATCCTGGCCACCGAATTCAGCGCATAATTCCAGCGCCGCATCGGCATCATTGTAGTTGTTGTAGGACAGCTCCTTGCCCTGCAGCTGTTCGGCCTGCGCAATGCCTGAGCCATGCGGACCCGAAGGGGTATAAAGTGCCGCCTGCTGATGCGGGTTTTCGCCGTAGCGCAGGACGGTCGGCGCCTTGCCATTGACCGCCAGGAAATCGGGGAACTGCTGCTGCTGGTCAGCAAAGGCGAACCATTGGCTAATCATGCTGTCATAGGCAGCGGTGGCGGCAAAGGCCTTGGCGGCACACCTCTTTCGAAATGCAAGCGAGGTTGCCCCGTTACTTTCATCCAGTTCGCCCAGCAATTCTTCATAGTCCGCTGAGTCTGTCACGATCGTCACAAAGGCATGATTTTTCGCCGAGCTACGAACCATTGACGGACCGCCAATGTCGATATTCTCGATGATCTCGTCACGTTCGGCGCCGCGCAGGACAGTCGCTTCGAAGGGGTAGAGATTGACCACGACAAGATCGATCGCATCAATTGCATGCTCTTCCATTGCGTCGGCATGCTCCGGATTGTCGCGCACTGCCAGCAAGCCGCCGTGCACCTTGGGGTGCAGCGTCTTGACCCGCCCATCCATCATTTCAGGAAAGCCGGTGAGTTCAGAGATGTCGCGAACTTCAAGCCCCGCATCGCGCAGCGCCTTTGCCGTTCCCCCAGTCGAAACCAGCTCCACACCGCGCGCAGCCAAGGCCTGGCCCAGTTCAGCCAATCCGGTTTTGTCGGACACTGACAGCAGTGCCCGCTTGATTGTCACATCCGTCACTTAGGAAATCACCCCATTTTCTTTAGCAGCCAGGAGAATTGCCCCCCGCCGCGCGATATCATTCCCTGCACCACCAATTGGTCAACGCCATGCGGATGCCCGTCGCCATCGACCCACATGCTTTCTTCGAGCGCCAAGTCCGCACCCGCATCATTCCCCCCAAGACGGAATTGCCACAAGCCGCCGTCGGGCAACAACAGACTGGCGCCTAGCCTGTCTTCGGAGAGGCGCGCCTCTACTCCCCGACCCAGGTGGAACCGGATTGCGAATTTGATCTTGCCGCGCTGCCCCTTGCGGGTGGATGGCGCCAGCACATCCTCGCCGCGCAACTCGCAACCATCGCTGCGCAGCAACAGGATACGGCGGTGGATCAGGCCGAACCGTGCGGCATAACCATCGTGGCTCGCTTCGATGCGCTGCGCACTGGCCGTTCCGCGTGCAATCTCACTACGCTCAATCTCGACCTTCTCGACCCCCTTGCCCAGCTTTCCGCCAAGCAGCACCGAGGTCGAGTTTACATCGTCAAGTATCAGCGTGGAATGTGCCGCGGTGGCTCGCAGCCCCTGCTCGATCCGCGCCGGAACAAGCCCACCGGCCAGCGCCGCGCCGCCGCAATTGACGATCAGGCGACTGAGTCCGTCGGACATTTCGAAGGCCAGCGTCGATGCACAGCCCGAACGCGAATGCTTCGAGCGGGGCGGCGGGGCTGCATCCATCTGGATAATGGTCTTCCCACCGGTCAGACGATGGAAGCCCCAGTGCTTCACATCCTTCAGCGGGCGTGTGCGCACGGTACTAGCATCGATCAGCGCAGCAAGCCGATCCGCCCGCATGGCCCCTATGCCTTGCCAATTGCCCAAGGCACCATCGCCATGTCGCAACGCCAGAATGGGCGGCACAAGCAGCTCGCGCATCAGGCACAACGCTTGCGGCAGATCGCGGTCAACCGCTCTATAGCAAGCCTCCAGATCCACCAGCATGGCGATCACATCCATCTGTGCGATCGCGCTGCGTGACAAAGCGCCACCATCTTCGCCGACAAAATCGCCCAATGCCGCGACCAGCCCGGCTTCGGCATAGAGCCGCCGCGGCTTACCTTGTGGAAGCAACAAGCCCGCAGCGATCAAGGCACCCCAACCCAGGACTGCACCGAGCGGATCTGGCGTACGGCGCACTTCACGATCGAGCCAGCGCGCCGTTTCATCAATCGTAGCCAGCATTTGCGGACGCAAGGCTTCATCCTTGCCTGACAGCAAAAGCGGCGCATGGACGAGCCACGCCATCAGTCGCATTGAAACATAGTCGACGTACCAAGCCGCACATTTGCCCGGCTTTGGATTGGCTTTAAGCCAAAGCCCTGCAATCCGCTCAGCCGTTTCGACGCATTGTTCGCGCTGGCCAGCTGCGCTGAGATCGCGTAGCCAAGCAAAACCATGGATCATCCGCTCGAACGGCGGCGTTGCGCGCGACGAACTTTGATATTCAACTTCGGAAATCGGCGCCTTCATGCCGTTGATCATGAAGTGGCCCGCTCGCAGCGCCATCCCTGCCACCCGGTCGCCTGCCAGCGCCGGTTTGACCGTTGCCAGCAAGCGCGGGCGCGCGGGCTTGCGGAAGGGCGCGGTCAGCGTTGCGCCACTGATCCCAAGACGATAGGCAACCCGCACCAGCTTTTCGGTCAAATCGGCTTTGGGCGGTACAAAGTCGCTCAACACAAGCGTGCGCGCTTCAGTCAGCGGAATTTCGCTTTCGCCGTCAATGACAGGCTGCACATCGCCCGCCGCCGCCAGAGGCAGCGCAGAGCGATCTTCCTCGATCTCGCCAAACAGATCTTCACTCTGTTTGGTGTCGCTCGAGCCGGACAGCAACGCTTCCATCAGACTTCGCCCTTCAGCGCGGCAATATTGGCGGCATATTGGGACGGGCCGCCCTTGAAGGTTGCAGAACCTGCAACCAGCACGTCCGCGCCGGCATCAACGCAAAGCTTCGCGGTTTCAGGATTGACGCCGCCATCGACCTCCAGGTGGATATCTCGCCCTGCCCTTTCAATCATCCCGCGGATCGCGCGCACTTTGTCGAGCTGCGAATGGATGAAGCTCTGCCCCCCAAAGCCCGGATTGACGCTCATCACCAGGATCAGGTCAACCAGGTCCATCAGATTGTCGAGCACTTCGACGGGCGTGCCTGGATTCAGTACCACCCCGGCCTTCTTGCCCAAGGCACGGATCGCTTGCAGCGTGCGGTGTACATGGGGGCCCGCCTCTGGATGGACGGTGATGATATCCGCGCCGGCCTCTGCAAAAGCTTCCAGATACGGATCGACCGGTGAAATCATCAGATGCACGTCAAAGGTCTTGTCCGAATGGGGTCTCAGCGCTTTGACCACGTCAGGCCCGATCGTGAGGTTAGGCACAAAATGCCCATCCATCACATCGATATGGATCCAGTCCGCACCTGCTTGATCCACCGCGCGCACTTCTTCGCCCAGCCGCGCAAAGTCAGCTGACAAAATGGAAGGTGAAATGAGCGGTGTGGCCATGGTGTGCTTTCGCAAAAGTCCGCGTTTCCTCGCAGTAACGCCGGGGAAGACTCGCCGACAAGCAGGCGCGTGGCCTTTTCCACACACAGTAGCGCGAAGATTAAGGATATCCGTTCGTCAAATTCAGCCGCAATTCAGCCACTTTGCAGCATAAGGTTTTCGAATTAGGGCGAAATGCCCTATCGCGCTGCTACGCTTGCCCCTTTGGCGCAGCAGCGTTTTAACGACTGAAGGACACGCGAGAAGATGCGATCAAGACTGATCACAGCCGGATTTGCACTGACCGCAGCGACGCTTGCTCCGGTGGCTGCAGCCGCTTGGGCGCAAGGCGCTCCCTCCGTGACCTATCGTCAGGAAATTTCCAACAATATGCGCCAATGCGCGCCCGGCGGCGGGCCTGCGGTGCGCGTGACCGTTGCCGGTATCAAATCATCCGGGGGTCGGATCCGCGTGCAAAGCTATCGCGGGGTCAAATCGGATTGGCTAGAACGGGGCAAATGGATCAACCGGATCGAAACCTCTGCCCGCGAAGGGACGATGGTGTTTTGCATGCCGGTTCCGCGCGCGGGCACTTATGGCATCGCTGTTCGCCATGATGTTAACGGCAATGGACAAACCGAAGTCAGCGAGGATGGCGGCGCGATGTCCAACAATCCCTCGATCAATATTTTCAACCTCGGCAAGCCGAGCTACCGCAAGACAGCATTTGAAGTGGGCGAAGGTGTAACGTCGATCCGCATCAATATGCGCTACATGTAAGAGACAAGCAGGCTCAGCTCCGCTGCTTTTTCTGCTCTCGCCAGACTTTGAACAAGACACCCGGTGCCGCGAGCACAGGGTGTTTTTCGCGCCATGGCGTCACTTCAATCGGCACACCCGTGTGGCGCTGCACCTTCCACGCGGCATAGCGCGCCGCACCGTCAAACGTAGTGCTGGCTTTCAGCAGGCGGAGAATGTTGAGCGGCCTGCCTAGCCGTTGGCGGCGGCTCCACCACGATAGTGTTTCGCGTCGAGCATTGTCCGTCAGCTTGAGTGTCAGGCGACCGCCTGCTTCATCAAACGCAATGCCTTGTGCGTCGAGCGCCAGAGGCAATAGCCCGTCAAAATGCGCCACGTTGACTGACAAGATACTATCTTCCCTGCCTGCTTTCTCTACCCGAAACTCCGCCTTGTAGGTGGCGCGGAACAATGCGCGCCAATAGTCATCGGCGGTGCCGCTTGGCGGGCCGAGCGCCGCAGCCAGCCGCGCCGCAGTTTTTGCAGCATCACCAAGCGCATCAAGTGTCTGCGCCGTCGCATCGCCATCGCGGGCCCAAACCAAAGCAGACGGCTGCACGAACCGCGCCCAGATAGTGGTGTCGCGCGATTGGCCCGATGCGGCCTTGGCAAACTGCGCGAGCGACATAGTGGCGATCTTGGCGCGCAGCGTCTCGCCTTGATTGTCCCATTCGCGATAGCTGACACGCGGCCATATCTTCTCCTGCTCCTCGCCCGGAAGCAACACGTAATAGTCGAGCACGCCTTCAAGCAATCCGGTCCGCAGATTGGAGCCGTAGAATAGAACCGCCAGCGCCCCCGCTTCAATTGCAAGCCGCGCGGCAAATTCAGCAATGGCGGGATGCATTGCGACCGCAGATTTTGCTGAGATTCGTTCTGCCAAAGCGCTCATGGCGGCGTCATTCAGGGCGCAACGAAATCGATCTCGGGTCCGGTTTCGACCCTGTATCGGCCAGCAGGAAAAGCTTCGCCGTCGAGAATGAATTGGTCATCCAGCTCCATCTCGAAAGACTGCGCGACCAGTTGGTGAAAGCCGCGCTTACGCAAATTCTTGGGGCCAAATTCAAACAGGATCGCGGGCAGCATCAATGTCATCCAGCGGCTGATCTGATCAAGTGCAGCCAGCTTCAAACCCTTACCCAATGATCCGAAGGGCTTGATCCCCCCAGGAAAGCGCTCAAGCGTTGATGCCAGCAGGATAAGCCTGCGCTCTGGTTCGCCCAGCCCGCTATGCTCCAACGGCACTCCACTAGGCGCCAAACGCAAATCCATCTTTGCTCCGCGACGCCACGGATTGGCGCGCGTTCCGAAAACCGCCTGCAAAATGCCCCAGAAGGTCGTAACGCCTACTGCCAATGAGTTGAACGCACCGAGTTTGTGCGCGCTTTGGCCTGCCTTGGTGCCTAGCGTAAACGCGCCAGCACCCAGAATGAACCCCAGCACCCGCGCATCAGGCTGATCAAGCGGCGTAATCGCCATCGGGCTGCGCTTGACCCGCTTCCCATTTTCATACGCGTCAACCGCGCATTGCAATGTCCAGTCACTCGGGCCGCCAAGATCAACCGCCAGCGCATTGGTCTTGCCCTTGGGCAACACCGCCACAACAGGCCAGTCATCGCCAAAAATGGGCTCCCCACAAGTCAGCACATCGCGCACTGTACCGTCACCGCCATTGATGACCAACAAATCGATCCCGCGTTCGGCAAGGCGCGCGAGCGCCTCTGGCAATTGATCGCGGTTTCCCGGTTGCGCCACAAAGACATCCGGCGAAATTTTGCTGGTGAGGTCCTGCCCCCGATTGTGGTGGCTGCGCGGATTATAGATCAGTCCGACAATTGGAGGGTCACCCTCTGCACGCGCGTCGCGTCTCACACGCCAAGCCGATTTCACATTAGCTTTGGGTCGCGGCAAATGCGAAAATTCATGGATCGGGCCAGCCATAATCATCGTTCCTTAGTCGGAAACCATGTGCGTTCACTAGGTGATTTTGCAGTGCAACTCAAATTCGTGGCCAAACGTGGCTTGGTTACAATGCCGCTTCCTATGCGCAACATTTGCGCTAGATTGCATCCATGCTGACAGAAAACCTTATCGAATCCGCCCGCGAGCTGAGCGGGGATATCGTCTCTTTACGCCGCGCCATCCATGCCGAGCCAGAATTGGGGCTGCACACGCCCAAAACCATGGCCAAGGTGCGCGCAGCGCTCGCCGATCTACCGCTAACATGGCGCGAAGGCACCTCGACCACCGGCCAGGTGGCCACATTGGAAGGCGGCATACCGGTTAAAGGGCAAAGTCGGCGCGTGCTGCTGCGCGGCGATATGGACGCCTTGCCGATGGATGAGAAGACCGATCTGGAATTCGCCTCGACAGTTCCAGGCCGGATGCACGCATGCGGACATGACACGCATACTGCCATGCTGGCGGGCGCGGCGCGGCTGCTATGTGCCAAGCGCGAACAGATTGCCGGCACGATCGACTTCATGTTCCAGCCGGGCGAGGAAGGCTATCACGGCGCGCGTTTCATGCTGGAAGACCGCCTGATCGACCCACTGCCTGACGCCGCCTTCGCGCTGCATATCATGCCCAATGCGCCGTTTGGCGTGCTGGCGGGCAGACCCGGACCGCTGATGGCAGCTGCGGACGCATTTACAATCACCTTAACCGGGCAGGGCGGGCATGCCTCAATGCCGCATGATTGCGTCGATCCATTGCCCGGTACTGCTGCTCTGGTCAGCGCGATCCAGGCGATGGTGACGCGCCGCTTCAATGCCGCCAGCGCGGTGGTCGTGACAGTCACGCAGATCCACGCGGGAACTGCATTTAACGTCATACCCGATGAAGCCACAATCAACGGCACTATCCGGACGCTCAGCAAAGAGCATCGGCTGAAAGCGCGCGAATTGCTGACCGATATGGCCAGTCATGTCGCCGCAGCACATGGCCTGTCCGCCAATGTTGAGATCGTAGAGGGCTTTCCCGTCACGATTTGCGATCCGCGGGCGGTTGATCTGGGCCGGGCAGTTGCCACAGAGATTGGTGGTCCGGAGGGGTGGCGCGATCTCGCAGACCCGATCATGGGCGCCGAGGATTTTTCTTACCTGCTGGAAAAAGTGCCCGGTGCGATGTTTTTCCTGGGCGTGGCCAATGAAGGCGAGGACTGGCGCAGCTGCTGCGCGATCCACTCACCGCGCATGCATGTTGACGAGAACGCCTTGCCCAAAGGCACGGCGATGCTGGCTGGATGCGCGCTGAAGTTTCTGGCTGAGGGTTTCGCGGACCAATAAAAAACACCGGAGCCACCCCCCAGCGGCTCCGGTGTTAGATGGCTAGCGCTCCCCCCAGAGCGCCAGCTGGAAAATCCTTACCAGAGAATTACATAGAGTCCGATAAGAATTGCAACCGTCAACATTGCCAGCGTATTGAACAGCATGGTCGTGGCAAAGGCGATATCGCCCAGCTTGACGGTCTGCTCTTCTTCCGGCGGCGTTGTCATGCGTGAAACAACCGCGGCAGCGACAATCGAAAGCATGAACACGCCCCAGATGCGGATGATGAAGGGTACGTCAGGCATGCCGAACTTCAACATCACATTGACCGCCAACGAGCCGAGCAGCGCTGTGAATGCGCCCACCGCGTTCATCTTCTTGTCGAAGAAGCCGAGCAGGAAAACCACCACGATGCCCGGCGCGATGAAACCAGTGTATTCCTGAACCGTCTGGAAGCCGCTTTCAAAGCCGCCGATAAAAGGGCGCGCGAGGAAGAGCGCGACGATCATGGCGCTGAATGCTGAAACACGACCAACTGTCACATAGTGATGTTCGCCCATATCTGGCTTCCAGCTTCGATAAAGGTCCATCGTAAAGATGGTCGAGATCGAGTTCATCATGGATGCAAGCGAACTCACCACAGCGGCGATAAGCGCAGCAAACACCAGACCACGCAGACCAGCCGGGGCAAAGCTCATCAGTTCGCCATAGGTACGATCAGATTTTTCCGCCAATGCCGTGCCATCCAGCATGCCTTGCTGCGCCAGAATGACAGCGGCGATGCCGGGAATAACCACAATGAACGGTACGAGGATCTTGAGGAAAGCTGCAAAGGCCAAGCCCCTTTGCGCTTCGCCCAGATTCTCCGCACCGAGCGCACGCTGGATGATATACTGGTTGAAACCCCAATAGCTGAAGTGGAGTACCCACAAGCCGCCCAGCAGTGTCCAGATGCCCGGTAGGTCGGAATAGGCCGGATTGCTCTCATCAAGGATCATCTCGAAATGACCCGGCATTTCTTGCCAAAGCAGGCCAAGCCCGCCCAGCGCGCCTTTGGCTGGCAACGCGTCCAATGCGATCCAGGTGATCGCAAATCCGCCCAGGATCAGGATCACGACCTGAATAATGTCCGTCAGCGCAACCGCTTTCAGCCCGCCATAGAGCGAATAGAGCGCAGCAAAACCGGCCAGCGCCGCCATTGCTGTCATCACGCTCCAACCGGTGAGCGACGTGACCGCCAGACCGCCCAGCCACAGCACTGTGGTGAGGTTTACAGCCGTGTAGAGCGCAACCCAGAAGAAGCTCATCAGCGTCTTCACGCCATGTCCGTACCGCTGATCCAGAAACTGCGGCATGGTGTAGATCTTGCGCTTGAGGAAGATCGGCAGGAAGTATTTCGCCACGATGATCAGGACAATCGCAGCCTGCCATTCATAAGCCGCAATCGCGATGCCCACGGCATAGCCCTGGCCCGATTGGCCAATGATCTGTTCAGCTGAAATGTTCGACGCGATCAGCGAGGCACCGATGGCCCACCAGGGCAATGCACGCCCGGCGAGGAAGTAATCCTCTGTGTTTTTATCATGCCCCTTGGGTTCACGACTGACAAACAGCGCGATCCCCAGCAGTGCAATCGCATAGCCAGCGATAATAACGATATCGATCGTCTCTAACGTCACCGGATTTTCCTCCCCCTCGCGACCGGATTTTCCAGCCGCAGAACCCTTGTTTTTGCAGACTAGCGGCGCTTTATCGCCTGTCCAGCCGCATACGTTGTCATTCGCGCATTCCAATCAGAACGAGCATTCGGTTCCTTCCGCCACTTCCTCGCGTTTGACACTGGAAATGCGGAAAGTGACATCGCCATCGGATTCAAAAGCGATGCGTTTGCCAAGGCCCGCAAGGCAACTTTCAGTTACCACCATTTCGCGAAAACCCTTGGCCGTCGCGAGCTCAAATTGCGCGGTGACATCGAGCACCGCATTGCCTGAACGCAAGCGGATCGTACCCGCCGGGCGTGTAACCACTTCATAGGCGATGCGGTACACGCCGCCCGTATTGTTTGATTGTTCCAGGCCGAAATAGGACCCGGCACGCATTGTGATTTCGCGAGAATCCTCTTGTGCATCGCGGTCAAAACCGCGCACCAGCACGCCAGAGCCATTCATGTCTCCGCGCATTTGCGGCATCAGCTCTTCAAATCCAGCGCCGTCCAAACGACCGACGAATGCGCTGACCCCTGACCCTAACCGGCCCGAACCGAAGAGTTCTGACCCCTCGACCACTGACAGGGCGCCGCAGTCTTCGTTAAGCGTAGCAAGCGGTGAGTTGTCACTAAGTGTACGGCCATAGCCAAATGCAAAAAGGGCGCCTTCGGGCGAGTTGACCGGCTGCCCTTCGCAACTTGCAGGCCAAGAGAATGACAAGCGTCCGGTAGCCTCGCGCTTACCAGTTAGAACATCAGCGACGCCAGCGCCTTCACTACCTGGCAGCCATGATGCCACAAAAGCGTCAGCCGCGTTTATTTCACGGTTCATCCACATCGCGCGGCCTGAAAGGAACACGGCGACGGTCGGAATATCCTGCTCATCAAACTGGCGAAGCAGCGTCAACCCTTCTTCGTCACGGAAAACCAGATTGCGCTGATCGCCCGCGAATTCGGCATAGGGATGCTCGCCGAATACGACAATCGCAATGTCGGGGCGTGCCTCGAAGGATCCATCCTCTGACAACGTCGCGCTGCCACCTTCGGCGGTAACGTTCTCTTTGATGCCATCCCAGATTGAGGTTGCCTTGGGAAAGTAATCTCTGGGCAAGGTGTCCTTGCGGCCACCCTGCCATTCAAGGGTCCAACCGCCCGACTGTTGGCCCACATCATCGGCCGCAGAGCCAGCAACCAAGACATTTGCGCCTGCCTTCAGGGGGAGCACGCCGTCATTCTTGAGCAAGACTTGTGACTTCGCCACAGCTTCGCGCGCCAAAGCGCGATGCTCCAGCGATGCGAGAAGGTCATACTGCCCCGCGACACCGCGTTCAGATGGACGCTTGGCGTTTTCGCCTAGCAGCCCAGCGCGTTGCTTTACCCGAAGGACCCGTGTGACCGCTTCGTCCACCCGCGCCATGGGAATAGTTCCATCTTTGACCTGCGCGATGAGCGTTTCCATCAAAACCTTCCAGTCGTCAGGCACCATGTAGATATCGAGTCCCGCCATCAATGATTGCGGGCAATCTGTTACTGTGCAGCCCTTGATCTGGCCGTGGCCATTCCAGTCTCCGACTACGAGCCCATCAAAGCCCATTTGGCCGCGTAGGACATCGGTCAGTAGTTCTTTGTTGCCGTGCATCTTGCGGCCATTGATCGAGTTGAAGCTTGCCATCACGGCCTGTACGCCAGCGTCGATCGCCGCCGGATAAGGGCGGCCGTGCAGATCAAGCAGCGCGTTGATGTCGCCATTGACATCGCCTTGATCGACGCCTCGCTCGGTCCCGCCGTCGCCGAAGAAGTGCTTGGCCGTCACAAAAACACGGCCATCTCCCAGGAAGTCTTCGCTGTCTGGTGTGCCTTGCTGCCCGACAATCAACGCGGCACCTAGTTTCGCCACTAGATCAGGGTCTTCTGAATAACTCTCATACGTGCGCCCCCAACGATCATCGCGCGCAACCGCAACCGTGGGCGAGAAGTTCCAGTCAATGCCCGTTACTTCGATTTCGATCGCCGTTGCGTGCCCAATCCTTTGCACAAGTTCGGCGTCTCCTGTCGCGCCAAGCGCGATATTGTGCGGGAATATGGTCGCACCAACTATGTTGGAATGCCCGTGTACCGCGTCGGTGCCCCACATAGTCGGTATTACCGGTTCGCCATCGGGAAGCGGTTTGACCGAGGCATCATACATTTCGTCCGCATAGCGCAGCCATTCGGAAGCCGGGGCAAATTCATCGCCATAAGGTCCGCCATTGCCGCCATTCAGGTAGCTGCCAAAACGATAACGCTCCATGTCTTCCGGTGTGAAGGAATTGATCTGCGGCTGAATCAGCTGTCCGATCTTGCGCTCCAACGACATGCGCGAAACAATATCCGCGATCTCGGCTTCGGCGAGATCTTCAGCTGAGGCAACAGGTGATGTCTGAGCAGGCACTGCTGACGGTACAGTTGCACACGCCGAAAGGCCCAAGCCGGTAGCTAGCGCAAGCGCAATATAACGCATCGGAATTCTTCTCCCCCGTCCAATGCGGAATTACGCGCATTGTGAACGTTCCCAATCTCAGAGGAGTGACATGTCCGACATCAAAAATCAAGCGCCTATCGGCGGTAACTCATCTGCGCAAGCAAGATAGCGGCGAGCGCAACCAAACCGGCCAGAACCAGGAACAGTCCGCTAAAACCAAATTTGGGGACCATCGCAAGGGTCATCCAAGGAATGATCAGTGATGGGACGGTGTTGGTGAGGTTGAAAAAGCCCATATCCCGGCCGCGATTTTGTGGCCTAGGCAGCACACGCAAGGCCTGCCCATTATGGAGCGACAGAAATGTCATCGAAGCCAATCCAAAGAAGGTATAGCCAGCAATCGCGGTCTGAACATTTTGCGCAAGCGACATAGTTATCAGGCCGAGTGCCGAAAGGCTGGCGCAGAGCGCCAACGGTAACATCGGCCGCCGTGCTTTGTCAGACCATCTTCCAGCAAATAACGCGATAGGCACAGCCACACATAGAACTAAGCTGAAAAGGTTTGCGACGCTGTTCTCGCCAATATCGGGTGAAAGTGTGCGGAGCCAGAATAACAGAAATGCGAACAATGCGGCTTCGGCAATTTGAACCAACAAGCGGGCACTCCACATTCGCACGATTGCGGGGCGTGACTTGAAGCTGCCAAGTTCGCTCGGGACCGGCCCTTCTACAGGCCGCATCAATTCTTCCATTTGTCGACCGCCGCCCAGAACCAGCGCCGGCGCAACCAGCAAGGCGACCAGGCCGGACACCAACCATAGTCGCTCTGCGCCGACCGCCAAACCGGGGAATGTCACCAAAGTGCCCGCCAGAGCGCCCAATGCGGGTGCCAAGGCAAACAAGCCGCCAAGCAGCCCTTTTTGCCTATCGGGCACACAATCGCCCGCCCATGCTATAAGCGGTGCCAGCATCATATTGAGAGCCAGCTGCCACGCGATTACCAGCACAATCAATCCGCTGACGCTGCGCGCCTCACCCATCACGATGAGAAGGAGGCACGAGAGCACCAGCCCCAGTGCGATCCAACTTCGCCGCCCGCCCCATCTGTCGCTCACCCAGCCGAAGCCGATGTTCGCCAGGCTAGCGAAAATCGCTCCGGCAAAAGTGATGTAAGATAGCGCTTCGATATTTTCAGATGCTGCCAGCTCATTGACCTTGAGCGGCAGCAGTACGGTTAGAAACGGGACGTATGCGACCGCGCCCCCAGCAGCGGCGAAGGCGAGCGCGACCAGAAACCAGAGCGGCTGTCGTTCCTCGCCTGATTCTTCAGAGATCATTGGCGCCGCGCGCCGGGCCGATCGAACCACGCATTTCCAATTTGCCTTCGATGTTGATCGGCTTGTTCGGCAACGGCACTTTGGCCGCATTAATCAGCAGCTCAACCGCACGCGAGATTGTTTGTGCAATTGGTTGGTCAACCGCGGTGAGCGGCGGGTTAGTGAAGCGAACAATGGGCGTGTTGTCGAAACTGATCACAGAAAGATCTTCCGGCACGGAGAGATTCATCTCCCGAGCCACCTCCAGTGTAGCCAGCGCCATCTGATCGCTAGAAGCGATGATTGCACTTGGCTGGTTAGGCAGCGACAGCAGCTTGTGCGCAGCTGCTTCTCCTGATTCATAACCGAAATCGCCTTGCCCACAGAGGCCTTCGGTCTGCAATCCGGCATTTGCCATAGCCGCTTGCCATCCGGCCACACGCCACCCGCTGAGGCTATATTCGCTCGAGCCTGCAATAAATCCGATCCGGCGATGGCCCAGCTCTATCAGTTTGTCGGTCGCCAGCCTGGCAGAACGTTCGTCATCCATTGTGAGGCAAATGCCCGGCCCTGGATCGCGTGATCCGATGCGTGCGAAGGGAATGTTATGCTGAGCCAACAAACCTGTGATAAGCGAATTTTCGGAATGGGGTGGTGTCAAGATCACGCCATCCGGTTGGAGAGCAGCGATCGCACCGCTCAGTTCGCGCTCAACGTGATCACTGCGCGTGTCCACTAGCTCAACCATCATTCGATAGCCGTGCTCCCCACATGTTAACATGCCGCCAAGGAGCATCTGATCAACCCAGTCTGTCCCCTGTCGCGATCGCCAGTCTTCAATCGTACGCTCACGGTCATTAAGTGCCAGGATTAGATATGAGCGCGAGCCGCTCATTTGCTGAGCTGCGATTGAGGGAACATATCCAAGTTTGTCGATTGACGCTTGGACCTTTTCTTTCATTTCTGGGCGTACGTTCGGCTGTTTGTTAATAACACGGCTTACGGTTTGCAGAGAAACTCCTGCGTCGTCCGCTACGTGACGAATTGTTACCGCTTGCCGCCGACGTCCCATCTTAATTCAGGTTCCGTATTTTGATAAAATTTCAATCAGTATCAAGAGCTCGGTCACTGACATTTTGATCTCGCCACGTCCATTTGGTTTTTATTTTTTAGGAGTAGCTGATGCCGAGAGCTAATCCAGCAGAAAGCGTAAGTTAGCTTCAATTCGTGGCGCCTGATCAAATGGAGGCCCTGGCCTACTGGCACAAAGGGCCCCTGCGCACGGAAAGCGCAGAGGCCCAATTGCAGCAGATCCCCAAGACTCTGACTAAAAGTCGAATCGCGCCATGAAGCTGAAGCGACGATCATTTCTGAACGCAGATCGAGTGATGCGATCACCCTCAAAGTTCACCACCTGCGATGTTTGAGTTACCTCGTCGAGTAGGTTCACCCCTTGAATACCGATTTTGATTTCATCGGTAACTGCATAGAAAATTGACGCATCAAGCTGCCCTGTCGATTCCTGCCAGATTGGCGAATAGGGCCATATGTCATCACGAGCGGTGATTAGGAAATCGTCTCTCCAGTTATAGGCTGCTCGCATTGCAAGTGGGCCTTTTTCATAAAAGACGGTTGCGTTGATGGTGTGCTCTGAAATGCCCGCCAAAGGCTGGAGAGCGGAGAAAAGACCGTTGCTGCCGTTGATATCAGAGTTACCAAATGCTCCGCCATCCACATAGGTATAAGTAAACTGCGTACCAAGGCCGCTTAGAAGGCCAGGCAGAAAGTCATAAGTTTGCTGATAGGTGAGTTCGAAACCTTTCAGCGTTCCACTCGTGTTATCGTCAGGACCATTAACCTCAACCGGCGCTGTGATGCCAGTTGGGCTTGTATATTCAACGAGTTCGACGCCTGAATTTACAATTCCAGAGATATCTTTGACAAAAACGTTGCCCGTGAGCGACCCAACGTCAGCAAAGTACCATTCCAAGGAGAGATCGTAGTTCCAAGAGTCGATCGGGCGGAGGTTTCTATTTCCCGTAAAGAGCTGGAATAATGGCCCTGATCCGAGAGTGCCGCCCGCCAGCAGATCGGCTGTATTATCACCGATCGTGCCTCCAGCGCGATAAAGTGTGAGGTCTGGCCTAGAGATTCCCTTCGATACAGCCGCACGAAGAAGTAAGCCGTCACCGAAATCAAACTTCACGTTGAAACTTGGCAGTAAGTGATCGTACTTAATGTCCCGGTTGTCGACTAGAATTTCACCGGTGTGAGCGGCGACGAATTCCTGCTGACGAGCCGTGGACAAGTCACAGTAGCCCCGTACAACACCAGGCTGACCGGGCCCGACACATGCGGCCTGTAGTTCTGCGAGGGTCAGGACGCCATCTTGGTTGCCCTGCGGCCCCTGATCAATAAAATCAGGGCTCGGAAATGCGAGAAGTCCCTCTGTCTTTACAGTCGTGTGAATGTAGCGAAGGCCAAAGTTGCCCTCCATGATTGTGCCGCCGGGAAACTCGGTGCCAAAATCTATGCGGCCGTAGAGAGCCTTTGTTTCTTCGCCCACTGCATTGATTTCTGCGGGACAGAAGGGAGCGCACGCAACCGGGTCTGTTTGACCCAAGACTCGAGCTGTACGTCCGTTAAGCCCGAAGAAAGGGTTTGGAGTTTGTGAGAAAGCGTTGATTTCAGCAGCTGCTTGCTCAGATATACCCGATAGATATTCACCAAGCAAATCATCGCTACCACCGAAGAAGTAGGCCGCGCCATCAGGGATTGGCTGGCCAACATTCCCACGCATGAAGCCATTTCCAAATATATCACGTTGGCGTGAATATTGCGGGAATTCGTCCGTAAATGCGCCACCGCCAGTCGCTTGGTCTTGACCCGGCAGGCCTGTGTAAAGACGCCCAGGTGTGAACCCAGCCCAATCTGGAACAAATGGGCCGTCGCCCGTGAAGCAGCCCGGGGAGCCGCCCCATGGTGCGCAGCCCGCACGGCCCGACCAAGGCGCCGACAAGTTGCCCCAAGTGCTAAAAGCAGTGTCGCGCGTTGTGCGATCACGATCCGACCAACGAGCACCGAAACGGGCCGACTTGAAGAATCCATCGTCGCTGATGTCGTATTCGACATCAAAACGGGCGCTATCAAGCTCGCCATCGTTCTGCTCAGCACTATCGAGCAAGAACCAATAGTAGGTGTTCAAATCATAATAATTTGAAGGAGCGATTTCACCAGCGCGGGTGCCAGTCGCAGCACCGCCTGGAGCTAAGAATTGTACGCTCGGTACCTTGCCCGTAAGGTCGAGTGCCAAATCTGACCATGTGTTCATTGCCCCAATTACAGCATCGAGGCGCTTGTCAGATTTAATGTGCTGGTATTCAAAATTAAAGCGAAGACGGTCGGTCGCCGCGAAATCGATATCGATCGAAAAATCTTCCGTATCTGCTTCGGTATTGCGCTGAAAATTGAGCGTCTCTTGACGGAGACCGCCATATAAGCTCGCATAGCCACCAAAATTACTGAGAGTTAGAACGCCACTTTCAAAGACGCCATTCTCATCGAATGTCCAAGTAGACCCAGCCGCCGGCTCTGGGGTTTCCCCATCATTGTTCACCTGGGCGAGTAGAGCATATTCATCAGTGAAAAACTCTGTATCTGCTCGCAGATACTCGGCTGTAATCAATAGCCGCTCATCACTACTTTCGAACTGTGCGACAGCAGAAAACGCCTGACGCTCTCTATCGAGTGTAGTGGATCGGACTCCGGCGCCCTTTGGAATTAGGAGTGCGCCCTCGGGAGGAAAATTATCGGCGTTGAAGTTCGGCTCTCCATCAAAGCCGCCATCGATAACCGTCAGTGCGCGTAGGCACGCATCGTTTCCTGTTGTCCCCAACCGATAGCACGGATCCGTCACCTGAGACGCATCGGTTCGGCTTTTCAATTCGGAGTACGCATAGCCAAGCTGCAGACCGAATGTACCCGCACCAGTAACCCAAGAGTTGGAAATGAGGCCTGAAAACTCGGGCGTCCACTCCTCGCGAAGATCGCCATAGGTAGTGCCGACAGTGCCCGCTACTTTCAGGCCAACAGAATCGAGAGGTTTCCGCGTCACTAGGTTAACTGTACCAGCGACGCCGCCGTCAACCATGTCCGCGGTTACGTTCTTGAAAACCTCAACGCGACCGAGAAGCTCTGGCGATACATCGTTGAAACTGAGTACGCGCCCGCCAGTTGCTGAAAAAATATCTCTACCATTCAGCTCAGAACGCACGAAAGGCAGGCCGCGTACGATAACCCCAGTCCCCTCTACCGAAAACCGGTCGGGATCAGAAGGCTTCTCAAAACGCCCGATATTGACGCCAGGGACACGCTGAAGAGCCTCTGAAACGGATCGATCCGGCAGGGCACCGATATCCTCTGCAGTAATTGCATCGACAAATGTGTCCGCATCCCGCTTAATATTCTGCGCACTTTCTAGCGCTGCGCGAAAGCCAGTAACGACAATGGCGTTATCGGCTTCGACCGCAGCCTCTTCATCATCCGATTCCACATCTTGCGCCATGGCGGGAGCCGCTATCATCGCTGATAGGGCGATGCTCGAAGCGGTGCTTAGAGCGAAAAAGCGCCTCGAAGAGACAGCGCGGACCTTTTTTTGTTGAGACAAGATTAATCTCCCCCGAAATTTAAAAAATATACCCCATTTAACATCGGGCTTTTTAAACGAGTATGTGAGCGTTCACAAGGATTAAATGAACGTTCACATTTTACTCTTCCACTCATTGCCAAACCATGGCATTCTTGCAACAGCTGCTATAAGGCGGATGGCGCTAAATAAGGGAATTTAAAGCAGAATGAACTATGGCAATCCCATAAAGCACATCGTAATTGTTGGCGGCGGAACCGCTGGCTGGATGGCAGCGGCAGTCCTTTCCCGACTAAAAAAGGGGCGCACGCTGGACATTACGCTAATCGAATCGGAAGAGATAGGCACGGTCGGTGTGGGCGAAGCGACGATCCCTCCATTTGTTGAATTCAATCAGCTCTTGGAAATAGATGAGCGCGAGCTGCTTTCCGAAGTCCAAGGCAGCTTCAAGCTTGGCATTCAGTTCCAGAACTGGGGCCAATTAGGTGATAGTTATATACACCCGTTTGGCGCATATGGATATCACATGGGTGGAATTTCTTTTCATCAGATCTGGCGGCGAATGCAGCAGGCTGGCGATAAACGACCAATCCAAGCCTTCAACCTTGAGACCATGGCGGCATACTTTGGCAAGTTTGCCCGCACAGAAGATTATGCGCAAGAAGATTTACCTCCGGTCAATTATGCCTACCATTTAGATGCAGGCCGCTATGCTGCATTTTTGCGTAAATATGCCGAAGCTCGCGGGGTGATCCGACAGGAGGGCCGGATCAGTCATACAACACTTGCGGATGAAACCGGCTTCGTCGCTTCATTAAAACTAGAGAGCGGCAAGGCAATCTCGGGAGACCTCTTTGTCGACTGCTCTGGTTTTCGAGGCCTGCTGATAGAGCAGGCACTTGGCACAGGGTACGAAGACTGGACGCACTGGTTGCCCTGCAATCGCGCAGTCGCCTTGCCATGCGATCGTGATGACGGCAGTCCGCCACCGCCCTTCACGAAGGCCACCGCGCATTCAGCAGGATGGCAATGGCAAGTACCCCTGCAGCACCGCAACGGTAACGGGCACGTTTATTGCGACGCATATATGTCAGCCGACGAAGCACACGAAATCTTGGTCGACAATATTGCAGGAAAGCCAACCGCGGAACCGAACCATTTGCGCTTCGTGACCGGTCGCAGAAAGAAATTTTGGAACAAGAATGTGGTGGCACTAGGTTTGTCGGCAGGTTTTATGGAGCCGCTCGAATCAACCTCAATCCACTTGGTGAATACAGGCGTCAATAAACTTGTCGCACTGCTTACATTAGAGGGGATAAATCCTGCCCAAGTTGAGGCCTTCAATCGTTTGACCGCTAAGGAATACGCTCGGATCCGCGATTTTCTAATTCTGCATTACAACGCAACGGAGCGAACCGACTCAGACTTTTGGAATTATTGCCGAACAATGAGCGTTCCAGACACTCTCACCGAGAAAGTCGAGCTGTTCAAAACGAACGGACAAATATTCCGCGAGGAAGACGAACTGTTCACCGAAACAAGCTGGGCCGCTGTTATGATGGGGCAGCGAATTGTGATGGGCGGCCACAATCCGGTTGCAGACACTTTCGATCTGCCTGCAACCAAAAGCGAGATGGATGAGATGGAGAAATCAATCCGTTTCGTGGTTCAGCACATGCCGGGACATGAAGACTATCTGAAGCGCTACTGCCCGGCTCCCGCGATCTAGCCGCTTGCGCATGCAACAGTAGTTCCACCTACAAGCATCTTCAAAACATTGCGTTGGCAAACCTCACATTTAGCAACCCCAGTTTGCTCCCGGATGGCAAAAGTAATCACAAACCTTATGTCAGGCCCGCCGCTCGACGGCTAGAGGTGAGAAAATGCTGGCCGCCTGACTGGGGTGGCTAGACGCTCTGGCATTCAAGCAGCAACCAAATGCCAAAGGGGCCGGTCAAATTGGGAGGCCCTGTTCTCAAGTCAGGGGGGGCGACCAGCCGGGCAGGCGATAGCCTTTTATTTTTCGGCCAAAGTCTTGGGCGAGGCGCTACCACCATTTCTGATTTCTCTTGGTATAGCAAAGCTCTGGAGTGCAATTCAGCAATCTCCGGTTTCGCTCAGAAACGAATGCCTCCGATGACTTGGTCTATAGATCGTTTTCTTGGTACTGTTGGCGTTTAGCCTCTATGGAGCAGTGGTGCTGAGCGAGCCACAACCGACGCGGAATCGACCGTGGTTGACAGTGGATAGTCGGCCAGCGTTCCACCCTCCACGAATGGCCGTCGCCCAGAAAAATTAAATGGCGCCCTCTTTCATAAAGCCGAGATCTGAAGAAGCAAAACGACCGATGTTGGGAGCTACTGATGTCATTTCGGATGACGAAACTCCAAACCAACGGGCAAGAGTGGCGGAGTACTGGTCTACTGAAATGTCTGGTAGTAACCTTCCCTGACCCACCTGGTCATCGGTGTCGACCGAAATATGCGGCGCGCGCCCATAAAATCGTCCTCCATCAACATCGCCGCCCAAGATGAAATGATGGCTACCCCAACCGTGGTCTGAGCCATCGCCGTTAGAGGCAAGAGTTCGACCGAAATCGGAAGCTGTGAAAGTCGTTACTTTATCTGAGATCCCAATTTCCACCGTTGAGCGATAGAAGGCATCCAATGCCTCATCAACTTGTTCGAGAAGTCCTTCGTGCTGCCCTATCAATCCGTCATGAGTGTCATAACCACCCATACCAACCATGAAGACCTGCCGCGTAACACCCAGCCGATTTCGTGCAGCTATAAGCCTTGCTACGACTTGCAGTTGTGCGGCCAGGAAATTGCCTTCGGGAAATTCAGTGTTTAAATTTGAGTTGTTCAGTGCGTTGTTTACGAAGTTGCCGTATTCAATAGAGCGAGCATTTACATGGACGTAGTCAGCCTTGAAAAAATGTCCTGCTCCTGACCGCAATATCGTTTCGAGTGCTTGAACAGAGCTTTGAGGTAAAAACCCCGGATTGCCGCTAATCGGCTGAAAGAGAGTCGCTCCGTGAGGTGCGACTTGGTAGGGAACGGCATCTTGGCCACTTAAGAAAACTGAATTGCCAAAAGCATTGATCGCAGTGAACATCGAATTCGTGTTCGAAGAAAGTGCCAGATCGCTTATTCGCCCCCCCCAGCCGGTCGGAGCGCCCTCAGTTTGAGAGCTTTGCCAGACAGACTGCTGATCATTGTGCGAGAAGAGCTTAGGGGGCAATGGCACTGTTTCATTTTCGAACTGGGATAGGGTCGTTGGAGCAATTAATGGCCCCACATTGAGCAACGGTGCCAGTCTGCCCTCATCAAATCTCTGTTTGAGGCGGGGCATGGTTGGCGCCAAGGCCAAGGCTTGGTCGTCAGTTAGAACCTGGTCATCGCGGGGATTAAGCACAGTCTGCGCGAGAGAGGCACGGGGTAATGCTATACCTCCACCGCCTTCGCCATCACCACCTCGGATGGCAGAGTACCGAGCGTAATTTGTGGCATCAAAAGGGATTAATGTATTGCTATGGTCGTTGCCGCCATAAAGAAACAGGCAGACTAAAGCCTTGTAATCTCCGCTCGTTGAAAAGGCAGCAGCCTCTCCGATACTCGCCAAACCCAACGCATACGATGAGGCGGCGCCCATAACGGCTAATTGGCTCGAGCGACGAATAAAGGCACGCCGTGACAAATCTATGCTCTTACCGATGAACATTAGGCGCTCCTATCTCTGAACCAAGTAATCACTGGAAGTCATGATCAGCAATACCGCCGTTCTGACCTTAGTAATCCGCTGGTTCTGGCTACTTGTTGCTGAAATGGGCTGATCATCCAAGGCGCTAAGTATGGTGGCCCGAACGTCATCGGTCAGCTGGTTGGCCGTTAGCAACAATTCTAAGTGTGCCAGTAAACTGGCACTATCTTCTGCGAGAGCCATCTCAGTTGAGTAATCCAACTCCACGTCCTCGAAGGGCCAAAATTCTGCCTGAACTGCCGCATGCATGAAGTTAACATAGCCAGCCACCGAGGTTTCATTAACCAGCTGGAATTCAGGGGCGAGTAAATCTTGGTCGGCCGACTGCGAGCCAGCCCTAAAATATCCAGGGCGGAAAAAATTAAAAACTGAGGGCGCTCGCAGCGGCGACTGGGCTAACGCCCAAGATGGGTTTGATGCATCACCCAAGTCCCAATCTCCGCTAACCGACCGCATATTAAATGTACGGCCAAGCTGAACAAAACGAAGCATCGGTTCCCTCAACTTGCCAAAAGTAGGGTCCTCTAAGCTCTGAGATGATAGGGCCTCTTCATCTAGCAAAATTGCTTTGAAAACAGCCCGTAAATCACCCCTCACTCCTTCACCATTATTTTCAAAAACTTCAGCAACCCGCTGAACATAAGAAGGAGAGGGATTACTGGTGACTAAACGCTGGATCATTTGCTTACCAAAGAATGGCCCAACATTAGGGTGTGCAACCAGATGATCGAGGGCCATTGCCAGGCTATCTGCTGCATTAGTGCCCGCCGGAATTGTTAGACCCAAGAAACTCTTTTCTGTCTCAGAATGGAAAGCATCCCCAGTCGGATTCCAAGGCCAAGGCTTCCAACGCCAACGGGTCACATCCGAAGTCATGGGATTGCGGACCCAGTCCGGATCAGCAAGTTCAAAGTTTCCTTGGACTGTAGTGGTGCCGATATTAGTGAAATCGAACTCATAGCCAGTAAATACCTTAGCGATGCCGGTGACATCATCATTGGTGTAGGTTTCGATAGGCTCACCGCCAGAAAGTTTCAAAGAACCATCTATATTGAGCTCAAATAGACCTATAGACATGAGCTGCATAATCTCACGGCCATAGTTTTCATCGGGAACCCGGCCGCTATTGGGATCTGCCTTTTGGTTCCCCCTAGTGTTTAGGAAAACGCCCATGGCGGGGTTAAGGGTAATCTCCTCAATCAGCTCGCGGAAACTGCCAAAGGCGTTGCGATTGAGGATGTCCCAATATTCACCAATCGCGGGTCCGGGCCACTCAACCGCTAAATTGTTGATTGAGACAACGAAAAATTCTGAAAGGGCCAACGCCACCCTTTTGCGAACGCTACTCCCACCAGATAGGAGTTGAGACCAAATCATCTGATCGGCAATGCGATCGCTGTTAAAGTAGTCGTTTTCATCGACCCGATCGAAGCCACGATCCGCAAAAAAAGACTTTGCTGTCTGGCTGTTGGCCTGATCCATCTGACCGTCAAGCCAGGGCTCATAACCATCCCGTTTCAATTGCTCAATCGCACGCTGAGATGCTGCAAAGGAGGCTTGCAAAAGGAAACGTGCCGCTTCTGCATCGGAAGTAGGGGCCCTAACCTCAACGACCGGACCGGCACCAGGACCAGCGACCGCACTAGTAGAACTATCTCCGCCCCCGCAGGCAGCCGTGGCCAAGGCGAGAGCGCTCACCCCCGCAAAGTTGGTGAATTTAGTCTCTTCTATAGCGGGTTGAAGCAACGCCTCTGGATCATCGACTGGCTGACACAAAGGCTCCACCAAATCGGTATTTCTGATTGCGAGGTCTAGATCGGAGGCCACATATTCATCCTTATAAATGCCAAACTTAAGCTAACCCGAAAAGTGAAACAGCACAAATCCCGACACATCAGAAATTATATCAAAATGGGAAGGGGGGCCTGTCGATGATCCCGCTCAGGCTGTTGTGAGTCTGTTTCAACGCCGGTATCGAGATCTAGGCCTAATCGGTTGCTCATCGCTTCAGGCCGCCCAGCGATACATCGAAGGCGGCAGCTAAGCGAGAAAGCGAGTTGTTGAGTTGGTTTGATTATTTCATGTTTCAAATTGTATTTACGGTCGTGCTCCAAAGGCTTGGTATCTGGAGCGACCCGAGGGGTTTTGTTTCACGCCAATCTCTTAGCGGACTGCCCAGCGCCTCTTGGCGCTTAGTATTTTGTTGCTAGATAAACGGCATGGGGGTATCGACAGAGTAATGTTTCGCTTAATCAATTTCATAACAAGCCTTAGACGTTTGCCGCCCTTGTCCGAGATATCCGGGGATGAAGAGCGCATGCTTTTTGAACTGCGGGCATTGTGGGAGGAGAAAGGCAGCTTGTCTGTAGCCGACGTCTATAATTTGGGCAGCAATCAATCTGCATCGACCTCATATCGCCAGCTTATTGCTTTGAGAGATAAGGGTCTTCTCGATGTGTCTGTTGCTGAAGGGGACAAGCGCCGACGTGACGTGAGCTTCACGAAGGTATCGGAATCTCTTTTCGCAGCGATGCGTTGATTTATGGAAAAGTCTCTGCCGCACACTGCTTTAACCGGCGCAGCCCTCGTATTTCTCTACGTTGCTCTTTACGATCTGTCGGACTGGATCGTCGGCACCGAAGCATTCAGAGGCACGGCGGGCATAATTTTCCTGCCGGCGTTTATCCGATTACTGGGATTCTTGCTAATTGGATATTGGGTGATCCCCGCTTTGTTTGTGGCGGGCCTTTTTTGCGTTGATCTTGGGTTGGGTCTAGGCGGCAAAGTTGTAGTTTCTGCCTTCATTGCTGTTGGCGGTCCCCTGGGGGCCTTTATCGCCGCAAAACTGTCTGGTCTGCAGCCGTCTCTCTCCAATTTGACGCCTATGCGCCTTCTTTTGCTTTCTGCGTTCTGTTCAGCGGGCAATGCCGTCTTCTATCATCTGGGGCTTAATTATGCCGGAGTGGGTGGGCATTCGGACATCTTCATGCATCTGGTTGTTTTTGCTGGCGATATGGTCGGTACTTGGGCCGCCATTTATTTCATCAAGCTGTCACTAGAAATGTTTCTAAAGTGGCGTTCCAACTATTAAGGGCAAGGCCCTTGTAAAACTGCGCGCGATTGAGGCACCATCATTTGCATACGGGCTAATGCCAAAAGGAACTTCGCGCTGGCGGGGAAGGTCGCCGAAAAATCACTTTGAAACAAAGTCTAAGTGATTTCAGTAAGCGCAGATACGAATTTCTTCTCCTACCCAGCACGCCCGTTCATCAGCATCGCGCTCAACCGGCTCTACCGGTTCCTGTGTCCGTCCAGTCGGCGTCAACCAGCCGACACGCGCTCTACCAACCGCAAAAACGTCTACCACGATGTAAGGCGGAATCTCATAGTTGTCATAAGAATCGCTCGGCAGCGACAACTCGAAAGATCCACCTTCCCAAGACTCGAATTCACAGGGACCTTGATATGAGGCGCCGAACCATGAAATGCTGCATTGAGCAGGCTTCGCTTGGGCCACAGCAGGGAATAATGAAATAGCCAGCGCGGCTACAATGATAGTAAAATTACGAACCACTTTTGGAACCCTCTAAAAATGAATTAACAGATTTCGATAAGGCCTGGGGGCGTCTTCTGGCACCAATCCATAAACCAAAGATCGGTGGCACCAACTCCCGCTTGGATAACTTGCCAGGAGCCCTGCGACCTTCGCAAGATCGCCTCAACATGGCAGCAATCAAACATTTCAATGGCCTCTTCACCTTCTCTTTGAACAAAGGGGGTCGAGTTGGGATCAATAGGACGCCCACCTGGACGTTGTGAATTTAAAGCTACGAAAGCCCAGTCTCCAGACACGTTAAATTCGCCAACCACAAATTCGACTGGCACGCCGAGATCTCTCTCGGCAATTGGCCTCACAGCATCTAAAATTGCTCTCCGCTCAGGATTACCTCTCTGGGGTGTGTACACCCCTGCCGGAGCTTGGGCCTGCGTGGCGGAAGTCGTTACTGCCATTGCCATTACGAATGATAGCACTAGACAAAAAGTGACAATAAATTTGATCCTAGAATTTTGTCCAAATTTAGTCACATTCCTACCCTACTATACTTGACCGAATAGTTCCTGCGTACAACATAATTTGTTCTGGTCAAGATAGCTGCTAGACTGTGCTTTTGGATCGAAGCCAAAGACTTGCTCGCCGCTGCGAGATGATGATTTGATGATTACTAAAAATTTCTGAGAGTGTGGGGATTTCATAAGATGCAGAAAACAACTATTGCGGCCATTCTATTCTTCCTAGTATTGGGTGTATCGTCACCCGCCCGAGCAGATATTTCGAAATCAATGTGTCAAGCGTATATGCCAGTGATTGAACAGGCTATTTCATTCAGAAACTCTGGGATCCCGCTTGAAAATGCAACAGACATGGCTGACTCAGCATTCGATACGAACCGGAGCCTATATCGCTTTTTAGTCAGCGCTATCCGCAGCGCGTATCGGGACCCCAAAAGCGCCCTAGAACAATTAAGATCTGGTCGAACTCAACAGCTCTGTGAACAAGCGGTAAGGGGATACTAGGGTTCACACCTTCGTACACTAGGCGCATAGGTGATGCTTTAGGCTCTTATCGCCGCTGTCACGGTCATCTGGGAAGGCGAAGAGTTCACCTGAACACCGGCCAAGACATCACCGGCACGCACTCCGCGGCGATGGCGACGCCATCCGCGACGCCAGCCCCAGCCGCGAGGTCGATCACCGCTTCGGCGCCAATGAACGGATGGTGGTAACGGCAGTGCTGCTATTGCTGGAGGAGAGCTAACGATCGCCGCGCCATTACCCCTTGATGACGATCATCTTCTCAATCGTCATTTCATGGCAAGTGTAGGGAATGCCGCCGGTTCCGTGCCCCGAAGTCTTAAGCCCGGTAAATGGCATCCAGTCGGTGCGGAAGGCGGTGTGGTCGTTTACCATGACAGCTGAGGCGTTGATGTTGCGATAGGTATGCATTGCGGCGTTCAGATCATTGGTGAAGACCGCCGCCTGAAACGATACGTCAAGCGAATTGGCACGAGCTATCGCATCATCAACATTATCATAGGAATAGACGCACACCACCGGTCCGAACACCTCTTTGCGCGAAATGGTGGCGTCAGCTGGCGGGTTCAGCAGCACTGTGGGCGCGTAAGTCGTCTCAGAGAGCCTTTCCCCACCGCACAGCACGGTTCCGCCGCCATCGCGCGCTTCTTCTACCCATTGAGCCACCCGGTCGACTTCAGCCGGCCGGATCAGCGGGCCGCATTCGACGTCTTCTTCAATCGCATTGCCGACTTTAAGGGCCTTGGCCGCATCGGCAAGCTTGCCCGCCAGTTCATCAACTATCGAGGAGTGCGCGAAAACTCTCTGAACCGACACACACACCTGGCCGGAATGATAAAATCCGCCTTTGGCCAGACTGGGTACAGCCGCTTCGAGATCGGCGGTTTGATCGACGATTACCGGAGCCACTCCGCCATGCTCCAAGGCGCAGCGCGTGCCGGGCGAAAGCTTGGACCGCAGCGACCACCCCACCCCGGCGGAACCAATAAAGGTGAAGAAAGCGACCCGCGGATCAGTCACCATCTTCTCAGACGCGTCGCGCGACGGAGCAACCGCCTTGGCCCATTCTTTCGGCAAGCCGGCCTCATGCAGAATGTCGATGAATTCAAAGCATGACAGCGGCGTATCGCTCGCCGGTTTGACAATCACCGGGCATCCTACGGCGACTGCTGGCGCAACCTGATGCACGATCAGGTTAAGCGGGTGGTTGAAGGCTGAGACCGCCACAACCGGTCCAATCGGCTCACGCGTGGTCCAGGCCAGCCGTCCGTCCCCTGCCGATGTCAGCCCCATGGGGATCTCCGTGCCTTTGAGCGCGCCGATCTCGTGGATGCACAGTTCCATCCCGTTGATCGCACGATCGGCTTCGACCCGCGCATCGATCAACGGTTTACCGCCTTCATTGGCAATCTGGAAGGCGAGGTGATCGCGCCGTTCCTTCATGATCTCCATTGCCCGGTGAAGGATTGCAGCGCGTTCATGCGCCTTCATCCAGGCCGAACGGTCCTCGGAAAGCTCATGCGCACGCGTCAGGAACGCATCGATCTCGTCCCATTCCGCGGTGGGCACGCTGCCGATTTCCGAAAGGTCGAACGGATTGACCACTGTCTTCATCGTCATTGTCCTTACCAGCTCAGCTACGATCAGAGTTCAGCGCTGAGCTTTTTGATGTCGATGTTCAGGATCTGGTCGTTCTCGCTGTAATCAACCGGGCAATCGATCAGGTGAACGCCCGGCGTGTCACGGCAGTGCGCGAGCAGCTCAGTCAGGTGTTCAGAGGATTCAACACGGTGCCCGTGCGCGCCATAGCTTTCGGCGTATTTCACATAGTCCGGGTTGCCATAGGTCAGGCCAAAGTCCGCAAAGCCCATATTGGCCTGCTTCCAGCGGATCATGCCATACGCATCATCGCGCAAGATCAGCACGGTGAGATTGAGGCCGAGGCGCACCGCGGTTTCCATCTCCTGGCTGTTCATCATGAACCCGCCATCGCCGCAGATCGCCATCACCCTGCGGTCAGGATATAGCATCGCGCTCATCATCGCCGATGGCAGCCCTGCACCCATCGTGGCGAGCGCATTGTCGAGCAGCACGGTGTTGGGCAGATAAGCGGTGTAGCCCCGCGCGAACCAGATCTTGTAAACCCCGTTATCCAGACAGATGATGCCATCGCGTGGCATGCATTCGCGCACTTGCTTCACCAGATGCGGCGGGAAGATCGGGAAACGTGCATCGTCTGCCAGCTTGCCCGTGTGTTCCAGTTCGGCCTGGTGATAGGCAAGGATATGGTCAAAGTTCCAGTCGCGGTTGGGCGAGACGTCTTCCTTGATCTGCCAGATCGCATTGCCGATATCGCCGATCACTTCAATCTGCGGGAAATAGACCGGATCAACCTCAGCAGTCTTGGTAGAGACATGGATAACCGTGACGCCGTTATCCTGCATGAAGAAGGGCGGCTTTTCGATCACGTCATGGCCCACATTGATAATGCAGTCGGACGCCTCAACCGCGCGGTGGACAAAGTCACCAGCGGACAGCGCCGCACAGCCTACGAACTTGGGGTGACGTTCATCGATAACGCCCTTGCCCATCTGCGTGGTGAGGAACGGGATACCGGTCTTTTCGACCAGTTGTTCAAGCATGCGACCAGCCATCTTGCGGTTTGCGCCCGCGCCGATGACGATGATCGGGCTCTTGGCTTTTTCGATTGCTTCGACCGCAGCGCGCACAGCTTTCGGCTCTGCCGACGGACGGCGTGCGACGCTTTTGGGTAGAGGCTTCCAATCGGTGGTCGGCTCTTCGGCGATATCTTCGGGCAATTCGATCAACGTTGCGCCGGGCTTCTCTTCCTCGGCCAGCCGATAGGCTTCGCGTACGCGGCTGGGGATGTTGTCACCCGCTGCAATCTGGATCGAATACTTCGTCACCGGCTCCATCAACGACACGATATCGACGATCTGAAAGCGGCCCTGCTTCGATTTCTTGATCGGTTTCTGGCCCGTGATCATCAGCATCGGCATTCCGCCAAGCTGTGCATAGGCTGCGGATGTAACGAAATTGGTCGCGCCCGGCCCAAGCGTTGCGACGCACACGCCAGTCTTGCCGGTATGGCGGCCATAGGTTGCCGCCATGAATCCCGCACCTTGTTCATGGCGGGTGAGGATCAGCTTGATCTTGTCCGACTTGCCCAGCGAATCGAGGAAATCCAGGTTTTCCTCTCCCGGTACGCCAAAGATGTACTCGCAGCCTTCAGCCTCAAGGCACTCGATAAAAACGTCCGACGCTTTTTTGGTATCGCTCACGTGAATTTCCCCCCTTGTTTGCACCCACCATGCAAGCCCGCCCCAAAGGGCGGTTGGCGCGGGTCTGTAGATGAACCGCTATTCGCAACTTCGCCGACAGACGTTACAGCCCCATTGCTTGAGCAGCGATGCCAGCCTTGCGGATGCGAGTATTGCAGGAATCCGTCAGAATCCAAGCGCGGAGCGCAATAGATCGAAATCAATAGCCCAGTTTCGGGTCGAAGATCGGAGCAACCGGCTCTCCGGCGCGATATCTGGCGAGATTTTCAAGGAACCGCGTCGCACTGCGGATGAACATCTTGTATTGTGCGCGGCCCGAAAGGTGCATGGTGATATGCGCGTTGTCGAGCGCCCAGCTCTCCTTGCTTTAGGCCGCCCGCTCCCGCCACACTTGCAAGCGTCGCTGATGGAAACCATCCGACCCAGCGTCATGCCGGCGCTGCGCGCATAGAATTCCGCCCAAAACACTATTTCATCTGAAAAACATAGACTTACTTCCCGAAATCGCGGGGTAGGGTGTGCTCGCCAGATTTCGAATTGCGCGTAGTTTGCCAATTGTCTGCAGATCCTTCGGTTGCGCCAATCTGGAAAACCTCAATGGTGAGGGAGCCGCGCGGCGATTGAGCGCGCAAATGTCCGTCTTGCGCCCCAATCCAAGACATAACCTTCCGAGATCTTAGGTCCCGAAAGCTGACATTCGACCCTAGAAGTTATAGCGGACGCTTACTCGCAGCTGGCGAGGCTCCACGGGGTGGATGTGCAAGTCCTCCATTCCTGCTGCCTCACCTGCAAGACGGGATTCGTAGAAATAAGTGATGTCGGCGTCTTTGGTGTCAAACACATTGAACAACTCCGCGCCCAAGGTCAGGGGGCCGATGTCCCAGTATCCGCCGAGGTTCACCAAAGTTGTTGCATTCGACGTGACCGATCCATCCTCGATCAGCGGAGCGCTGCCAAAATGGCGTAGCTGGGCAGTCAAATTGAGGTCCGTCACCGGCTTGATCGTCACGCCGCCCGCAAAGACTTCCGGCACTGCGCCGGGAATTTCGCGCATCCCAGCAGGTGGGCCGACATAGCGTGCATCAGTATAGGCATAAGAAGCATCGAGCAGCAGCCAGTCGGTCGGACGCCAGAACAGGTTTGCCTCTACGCCATAGCGGCGCGAACCGTCATTGGCCTCGGTTGCTCCACCATCGCCAACGAAGACGAGTTCAGAATCAAGCTCCAGCCAAAATCCGACAAGGGACGCATGGAAACTGCCTTGCTGCACTCGCGCGCCGATTTCCGCGCCTTCGGCCCGCGCAAAGACCAGCACCCGTTCTGCCGGATCGCCGCTCACGGGATCGACGGTAATGGCGGCTCCACGCACGTCATTGGAATGGAAGCTCTGACCATAATTGGCATAGAACTCGAGCGCGTCGGTCACCTGCCATGCCAGCGATGCCTTAGGAGCGAGGATGCCGTCATCACCATCGCCGGAATTGGCGGCGAGATCGGCGGAGACGTCGTAGGAGATATGGTCATAGCGCAAACCAAGGATGGCGCGCAGGCCAGGAGCGAGCGTAACTTCGCCGTTGGCATAGAGACCGAGGCCGGTTTCATCGACGCTGTCAGTCCGGATGGGCGTAGTGGCCACACCGCCCACGCTGTTGAAGAGGCCGACCTTGGAAATGGCATCATGCCGCAGGTCCGCACCAAGCGTCAGTCCGACTTCCCCGAGGTCGAACCGGTGATTGACCGAACCGCCCAGAACCCAGCGTCGGTCAACCTGCACGAACTGGTCGCCGTCCACCGGGTTTTCGAGGAAGTAGGTGAAATTGGAAACCAGCCGAAAATCATAGAACGTGGCGAAGGCGTTGTAGGTGGTCGATCCCGTGGTCCCGTTCACCACCGCGCCCAGCCTTGTGGTTTTGCCGCCTAGGTCAGGATCGATATTGCCGAAGCGGTTAATCAGCCCGCTGTCGATGGCGCGTTGCGGCACCTGGTCGGTTGAGTTCCATTTGGAATCGTAAGCGTTGAGCTGGACCGAGAAGCTGCTGTCATCCCCTTGCGTGCTGTATTTGATCAAGCCTGCGAACCGCTCCAGATCCTCGTCCAGCACCCACGGACCGTCATAGAACTGCGTTTCCGCCGCAATCAGCAGGTCACCTGACCCTACTTGGGTGCTGCCACCAGCGACGCCGCGCAGGAAACCGAATGCCCCCGCTTCCACCTTGGCAAAGGGATCGAGTGCGTCAGCCGTCGTGAAAGCGACCGTTCCCGCTGCGGTGAAATCACCGACATCGGCAAAATACGGCCCCTTGCGATAGTCGATGCGCTCCAGCGTTTCAGGGATGACGAAGTTGAAATCGAGATATCCTTGGCCGTGTCCGTGCGTACGCATGTTGATCGGGGCGCCATCGGCGAAGCCAGCGAAGTCCGTGCCATGGTCGAGATTGAAACCGCGCAGAAAATACTGGTTGGCCTTGCCGCTGCCCGAATGCTGCGTGGCAATCACCCCGGGAACATTCTCTAAGAGCTCTCCGGTGCGGGAGATCGGCACGTCCTCGAAATCGGCATAGCCGACGGTGCCTTGCGATCCGGATTGGGCCACACCGATCACTTCAAGGGCGCGGCCATATACGACGATGCGGTTGTCGCCTTCGTCAGTGCGGTCCTCCTCCGCCATGGCGGCCGTTGAAAAAAGGGGGGGCAGCAACAGCACGCCAAGTGCTTTTGTTGCAGTGATTCCACGCATGTCTTCCCTGACTGCTAATTACTGATTTTGCGAGGGGCGTAATAGATCGCTCCGAGGAGAAAGGCCAGCAAATCGGGGTCCGCTTCGGAATGACTAGGCCTTGATACTGACTGTCTCTTCACGGCCCAGGTCCTGCCATGTGCCTATGGCAGAGACTGGTAATGGGAAGCCACTTGCCAGAACGCCTCAATCAGAAGCAATTCCAGCTTTGTCCGCCGAAGTCTCAACCGGCTGATCGCGTTCAACGCGTTCGGAATATCGATCAACCAGTTGATCCGCGTGCGGGCGCATCCGGCAGATAGGACCCGCGAATATCTGGACGGCCAGCCGAGCCGAGTTTGCTGGATTGCGAGCCTTTCAGGCCACATCTTTGCAGGGCCAGCCCGACCCTATGTTTTCCATACTCATTCCATACGGGGTGAGAAGCACTGATCTAAGTCATTGAAAAACTGGCGCACCCGACAGGATTCGAACCTGTGACCTCTGCCTTCGGAGGGCAGCGCTCTATCCAGCTGAGCTACGGGTGCGTGGCGCTGTTCGCGACAGGCTAGCGCGCGCTTAGCAAAGCCACAAAGGCGTCGCCAGCGAAAATCGCCGCTAATCTTCAACCCCACAAGTCTGGGCTCAGGAGGTTAACGTTAGTGATTTGGCAAGGACCCGCTCTTAGCCTCGCGAATCATGGGGCTGATCACAACCACAAACCCAGAAGCACTTGGCAGTCCGGGCATTGAAGCCCGTTGGACTGCTATCAATGAGGCAGGTCAAGAGATCGGCCGGTTTGCAACGCTTGCCCCGGAAAAGCTTGATGGCAGTTTGGTGGAGTTTCCGAACGCGATCGAGACAGCCGGGGGCACACGTCTCTTGCTGGCGCGCGAAACGATCGGCGACATTGATGCGATGCTGCAACCCGGCCTTGCCGCATTGCGCGCAATTGCAGCTCGCGGGCAGGACACAACTGCGCCCGCCATCGCCTTGTGGCGCGAGTTCCATGCTTCTCGCAATGCGTTGCTTGCGCTGGTGGGCAACACACAAACAGCATAGGTTGCTGTTCCAGCGTAACACCAACACGCGAATGCCCGCTTGACCTTGTTCGCATTATGTTCCAGCCAAGGGTCATGGCAACAGACGCAACCCAATCCACTGATTCGGCAAATGACGCGAGCTTAGAGGCAGCAAAGGTAAGTGCATCTGATGTCGCGCGCGGTGTCATGCGCCTGTTTGCCCGCAATGATATCTGGTGTCTGTCCGAAATGCCGCTGCGTAATAGCCGCCGTGCCGATCTGATGGGGGTTGATGCAAAGGGTCAGATCATCATCGTCGAGATCAAAGTGGCGCGCAGCGATCTGCTTGGTGATGGCAAATGGCCTGACTATCTGGATTTCTGCGACCGGTTCTATTGGGCTTTGGCGCCGGGGCTGGATCGCAGCCCGCTCGACAGCGCGGACTACCAACCCGAATGCTGCGGCGTTATTGTGGCGGACGGCTACGATGCAGAGATCGTGCGCCCCGCCCCACTACATCCGCTGGCCGCCCCGCGGCGCAAGAAAGAGATCGAGCGTCTCGCAAGAACCGCACTTCGCCGGCACACCGGGCTGATCGATCCGCGCTGCGCAGAGCTGTTCCCCGACCGCTAAACACCAGTTACCTGTCGCCAAGGGCTCTCTGCGCGGCTACGATGCCCGCATGCTTTGGGGTTTGCTGTTTGCCGCCACGTCGATGACATTGATCGTTGCGCTTCGCTATCTGGCAAGCAGCGGTTTATTTGCATGGCTGACGCCCAGGCTTCGCCCCGGCCAGTATGACGGACTAGAGCCTCAGATCCTCCGCGAGATCAGATGGTCGCTGGCATCAGCTGCAATTTATGGAATACCAGCCGGGCTGGCCTTCTGGAGTTGGCGCCACTTGGGCTGGACGCAAATGTATCTCGATCCGCTCGAGTACCCCTTGTGGTATCTGCCCCTCTCGGCAATGATTTGTCTGTTTGTACACGACACGTGGTTCTACTGGACGCATCGCGCAATGCATTGGCCGCCGCTGTTCCGACTGGCGCATTCTGTACATCATGACAGCCGGCCGCCAACCGCATGGACTGCCATGAGCTTCCACCCGATCGAAGCGGTCACTGGTGCCGTCGTTATTCCAACGCTGATCTTTCTGGTGCCTATCCATATGGGCATGCTTGGACTTGTTCTGGCGATCATGACAGTGATGGGTGTTACCAATCACATGGGGTGGGAAATGTTTCCGCGCTGGTTTGTTCACTCTAGGTTTGGCAATTGGGTGATAACTGCCAGTCATCACGAACGTCATCATGAAGAGTATCGATGCAATTACGGCCTTTATTTCCGGTTTTGGGACAAGTTGTGCGGCACAGACCGCGGACTGACTCAAAAGTTCGCATGAGCCGAGACGCTGCCCAGGCATTGCTTCTGGCCGCTAGCGCGATTGCGCTAAGCGGGATGAGTGCCCCGCCCAAAGGCGACATAACCGTCAGCATCACCAATATGCGCTCATCCGAAGGCGTAGTGCGTGCATGCATCACAAAGGACCGCAACACCTTTCCCAACTGCCGCAAGGATCCGGCTGCGATGCGCAAGGTTGTCGATGCCGGTGAAAGTGTGCCCCTGACCTTTACCGGTGTAGAAGCCGGCGCATATGCGATCGCTCTGCTGCATGACGAGAACGACAACGGCAAAGCTGATCGTACACTGGGCATGATGCCGAAAGAAGGGTTCGGCTTCTCTCGCGATGCAAGGGTGCGCATGGGCCCACCCAGCTTTGACGATGCAGTGTTCGATTTTGACGGCACCGACGCTGCGCTAACAATTCGCATGCGCTACATGCTCTGACCCGATGTGGCGTCACTCCGCCATGATGGCCGCGGGCTAGCAAGGCCGGCAAAGATGTCGAGCCTTACATTGAATTTCGCAGTTCGCTGGCCAAGAAGCTGCGAAGCCTGGATCGCGCCCGATCAGATCAAATCTCGCTGGCCTAACTAGGTAGAGCGCGTTAGAGCGCGCGCATGAACAATGATGTGCGCGTGCGAAGGCGGCCCAAATTGCTGACATTTCTTGGTGTTTCGATAGCGTTGCTGATTGCGGCAGGCTTGGCGCTGCAGATTGCGATATGGCGCAATGGCCCGGCCGTACTCGATGCGGTTGACCGGATTACCGGCGGCGCCCGCGGGGCGGTTCTGGCCGAGCGCGTGAGCTATGGACCAAGCGACAAACAGTATCTATCGGTTTACACGCCCAAGGATCCAGTGGCCGAGCCTTTGCCCGTCATCGTTTTCGTGCATGGAGGCAGCTGGAACAAAGGCGACCCTGAAAACTACGGCTTTATCGGGCGTGCATTCGCACCCGAAGGTTTTGTGGTTGTGCTGGCCGCCTATCGCCTGCATCCCGAAGCGGTCTATCCGGCTATGATCGAGGACACAGCGGCCGCGATTGCCTGGACACAGGCCAATATCGCCAAACACGGCGGTGACCCCTCACGCATTATCATCTCTGGTCATTCGGCGGGCGCGTATAACGTCGCCATGACAGCACTGGAGGCGCGCTGGCTGGCCGAGGCAGGCGGGAGCGCAGAACAGATCGCAGGGGTTGTAGGCCTTGCCGGCCCCTATGACTTCTATCCGTTCGATAGCGATTCCACCCGGGCATCATTCGGCCATGTCGCGCAAGGCGAAGTCACGCAGCCGGTCACGCATGTGCGCGATGACGCGCCACCAAAGCTGTTAGTCCACGGCGAGGCAGACACGCTCGTCAAACCGCGCAATTCGCGCGAACTGGCAAAGCGTTTGGAGAACGCAGGGGCCAAGGTCGAAACGCTCTACCTCAAAGATGCCGATCACAACCAGCCGCTATTGGCGCTGGCGAGCCCATGGAGGGGCAATTCCGAGGTTTTTCGCGCGTTTGTAGAATTTGCCCGCGATGCACACGCTTCAGTTCCAGTTCAGGACGAAATGCGTTAGCACGGCACGATGCGTTTATTCTGCCATTTTGCGGCCCTCATCGCCGCGCTTACCTGGGCAATTCAGCCGGTTTCGGCGCAATCCGTCCTGCGCGATGCCGAAACAGAGGCGTTGCTTAATGACATGGCTGCGCCGCTGGTTGACGCGGCCGGGCTTGCACCGGGCAATGTCGATATTGTCCTGATCAATGACCCGTCGATCAACGCTTTCGTAGCAGGCGGCCAAGCCGTCTACATACATACCGGGCTAATCAATGCGGCTGATACCGCCAATGAAGTGCAAGGCGTGATTGCGCACGAGCTGGGCCATATTACCGGCGGCCACATCAACCGTTTTGAAGAAGGCATGTCGGCGGCCGGGAATATCTCGATCCTGAGCCTGTTGCTGGGCGTTGGTGCGGCATTAGCGGGCGCCGGAGAAGCCGGCATCGGCATCATGCAAGCGGGTCAACGCGCGGCACTGGGCAAGTTTCTGGCCTTCAACCGTGTGCAAGAAGCATCCGCAGACGCTGCTGGTGCGCAATATCTGTCAGACGCAGGCCTTTCAGGGCGCGGGTCGCTCGCATTCTTTGGCAAGCTGCTTAATCAGGAATTTCGTTACTATCGACGTCAGGACGATGAGGCCGCTTTCACCCGCACTCACCCTTTGTCCGGCGATCGTATCGCTCGCCTGCGCGAGGTTTATCAGCGTGATCCGGCGTGGGACGCGCCCGACGACGAGGAAATTCAGCAGCGTTTCATGCGGGTCAAGGCAAAGCTATATGGCTATCTTTCGACGCCAGAGCGAACACTGCGATCGTTCCCCGAATACGATACCAGCGTGCCTGCGCGCTATGCTCGCGCCTATGCCTATCACAAGAGCGCGTTCGTCGACAAAGCGCTCGCGGAAACCAATGCTCTGCTGGAGAGTGATCCCCAGAACCCATATTTCTATGAACTGAAAGGGCAGGTCCTGCTTGAATCCGGCAAGCCAGATGAAGCGCTGACCTATCTGCGTAGCGCGACCAGTCTCAGCCGCAACGAGCCGCTCATTGCCTCGATGTTCGGGCACGCGTTGATCGCGACCGAGAATCAGGAGAACTTCAACGAAGCCGAACGCGTGCTGCGCGCAGCCGTAGCGCGTGATCGGTTTAATCCATTCGCTTGGTATCAATTGGGCGTAGTTTATGCGGCGCGAGGAGATATGCCGCGCGCGCGCCTTGCAAGTGCAGAGCAACAAGTCATGCGCCGCAACTATCCGGAAGCGCTGCGAAGCGCGCAAGCAGCAGAAGCCGGGCTTGAGCCCGGAACGCCAGACTGGATTCGAGCGCAAGACATTTCGCTGCAAGCCAGGGCCGAGCTTGAGCGACTTCGGGATCGATAAGTCGCCAGGCCAAGGGCTCAATTTCGGGAAATGAAAATGGAATCGCGAACTTCATCTTTTTTGATCACCGCGGCGATCGCATTGATATTCGGCTTTGCCGGATCGGCGGCCTTCAATGCCACTGGCCTGGGTGATGAGCGAACCAAGGAATACCTGCTTTCGAACCCGGAGATTCTCCCGCAGATGGCGGAGGCATATCAGCGGCAGGAGGCAGAGCGACGCTTGGCCGGCATCGCTGAACAGGTGATGGGCAACTTCCCCGGAGCGGTGCTTGGAAACCCGGAGGGGTCAAAGGTTCTGGTCAAATTCACAGACTACAATTGCGGGTTCTGCGGCGCCAGCCGGCCTGACATTGACCGACTGATTGCCGAAGATCCCGAGCTAAAAGTTGTCATCCGCGAATGGCCAATTTTCCGTGGCAGCGAGGTCGCTTCGCGAATGGGTCTGGCGGCAGCCAAGCAAGGCAAATTTGCAGAATTCCACGACGCCATGTTCGAGCTAGCGCCGGCGACACCGGAAAGCGTCGAACAAGCTGCCACTCAAGCCGGAATGGATATCGAGCGGGCGCGCGTGGACATGGCCGGCGAAGATATTTCAACCGAGATTGCCAAGAACAATGCGCTCGCTGCGCAGCTTGGCTTTGGCGGTACGCCCAGCTGGGTCACCAGCAGCTCGGCTTTCGAAGGCGCAGTTGGCTATGCCGCGCTCAAAGATGCGGTCGATAACGCAGGTACATAAGCATTGGTTTCGCGCACTTGCCTTGGATTAACAGTCTTCGCCTGCGTATTTCTTCCGCAGCCCGCCATTGCCGATGATGCCGACGATGGCCCGCAAAGGCGCGCCGCCCAATCCGTTTTCCAGCAAAGGCTCGAGCAGGATCAAAAGCTGCAAGATATTGGCTGGAAGCTGGTTTCGGGTAATGCGAAATTTTGCGCCAATTCAATACCATCAATCGGCCTGCAGTTGCACGATATGGCCAGTTATGGACGGCCTGACGCAGTGCGGGAGCTGCTCGGCATCAGCGGCGATATCGCGGTTCTGACGGCAGCTGCAGGCTCGCCGTCTGCGCAAGCAGGTCTCACGGCCAATCAGCATGTCACAGCTATCGCCGGGGTTGATCCGCATACATGGCTAAGCGAGGCTAGAAGCGATTGGCAGCGGACCAAGCGGATGCACGATTGGATTGATCAGCGCGTTAAGGAAGATGGATCAGTCACTCTGACGCTTGCTGAGGGCAAAGATGTTACGCTTGAACCTGTGCTCGCCTGTGCGTCCCGGTTCGAGTTGAGCGGCGAAAACAAGGGCGCAATGGCCGAGGGAAGCCGCGTGATCCTGGGGTATCATTTCCCCGGTTTCGCCTATCCCGAAGAAGAGTTGGCAGCGGCCATAGCGCATGAATTGGCGCACAACGTTTTGCACCATCGCGATTGGCTGGACGCAAACGGCAGAAGCCGCAGCAATGTCCGGCTGACAGAACGCGAAGCTGACCGTTTGATGCCGTGGTTGCTAGCCAATGCAGGCTATGATCCCGCTGCTGCAACGCGTTTCATGAAGCGTTGGGGGCCGATCCACGACGGCGGCATCTTCCGCAAACGCACGCATGATGGCTGGGATGAGCGGGTCGAGTTCATCGAAGCAGAACGCGCGCTAATTGAGGGGTTGCAGCAAGAAGAGGGTGTCGACTGGCGCAGGCATTTCACACGCGAGATCACGACGCTTTAACGAGCAGGACAAGCTCCTCGCTCAGCGCGCAATCCCGGCCAAACTGCACTCAATCGTCGATCACCTTGGCGTACATAGAGTTGATCGGCCTCTCCATGACCCGGCGGACCATTGGTTCAAAGAAGTCCAGCGGCGCGCTTTCATAATTCGCGTCAAACGCTGCCTGATCGTACTTCTCGCAAAACTCTGCGCATGCTTCAAAATGCGGATTCCCGCGATATTGCTCACGGATATTCTGATCCATGCCGACGTGGTGGAAATAGAAATAGCCCTGGAACGCACCGTGCTTTTCGCAAATCCAGTGGTCCCGCTCGGAAACGAACGGTTTCAGAATCGCTGCGGCAACATCAGGATGGTTATAGGTGCCGAGTGTATCGCCAATGTCATGCAGCAATGCCATTACAACGTAGCGCTCATCCCGCCCGTCACGATGCGCGCGCGTCGCGGTCTGCAAGGAATGCTCCAGCCGGCAGATCGGAAATCCGCCAAAATCACCTTTGAGCAGTTTCAGATGATCGAGCACACGATCGGCCACGCCCTTCGCGAATTTGCGATACTCACCGCCGATAATCGCCCAGTCTTCAGTTGTACCTTGCTTCATCTCGCTGAATTTGGCGCGCTCGTGACTGGCTGCGTCCGGATGCTCAACAGTTGCCATGATTCCTCTCCTTGCCGTCCAGCAGTGTAGCGCGCGCGACGGCAAGCGGCAAAACAAATGGCACCTTGCCTATCAAATCGGCTAAGAGGGAGAGGTATGTCGGTGCTACCCTTCCAACCCACGCCGTTCTTTGCCAATAAGAACAAGGCGTTCTGGAACCTTCAGCTTGCAGGCTGGGGCGGCGCATTTTTGCTGCGCGCAGCCGCGGCAATTGCCAACGGCCAACCACTCGATCTTTTAGCCGTGATAATTGTGACCACGATCACCGGATTTTCGATCAGTCTGATCCTGTCCGTGGTCTACCGGCAATTGATCAGCAAGCAGCCCTTCGTCACATGGGGTTTGACGATGATCGCGCTGCTTGTGGGGGTTGCGCTTTACGCTTCGATGGAAACATGGGTGCACGGCATTTACAGTGCAGGCATTGTCGAAAGCACATTTGCGCAGCGGTTTATCGGCTTCGTCTACATTCCCGCAACGTTGCTGGGCGGTTGGACTGCGCTTTATTTCGCAATGAACTATTTTTTGACGGTCGAAGAACAAGCCGACCGTTTGGAGCGCCTGGAAGCGCAGGCCACCAGTGCGCAGCTAGCCATGCTGCGCTACCAGCTTAATCCGCACTTTCTGTTCAACACACTGAATTCGATCAGCACACTGGTTCTTCTTAAACAAACCGAGCCTGCCAATGCGATGCTATCCCGCCTATCCGCATTTCTGCGGCACACGTTGATCATGGAACCGGGCAGCATTGTGACTCTGGCGCAAGAGATGGAAACCTTACAGCTCTACCTCGACATCGAACGCATGCGCTTCGAAGACAGGCTGCGTACGGAATTCACAATCGATGACGAAGCAAATGGCGCCCTTTTGCCTTCGATGTTGCTGCAGCCATTGGTAGAAAACGCCGTCAAATATGCCGTCTCTCCGCAAGAAGAAGGCGCGCGGATCGATCTGACTGCCAAGGTAAGTAACGGGCGGCTCAAGATCGAAGTCTCAGACACCGGGCCCGGCGTGAATGGGCCGCGCCAAGGCAGTCTGCTCGAGCTTGCAAAACAAAACGCCCAGCAAACCACGTCCACCGGGGTTGGGCTGGCGAACATCCGCAATCGCTTGATGCAGGCCTATGGCGACAATCACCAGTTCCGGACCAGCTCCGGTTCAGGTGGCGGATTTATTGTCACGATCGATATCCCGTTTGAAACCGCTGAAGAGGAGGCGGCCGAAACCGCTCAAGAATCAGCCCCCGCACAGCTGGCAAGTCCGGCACAGCAATCAACCACCGCGCCCTTTGCCCCCGGGCGCCCATTGGAATCCAACGCATGACTATTCGCACAATGCTTGTCGATGATGAGAAGCTTGCCATTCAAGGCCTCCGGCTGAGGCTGGAACCATTCGCGGACATCGAAGTGATCGCAACTTGCGCCAACGGGCGTGAGGCGATTCGCAGGATCAAGACCGAGAAGCCCGATCTTGTGTTTCTGGACATACAAATGCCCGGCTTTGACGGCTTCGGCGTGGTCAAGGGTGTGATGGAGATCGAGCCGCCATTGTTCGTGTTTGTCACAGCCTATGAAGAGCATGCTATTCGTGCATTCGAAGCCAATGCCGTCAACTATCTGATGAAGCCGGTCGATCCCGACAAGCTTGCGGACACGGTTGAGCGCGTGCGCCAGCGTTTAGCCGAGAAAAAATCTGCCGAGGAAGCTGACAAGCTCAAGAATGTCCTCGCACAGGTGGCTCCGGATCAGGCGCAAGCCATGGACGAAGGCGAGACTGAAACAAGCGACCGCTTCGAGAAGCTGATCAATGTGAAAGATCAGGGCCGCATTTTCCGCGTTGAAGTCGATACAATCGAGCGGATCGAGGCGGCTGGCGACTATATGGTGATCTATACCGCAGAGAATTCTCGGATCCTGCGCGAGACGATGAAGGATCTTGAGCGCCGGCTGGATCCCCGCACCTTCCAGCGCGTGCACCGCAGCTGGATCGTCAATCTCGATCAAGTGCGCCAGGTGAAGCCGCACACGAACGGTGAATGCTTCCTGGTGCTGGAATCCGGCGCCGAGGTGAAAGTCTCGCGTTCCTATCGCGACGTCGTGGCGCGTTTCGTTCACTGATGGCGTTTGAACTCGAGGGTTTTGATCTCGACGCATTCGTGCGCGAGACTTTGGCCGAAGACCTTGGCGAGGGCCTTCCTGACGGCGGGCGCGACGTCACTTCGGAAAGCGTGATCCCGGCAGACGCGCGCTTTTCCGGCGTGATGGATAGCCGCGATGCAATCATCGTTGCAGGCCTGCCGATTGCCGAGGCATTTTTCCTGGCACTGGATCCCGGGATGGAGATCGAGCTGTTGGTGCAGGATGGTGATGCGGTTGAACCCGGCACCGATCTGATGCGCCTTTCCGGTAATGCGCGTGCCATGCTGACTGCAGAGCGCAGCGCACTCAACACTGTGCAGCATTTGTCCGGCATCGCCACTATGGTGCACGAATATGTGGTCACAATGGACAACCCCGATTGCACTTTGCTGGATACCCGCAAGACAATCCCCGGCCTGCGTTACCTTGAGAAATACGCGGTGCGCATGGGTGGTGGCAGCAACCACCGCATGGGGCTGTGGGATGCAGCCATGATCAAGGACAACCATGTGCTGGTCGCTGGCAAGGTCGGCGAAGCGGTGCGCCGCGCAGTCGCAGCTGGCGTGAAAGAGATCATCTGCGAAGTTGATCGGATCGACCAGATCGAGCCCGCTTTGGAAGCTGGCGCCACCCGCCTTCTGCTCGACAATATGGAGCCATCTACACTACGCGAAGCAGTAGCGCTGGTTGCTGGCCGCGTTCCAACCGAGGCAAGCGGCGGGATCAATCTTGATACAATCAAGGCCAAGGCGGCAACGGGCGTGAACTATGTTTCTGTCGGCCGCCTAACCCAAAGTGCGCCTGCCGCCGATATCGGGCTCGATTTCACGCCGTTATGAAGAAGTGACTTTGGCTTGCCGTTGCATTGCTCGGCCTGCCCACACAAACAATCACTCAGGCCTATCAATGCCGCATGCCGCAATGGGTCAGCGTGCCTCAGATGCGCACGGATGGGCCAACACGCACGGTCTCCGTCACTGGCTACACAATCGCGCTGAGCTGGAGCCCCGAGTTCTGCAAGGGGCGCAAGACGGATGCGCGCCAGCGCACGCAGTGTTCGGGTCGCAATGGCCGCTTTGGCCTTATCGTGCGCGGCTTGTGGCCCGATGGATGCAGCACCTGACCGCAGTGGTGCCCCACGCAGCGGGTCATCAGTCAGGCTGAGGCACGCAAGAATATGTGCATGACGCCCTCGGCCCAGCTGATCGCGCGGCAAGAGGGCTGACGATCACCGCCGCGCCTTGAAGAAATCGCGTAATATTTCAGCAGCTTCTGTTTCGCCCATACCCGAATAGACCTCTGGTCTATGTAGCGCTTGCGGATGTTCGAACACGCGCGCGCCGTGTTCCACGGCTCCACCTTTGGGATCGCTCGCAGCGTAGTAGAGCTTGCCAATGCGAGCATGGCCGATCGCACCCGCACACATCGCGCAAGGCTCCAGCGTGACATAGAGATCGCAGTCTATCAGCCGTTCGCTGCCCAGCCTCACCGCGGCTTCGCGCAAGGCAACAATCTCTGCATGGCCAGTCGGGTCAGGCGGGGTGCGCGTGCGATTTGCAGCGACGCTGAGCACTTCTTCCCCCTTCATAACCACCGCGCCAATAGGCACTTCGCCTCGCGCCCCGGCTACACGCGCGGCATCCAGCGCGAGTTGCATTGGCTGAGGAATGGGCCACTTGGTCATATCAAGCGCGCTAGCCGTATGCGCGTCAGGCCGCAACTTTGCTTGACGATTCGGGAAGCCCCCGCTATGCGCCCGCCTTCGCTGGAAACCAGTGGTTTCAGACGAAATTTTTGATGGGCTGCCGATTCGCATCCAAGGCCAACCATAGAAAACGAACGAGAGATATCATGTCGCGTATTTGCGAACTGACCGGCAAGGGTCGCCAGGTAGGTAACAACGTTAGCCACGCTAACAACAAGACCAAGCGGGTGTTCCTGCCAAACCTGCAGAACGTTACGCTGCTGAGCGAGAAGCTGGGCCGCAGCTTCAAGTTCCGCGTATCAACCAACGGTCTGCGTTCGGTTGAGCACAATGGCGGCTTGGACAACTGGCTCTTGAAGACCAAGGACGAGAAGCTTTCTGCGCGCGCCGTCAAGGTGAAGCGCGAGCTCAAGAAGGCAGCTAAAGAAGCTGCATAATCCACTGGTCCCGCAAGGGACGCAAGTTGGTCAAAGGGCGCGCAGAGAAATCTGCGCGCTTTTTGTTGCCGGCTTTGGGCTATGCCTCGGGGGCTACAAACAGCAGTGGGTCTAGCCGCGCATCGTGCCATTTCAGACTCCAATGCAGATGCGGGCCGGTTGCGCGACCTGACGCGCCGACATTTCCGATATGCTGGCCTTGTGTCACTTGGTCACCTTCGCGCACCATCAGCCGCGAGGCATGCAGAAACGCGCTGTTCAATCCGTGCCCGTGATCGATGATCAACAGATTGCCTTCCAGCGAGAAATTGTCCGCCGCCAGAACCACAACCCCATCAGCAGGTGCAACGAAGGGCGTGCCCGCGCCCGGAGCAATATCGAGGCCGGAATGATAGCTGCCCGGTTCGCCGTGATAGATGCGCTGCGAACCGAAACGCCCGGAGATACGGCCCTTGACCGGCCAGATAAAATCCTGCTGCCAGCCGGTCGCGCCGGTGACTTTCTCGCGCGCAACTTTGATTGCCAGCCATTCGGGCTCGCGCTTCTTCCACCACGCCTCGCTGCTGCCACCGCTGCGCTTGGCAACGTTGACATGCTCGATATTCCACGCCCGCGGAGCCACATCTATCTGGCGTTCGATCACGCGGCCGTCTTCAAGCGTGGCCCGAAGGATTGCCGGGCCGGTCGCATCGCGATCAAATGCTGCAAAGAAACGGCCATCCGTTTCAACGCTTAGCCGCGTATCGCCAAGCGTGGCCAATTCTGTCCCACGCGGCACCAGACCTTTGACCCAGCCGCCTTGAGTCAGTTCCCCGGCGAGTTCAATCGCGTCGCGGCTAGTCGAAATCTCGGCATTATCGTTGGGAACAGCCGATCCGACAGCCAAGGTCGGCAGCAGTGGATTCGGTGCATTGTTGCGCGGCGCATTCTCGCAGGCCGCAAGCGCCAGCAGCCCAACACCGGCGAGGGCAGGCCTCATGGTTCGGCGGTCAACCGCTTGGTCGCGATTTCGCAGGTCGCATAGGCTTCCTGATACTCAGCGCTCCAATACCGCAGCTCTTCGAGCTGGATTGCTTCGCCGCTGACCGCGCAACGCACAAAATTGCCTCCGCGCACCACTCTAAAGGAGCTGGCACCGTAGTGAAGTTTGGCTTCGCCATTTCCGGAATTCATTAACATGACAGCTCCTTTAGCAAGCCAATGCCGAACCGACAATTAACCGAACAGGTCGTCTTGTTTCGGCGGCACTGATGGTTTCTTCCGTGCCGGCTTTGCCGGTCTCTTGAGCGACGAATCATCGCCTTGAGAGACTTCCAAACGGCCATCTGCGAACTGCAGCACCAACGCTGCCTCCTTGGCGGCCATCTCGCGCGAAGTCAGCGCTTTGTCATTACCATCGCGCACAATCGCATAACCGCGTTTCAGCGGCTCTTCCGGGTGGAATTGCTGCGCCAGCCGCGCCAGCACGATGAGCGCGTCCTGCTTTTGCATTATCGGGCGCCGGACAAGATCGGGTGTCAAACGAACCCGCGCCAGCTGGCGACTTGCATCTTCCATACTGCGTTTGAGCAGCGTCGGCGACAACCGGGCTGAGGTGCCCGCCAGTTTCTCTCGCCCCTGCCCTGCCTGGTCGCGCAATCCGCGCCGCAAACGTTCAGACAGCTCGTCCAGACGCTGGGTATGCGGCTGAAACAGCGCCTCCAGCTTAGGCATACGGCGCACCCGCGCCTCCAGCCGTTCACTCCCAAGTTCGACCGGGCGGAGCACTGCGCGGCGCTGACGATTGGCCAAATCGGCGACGGTTGCGATCAAGTCCGCGCGCACAGGAACCACCATCTCGGCTGCGGCGGTGGGCGTGGGTGCACGGCGGTCCGCAGCATAGTCAGCCAGTGTTGTGTCGGTTTCATGGCCGACCGCAGAGATGACGGGGATCGGACAATCGGCGATGGCGCGCACCACCACTTCTTCGTTGAAGCTCCACAGGTCTTCGATCGAGCCACCCCCGCGTGCAACGATCACTACATCGGGGCGAGGAAGCGGTCCGCCCGCATCAAGCGCGGCGAATCCGCGTATAGCGCCGGCAACTTGCTCGGCTGCGCCCTGCCCTTGCACCAATACCGGCCAGACCAGCACCTGGCTGGGGAAGCGGTCCGCCAACCGGTGCAGGATATCGCGGATGACCGAACCCGTGGGCGACGTCACAACGCCAATCACTTTAGGCAGGAAGGGCAAAGCCTGCTTGCGTTCGCGCGCGAACAGCCCTTCGGCTTCTAGCTTCTGCCTGGTCTTCTCCAGCAGCGCGAGCAGCGCCCCCTCGCCCGCGATCTCCAGACTGTCGATCACGATCTGGTATTTGGAGCGCCCGGGATAAGTGGTAAGTTTTCCGCTGGCGATCACTTCAATCCCGTCTTCTGGGACGAAAGCGAGACGCTGGGCATTGCCGCGCCACATCACGCCATCCAACACAGCATTCTCGTCTTTCAGCGCAAGGTAAAGGTGGCCAGACGCGGCGCGTTTCACGCCTGACAATTCCCCGCGCAACCGCACAAAGCCGAAACGATCCTCAACCGTTCGCTTAAGCGCAGCAGAAATCTCGGTGATCGAGAGAGGCTCGGCGTTGTCGCCTTGCCGCTCGCGCGCTACCAGCCCGTTATTGCCATCATCAGGGGACGAAGCGGCCATGAATATCCTTTTGCTCGGTTCAGGTGGGCGCGAACATGCGCTGGCGTGGAAGCTGGCGCAATCCCCCACATGCACCAAATTGTTCGCAGCTCCCGGCAATCCCGGGATCGCCGAAGAAGCCGAGCTGGTTGGCCTCAACGCAAGCAGTCACGCCGCAGTCGTCGATTTTTGCGAAGCGCACAACGTCGGCCTGGTTGTGATCGGGCCGGAGGCACCATTGGTTGACGGTTTGGCAGACAGTCTGCGCGATTTCGACATTCCTGTATTCGGCCCCAGCAAAGCTGCCGCGCAGCTCGAAGGAAGCAAGGGCTTTACCAAGGATCTGTGCGAACGTGCCGGCATCCCTACCGCGGGATACGTGCGAACAACTTCATTGGATGACGCGAAGGCAGCGCTCGATCGTTTCGAACCGCCCTATGTCTTGAAAGCTGACGGGTTGGCCGCAGGCAAAGGCGTGGTCATCGCGGAGAACTGCTCGGACGCTGAAGCTGCGCTGGCTGACATGTTCGGCGGGCAGTTCGGTGAAGCAGGCGCAGAGGTGGTGATCGAGGAGTTCATGACCGGCGAGGAGGCAAGTTTCTTCGCACTCACTGATGGCACCGCGATCATCCCTTTCGGCACAGCGCAAGACCACAAGCGAGTGGGCGATGGCGATGTCGGCCCCAATACCGGCGGTATGGGTGCGTATTCGCCAGCGCCAGTTCTGACAGAGCAACTGCAAGCGCGCGTGATGGCTGAAATCATCGAGCCAACCGTGCGCACGATGCGTGAGGAAGGCATGCCCTATTCAGGGGTGCTCTATGCCGGGCTAATGTTGACAGAGGCTGGCCCCAAACTGATCGAATACAATTGCCGTTTCGGCGATCCGGAATGTCAGGTTTTGATGACGCGGCTCGAAAGCGATCTGGCGGCGATCATGCTTGCCTGTGCGAATGGCTCGCTGCAGGGCACGTCGGGCGAGTTCTCGTCGCAAACCGCGATGACCGTTGTGATGGCAGCGAGGGGCTATCCCGACACGCCGGCTAAGGGTGGCGCAATCAGCCTAGGTGATGTGGATGCCAGCGGTGCGAAGGTGTTCCACGCGGGCACCGCAATGCGCGATGGTCAGCTGGTCGCAAATGGCGGGCGTGTGCTCAATGTGACAGCAACTGGCGCGAATGCAACCGAAGCGCAGGCAGCCGCCTATGCAGCGGTCGATGCAATCGATTTTCCCAGCGGGTTCTGCCGCCGCGACATTGGCTGGCGCGAAGTGGAGCGCGAGGCGCAAAATTGATCTAGATCATTGTGCGCGGGCGCTAGCCACGCTTTATTTAATACGTCTTGTTTGAAGGAAAGCGCTATGAAGAGATCCTGTTTCTCGATTGGCTTACCGATGCGCACAATTATCCTGAGATAATGGACTTCGATCTCGATCCACTACAAGTCGAGGATATCGCAGACTATATCCTCACACTGCGTAGTGACGATTATGCGGGGGCCATGGACTAGTAAGGCTTAGCCAAGTTGCTCAGCGATCAGGGCCTTCAGGTCCGCTTCGGGCCGCGGTCCATAGTGGCTGATAACCTCGGCAGCCGTGATTGCGCCGCGCTTGAGACATTTATCAAGTGGCTCGCCTTTGGCAAATCCTGAGAGGAATCCTGCCGCAAACTGGTCACCTGCCCCGGTTGTATCTATCACTTTGTCGACCGGTTCTGCCTTGACTTCAGCGCGTTCGCCGTGCGCGATGGCTATGGCGCCCTTCTCGCTGCGGGTTGCGACCAGAACCGGAACTTTAGCAGCAACCGCTGCCACTCCGGCTTCAAAGTCATTCAGACCAGTCAGCGTCGCGAGCTCATGCTCGTTTACGAACAGAATGTCGATCACGCCATCATCGAGCATCTGGCGGAAATCATCGCCGTGGCGTTCAATCACAAAGCTTTCGCTGGCAGTAAAGGCGACCTTGCGGCCTCCGCGTCGCGCAACTTCGATCGCGCGTCGCATAGCCTTGCGCGGTTCTTCCGGGTCCCACAGATAGCCTTCGAGATAGAGGATTGCGCTCGACGCGATCAAGTCTTCACTAAGCGATTCAGCTGGCAGGAATTGCCCGGCGCCAAGGAAGGTGTTCATCGTGCGCTCGCCATCAGGCGTCACGAAGATCAGACAACGCCCGGTTGCGGGTTCACCTTCGCGCATCGGCGTGTCGAAATCGATGCCTGTGGCGCGCATGTCATGCGCAAACACCTTGCCCAGCCGGTCATTGGCTACCTGGCCGATAAAGGCGCATTGCAAGCCAAGCGTCGAGAGACCGGCGAGCGTATTGGCCGCCGATCCGCCAGAGATTTCGCGTGCGGGCGGCATAGCCGCATACAATTCTTCTGCGCGCGCCTCATCAAGCAGCGTCATCCCACCACGATTGAGCTGGAGCTCATCGATCAGTTCTTCAGAGCACGATGCGATAATATCTACGATAGCATTGCCGATGGCGATCACGTCATAGCGGGGCTCAGTCACGGAAATTCCTAAAACTACAATGAGCAACTTACGACGCACCGCCTAGCGTGCAAGTCAGCGCAGGCCAAGGACAGAATGGCTTGTCATTCTTCAGTCAGCGTTGACTTGGCGGCGCGAGCAATGGAAATGGCAGCAATGAGCGCTGTTGCAAAATCGATGGTCGTTGCGGTTGGAGAATTTTCGGATGGGGCGATCCTGAAGGTGCTCGCGAAAAGTCTCACAATCACGATTATAGTGCTCGTCGTTTTCGGATTTTCCTTGGCCGAAAGCCTGCCGCGGTTATTGAGTTATTATCTCGAGGCAGAGGGTGACACTTATGTCGTGCTGTCGTGGGTCATATCAGTAGCTGCCGTCTGGTTTCTTTTTCGCATAGTCGCACTGGCGGTGATGCAGTTCTTTACTGGCGAAGTCGTTCTGGCGTTCGAGCAATGCCATTATCCCGAATGCGCTGCCACAGCGCTCGAGCTGCCGTTTCGTGAGGATTTGTCAAACAGCCTCCGCGGAGCCGGCCGCGCCCTGCTGTTCAACGCGCACGGGCTTCCTATCGCATTGATCCTGTTTTTCACGGCTATTGGGCCTGCGGTGGTGTTCTTGTTTATCAACGCTGTCCTGTTCGGCCGCGAGCTTAACGATATGAGGTGGTGGCTCGGGCACAGGCCAACACGGGATGCAGCCACGCCTGTTGGCAGCTTCGAGCACCTTCTGCTTCGGGGGCAATTGCCGGGCTGATGACTGTTTCGTTTGCAAATTTACTTGCCCCCGTAATCGACGCCGCGTCAGGAACCCATTTGGTGCAAAGTTTTAGCAAAAGATTACCATAGAGGCTTTTCATGTCGCCAATTCGCACTTTTTTGACCTTCCTAGCTGCTGTGGCGCCGCTTTCAGCATGCGTCTCTACAGGAGGTGGCCCGATCATCGTGCACGATCGCACATCATCGCGGCCCGAACCTGCATCGCAAAGCCAGCGCAACCCGCCAGGCACGCCCGCTACCGAGGCCACAATTCCGAGTGCACCACAGGCCTTGAGTAGAGCGGGGCTGGAAGGTGTGATTGGCGCAGGCGCAGCGCAGTTGCAGCGTCAATTCGGCAACCCGCAGCTGGACGTGCGCGAAGGCGATTCGCGCAAGCTGCAGTTTGCTGGCGAAGCCTGTGTGCTCGACGTGTTTCTCTACCCTGACAGGCCTGGCGCCACGCCCACTGCGGCCCACGTGGAGGCGCGCCGCGCGAGTGATGGGCGCAATGTCGATCGTGCAGCCTGTGTACGTGCGCTGCGCAGACAATGAAGTGCGGGTCGGTCGTTTCATGGCAGAAATGGCCCGCGAAGCGCCGAACTTTCGCCGGAACCTCGTATTGGCGTTCGGCAAAAAACCCGCAGGCGTAGATTACACCGAAGCGGCCGCTGCGGGCAATCTAGTGGACGATTTCGAGCAGGTTTGGCTGGAAAAGATGGTCGATGCCGATGGCGAAGTCGATGATCTGGAACGTGCGCTGCTATCCCGGATCATCGAAGAGGGTTGAGGGACGCCATCTGGCGCAACTCAGACCATAAAACTTTCGCCGCAGCCGCATGCGCCCTTGGCATTGGGGTTTTCGAATACGAAGCCAGCGGTGAAATCGTCCTCGACCCAATCCATGATTGAGCCGACCAGATAGAGCACGCTTGCGCCATCGATGTAGAAAACGCCGCCGGGCGTTTCGATCTTCTCATCAAACCTGGCTTCTTCCGTGACGTAGTCGACGGAATAGGCGAGGCCAGAGCAGCCCCGCCGCGGGGTCGACAGCTTGACGCCAATGGCATCGTCAGGCGCCTTGCCCATCAGTTCGGCAATACGGGCCTCAGCGCCTTTTGTCAGGGTTACGGCGGCGGGGATCTGGCGTGTCTTAGTGTCTGTCATCTTACAGCATCCCCAGTTCAAGCCGCGCTTCGTCAGTCATCTTGTCCGGTCCCCACGGCGGGTCCCATACAAGCGACACTTCAGCGTCGCGTATGCCCGGCACACTGGCGGCGCGCAGCTCGACTTCACCTGGCATTGACTCAGCCACCGGACAATGCGGCGTGGTCAGCGTCATCGTAACCATCGCATCGGCATCTTCGGTGATCTCGACACCATAGATCAGGCCAAGATCATAAATGTTGACCGGGATTTCGGGATCGTAAATCTCTTTCAGCGCAGCGATCACCGCATCATGCAGTTCGCCGCCTGGCTCGGCAGGGGAAACATTCTCCGGCTTCTTCGCAAGGAACCCTTCGAGATAATCGCGCTTGCGCTCAAGCTTGTCGCTTGCGCTTTCAGAATCAGGGTCAACCGCATCCTCGACGCGCGCACGACGTGGCTTCACGACCTGCTCTGTCGGCGAAGGTGCCGCAATGAATTTCTTTTCCTCAGATGGCTTATTCATAGGCGCTTCCTAAGCGAAAATCTTTCTTGTTCTAACAATCCCGTCGAGCAGCGCTTCGACATCGCTTTCGTCCGAATACAATCCAAAGCTTGCGCGCGCAGTGGCAGGCACGCCGAGATAATCCATGAGTGGCTGTGCGCAATGATGCCCGGCACGGATCGCGACATTGGCTTCGTCCAATATAGTGCCCAGATCATGCGGATGAACCCCGTCGAGCATGAAACTGACGATGCCCGCGCTGTCTGCCGGGCCATAAATCGTCACATCGTTCATTGGGCTGAGCGCGTCGCGCAATTGGGCAACCAATGCAGTCTCACGTGCATGGATCACGTCCATGCCGATGGCATCGACATAGTCGATCGCTGCATGCAGCGCGACAGCTTCGGTAATCGCCGGCGTACCCGCTTCAAAGCGCTGCGGGGCAGGCGCGTAAGTGGTTTTGTCGAATGTGACGCGGTCGATCATCGCGCCGCCGCCTTGATATGGCGGCATTGCGTTCAGAATTTCGCTCCGCGCCCAAAGCGCGCCAATCGCGGTCGGGCCATAGAGTTTGTGCGCACTGAAGACGTAGAAATCGCAATCGAGCGGCGCGACATCAAGCTTCAGACGAGGTGCCGCCTGGCACCCATCGAGCAGCAGCTTTGCGCCCACGCCATGCGCCAGGCCCGCCGCGCGTTTCGCATCGAGGACCGAGCCGAGTACATTCGAGACATGCGCGAGCGCGACAAGTTTGTGCCGTTCGGTCAGCATGACCTCGGCGGCATCCAGGTCGATCTGGTGATCACTGGTGAGCGGGCAGATATCGATATGCGCGCCAACCTTCTCTGCCAGCATCTGCCACGGCACAATATTTGAGTGATGCTCCAGCGCTGAAAGCAGAATGCGGTCGCCTTCGCCGATATTCGCTGCGCCCCATGTTGCCGCGACCAGATTGATCGCTTCGGTTGCGCCGCGTGCAAATACAATTTCTTCTTCCTTGCCGCCGATGAAGTCAGCTGTGCGGCGGCGCGCCGCTTCATAAGCAAGAGTCATCTCTGCCGAGCGCGAGTACACTCCGCGATGCACGGTGGCATAATCCTGGCCCAGCGCACGCGCCATCGCATCAATAACCGCCTGCGGCTTTTGCGCCGTCGCTGCGGTATCGAGATAGTGCCAGGCCTTCCCGTCAGCCGTCAGCAGGCCGGGAAAATCCGATTTGCTGTCGGCTAGACGGGCGGAGGCGAGCGTCAGGGACATACGCTCTTCGTCCATTGACCAGCGTCTTCGCCACGCGCGCACTTGCGTCGCATGCCGGCTTCGACAGCTTGCCATTGCCCATTGGAAAACCTGACGCCAAGGCGCCATTGGACACCTGTAACGGAGTGGTTTTCCACCTCGTCGGCCGTCACAATCAGAATGCGCATCGAGCGATTGCCTGGATGGCGAACCTCGTGCACATCGGCATCGTTGCGATCGAGACCAAACTGTTCGAGATAGAATTCGGCAATGTCGCGCGGCTTGTCATAAGTGATGCCATAGCGCTCAATTGGCGTGAATGCGTCTTGAGGCGGGACCGCCCCCTCCTCTGGATTGCTGGCTGAAAGTGCAACTGCACCACCCACAAGAAACAAAGAGAACGCCAGCGCTGAAACTGACTTTGCTGAAATCTTCATAAATTCCCCTCCAGTTCATCAAGTGCTAGGGCGATCATACGCTCGGCTTCATCCTGGTTTCGCATTTCCACAAAAGCATCGCCAATAAACGCCTGCACTAACAGCTTGCGCGCTACATCCGGCGCGATGCCACGCGCCGCCATATAGTATCGCGCCATCTCGTCCATTTGGCCGATCGCAGCGCCATGCGCGCATTGCACATCGTCTGCGAAAATTTCGAGCTCCGGCTTGGTGTTGGCGGTGGCACCCTTTTCCAGCAACAAAGCGCGGAAATTCTGCGCCGCGTCGGTCTTTTGCGCACCCTTCACCACATCAATGCGGCCCAGGAAATTTCCGGTAGAACGGCCCCATTGCACAGCGCGCACAGTCTGGTTCGATGTGCCATTGGGCCTTGCGTGGATTGTGCGCGTGACAAATTCCTGGGTCGCATCGCCGCCGCCCACTGTCACGCCGCCGAACTCAAAATGCGCGCCGTCTTCCAGCGTCACTTCAAGCTCGAGCCGTGCGTAAGGACCCGCCGCGTTCAATGCGAACATCGCATAACGCGCGCCCTTGCCCAGATGCACACGCAAGCGTTCCACTCCAGCCGCGACAATGCGCGTGTCTTCGCGCTCTTCGCCCGCTGCGACGGTCAATTCCCGCCAGTCGGTCAGCGTGGATAGCTCTGCATCCCGAAGGTAACCCGCGTCGGCATAGCGCCATGCCTCTTGCGAGTTGGTAGGGCGTTCAAGGGTTGCCGCTTCAGGCATCGGCCATCACCACATCATAACCCTCTTCTTCAAGTCTGAGCGCCAGCTCAGGCCCGCCGGTCTGAACGATCCGGCCCTTGGCAAGAACAGACACCTTGTCCGGCTTCACGACGTCAAGCAGGCGTTGATAATGCGTAATCAGCAGCACGCCCTTGGCAGGATCGCGCATGATCGCGTTGATCCCTTCACCCACAACACGCAGTGCATCGATGTCCAAACCGCTGTCGGTTTCATCGAGCACCGCAAACTTGGGATCAAGGATGCCCATCTGCACCATTTCCGCGCGTTTCTTCTCTCCGCCGGAAAAGCCGACATTCACCTGCCGTTTCAGCATCTCCATATCCATGCGCAGCAGGCCTGCCTTCTCTTTGGCGAGCTTCAAGAATTCGCCGCCCGAGAGCGGTTCTTCGCCGCGCCCCTTGCGCTGCGAATTCAATGCCTCGCGCAGGAACTGGACATTAGATACGCCGGGTATCTCGACCGGATATTGGAAGCCCAGGAACATGCCGGCCGCCGCGCGCTCATGCGGTTCGAGCTCGAAGAGATCTTCCCCGTTGAAGGTGACGGACCCTTCGGTCACTTCATAGCCTGGCCGGCCGCCCAGCACATAGGCGAGCGTCGACTTGCCAGCGCCATTGGGCCCCATAATGGCGTGGATTTCACCGGCGGCAACTTCAAGCGTTAGCCCGTTCAATATCTGCTTGCCGTCAATCTCGGCGTGGAGGTTCTCAATTTTCAGCATTGGGTAACGAAACTTCCTGTTGAGCTTGCTGTTCAGGTTGATCAAGCGGCGCCTGGGATGGCGCATGGGTGGTGGTGTATCGTGCGAGCCTTTGTTCACGATGACGCAAACTGTCATCAACGAAGCGGCCGCGCTGCACGTGGATATAGCCAATCGTGTCGAATGCCCGGGTCACATCTTCGGGTGTGAACAGTTCTTCACGGCCACGACGCTCCATCATCCGGTTAGAGGCCTCGATCGATTCCTGGTAAACCTTCGTGCAACGCGGAAGATCGCTGCGGTGCTGCTGCTCGAAATCCGGGAGCCCGCGCGCAATACGATTGCCGTAGTTGAGGCAACGCCGATAGTCTTCGACAAATGGCGTGATCGCCACGTCATAGGCCAATTCCCAGGTCTCGCTGATCACCGCGTCCTGCGCTGGCACGGCGGTCGCCGCCTGCAATGACAGCGCAACAACGGCCGAAGACAAAAGCATCAGAAGACCTCCATGAACTGCGGAAAGAAATAGATCGAGATCGCTGCAAACAGCACCATCATGAACTTGCCCGGGATCGAAAATCCTCGTGTCAGATTCATCACCATCATCGAAAGTGCAGCCAATTCCGGGACCAGGAAGAACAAGATCTTCTGCATGTCCGGCGCATACAGGTCATTAAGTCCAGGTATCATTCGTCGCCCCCATTTTGCTCGTTGGTGCGACCCGATGATTGCGTGTTGTCGTTGTGTCGATCTTGGCGCGGCGTAGAGCGCTCGAAATGTTCGCGGCGCGCATCACGCTTGTCCGCAATCCGCATGCGCATACCGGCGCTGATCCGCTCGAGCACAGCGTCCATATTCTCCAGGATATCCGAAGCCTTGATCCGCATCACGCGGATATTGACCACCTCCAGGCTTTTGTCGCGGCGCTTCGCGATGGCATCGTTCTGCCCCTCTTCGTCAATCGCGATCGCCATGCCGAGATTGTGGCAATTGAAATCGACAATCGCGCTGCCAACCACGGCAAAGCGTTTGAAGGTGTAGCGGCCAAGATCGGCCTTGGCGAAGCGCGCGGCGAGCGCCTTGTGCGCAGGCGAGGCAAACCGCTTCATCTCGCGCGCTTGATCGTGCAGCGCATCGAGACGCTTCTCCGAAATCTCCCAGCCGCGGCCCTTCTTCTTGAGATTGGGCGCGTCGGTGGCGGGTGCATCAGATAGCTTGAGGGTTCTTCGTTCAGTCACCCCACACTCCCCTCAAGCGAAATCGCAAGCAGCTTTTGCGCCTCGACGGCAAATTCCATCGGCAGCTCTTTCAGCACGTCCTTGGCAAAGCCGTTCACGATCAGTGCCACCGCCTCTTCTTCATCCAGCCCGCGCTGCATCGCGTAGAACAGCTGGTCGTCGCTGATCTTACTCGTAGTCGCCTCATGCTCGATCTGAGCTGAGGGGTTCTTCACTTCGATATAGGGCACGGTATGCGCGCCGCATTCCGATCCGAGCAGCAGGCTGTCGCATTGCGTGAAATTGCGCACCCCATCGGCATTGGGGCCAACCCGCACCGATCCGCGATAGGTGTTGTTAGACTTGCCCGCCGAGATGCCCTTCGAGATAATCGTCGAGCGCGATCCCGCGCCGTTATGTATCATCTTGGTGCCGGTATCGGCCTGCTGGTAATTGTTGGTCAACGCCACCGAGTAGAACTCGCCCACACTGTCTTTGCCATTCAATACGCAGGAAGGGTATTTCCACGTCACCGCGCTGCCGGTTTCAACCTGAGTCCAGCTGATCTTGGAACGATCGCCCTGGCACAGACCACGCTTGGTGACGAAATTATAGATGCCGCCCTTGCCCTCTGCATCGCCAGGATACCAGTTCTGGACGGTCGAATATTTGATCTCCGCATCTTCCATTGCGACCAGTTCTACGACGGCCGCGTGCAACTGGTTCTCATCGCGCATCGGCGCGGTGCAGCCTTCGAGATAGGACACGTAAGCGCCCTTCTCGGCGATGATCAGCGTACGCTCGAATTGGCCCGTGTTTTCGGCATTGATGCGAAAGTAAGTGGAGAGTTCCATCGGGCAGCGCACGCCCTCTGGAATGTAAACGAATGTGCCATCTGAAAAGACCGCGCAGTTCAATGTCGCGAAGAAATTATCGCGCTGCGGCACAACCTTGCCGAGCCACTTCTTCACCAGGTCTGGATATTCCTTGATCGCCTCGCTGATCGAAAGGAAGATTACGCCCGCCTTTTTCAGCTCTTCACGGAAAGTGGTCGCCACAGAGACACTGTCGAACACAGCATCAACCGCAACCTTCTTCGCACCCTTTACGCCGGCCAGAACCTCTTGTTCGCCGAGCGGGATACCAAGCTTGTCATAGACCGCCTTGATATCGGGATCGAGATCGTCGAGCGAATTCAGTTCCACCTTCTTGGTCGGTGCGGCGTAATAATAGGCGCCTTGATAATCGATCTTGGGATAGCCGACCTTGGCCCAATCGGGCTCTTCCATGGTCTGCCAGAGACGGAATGCCTTAAGGCGCCATTCGAGCATCCATTCAGGTTCACCCTTCTTGCCCGAGATAAACCGTACGGTATCTTCGGTCAGGCCTTTCTCGGCAAACTCGGTCTCGATGTCTGCCGACCAGCCGTGCTCATAGTCCGCCGCTTTCGCCGCAGCATCGCGAGCTTCGCGATCTTGAATGTCAAGTTCTTCGCTCATGCTATCTCTTCAATTCGGGTGAGGCTCGTCAGCGAAATGTCTGCCAGAGCGCCGCGCAAAGCATTGTTGATCTTCGGCCAATGGGGTTTGACCGAGCAATTGTGGTCCATCGCGCAATAGGGCCCTTCGATGCACGCGGTCAGCGCAATCGGGCCTTCGACCGCTTCGACTATGTCTGCCACACTGATCGCGGCGGCAGGGCGCGCCAACTGCAAACCGCCGCCGGCGCCGCGCACCGATCGCAGCAAGCTTGCGCCAGTCAGTTTACTGACGACTTTCTGCACTGTCGGCCCAGGGATTCCGGTTTCCGCAGCCAATTCTCCTGCGGACACGCGACCGCCGCCACAATGACGCGAAGCGGCGCACATGATGACCACGGCGTAATCAGCTAGATTGGACAGTCGCATACTAATCCTATGAAAATTGGACTGATTCGTTCCAATTTGGGAGATAGGGGAGGAATTCTGCAGATTCAACGCCAAAACCTTAGTTGCGAGTCATTAGCGCTTAGCGCTAGGCCTACAAGCGGGCTCCCGCAGCCAGACGACTAATGCTTCGGCCTCGACAGGCCTGACGCACCTTGTCATAGGCGCATCACCATGTTGTTTCGTCTTCTGCGCCCCGCCATTTTCGCTTTAGATTCCGAATCAGCTCATCGCATGGCAATCGAGGGGCTACGCCTGATGCCGCACCGCGCACCCGCAAGAGCCGGGCAACTGGCCGTGGAGCTTGCAGGAGTCGCCTTTCCTAACCCGGTGGGCGTCGCTGCAGGCTTCGATAAGGATGCCGAAGTCCCTGACGCGCTGTTGGGGCTGGGATTTGGCTTTGCAGAGGTTGGCTCCATCACGCCGCGGCCGCAGGCGGGTAATCCCAAACCGCGCCTGTTCAGACTGGTTGAAGACAGGGCTGTGATCAACCGGATGGGGTTTAACAATAGCGGTGCAGAAGCGGCACTGAAAAGGCTGAAAAGGCGCAGAGGGCGGTCGGGCGTTGTAGGAATCAACATCGGCGCGAACAAGGACTCTGATGATCGCATCGAAGATTATGCGATCATGACACGGATGATGACGCCGCACGCAAGCTATCTGGCGGTAAACATCTCCAGCCCCAACACGCCGGGACTGCGCGCGCTGCAGGACGAAGGCGCATTGACCGAATTGCTGGACGCCGTGATCGAAGCGCGCGGCGCGGTGTCCGAAGCGGAGCCGCCACCTATCTTTCTTAAAGTAGCGCCTGACCTGGAGCCGACCGATATTGACGCAATCGCCCGGATCGCTCTCGACAAGAAACTAAGCGCGCTGATCGTTTCGAACACGACGATATCGCGGCCAGAGCTGCGCTCGCACCACGCCGGCGAAGTCGGCGGGCTTTCTGGAGCACCTTTGAAACCGCTGGCGACTCAGCGCGTGCGCGATTTCCGTTCAGCGACCGGCGGCACGATTCCGCTGGTTGGCGTTGGCGGCATCGCCAGTGCAGAGGATGCGTGGGAGCGGATCAAAGCGGGCGCGAGCCTGGTCCAGCTGTATAGCGCCATGGTCTATGAAGGGCCGGGCCTGGGCGCGAAAATTGTTCGCGGGCTGGAGCGTCTGATGAAACGCGAAGGCTATTCCACCATTGCCGAAGCGGTCGGAAGCGAATAGCCAGCCCGTATGAGACCCAATCGACTGACAGCGCTGATCGCGCTTTCGCTAATGGCCTCTTGCACAGGGGCATACTCCTCGCCGCTGGAAATGACTTTCCACGCACCGGACGTGGCCGAACAAGGCGCTGTCAGTGCGGCTGATCCGCGCGCGCAAGCAGCAGGTGAAGAGATTCTCGCTAAGGGTGGAAGCGCGACCGATGCTGCAATCGCAGTGATGCTGGCACTTACAGTGGTTGAGCCGCAAAGCTCTGGAATAGGCGGTGGTGGATTTCTGCTCCGCGGAGCCCCTGATGGCAAGGTCATTTCCTACGACGGCCGCGAAACAGCTCCGGCGGGTGCATCGCCCGAATGGTTCTTGAACGAAGACGGTTCGCTGCCGGGATTTCGCGAGTCAGTTGAGAGTGGTTTGAGCGTCGGCGTGCCGGGCAATATCCGCATGGCTGCACTGGCGCATAACAATCATGGCAAGCTTTCTTGGGCTGAATTATTCGAGCCCGCGATAAAGCTGGCCCGCGACGGTTTCGGGATGAACGAGCGGATGTACAACTCGCTCAACCAGCGCCCTGAATTTGTAGCAGGAACGCAGGCAGGGCGGGACCTTTATTACGATTCCGATGGCAAAGTCTTGCCCGCAGGCTCCTGGATCAAGAATGAAGCGCTGGCGCAAGCTTTTGAACGGATTGCAAAGCAAGGCTTCCAGGCTTTCTACGGAGCTGAGCTTGGCGAAGAAATTGTGGCAACCGTCGCTTCCGCCACTCCGAGCGAAGGCGCAATGACAACCGAAGATCTGGCCGGTTACGAACCCAAAGTGCGCGATGCAGTATGTGGCAGCTATCGCCGCTACCGGGTGTGCAGCATGGGGCCGCCCAGTTCTGGCGGTGTCGCTGTGATCCAGATGCTGGGTCAGCTGGAGCGGTTTGATTTGGCCGCCTTGGGCGTTGAGAATCCTGTCACCTGGCACCTGTTCCTCGAATCCCAACGGCTCGCCTATGCCGACCGGGAAATCTATATGGCCGATTCCGACTTCGTGCCGGTGCCGGTCGCCGGGCTGATCGATCCATCCTACATTGCGCAACGAAGCGCGCTGATCGATGCGTCAATGCGCGCCGAGAGCGTTAGCCCGGGCAAGCCCGAAGGCGCGGACATCGCCTGGGCGGATGGTGACGAACCTGAAGAGCGCGGCACATCTCACTTCTCCGTGGTTGATCGCGCCGGCCATATGGTCAGCTATACCTCAACCATTGAAAGCTCTTTCGGTTCGGGCCTGATTGCCCATGGCTTCTTCCTCAATAACGAGCTGACCGACTTCAGCCGCGCTCCAGAGGTGGACGGAAAGCCTGTCGCCAATCGGGTTGAAGGCGGCAAACGCCCGCGCAGTTCCATGTCGCCTACGATCGTTTGGGACCCGGATGGCGAACCTTTCATGATCGTTGGTGCAGCAGGCGGCCCAACAATACCTGTGTCGACAACCCGGGCGATTATCGGCGCGATCGACTTTGGCCTGACAGCTGAGCAGGCGCTCGCCCTGCCCTTCACAATGGCCTTTGGCGACCGGATCATTTTTGAAAGCGGCACTTGGCTGGAAGATCAAACCACGGCATTCGAAGCGCTTGGCCATAGCCAGTTGATCGCGCGACCCGCCCCGATCAAAGTCAACGCGATTCTGCGCGAGAATGGCAGTTGGGTTAGCGTGCGCGACCCCAGAATCGAAACCCTGTTGATCGTACCCTGATGCGGCTTGGACTTGCCGCTACATTTGCAGGACTTTAGAGCAGCAAAAACAGATATAACAAAACAACCTTCCCCTGGAGCAGGAGCAAATCAGTGGCGCTGGCCGAAATCGATAGTGCAAACACTCTGGTTGAACTCTTTCTGTCGCGAGCCGACGAGAAAGGCGATGCGCCGTTTCTGGCCGCGAAGAAAGATGGTGAATGGATAACCAGGAGCTGGCGCGAAACAGCTGAGCAAGTCTGCTTGATCGCCGAAGGCCTACGCAGGCTGGGCCTCAATGATGGTGACCGCGTCTGCATCGTCAGCGAGAACCGGCCGGAATGGTGCATAGCCGATCTGGCGATCATGGCTGCGGGCTGTGTGTCGGTTCCAACCTACATTACCAACACCCCGCGCGACCATGCGCATATCTTTGATAACTCGGGCGCGCGCGCTGTGTTTGTCTCGACCGAGAAGCTGCTCGCTCCGGTTCACAATGCAATCCAGTCCACCGGCCTGATCGAACATGTGATCGGGATTGAAGACCTTCGCCGCCATCAATCGGGGCCGTTCGACTATCACGGCTGGGACACATTGACTTCGGGCGATGCCGCTGAAGCGCGTGCCGTAGTGGATGCGCGCATGGCCGGTATCGGACGCGATACAACCGCGTGCATCATCTACACCAGCGGAACCGGCGGCGCACCGCGCGGTGTGTTGCAGCATCATGGCGCGATCCTGTGCAATGTGGCGGGCGCGGCTGAAATCCTGCTCGAAGATTTCGGAATCAAGGATGAGCGTTTCTTGAGCTTCCTTCCTGCAAGCCACGCCTACGAACACACAGGCGGCCAGTTCCTGCCGATCGGGGTGGGGGCGGAAATCTATTATTCCGAAGGGCTGGAGAAGCTCGCCAGCAATATCGAGGAAACCCGCCCCACGATAATGGTCGTGGTCCCGCGTCTGTTCGAGGTGCTGCGCACGCGCATCATGAAGACGGTCGAGAAGCAGGGCAAACTCGCAAATTACCTGATGGATAAGGCGCTGATGATCAGCGAGGGTGATCGCAAGCGCAAACGCGACAAGCCGATGGACTTCCTGATCGAGAAGACCCTGCGCCCCAAGATTCGCGCGCGGTTCGGCGGACGGATCAAGGCGATGGTGTCAGGTGGTGCGCCGCTGAACCCTGATGTCGGCAATTTCTTCGAAGCCATGGGGCTCACCATGCTTCAGGGCTATGGCCAGACCGAAGCCGGGCCGGTTATCAGCTGCAATCGCCCCAAGACAGGGCTCAAGATGGACACTGTCGGGCCGCCCATGCGCGGGGTCGAGGTGAAGATTGCCGATGATGGCGAGATCCTGGTGCGCGGTGAGCTGGTGATGCACGGTTACTGGCGCAATGAGGCCGAGACTGCCCGCACAATCGTGGATGGCTGGCTGCATACGGGCGACATTGGCCATTTGGACGAAGCCGGGCGGATCGTGATCACTGACCGCAAGAAGGACATGATCGTCAATGACAAGGGTGACAATGTCGCCCCGCAAAAGATCGAAGGCATGCTGACACTGCAGCCCGAAATCGCGCAAGCCATGGTGAGCGGTGACAAGCGGCCCTATGTGGTCGGTCTGATTGTGCCGGATCCCGAATGGGCGGTCGAATGGTGCAAGGCAAATGATGAAAAGTTCGACATGGCCACGTTGCAAGACTTGCCCGCATTCAAGAACGCAGTCCGCGCCGCGGTTGATCGTGTAAACAAGGATCTGTCAGTCATCGAGAAGGTGCGGCAATTCGCGTTTGCGGATGAGGGCTTCACAATCGAAAACGAAGAAATGACGCCGAGCATGAAGATCCGCCGTCACAAGATCCGCGATCGCTATCAGGAGCGGATCGACGGGCTGTATCGGGGTTAGTCGCTAACGTCTGATATTGGGTTGAAAGCGGACGTTCGAGCGGCTCTCTAAGATATCCGGAGTTGGTTCGATTGCAGAAAGTCCGATTTCGGTGGCATTGAGAAGCGGAGCAGACATCCGGCTAACCGCCAAGTAGCAGACATTGAACGGCCGCAATGACCGACGATTTGCATTGTGCGGCCCGCGCCCTATGCTTTGAGCTCATCCCATGCAGAGAGACGCACTCTGGCTCGTTGAGCGAGCATGCGAACATTTGCCTGAAAATACATGGACGCAGCAGCTTCAGACATGCAACCAAGCAACGACCTACCGATTGATCCGCCCATAATTGACCTACCCATCGAAACCCATGACCAGGGATTCTATGATGGCTTCAGCCGTGAAGTGACGATCCCGGGCAAGATCATAGTCTCACTGCTGATCATGTGGGCGATCTTTTTCCCGGTGCGTGCCAATGAGACTTTGAGTGCCGCGAATGAGAATATCATATCGAGTTTCAGCGGATGGTATGTCTATCTGGTAGCGCTGCTGATGGTAATCGCACTGGTCCTTGCTGCGCTGCCGCAATCGGGGCGTTTGCGGATCGGGACGCCCGGTGACAAGCCCGAATTCTCTCGCTTCTCATGGTTTGCCATGTTGTTTGGCGCCGGGATCGGGATCGGCATGCTAACCTACTCGACAGGCGAGCCTCTGGCACATTTCTCTAACAATCCGGAGATCATCCGTGGCGCTATCGAAGCGAGTTCTGCAGAAGCCGTTCGGCCGGCCTATGTCTACACCTTTCTGCACTGGGGCTTTGCGGCTTGGGCAACCTATGCGCTGGTCGGGCTGGCGATTGGTTATGTCTCCTATCGCCGGGGATTGCCCCTAACAATCCGTTCTGCACTGGTGCCGCTGTTCGGAGAGCGGTTGTCCGGCACTGCAGGCCACGTGGTTGACGTGGTTGCAGTAGTCGCCACGATATTGGGTGTCGCGGTGACCATGGGTCTGGGCGTAGAGCAATTTGTGGCAGGTCTTTATCGGGTCGGAATGGGCGATTGGCTTGTCAATTCGGAGGGGACGGCGAGCACAATCGCGATTGTTGCCGCCCTGCTGGTGCTGGTGGGTGCGTCAACAATCAGCGCGTTGTCGGGCGTCGGGCGAGGCATCAAGTGGCTTTCGAACCTCAATATGGGTTTGTCGTTCTTGTTGCTCGCCTTGTTCGTGATCGTTGGTTCCGATCTGTACGGGTTGGAGCTGATGTGGACTGGACTGACCGACTACCTTGTTGCCCTCCCTGCCAAGACACTGACGCTGTTTGCGAGCGACGGAAGCCAAGTGTCGGAAGAGCTGATGCAGTGGCAACTCGACTGGACCATCTTCTATTGGGCTTGGTGGATCGCTTTTGCGCCATTCGTCGGCATGTTCATTGCCCGGGTGTCACGCGGCCGTACAGTGCGCGAATATGTTCTTGGCGTGATCATGGTTCCCTCGCTGATGTGCTTCTTCTGGATGGCGATTGTTGGCGGCACCGCGATCGATCTGGAGTTGAGCGGTGCTGCGCAAGGCGCGATTGCCGAAGCGGGCATTTCTGACCAGCTATACGCAACGCTCGCAGTGCTGCTTGATCCGGCCGCAGCCCAGATCGTCTCGATCCTAGTTGTGGTGTTGCTCATGACTTACCTCGTAACATCTGCGGACAGCGCGATTCTGATCGTCAACACAATCAATGGTGCTGGCGAGGATGAAGGGCAGCGCCGCTATCACATTTTGTTTTGGGGTGGGGCGTTGGCGTTTATGGTCGGCAGCATGCTCGTGCTGGGTGGAATTGATGCGATCCGGATAACGATGATGATCGGAGCATTGCCATTCTCATTCGTGCTCGCATTAATGGCTATCGCGATCATTAAGGCGATCATCTTCGACCTTATCCGCAAGAAGCACGGTGTTCCGACAACCGCAGAGGCTTGCGAGGAGTGGGAAGCAGCCAAGTAGAGGTAAATGATTAAAATCACTGGGACTTAGCCATTCCATAGTACTGATTTCTAGATATTTGAGTATTCTTGGTTATACTATAAAATATACAATGGCTTATATAGTGTAAAATAATTATAGATTACCTCGACTTGATAGAACTGTGTAAATATTTGAATAATATTTGAATCGAAGATTCAATGTTGCGTTAGGGCAACATTGGAATTATTTCTAAAAAATATCTCTGCCGCTGCTGTGGTGGAATCCCCCGTGCATTGCTACCGCGGGCATCCAGAGGCATGACTTCATTCTATTTCCTTCCGTTTTGATCGCGAATATTGGCGATGTGCGTTTCCGCGCATCCCTTTCGTGCGTCCAATCGGGTAAAACAAAGGGGCAGCAATAATGAGAAAATTCGCAAGCAGTGTATCGCTTGGCGCGGTTGCAGTTGCCATGGCCACGCCAGCCATGGGGCAAAATCAGACACAGCCAGAACAGCAAGAGACACAGCAGCGCACCAGCGGTGTTCCGGTAATCGTGGTTACCGCGCAGCGCCGCAGTGAAGACCTGCAGGACGTTCCAGTCTCTGTCCAGGCGCTTGGACAGGAAGGTCTTGAGCAGCTCAATATCGATACGTTTGAAGACTATCTTGAGCAACTTCCGACTGTGACCGCTGGCGGTTCCGGGCCGGGTCAGAGCACCATCTACATCCGCGGCTTGGCTTCAACGACACCAAACCTCACAACCGCTGGCGTTGCCGGCCTTGCACCAAACGTCGCACTTTATCTCGATGAGCAGCCGCTGTCTCAGCCAGGCCGCAACCTGGACGTATATGCGGCCGATCTGGAACGGATCGAAGTTCTGTCCGGTCCGCAAGGCACGCTGTTCGGCGCAAGTTCGCAAGCCGGTGTTGTGCGCCTGATCACCAACAAGCCAAGCCTGTCGGGTTTTGATGCCAGCGCCTCGGCTGGCGTCTCGTTCACTAAAGGCGGTGAGACCAGCTACAAGGCCGAGGCCATGGTCAACGTGCCGGTCACTGACACGATTGCGCTGCGCGGCGTAGTCTATCTCGACGATCAGGGCGGCTACATCGACAATGTGGCTGGCACTCGCAATGCCGGCGAGAGCGGACGTTTCCGTACCGCGGGCACCGTGCGCGACAATGGCGTGCCGGTCAGCGCAGGTCGCGCCGGTTTCCAAGCCGGGGCGGACCTTTCGGCTGTCAATCTGATCAACGCCGACAATGCGTCGCTTGTTGAAGAGGATTTCAACGACACCCAGTACTCCGGTTTTCGCGCCACTGCACTCTGGGAAGTGACGCCTGATTGGAAAGTCACTTTAGCGCACTCACGTCAAAGCGTTGAGAGCGACGGAGTATTCTTCGCCGATCCTGAGCTTGATGGTCTTGATGATCTGGAAATCCAGCGCTTCGAAGACGATCGTATCGAAGATGATTTCTCCAACACCAGTTGGACCGTCGAAGGTCGCTTGGGCGCGCTCGATATTGTTTATAGCGGCGCATACACTGACCGGGAAACGCAGCAGAAGGTCGACTACTCAGACTATCTGTTTGTCGGCCAATACCTGCCATACTACATCTGTGACACAGCCGTAGTCTATTCCGGCTATGTGACCAATGCTCCGGCTGATCCGACCTGTCAGGCACCAAACCTGTTCGTCGCATCGAATACGGATACCACTGTGTTCACGCAGGAATTCCGCGTCAGCACGCCGCAAGATGCGCGCATCCGCGCAACCGCGGGCGCGTTTTATAGCGATCTGGAGCTCAAGGAACTCAATGACTTCGCCTATCCCGGCTCGCAATTTGTGCGCGGTTCGGATGGCGTGACGACTGGCTTCCTGCCCAACTTCCCGCTGACCAACACAAGCGCGGCCGGCGGCGGCAATTCGTCGACTGGCTATTTCCAGGAAGCTGGACCATTTCCGACTGGTGTGATTTTCCGCAACGATATCCGCCGCACGGACGAGCAGCTGGGCATCTTTGGTGAAGTTGCTTTCGATATCATTCCGGATAGGCTCACGCTCGCAGGTGGCGCGCGCTATTATGATATCGAGGTTGGCCTGGAAGGCAGCGCGAACTCGTCCTTCTTCAACCTTAATTCTGCTATTTTCGGTCCCAATGCGGGTGCGGCACCTGGCACAGGGGCAGATGCCCAGCTTGCTGGTACCAACATCAGCGCTCAGTTTGAGCCAGACAATGCGGTGGGTGCGCCCGACACGGCTTCGACTGATGGTTTCATATTCAAAGGCACGCTCACATACACGCCGAACAGCGACCTGATGTTCTACGCGACCTATTCGGAAGGCTTCCGCCCTGGTTTGCTCAATCGTCCAGGTGGTGCAAGCAACGGCGCAGGCTTTACCGTGCCTTATGCGCTCGATACCGATGAGGTGAAGAACTATGAAATCGGCTGGAAAACCGATCTGGCTGACGGCCAGCTGCGATTGAACGGCAGTGCATTCTTCGTTGATATCAGCCGCCTGCAGACCACTATCTTCGATCCAAGCATCACTAACCTGTTCTTCTCGGACAATGCGGCCGACGCCGAGATTATGGGTGTGGAAGCAGACTTCACCTTCGCACCTTATGCGGTGCCTGGCTTGACCGTAGCCGGTGCATTTTCTGTTCTCGACACAGAGATCACGGATGTGCTTACGCCAACCAATGACGTTGTTGTCGGTGAAGAACTCGCCTTTGCACCGTCATTCCAGGGCAACATCCGCGTGCGCTATGAATGGGATCTCAGCAACACGCTGGAGGCCTTTATACAGCCGCAAGTGTCGCATTCGGCATCGAAGTTCACGGACATTATCGAGATCAACAAGCTAGAACTGGAAAGCTACACTGTGTTCGATCTTTCGGCTGGCGTTAAGAGCGGCCCGTGGAAGTTCAACGTCTACGGAGAGAACCTGTTCGACACACGGGCACAGATTTCTGGCAACTTCGTGTTCGACCGCGCACGCATTTCCACCAACCGTCCGTTGACAATCGGCATGAGCGTCAGCTTCGACTACTGATCCAGCAGTTTGGCATAACGAGCGGTGGGGGTGAGCCTGGACGGGTTCACCTCCACCGTTTTGCTATGTAGGGACAAGCAATGGCAACACGCGAAGAACAGCTCAAGGCAGCCCAAACGGCATTGCAAGCCAGCGAGTTCGCAAAAGGGCTGGCTCTAGCTGAAAATCTGCTGGCAGAGCAGCGGAGAGATCCAGAAGCGCTGTATCTTGCCGCTGTCGGAAGTCGCTATCTCGGTAAACATAGTGATGCTGAGAAGCATCTTGGTGCTCTCCATCAGGCAATGCCCGAATATGGGCGCGCGTGGCAGGAAGAGGGGCACCTGGCACTCGCCCTTGGGGACAAGACCAAAGCGCTGGAGGCTTTTGCCCGGGCAACGCGCTTCAATCCGGCGCTAACCGCCAGTTGGCGTGAACAGGCCAAGCTGCTGAGTGCGGCAGGTCGCAATGCCGAGGCGGCCGCAGCCAACGCGCAGCTGGAGCGGCTTTCCTCGCTCCCGCGCGAGCTGATCGCGGTGACCAACCATCTTCACGAAGGGCGGCTTCTGAGAGCAGAAGAAATCTGCCGCCATTTCCTGCGCAGCAGTCCCAAGAATGTCGAAGGGATGCGACTGCTCGCCAAGATCGGAATTGAACTTGGCATTCTCGATGATGCCGAATTCCTGCTCGAAAGCGCAGTCGCGTTCGAGCCTGACAACATTCAGCTCAAGCTCGACTACACCGATGTGCTGCGCCGCCGCCAGAAGTTCGGCAAGGCGCGAGCGCAAGCTCAGGCGCTGCAAGATAGCGACCCCGGCAATCCCATTTTCCAGTCGCAACTTGCAATCGAAAGCATGCAGACCGGTGATTACGATCGCGCATTCGAACTGTTTGACGCAGTGCTTGAGAAGCTGCCGCGAGATCCGGCAACGCTGACGAGCAAGGGTCACGCACTCAAGACGTTGGGCCAGACGGATGAGGCGATCACGAGTTACCGCGCGGCAGTTAGTGCGAAGCCTGATCACGGTGACGCCTATTACGCGCTCGCCAATCTCAAGACTTACAAGTTCGAGAATTCAGAGATTGACGCGATGCGCGCGCAAGCTGCGCGGCCTGATCTTGCCTTTATGGACCGGGTCCACCTGTCCTTTGCGCTTGGCAAAGCGCTGGAAGATCGCGAAGACTACGAAGCGAGCTTCAAGCATTATGATGAAGGGAATGCCTTGAAGCGCGCGCAAACCCGCTACAGCGCCGATGCGATGAGTCGCGAGCTGGCGGCACAGAAATCGGCATGCACAGCAGACCTGTTCGCAAAGCATGAAGGCGTGGGATATGATGCGCATGATCCGATATTTATCCTTGGCCTGCCGCGCGCAGGCTCGACATTGCTCGAGCAAATCCTTGCCAGTCACTCGCAGATCGATGGCACGCTCGAGCTTCCCAATATCCTCGCGCTCGCGCACCGGTTGCGCGGACGCAAGGCAGGCCAGTCACGGTACCCGGAAATCTTGCATGAACTCACGGCTGAGCAACTTACGACTTTCGGTGAGCGATTCATCGAGGAAACGCGTATCCACCGCCAAGGCGCGCCATTCTTCATCGACAAGATGCCCAACAATTTCAGGCATATCGGGCTGATCAATCTGATTCTGCCGAATGCAAAGATTATCGACGCACGCCGTGATCCGATGGATTGCTGTTTCTCCGGCTTCAAGCAGCTTTTTGCCGAGGGGCAGGAGTTCACTTACGGCTTGGAAGAGGTTGGCCGGTACTATGCCGACTATGTCGATTTGATGGACCATTGGGATGCGGTTCTGCCAGGCAAGGTCTTGCGCGTGCAACATGAAGATGTGCTCGACGATGTCGAAGCGCAGACGCGCCGCATGCTCGATTTTATCGGTGTCCCGTTCGAGGATGCCTGTCTTGAATTCCACAAGACTGACCGCGCTGTTCGTACCGCGAGCAGCGAACAGGTGCGCCAGCCGATCAATCGCAAGGGGCAGGATGCCTGGAAGCCGTTCGAGCCTTGGCTTGAGCCGCTTAAACAGGCTTTGGCCGGAAGGCATTGACCACACTCGATCACTCACGCGCATCAAGGAATATTTTGATGCTGGCCGATAAGGGCGTTATCTGGCCGGAATGATTGCATCTGCTCTTTCAGTGCGCGCATTGCTCAGCGCGATCTTCATCCTGATGGCGGGCAGCGGGTTTCTCTCAACGCTTGTTGCAGTTCGTCTTGAGAGCGCGGGCGTCCCTTCGCTGATCATTGGCCTTGCAGCGACGAGCTATTTCACCGGACTAACTCTCGGATCACTTAGGGTTGAGCCGCTGATCGCGCGCATCGGGCATATTCGCGCCTTCGCTGCATTTGTGACGATCTTTTCTGCCAGCAGTCTGACCTATGCCATCATTGAACAGCCAATTGTCTGGGTCGTGCTGCGCTTTATCGATGGCTTTGCCATGGCCGGCGTGTTTGTTTGTCTTGAAAGTTGGCTCAATCGGCAAGCGACACCTGCCAACCGGAGCACGGTGCTCGCCTCCTATATGATCGCGTTATATTGCGGGCAGGCTGCTGGTCAGTTCCTGCTCAATTTGGGCGACAATGCACCAGACCTTCCCTTCATGATCTCGGCAGTTTTGCTCTCCATCGCATTGCTGCCAGTGCTGCTCACTCGCATGGAGCAACCGCAGGTGGAGGCGTTCACGCCATTTTCCATCCGCAAGCTCTATACAGCTTCTCCGCTCGGGATCGTTGGAACGCTTGCCACCGGCGCAATGTTGGGTGCATTCTACGCCATGGGCGCGGTCTACGTTCAGCGGATTGGAATGGATCTGTCGCAGGTCGCGCTGTTTACGTCATGTGTGATTGCAGGCGGAGTAGCGCTACAATATCCGTTGGGAAGACTTTCCGACAGGTTTGACCGGCGGCGCGTGATTATCGCATGTTTTGCCATAGCCGCGGGCGTTAGCGCTACGATCGCAGCATTAAAGCTGCCAACCGTCGGAACCATCGCAATGGGCAGCATCTTTGGCGGCTTCGCTTTTGCGCTCTATCCGCTCTGTGTCGCGCATTCGAACGACCATCTTGAAGAGGAAGAACGCGTGGGCGCGAGCAGCGGCCTGGTGCTGACATACTCCGCCGGCGCGATGGCTGGGCCGATGATTGGGTCAAGCGCGATGAGCGCGTTCGGTCCGGCCGGTTTATTTGCGATGATCGGCGTACTTGCGGCTGGCGCAGCGATTTTCGGTATCTGGCGCACCGTGGTGCGTTCGGCTGTTCCGGCAAGCGAACAGCAGGTCTTCCAAAGCCTGCCGCGAACAACACCCATGGTCGCCGTGCTGGAGACAGAGGGCAATATCGAGGGTTCGAAATCTCGCTAACTGACATTAGTATGGGAAGCTTCGCCACCAATCTCAGAGGTTTGGGCGATTGAGTTCGCCTCCCGAAGGCGGTCAGTCGGCCTGCAGAATATTCAGAGCCGAGCCGGAATTTCCGCAATTGGTACGCTGTCCTGCCGTTGGGACGAACTTCCGCAATTGGGTCGTTAGCAGACCTTTGCCTCAGGCCGCTTCGGCTGCCTCGATATATTCGGGATAGAACGCCGGTTCGCGGTCTGACCAGCCTGGCGCGGTGGCGGCCGCTTCGCTCAGGGACTGCAGCAGCTCCTTACGACACTCCGGGCGAATCTGCGGCAAGGCAGCGGCCGCGCAGAAAGCGCTCGGCAGCCATGAGCGGACATCCGCGCCCAGCAGGCGCTCATAGAGAAAGCGAAACGCGGAGAAACATGTGATGCGTTCTTGCGAGAGGTCAAACGCTGCGAGGCGCACCAGCTTGCCGATAAAGGCTTCGGTGTCATTGATGGTCGCTTCGTGCGGGATCGTTTCGCGCAACGTCTTCAATTCCTGATAGGCGACATACTGGCTACGGATCGCGGCGGACTCGCCTTCGTTGCGGGCCCACAGCTTGAACGCATCCTGACGGCCAAGCCCGATATCAAGGCTGCGCTTGATGTAGCGTTGCTCACCAGCGGAAAAGCTCGCGAATTCGCGCATTTCGTTGATCGTCATCGATGCAGTGCCGGTTACGGCCATGGCAAATGCTCCCGTGTTGCAAGGGGCAGTTTCGCCGAGTGTGGTTAATTATCGGTAAATATACCTAGATTACTTGTGCGGAGTGGGGCGTTCTTGTTGTGTTTGCAATGCCGCCCACACCAAGCGCGCCTAGATCAATCCCGCAAGCGGGCTGGAAGGATCGGCATACATGCGCCGCCCCATCCGGCCTGCCAGATAGGCTTCACGGCCAGCCTCCACTGAGAGCTTCATCGCGCGGGCCATACGGATCGGGTCTTTCGCTTCGGCAATCGCGGTATTCATCAATATGCCATCGCAGCCCAGCTCCATGCCTACCGCCGCATCGCTCGCCGTGCCAACGCCTGCGTCGACCAGCACCGGCACATTCGCGCCTTCAACGATCAGGCGGATCGTAACCTGGTTCTGAATACCCAGACCTGAGCCGATCGGTGCGCCCAATGGCATCACTGCCACCGCGCCCGCGTCTTCCAACTGCTTCGCGGCGATCGGATCATCAACGCAGTAAACCATCGGCAGGAAGCCCTCCTTGGCGAGCACCTCGGTCGCCTCCAGGGTTTCCTTCATATTGGGATAGAGCGTGCGCGCTTCGCCCAGCACTTCGAGTTTCACCAAGTCCCAGCCGCCCGCTTCGCGCGCCAGGCGCAAGGTGCGGATCGCATCATCTGCGGTGAAGCACCCGGCGGTGTTGGGCAGGTAAGTGACCTTCTTGGGGTCGATATAATCGGTCAGCATCGGCGCCTTCGGGTCGCTGACATTCACCCTGCGCACTGCCACGGTGACGATCTCTGCGCCTGCCGCTTCAACCGCTGCGGCGTTTTGTTCGAAATCCTTATACTTGCCAGTCCCAACGATCAGGCGAGACTTGAATGTGCGGCCCGCAACCGTCCATGTATCGTCCGCTGCCTGAGAGCCGCCACCCACGAAGTGGACGATCTCCAGCACATCTCCATCATTCAACGACGCCTGCTCCAGAGTTGATCGCGGCGCGATTTCGCGATTGCACTCGACCGCAACCTTGGCCGGCTCAAGTTCGAGCTCGCGCACGAGGTCCGCAATAGTGGCCGCTGTGGTCTGGCGTGGTTCGCCGTTCAAAGTGATTGTCTTCGTGTCGCTCATGTCTGCGCGACATAAGCGTCATTGCTGCGCTGGCAAGTGGCTTCGCATATTAAGAAAGTGGCCCGTGGCAACCAGGGCCACACCGATCATGGTGAAGATCACTTCATAGAAGCCGTGCGGCATCGCCAGGGCGCCGCCCATAAAGGTCAGGCCCACCATAGCCATAACGAAGGGTGCAGCGCGGCGATGACGCAAGGCGCCCCAGCCAATCGCAACTGCCGCGATAATCAATGCAATCGCCAGACCTACGCGATGGATTTCCGGCGAAAGCAGGAAGTGGCTGCCGGCGCCCAACACCGAAACGACCAGAATCGTCAGCACGCAATGAAGCAAGCACAGGCTGGAAAGCCAGATACCAGCGCGGTCCATCCGCTGCCGAATCGAGATGCTGTACTCAGTCATACTGTGGAGTGCCATCTATGTTATGGTGTATCATCTTTCAAGTCGCAGTTTTGGCAGGCATGCCGATTTCTCAATTGGTGTTGCATCGTTTGGACTTGCACTTTGATGCCGTGCTGCGCAGTTAGCGGGTATGGCGAACTCTGCTGCACCTGTTCCGGAAAGCGATTATTCTCGCGCCGTCAAAGGGCGGCCGCTGGTGCTGGCCAAATGGCTTTACGTAGTGGCCTTGATGGTCATCATCATTGTCATGGTAGGCGGGATCACGCGCCTCACGGAAAGCGGGCTATCCATCACGCATTGGAGCCTCGTCACGGGCATTTTGCCGCCGCTGACCGATCAAGCGTGGCAGGCAGAATTCGATCTCTACCGTCAAACCGGCGAGTATCGCTTCGAAAGCGGGCCTACGGGAATGGATCTGGCTGCATTCAAGTTCATCTATTTCTGGGAATGGTTCCACCGCATTCTGGGGCGGCTGATCGGGCTCGCCTTTCTGCTGCCAATGTTGTGGTTCTGGATATGCCGGGCAATTCCTACCGGTTACAAGGGGCGGCTGCTGGCATTGTTCGCGCTGATATGCGGACAGGGCGCGCTGGGTTGGTACATGGTTGCATCGGGCGTTGGCACTGATCTCACCGATGTCAGCCATTTCCGGCTATCAGCGCATCTGCTGACAGCGCTGTTCTTGTTGGGCGGTTTGGTATGGACCGCGCGTGACTTGCAGATGCTCGGGCGCGATTCAACCGCGCAGCCTGCTGGTCTGACTGGTGCCTCGACGATCATAGCCGCCATACTGTTTATCCAGTTGCTGCTTGGCGCGTGGGTGGCGGGGCTCAATGCGGGACATGCCGCCTATGACTGGCCCCTGATGAACGGGCAGTTCCTGCCTCAGCCAGACCTGTCGCGCGGCTGGCTTTGGGCGCTGACACATGATCCATTCCTGCTGCATTTCCTCCATCGTTGGTGGGCCTGGGTGGCGGTGGCGGCGCTGGTGTGGCTCGCGCGGCGTATACGCAAGAGTGATCGCCCGGCTTCAATCGCAATCCACAGCGCATTCGGGACAATGTTCCTGCTCGGCATCGCAACCGTACTTACCGAAGTCTCTCTGTGGGTGGCAGTGTCGCACCAATTGGTCGGCGCCCTGGTGGTTGCGAGCGTTGCCTGGGGCATGCATTCGGACGGTCTGCGCAAAGCACACAAGGCATGAGCGCGCTTATTTACTGCCCCTTCCCTGATCGCGAAGCAGCGCGTGCTGCGGCCAATACCTTGTTAGATAGGAAACTGATCGCCTGCGCCAATCTATTGGGTGAAGTTGAATCCATTTACAGTTGGAATGGTGAACGCGGCGATAGTTTCGAGATTGGCGCACTATTCAAGACTAGCGCTGCTTTACTTGACGACGCGATACAATGTTTGGCCGAAATGCATCCCTATGATACCCCTGCAATCATGGGTTGGCGTTGTGTTTCCGTTTCGGAAGCAACTGCAGCATGGCTCGGCGAACTAGATCGAGGGGGTTAGTTCTCATGACAGGGGTTTCGCGGCGCATTGCGCTGGGTGGCAGCTTTGCCGCGCTGATTGGTCTGGCTGCTCCGGTTATGGCGACTTCCTAACTGCATGTGCCACGAGAACCAATGCGTTTGAGCCGGACACTGATCCGCGGCCTTTCGGATGGTAACAGGATTGAGATCAGGCGCGACTGGCAAGTTGCGTTTGCTTCGCAAGGTAGCGGGCTTGCGATCATAGGGCATCAGGGCATCAGATCAACGTTGAAGTAAGCGTGCCCGCGATGCTTGAGCCGATCGCAACGATCGAACGGAACCGCGTAACCGATGGCAGCAAGGAACGGCGCATCAACAACACAGCAAGAGCAATTGCGCGCCGCGCTTGCACAAGTGCAGGCCGCCGGCAATTCCTTGCTTGATCGCCTGCCACGCGACCTTTTCTTTCCGCGCAACAACGGCTTTGCGGACAGGCGCCCGATCACTCTGCCTGACGGGCGCAGCGGAGTGTTCGAAGTAATCTATTCAGTCACGTCCCAGCCATTGAGTGGGCTGCTTGATCGGGCTGAAAGACAGGTTGTGACGCGGATTGGCGACACCGAACAAATCTCGTCCGAGCACTGGGAGTTGCGCGCAATCTGACACTCAGGGAGGTGGTGGTATTATTTTACCTCCCCCGAAAGGTGCGGTTTTGCTTGACTTGCGCGCCTTCACGCGACATTTGCGCCATGTTCTCGCAACCGCAGCATAAGTTGTCAGTGCGATTCGAAGCCGCGGCATTTGGTTGCGACTTGTTTTATTTAGGAATGTGAACCCATGAAGGCGCTTAACAAGCAGACTCAGTCGGCAAAGCCGGCAGAGGTCGAAAAGAAATGGCACCTGATTGATGCAGACGGGCTGGTTGTTGGCCGCGTCGCTTCGATCATTGCCAATATCCTGCGCGGCAAACACAAGCCGAGCTACACTCCGCATGTTGATTGCGGTGACCATGTGATCGTCATCAATGCCGACAAGGTGAAATTCACCGGCAAGAAGATGTCTGATAAGGTCTATTACAAGCACACCGGCCACCCGGGCGGTATCAAGGAAACCACTCCGGCGAAGGTCCTGGAGGGCCGTTTCCCAGAGCGCGTGCTTGAAAAGGCTGTCGAACGCATGATTCCGCGCGGCCCGCTCGGCCGTCAGCAGATGCGTGCACTGCACCTCTACAATGGCACCGAGCACCCGCATGACGGGCAGCACCCTGAAGTGCTCGACGTTGCTTCCATGAACCGCAAGAACAAGGTCACCGCATAATGGCTGACGAAACCAAAAACGAAACCGTTTCGGATCTGGCGGATCTGAAGGAAATCGCTGGCGACGCACCAGCAGGTGATGCAGCCGAGATCGCAGCTGTTGCTGAGGTTCCATTGCGCGAGCAGGAACTCGATCAGTATGGCCGCGCATATGCAACTGGCCGTCGTAAGGATGCGGTTGCCCGCGTCTGGTTGAAGCCGGGCACTGGCAAGGTGACCGTCAACGGCCGCGATCAAGAAGTGTACTTTGCACGCCCTACGCTGCGCCTGATCATAAACCAGCCGTTCGCGATCACAGAGCGTGAAGGCCAGTACGACATCGTCGCTACCGTGCGTGGTGGCGGGCTTTCGGGCCAGGCCGGTGCGGTAAAGCACGGCATCAGCCAGGCTCTCGCCAAATATGAGCCTGCACTGCGTTCAACTGTGAAGGCCGCTGGCTTCCTGACCCGCGACAGCCGCGTGGTCGAGCGTAAGAAATACGGCCGGGCGAAAGCACGCAAGAGCTTCCAGTTCTCGAAGCGCTGATTCCCAGCTCTTTGGCTCAAAGCAAGAGGGCGGCCTGTTCAGGTCGCCCTTTTTTGTTTCTGCGCTCAGAGAGCAAAATCGCGTTTTTCAACGTCGATCAAACCGGTCTGGTCGATCCGCAAGACATTGTAGGATGGCGGTGCGCCTTTGCGCAAACGCGTTGATAAGGTGCCAGCCCCGATCATCCGCATGGCGAAATTGTCACGCGAGCGGATCTGGTCAAACGGGAAATGAACGTGCCCCGTCAGCACAACCGTTGCGCCCGCTGCGGCCAGCTTCTTGAACGCCAGGTCTCCACGAATTGTCGGATTTTTCGCCCCGTCGCGCTCTGGCAAAAGCGGGTGATGGCACGCGATAATCTTGGGTCTGGGGTCATCGCGTAATTCTGCTAGCCGGTTGAGGGCTACATCGAGTTTCTTGCGTGTGACAACCCCGTCAGACCATGGCCAGCGCATTTGTGCGGGCACATTGGTATCAAAAGGCACGATCAATGCGTGCTCAAGCTCTAGCTCGGCCCCTACCGCCTTGTCCAACGCGCCAAAGCGCGCAAATGGACTGCGGAAGCGCTCCCACAAATTGTAGTAGGGCATGTCATGGTTGCCCGGCTGCAGCATGATGGGGGTGTTGAGGCCAGCAAACCACTCAGCCGCCACTGCATATTGCTGATGTGTCGCGCGCTGAGTGAGGTCACCGGTGCAAACAAGCGCGTCAGGCCGCTCTTCCCGCACTGCATTCTCGAACCAAGCCATAGCCGCGCGGTCCTCGACGCCGAAATGCGTGTCACTGACATGGAACAAAGTGGTGCTTGCGTGAATTGGCATAATCCCACGCCTAGCAGATCGGCAGCGCGGGTGAAGATGCTAAACGCGGTCCGTCAGGATCAGCCAGGCTGCAATCGCGTTGAGACCGGTATAGGCAAGATACGCCCAGGCGAGCCCAGGCCAGCCGTTCGCTGCGATTAGCAAAGCTGCCAGCAGAACAAGGAATTCGGTCACCAAGGTTATCCGACCGCCGAGCTTGTGAACAATCCATGGCATTTGCCCAAGCAGTGGGTGGCCGCCCTCAAGCACCGCCTTATGCAGCGCGAAATTGCCAATCCCCATTAGAAAGATGAACACTAAAGCCATTGTCACATTGTTACGTAATCACCCGTCGGTTGGAAATAGCTGTGCGTCGGTTGGTTTATGCAATCGGTCCGGCCACCCTCGCACCGATCGGACTGCTTGCTTCCATCGTCGAGCTTGCGCTGATGCCTCCTCAGCAGCTGGTATAACACAATCACACAGCGCGGGCTCACCCCCTTTTTATGCTCGGCTGTGAAAGGAGGATAGCATGAGACAAGGCATACTTGCAGCGGCAGGTGTTGGCGCGATGTTGATCGCAGCCCCTGCCTTGGCTGGCGCTGACAATCAGACCAGCCAGTCCAATGTCACCTACGAGGATTTGGATCTTTCGACCGAAGCTGGTCAGAAAGAGCTCGATCAACGCATCACAATCGCGGCACGCAAGACTTGCGGTTTGGGCAGAGACACGACCGGAACCCGCACAGTATCGCGCGACCAACGCCGTTGCATCGCATCGGCCTAGCGCCAAGCGAAAAGCACCCTGGCGGCAGTAATTGAAGAACAAAGGCGGGGCGGCTGACCCTGCCAAACAGACCTGCACAATTCTGTGCAGACTAGCGGCCTGAACCCATACCAGTCCCGGGGTTCAGGCCGCTTCTTTTTTGAGGAACCGCAAGGAGAGCCTAGCGGCCGGCCATCGCCTTTACTTTCGGCAGATATGTTCGGCCGATCCGCAAGGCATCGCCGTTTTCCAGTTCAGCTGACCACACCCCCAAACCATCATGGCACAAGCCCCGAATACGGTCCTTGCGCAGAATCGTTGAACGGTGGATGCGGATGAATTCGGTTGGGTCGAGCCGTTGCTCCAACCCGGCGATAGTTTGCAGCAAGAGATAGCTGCGTTCGCCTACATGCAAGCGAACATAGTCTCGCTCGGCATCGATCCGGCTCACTTCGGTTACCGCGATACGCAACAATTCAGAGCGGTGCGGCACCCAAAGTTCTTCGAGCCATTCGCCCTTGCTTGCGCCGTTATTGCCACGACGCGAAGCCGCGCGTTCGATAGCCCGCGCAAGCCGATCCGATGCAACCGGTTTCAACACATAGTCGATTGCATCGAGATCGAACGCTTCGACGGCGAAGTGATCATGCGCGGTGACAAAGATTACTGCGGGGGGATTGCTGTATTTGGCAAGCTCCTTCGCTACTCCCAACCCGTCAAGTTCCGGCATGGTCATATCGAGCAAGACCAGATCGGGCGACAGCTTCTCGGCCAAGCGCAGCGCGGCGGCGCCATCGCTAGCGGTGCCAACAACATTGATAGTCTCGACCTCGGCGCAAATCACTTGGATGCGCTCCACCGCGAGTGGCTCGTCATCGACGATCAATGTGCGCAGCGGCGCTTCGGGGGATTCAGTGTCTGCCATTGCGGGTCAACGGTATGCGCATTTCGGTGCGATAGCCACCAGGAACAGGGCCGGATTCGAGCACAATGTCCGAACCAAAGCGAGCCTCCAGACGGTCACGGACATTGGCCAGACCAATACCGAAACCGTGTTTGGCGCTCTCGGGAACACCGGGCCCATCGTCGCGGACAACGATAACAAGCCGGTCAAATTCTTCGCGAGCTTCAACCGTGATCGTCACAGGGCGGTTCACTGGCGAGACCGCATATTTGACGGAATTCTCGATCAATGGCTGGAGGATCATGCCGGGCACTCGAGCGTCGGCAAGATCTGCCGGCAAATCGAAGATGCTCTTGAGGCGCTCGGGGAAGCGAACAGCCTCGATTTCAAGATAGAGCTGCTGCAAGTCGAACTCGTCATCGAGCGGAACGTCGCAGGTCGGATCGTCAGCCAGACTATGGCGATAGAAGCGCGACATGGTCTGGATCATTTGCTCGGCTGCTTGTGATTTGCCTGTCATCACCATGGATGACAGCGAGTTCAATGTATTGAACAGGAAGTGCGGGTTGACCTGATAGCGGAGTGATCGCAGCTCGGAAGCCTTCGCAACTTCGCGGAATTCGCTCGCGCGCCGTTCCGCCACGCGCACTTTCTCGCTGGTCAGCAGGGCCAGATATATCGAGCACCATGCCAGCATCAGAAAATAGCGGCTGAAGGCGATATCTGCGAGCGGTCCAATAAACGCGAACAACCCAAGAGACGCTTGCTGCCGCTCAAAATAGGCATCGCGTTCCTTGAGAAGGTTCGCTTCCACGTCAGCTCGTGCGATCGCCTCTGCTTCGCTTTCTTCGCTATATTCGCTTTCATCCAGCTCATCGTCGCCACCGATGATGTCGATGAACACTTCCTCCATCCGCTCATTCATGGTTGAGAAGACAAGATTGTTCATCTGCGCCAATACAAGCGCAGCAGGGAGCGAGAGAATCAGCGCCGCAGTCACTTTGGCCCAGAGCGGTTTCGCATCAAAGAAACGCAAGAACAGCCACAAAGCGATAGTTACAGCCACGCCGCCGATCACGACGATAGCGCGCAACACCATCATTTCGCCCGACATGCCGAAGCCAAGAATCTCCCAGCGAAGCGAAGCCAAGGCGTAATAAACCGCCCACAAGACGATGATGGAAATCAAGACCAGCTTGAATGGAACCCTCACGGGCTTGCTTTTTGCGACTTTACTCATTGGAATCGCCACTACCCGCGCCCGTTCGGAAAGGCGAATCCGTCATCGGGCATGATATGCCGTTCATCGAAAGTTCATCGAGTCAGCAGGTTTTGCCGATCAGCTGTTTTCGAGCAATTTTTCCTTTGCGATCCGTGCCTTCCACTGCGCCGGTGCCAATTTGTGGACGTTGGTCCCATGACTATCGACAGCGACGGTCACAGGCATGTCTTTCACGGTGAACTCGTAAATCGCTTCCATGCCGAGGTCTTCAAATGCAACCACTTTGGCCTCTTTGATCGCGCGGCTGACGAGATAAGCCGCCCCACCAACCGCCATCAGATAGGACACTTTGTACCTGCTGATGACTTCAACCGCGTCATGTCCGCGCTCTGCCTTTCCGATCATGGCAAGCAGACCGAGATCGAGCATCATCTCGGTGAATTTGTCCATGCGGGTCGCGGTGGTCGGGCCAGCTGGGCCGACGACTTCGCCCATGACGGGGTCAACCGGGCCGACATAATAGATGGCGCGGCCCTTGAATTCGACCGGTAGCTCTTCGCCCTTGTCCAGCATGTCCTGAATGCGTTTGTGGGCCGCGTCGCGCCCGGTCAGCATCGCGCCGTTCAAGAGCAAGCGATCGCCGGCTTTCCAGCTCGCAACCTCTTCGGGGGTAAGATTATCGAGATCAACCCGCTTGGCTTCGCTATCAGGCGTCCATTCAACCTTGGGCCAAGCGTCCAGATCGGGTTGCGGCAGAAAGGCCGGGCCAGAGCCATCCATAGTCACATGGGCATGGCGGGTGGCGGCGCAGTTCGGGATCATCGCCACAGGCTTGCCCGCTGCGTGACACGGCCAATCAAGAATCTTCACATCGAGAATAGTCGAAAGGCCGCCCAGGCCCTGTGCGCCCACGCCTTGCGCGTTGACCGCATCGAAGATGTCAATCCGCAGCTGTTCGATATCGTTCTGGGCCCCGCGCTGCTTCAGCTGCGCCATGTCGATCGGGTCCATCAGACTTTGTTTGGCCAGCTTGATGCAATGCTCTGCTGTGCCGCCGATCCCGATGCCCAGCATGCCTGGAGGACACCAGCCCGCGCCCATCGAGGGGATCTGTTCGACCACCCAATCGACGATATTGTCCGATGGGTTCATCATTTTGAACTTGGACTTGTTCTCGCTGCCGCCGCCCTTTGCAGCCACATCAATGCTGATAGTGCTGCCCGGGACCATCTCTATAGAAAGCACGCAGGGTGTGTTGTCGCGCGTATTGCGCCGCGTGAACGCCGGGTCAGCCAGAATCGAAGCGCGCAGCTTGTTTTCAGGGTGATTGTACGCGCGTTTTACGCCTTCATCGACGACATCCTGCAGGCTCTTGGCCGATTCGAGGCGGCAGTTCTGGCCCCATTTGATGAAAACATTGACGATGCCCGTATCCTGGCAAATCGGGCGATGCCCCTCTGCGCACATCCGGCTGTTCGTCAGAATTTGGGCGATCGCGTCTTTGGCGGCTCGCCCTTGTTCCACCTTGTAGGCTTCACCGAGCGCCTGAATGTAATCCATCGGATGATAGTAAGAGATATACTGCAGCGCGTCCGTGATCGTTTCAATCAGATCGTCTTCGCGGATAATTGTCATGTCGCTCATCGAAGCTGTGCTCCTGTCGGTCGATTCCCGTACCCTTTGGCTCCGTGGCACTTCTAAGTCCATCATCCAATTGCAAACAATAGCGCATGAGTTGCAAAGAACTTGGCTGACGAGCGCACAAAGGCTAGAGATGTTTGACGTAGTGTATTGTGTATGTAATACAGCCGGTGAATGCCATGACAAAGACTGATTCCTCCGCCGCCCGCAGGGCAATGATTGACAGCCAGCTGCGCACCAGCGGCGTGAACGAGCCGTTCGTAATCGCGCGAATGGGCAGCGTTGCTCGCGAAGATTTCGTGCCAGCCGGCGCCAAGTCCATTGCCTATATGGACCGCGCGATTCCTCTGGGTGATGGCGCATTTCTCGCCGCACCTATAGTTCACGGCAAGATGCTAGCCGAAGCGCGTCCGGGCCTGGATGACAATGCGCTCGTGGTCACGAGTGGCTCGGCCTTTCTTGCTGAGTTGGTCAAGCCATTGGTCGGCAAGCTCGACACCAAATCGGTCAAAGAGATTGTCGACGGCAAGAAGGGTCGCAAGACCTATTCACTAATCCTGATCGATGGCGCGATCGAGGAACTGCCCGATACGCTGGCTAAGCGCCTCAAAGATAATGGCAGGATCGTAACCGGTGTGGTTGAGCGCGGCGTCACCCGCCTCGCAACAGGGCGCAAAGTGGCTGGAAACGTCGTGCTACAGCCGCTTGCCGACATCGGAATTCCCGTGCTGCACGCTTTCGACAAACCCAAGGAATGGAGCTTCTAATCTGATGATGCGGAGCAAGACCTGCCGGCGCACAGCCGCGTTACTCGTTCTAAGCTCCGCAATGGTTCCGGCCACTGCGCAGGCTGATACGCTGCGCGAAGCATTGGCGGCAGCTTACGAAGCAAACCCTTCATTGGAAGCTGCGCGCGCGCAGCAGCGCGCAACCGATGAAGATGTCCCGATTCAAGCATCGCGAGGCGGCATTGATGTCAGCGCGGTCGCCAATCATATCGAGTTCACCAAGGTCTCGCCCAACAGCTTCACTGCGCCCGAGCGGCGTTTTTCGGCTGGATTGGATTTGACGGTCCCGATCTACTCTGGCGGCGCGGTCAATAATGGCATCAAAGCCGCCAAGGAACGCGTGGCTGCAGGTCAGGCTGATCTCCGTGGGACGGAAAGTTCGGTTTTCAGCCAGGTGGTCGCGGCCTATATGGATGTGCTGCGCACTGAAGCGCTGGCTATGCTTGCCGGCAACCAGGTCGAAGTGCTCACGATCAACCTTGAAGCGACCAATGACCGTTTCGAGATCGGCGAGCTTACGCGTACCGACATTGCGCAATCACAATCGCGGCTGGCCCTGGCGCAAAGCGATTTCCGCAATGCACAAGCAAATCTGATTTCTGCACGCGAGACATATATCCAGCTGATAGGTCGAGCGCCGCAGGATCTTCAGGCGCCGCCACCGCTGCCAGGCTTGCCCGATACTGTGGGTGAAGCTGTGGTCACCGCGCTCGACAACAACCCCGATCTGATCGCGGCAAAGGAACGTGCGGACGCGGCGGGCTATGATTCGGAAGTGGCGGGTGCTGGCCGCCTGCCGACGATCGGCGGCTTTGTGAATTACGACTATACCGATTTCTATGGCACTTTGGGCGGCCCGATCTCAGCCAATTTTGCGCAGGATGAAACCACCGCCAACATCGGTGTTCAGGTGACTGTGCCAATTTTTCAGGGTGGTCGCCCCGCAGCTCAGCAACGTCAGGCCTTTGCACGCGAGACCGCTGCTCTTGAGAACGTGATCGCCACAGAGCGTAGCATCATCGCGCAAACTCGCGCCGCCTATGCCAGCTGGCAAGCGTCGCGGGCGGTGATCGAAAGTTCCGAGGCGGCGGTTTCCGCAGCCGAACTCAGTCTGGAAGGTGTGCGGGCCGAAAACTCGATAGGCAATCGTACGATTCTGGACGTTCTCAACGCCGAGCAGGAATTACTTTCTGCCCGCGCGCAATTGGTGACAGCCCGGCGCAATGCCTATGTCGCGGGATTCAGCGTGCTGGCGGCGATGGGCCGGGCTGAAGCACGCGACCTCAATCTCGATACTGGCGGCGTTCTCTATGATCCTCAGGTCAATTACGACCGGGTCAGGAGCAAGATCTTCGATTGGCAGCGCGACCCGGAGCCAGAGGCAAATTCAACCAGAACCGTTGACATCCCGGCTGCTGACGCGATGATTGGGCCGCCTGATGAATCGGGTGACGTCACAAATTATTGACGTCACAGAGACCTTGGGCCAACTCGGCAGTTGAGAAATCAGGGGTGTACGGCGCAATGGCGCACAGCAATAACGAAGCATCGGTCGAAGAAATTCTTGAATCAATCAAGAAGGTTATCGCGCGTGACAATCGCGAGATTCCACCTGCTGTGCGTATCCCGGAAGAAGGTGGCGCGATTGCGGACGAGGATGATGTCCTCGATCTGGGCGAAATGGAGTTCGCCGATGACGGCGAGATTGCTGACACTTCGCTGACGACGGACGCGGTCCAAAAATCGATGCGCGACAATTTCGAAGCGCTGGCGATGCTGGCAGAGCCCGGTGCAAGACCACAGATCGTCCGCTCGGGCGAAACATCGCTCGAAGGCATGGTCCGCGATATGCTGCGCCCGATGCTGGCCGAATGGCTCGACACAAACCTGCCTGGAATGGTCGAAAAGATGGTTCAGGCCGAAATCGCCCGGATTGCCGGCAAGCGCCGCTAGCCAATCCGGCAACGCATCAATGCCTGATCGCAGCCCTCTGGATGACGCCCGACTGGGCCTCGCAAAGCTAGGCGGCGAAACGATCGACCGGCATGTCTTTTTGTGTGCGATGAGCGAAAAGCAGAAATGTTGCGCGCGTGAAAAAGGTGTGGCCTCGTGGCAGTTTCTCAAGCGCCGATTGAACGAGCTGAAATTGGCCGGGCCCAAACGGATCAATCCCGAAGGCCGGCCTTGCGGTGGGGTTCAGCGCACCAAGGCAGATTGCCTGCAGGTTTGTGCCGCCGGGCCCATCGCTGTAGTCTATCCCGACCGCGTCTGGTACCACTCGGCAAGCCCTGACGTGCTGGAGCGCATTATCCAGGAACATCTGGTTGGCGGAACGCCAGTCGAAGAGTTCCGGCTTTCGAACGACTGACCGCAGTCGCCATCAACCTTCAACGTGGGCTAGTCTTCGTCATGTCTTGGCAGGTTGTTGTCGACCGATGCGTCATGACCGGTGCCGTTTGACAGGAAAACCAACCCCATCAATGCACTGGTTAGCAGCATGGTGAAGCCGATCCCCAAAGCGACGGCGATGTAGAAATGGATCGAGACTGCACCGTTGAATTTGTAGAGTAGCGCGATTGCAATCAGCACCACACCCACGGTCAGCATGAACATGAATCGCATGATCCGGTGGTAGCGTGCCCAGGCGTATGCGGCGTTCTCGGGATCATCAAGCGGCGATTTACTGACCATGTGCTGCGACATGGGGCCTCGCAAGCCGCGATGCAATGTCCATTGTGAACCGATAGATTCGCCTTTTCGCAAAGAAGGTGGCATGTTTTACAAGGAATAAGACAAGAGAGGAGAAAACCCATGACAATCGCGCGGATCATTGAGGGACGCCGCGGCGCCGAAGTCATCTCCTGCGACTCAAACGACACTATGCGAGAAGCCGTCGCCCTGCTCGCAAAAAAGCGGATTGGCGCTGTGCCTGTGATGCGCGGTGGTTCGGTTGTCGGGATATTTTCCGAACGTGATGTGATCTACAAGCTGGCGAACGAGGGTGAAGCCTGCCTCAATCGCCCACTCACAGATGTGATGACTGCGCCGCCCATCACCGTCGAAACAACAAGTCTGATCAACGAAGCATTGGCGCTGATGACAAGGCGCAGGATCCGTCACCTCCCCGTAATGGAGAACGGTGCCATGGTCGCGTTTATTTCGATCGGCGACCTAGTGAAATACCACACCGATGAGGTCGAGCACGAGGCAGAGGCCCTGCGCGAATATATCCAAACCGCCTGATCGGGCGCGCGGAGCTTGCTGTTTGGGCATTCGCACCCTAAATTTGCTCCATCATGGCTGAAACACTCACTCTGACACCGGCTGCGGCAAAGCGCGTATCCTGGATTGCCGAGAAGCAGTCCAAACCCGCAATCCTGCGCCTTTCAGTCGAGGGGGGTGGATGTTCAGGCTTTCAGTACAAATTCGATCTGGCTGATGCCGCCGAGGAAGACGATTCCATCAGCGAGACCGCTGGTGTGAAGTTAGTGGTTGATCCGATCAGTCTTGATCTGGTTTCCGGCAGTGTGGTCGACTTCGTAGAATCTCTCGGGGGTGCGGCCTTCAGAGTCGAAAACCCACAAGCGGCGGCGGGTTGCGGCTGCGGGTCCAGCTTCGGGATATAGGGTTTGGGCCTTTGTGGTCAGCAGGATCACTCGCAATAAAGGTGTTTGATCGCGCGTGATCTTCGGGCACTAGTCGCCTCATGAAAATCGCGACCTACAATATTAATGGCATCAAAGCGCGGCTGCCGCGGTTGAAGGAATGGCTCACGGAAACCCGGCCAACCGTCGCATGCCTGCAGGAAATCAAAAGCATGGACGAGAATTTTCCGGCCCATGAATTTGAAGACGTTGGCTATCACGCAATCTGGCATGGTCAGAAGAGCTTCAACGGTGTCGCCATTCTGGTCGACAAAGAAGCTGGCCTTGGTCAACCCGCAGAGGTTCAGCGCGGCTTGAGGATCGACGGCCCGAACGATGGCGAGGGCGAACAGGCCCGCTATCTTGAGGTCGATGTTGGCGGTGTACGGATTGTTTGCATTTACCTGCCAAACGGCAATCCGCAGCCTGGGCCGAAATTTGACTATAAGATTGCCTGGATGGCGAAACTGCGCGAACGCATGGCGCAAATCTGGGCTGAGGAGGTGCCAGCGGCTGTGCTGGGCGATTTCAACGTTATTCCGGAGGATAATGACGTCTGGGCAACCAAGGCCATGGCCGAAGATGCGCTGATGCAGCCGGAACCTCGTGGGGCCTATGCACGTCTACTAGCCTATGGCTGGACGGATGCGCTGCGCACCCACAATCCGCGCGGTGGCGTTTGGACATATTGGGATTATCAAGCGGGCGCATGGCAGCGAGATCATGGATTCAGGATCGATCACATTCTGCTCAACCCGGAAACTGCAGACAGGTTGGAGGCTGTAGGAGTCGATAAGGACCATCGCGGGCGCGAAAAAGCCAGCGACCATGCACCTGTTTGGGCAGTGTTGCGGGACTAAAGCGCTCAAAAACTAAAAGGGCCCGCCTGTTCCCAGACGAGCCCTCTCAATATTATGAATGCGGGAATTCCTCACCGATAGAAGATATGCTGGTTGATTGTAGCGCGGGCCGTTTTCTTCCGGCTCCAGCTTGGACTCACATATTTCGCGTGGAAATAGAGCGCGTCTTCAGCCTCTGATTCCCACATACCTTCATGCGCGATGCGAGCGATTGCCTTCGCGCGTTTCCAAGCTTTCGAGCCTGTATTGATACGGGGCATAGCACCGCCACGAACGAATGAGAATTGGGCGCGCTGATAAACAACGCCGCAATAGCTTGATGGAAAGCGCGAACTGTCCGCGCGGTTGATCACAACTTGTGCCACAGCCAGCTGACCGGAAAGCGGCTCGCCGCGCGCTTCAAAGTAGATCGCGCCGGCGAGGCAGCGCATCTGCTCTGACAGTGTAAAATCGGTTTCAGTTTCGGAAACAAGTTCCCGCAGCGAACTTGCGCGGGTTTCAGAGGAAACCTCTTCGCTCGGCTCGGCGAGTGGCTGAACCACTTCTTGTGCGACGAAAACAGGGAATGATGCCGGTTCGGCATCAGCAGCGACATCGATGGCCACCGCAGCCTCAGGATCCGTGTCCTGAGCTAAAGCGCTTGAAAGTTCAGCACTTGCGAATGTCAGGGTGAGAGCCGCTGCCGCAGCAGCAATCCCGAGCCCATGGCTCCTTCGGGTCATATTGTCCGTTATTTTAAGCGGTGAGCTAGCTCCGTCGCAGGCTGGGACCGATACCTTTTGGTATTCAATAAGTGGTCCAATTTCATGGCCTGCCGGCCGCCCCCCGTCTGCGTGCTAGCGAGCTCGACCTCATTGCCGAGTATACGCCGCCTACGCGCCTAGAAGCTGGCGGGGCAAATAGGCGACTTTCCACGGAGGTCAAGTTAACGCGGCAAGGATGCGATGAACTGTGCGCCATCAGCGATATCTGCCTCCAAAACCCAGGTATCGGGGTCTTGTTGCTTGCGTCGCTCAATGTATTCGAAAATTTCTTTATGGTTTTCAGGGTTTTGCTGCTTTGCAGCAAGAAACGGTCGCGAACCATCCAATTGCGGCATCTTTTCGAAAAGAACTGCATTCTCACCGCGATAGAAAGTTAAGATAAGGATCGTTCCGGCATCTCTTTCGCCCTTGGCGGTAACCACTGCGAAACCTCCGGCGGCCTCGACCAGGCGAATAATGGCTGAAACTTCCAGATGTGCTGGTAGGCGCGCGTCCAAAGTGCTTAATCCGCCCCCGCCGAATATCCTGGCAAGCCGGACAAGGCGATGCGTGATCGCATGAATGTGCCGGTTCCGCGGCCGATTTCCTCGCCCTCTGCATCGATCAACCGCGATTCAGCCACGAAAACGCGGCGTTTCCCACTGATCCAGAGCCCTTCGGCCACCACTTCGCCCGACCGCACAGGCTTGGTGAAGTGCAGGTTGAACGAGGTAGTCAGAAGAAAGCGATCCGTCGTGCGGGAATTCGCAGCGTAGAACGCCGCGTCATCGAGCATCTTGAAATAAATGGTGCCATGTGCAGCGCCAGCCGCATGAAAGACACTTTCGTCGATCTGGAATGTAATCCGTGAACGACCTTCACCGGGGATCTCGAGCCGAGAGTTGAATGTCTCGTTGATCGGTGCGGAAGCGTATAGGCGTTCCAATGCGCGATAATGCAAGTCGGCGCCTATGCCGACGCCCCCTGCTTTGGCGCGCCCCTCAGGCGGCATCACGCTCTAGATGGCTGGCCAGAAGCGCATACATGGCTTCCGTATTGGGCGCTTCGATCAAAGCCTCACGCGTATGTTCATCACGCGCCAGACGCGAAATCGCCGCCAATGCATGCAGGTGAGCAGCACCGGCATATTCTGGCGACAATAGTCCGAACACCAGCTCGACGGGCATGCCGTCTGCCGCTGCGAAATCAACAGGACTTTCCAAGCGCAACAAAACCGCCACAGGGCGCTTCACCTTCAAAGAGCGAGCATGTGGAATCGCAACGCCATTGCCGAAACCGGTTGAGCCGAGTTTCTCGCGCTCTTCCAACCCTTCAAGCACATCGGATGCGTTCGCATTATAGCAAGCCGAAAAAAGCTCGCTCACGCGCTCAAGCACCAAATCTTTGGATTCCAGACAGGCAGCAGCAATCGCCTCTGGAAGTAATTGAAAATTCACATTCATTTTAAGCTGTTTTCAACCCGATATTCTATTTCAGCGACTTCAAAATTCGGTACACATCCCATGCAGGATGAATATTTCCAAATGGTGTTCATCTTCTTCAGGCTGACCGCTGTAAACTAGCGGTTCACCCCTTAGCGCGGCTCAACCCACCCGATCGAACCGTCGGATCGGCGATAAACCATATTGTGACGCCCGGTTCCAGCATTTTTGAAGAATAGCGCGTTGGTGTCTCGCAAGTCGAGCATCATGACAGCATCAGCTGCACTGGCCTCGGGAATATCAACACTCGTCTCTGCAATGATCGGTGGAGCATGATGAAGGAGCTCCTCCTCACCCTCGTCACTGGCAAAGATGGTGTAGCCAGCCTCTTCGAACGTATAGGCTGCGGCTTGTTCGGCACGGGCGAAATCGGCTTGCTCATGGCGGTCATTCAAGCGCCTTTTGTAACGGCGCAATTGTTTGTCGATCTTGGCAGACGCCGCGTCCAGAGCCTGATGTGCATCAGCTGCATCGGCATGTGCTTTTAGAATCAGGCCCTGCATAACGTGCGTGACAATATCGCATGCGAACATGCCAGCAGGCGCTTTGCCAAAGGTGACATGCGAAGAGATAGCACGGTCAAAGTACTTCTCGACTATCCCGCCCAGCCGGCTGTCCACATGCTCCCGCAAGGCATCGCCGGTTTCGATCTGATGGCCCGATACGCGAATATCCATATGTGGGATCTCCTCAAGATTGGTAGGGGACATAACCCCCGGTACTCAATTCAACCAGATCGGTTTTTCGATCCGTTCGAGAAACTTCTTGTGGCGTGCAACCTCGGCATCACTCGCCGCATGCGGCCTGGCCTCGCGCCGCGGTCCAGATGCTTTGGTCGGGCGGGTTGAATCTAGTGCGGCGACACGATCACACTGGCTGTCAGCCGCCAGTTCCAAACCGATCTGGCGCCCACCCATCAGCTCTACGTAAACCTGAGCCAGCAATTCAGCGTCAAGCAGCGCGCCGTGCTTCACGCGGTGGCTGCGATCAACGCCATAACGCGTACACAGGGCATCAAGTGATACTTTTGCGCCCGGGTGGCGTTTGCGCGCGATGGCAACGGTGTCGACCATTCGGTCCATGTTGATAGGTTCGCGACCGATGAGCTTCAGCTCGTTATTAAGAAAGCCAAAATCAAAGCCCGCATTGTGCGCAACCAGCGGTGCATCCCCCAAAAACGCGATCAGTTCATCGATCTGCGCAGAGAAAAGCGGTTTTGTTTCGAGGAAGGAAATCGACAATCCGTGCACCGCTTCAGCGGCAGCAGGCATATCGCGTTCGGGATTGTAATAGGCGTGGTAGGTGGCCCCGGTCGGCACCCGGTTGATTATTTCTACACATCCCATTTCAACCATCCGGTCACCCGAATCAGGGTCCAGGCCGGTGGTCTCTGTGTCGAAAACAATTTCCCGCATTGGTGTTACTATCGGACTCGCATTCTGATTTGGCAAGCGATTCCGGAACACGGGCAGAGCTTTATCTCTCCGCACTCAATTGTGCGATCAGATCGGTAACCGCAGCTTCAGTTTCAGCCAGAGTAACGCCAGTATCGATCACATGGTCAGCGCGCTCGCGCTTCTCTATATCAGGGGTTTGCAGTGAAAGAATATGCGCGAACTTCTCAAGCGTCATCCCTTCACGGCCAAGCACTCGCTTTCGCTGGATTTCGGCCGGCGCCGACACAACAACAATCGTATCCACGCTTTCATGGCCGCCCTTTTCGAACAGCAAGGGAATGTCGAAGACCACCATCGGCGCACCGCCGTGTTCGATCATGAACTCTATGCGTTTGGCCGCGACAGCAGGATGGACGATCGCCTCCAGCCGGGAGAGGGCATCTGGGTCCCCAAAAACTAGCTGACCAAGGGTGTCACGCTTAACCCCCTTGGGACCGGTTGATCTGGGAAAAGCAGCTTCGATGGCCTCGAGCAACTCGCCACCCGAACCCTGCATGGAACGGACTTCTTTATCGGCGTCAAACACAGGCACACCGTGTCGCTCGAACATTTCTGCGACTGTCGATTTACCCATTCCGATCGAGCCGGTAAGACCTATGATGAGAGGCTTTGTCATCGCGTTAGAAGCTCCCGAAGCTGCGCATCGTGCTCGCGCGGCGCGGCTTGCCCGAAGAACTTCTCGAATGCAGCCGCTGCCTGCCCGATTAGCATATTGAGACCGTCCAATGTTTGATGTCCGGCGGCGCGGGCGTTCCTCAGGAGTGCAGTATCGAGCGGATCGGTCACGATATCATAGGCAATCGCACCTGGTGGTGCGTGGCTCCAATCAAATGCGAGTTCGGATTGCCCGCGCATACCCAGTGCCGACGCGTTGACCACCAGATCCAGGCACCCATCACGATCATCGAAGGCAAAGTCGGTCGGCTCTGCAAAATGATCGAGATGTACTGCGTGATGCTGGCCCTTTGGAGCAACCTCTTCGAGAATAGACCTTGCCTTGTCGGAGTTGCGTCCTGCAAGAACTATCGTGAAGCCTTGTCCGGCAAGGCCGGCAACAATGGCCCGAGCCGCACCACCTGTGCCCAGAACACGAGCCATCCGAAAATAGTGTTCTTGCGATAATTCGCCACGGAGCGGTTCAAGGAATCCGACCGCATCGGTGTTGTAACCGATGAGCTGGTCACCTTCACGAACCAGAGTGTTGATTGCTCCGATTTGTGTAGCGACCGGGTCCAGCCGGTCAGCCAGATCAATCGCAGCCTGTTTATGTGGCATCGTAATGTTGCAACCCCGCCATTCAGGGTCACTGCGGCGCGATTTGATGTAATCGCCAAGTTTATCGCTCAACACATGCTGGGCACGATAGGTCGGTGCAGCCCCCAATTTTTCGAGCCAGAAATTGTGGATTGCAGGAGACTTTGAATGAGCGATTGGGTCGCCAATGACTTCAGCATAGGGCTTGATCATGAAACCAACCCACCCAGGTCGCGCAGTGCGCCAAGTACACCCAGCAGCGGCATTCCGAGTACCGTGAATTGATCACCGTGGATCCGTTCAAACAATTGCGGGCCCATGGCTTCAATCCGGAAAGCGCCTGCGCAATAGCCGATCTCTGGCCATTCAGCATCGAGATATTGCTCGATAAATTGCTCGCTTAATTCGCGCACATGAAGCTCGGCCAGAGATGTAGTGCTCCATTCACACGTATCATCGCGCACGATCGCAGCGCCGCTATGTAGCTCCATGACCTTACCTGAGAAGAAACGCAGATGCTCGGCTGCCTGTTCGCGACTTTGCGGCTTGTCGAAGCGCTGCCCGTCGCACACGACCAGGCTATCACTGCCCAACACCAGCCGTGCGGCATTGTCTGCCGCCACAGCTTGGGCCTTTGCAACACTCAGAGCCTCGGCAATCTCCTCCGGGGAACAGCCGGAAAGCGCCGCTTCGACGGCGCGCTCATCTATATGTGCCGGCATGGCTTCATACATGACCCCTGCTGCATCCAGCATCGCCCGCCGTGACGCACTTTTGGAGGCCAGGATGATCATATCGCGCCTTCACCACTTTCATCCGGCGCTGCCGCTTCGTCTTTCCGCTCTTGCATGAACCGGATCACCGCCGCTGCTGTCTCCTCAATCGAACGCCGGGTTACATCAATCACGGGCCAACCATTGTCGGCAAACATCCGCCGCGCAAACTGCACCTCTTCGCGCACCCGCTCATCATCGACATAGGATGTCTCTGTTGCTTCGTTGAGTGACAAGAGCCGGTTGCGACGCACCTGGACCAGCCGTTCCGGAGCGGTCGTCAAACCCACCACCATGGGGTGACGAAGCCCGAACAAAACCTTTGGCGGCGGCGATTCAATTACCAAGGGGATGTTCGCAACCTTATACCCGCGATTGGCAAGGTAGATGCTTGTTGGCGTTTTCGAGCTGCGCGATACACCAGCCAGAACAATGTCCGCTTCTTCCCAATCTTCCCAGCCAATCCCGTCGTCATGGGCAATCGTATAGTGAATTGCATCGACACGGCCGAAATAAGCTTCGTCCATCAGGTGTTGGCGGCCAGGCCTGCCATGCGCCTCTTCACCCAGCTGCACCTCGAGTGCGGCGGTTACCGAATCCAACACGGGCACGGCGGGCAGACCGATCTGGCGACAGTGCTCCTCCAGACGCGCTCGTGTGTCTGGATTGACCAGGGTGAACAGGACCAGACCGGGGCTATCCACCAGCGAAGGCACAATCCGGTCCAGGTGCTGGCGCGAGCGCACCATCGGCCAGAAATGATGAACAACCTCGGGAGTGTCGAATTGCGCCAATGCCGCCTTGGCGATCATCTCCAGTGTTTCACCGGTCGAGTCAGAGACAAGATGTAGGTGCATGTTTGCTATTCCGGTTGAATACGATCTCTGTCGATTAGAGCTCTGTGGACGAAAACCGGCATAAACCACGGGAGAAGTCTGAGGACAAGTTCGTGGAGCCAATCCATGCCCGCCATCAAGTGTTTCACCAAGGGGTCTGTAAACATCTAGCTAGAGCTGTCCCCAGCCTGTTGATAGCAAGCAAAAGTTTGACTCGACTCCCGCAGAGTCGCGAGTCGAGGTCAATCACAACCTTTGCAATAACGGGAGAAATTGGGCAGGAGTCACTTGTTCCCGATATTCACAGGGCCAACAGATTCTACAATCTTTATATATAATATAATTATAGTTGATTGGACTTAGACCTATGCCTGGTTTGCTTCTCGATACTTTACGCGGTCATAAGGCTTCCCGACCACCTATGTGGCTGATGCGCCAGGCTGGGCGCTACCTTCCTGAGTATCGCGAATTGAGAGCGGAGAAAGGCGGTTTTCTCGATCTGGTGTATGACAGCGATGCGGCTGCGGAAATCACGATCCAACCATTGCGCCGGTTTGGGTTTGATGGTGCAATCCTGTTCTCCGATATCCTGATTGTGCCACATGCGATGGGCCAAGGGCTGGAGTTTCTGGCTGGCGAAGGACCCAAACTTTCGCCGCGCTTGCTTGATGCAAAGCTTGAGAGTTTCACGGCGCAACCCGAGCGTTTCGAGGCAATTTACGAGACGGTATGCAAGTGTCGCGCGATGATCGGTGATGATGTGACCATGCTGGGCTTCGCGGGAAGTCCGTGGACGGTCGCGACTTACATGGTGAATGGCGAAGGCAGCCGCGATCAGCACGCGACGCGCGAGCTGGCTTACACGGATCCGGCCCGTTTCCAGTCGATCATTGATGCGATAGTAGATGTCACCATCGGCTATCTGCGTGGTCAAATCGATGCAGGCGCTGAAGCAGTGCAATTGTTTGATAGCTGGGCTGGCAGTCTGGCGCCTGACCAGTTCGAACGCTGGGTAATTGCGCCCAATGCGACAATCACCGCAGCAATCAAACAATCGCATCCTGACGCGCCGATTATCGGTTTTCCAAAAGGCGCCGGTGCAAAGCTGGCGCAATATGCCAAGGAAACCGGTGTCGACGCGCTGGGTCTGGATGAAACGGTTGATCCGGTCTGGGCAAACAGGGAAGTTCCACAAGGCATGCCGGTGCAAGGCAATCTTGATCCCTTGATGCTGATGGCAGGCGGCAAAGCGATGACCGATCGGATCGAATTCATCATCGATACCTTTGCTGACCGCCCGCATATCTTCAATCTGGGTCATGGCATCGGCCAGTTTACACCGATCGAGCATGTTGAGCAGTTGGTTGCCGCGGTTCGCGGCGCTTGAACCAAATGCGGGGGTGACGGACCGATGAGGGATACCTACATATCCATGCGATGCAGGACATCATTGCTGTGACTTACCTTTGGCTCAAGGCCGGCCATATCATCTTCGTGGTGTTCTGGATGGCTGGCCTGTTCATGCTCCCGCGCCAGCTGATCTATGTGCATCCTTCAGCGCCGGGATCAGAGGAAGAAGCGCTATGGGTCAAACGTATGGACCTGCTACGCAAGATAATCCTGACGCCGAGTATGATCATTGCTTGGGCGTTTGGGCTGCTTATGAGCGTCCAGCTGGGCTTGTTTAACGGTTTACCCGGATTAGGGTGGTTACACGCCAAAATCCTCTTTGTTGTCCTTCTGACGGGCTTTCACGGGTATTTGATCGCGCAGACGAAGAAGGTTGCCAAGGGTCAGCGACCTTTGAGCGAAAAGCAGCTTCGCATGATTGGCGAGTTGCCAGGGCTGCTGCTGGTTATCATCGTAATTCTAGTGGTGGTTTTTCGTGCTATGTAAAATCGGTAACAATTCCTGATTGACGATAGCGTGGCGCAATTCTATCCCGAACTCATCTAACCGGCATCAAGGCATCGCGTTCAAGCGACGCCAAGGTCTGCTTTCTCCAAGCCCAAACGCCTCCGGACCCAAACGAGGCACTGACCTGTCGGCCAACATTTTCCAACACGGACAAGAATCGAAATGCATCTTAAAGACTTGAAAGAAAAAACCCCGGCCGAATTGGTCGCGATGGCGGAAGAATTGGGCGTTGAAAGCGCAAGCACTATGCGCCGTCAGGATCTGCTGTTCAGCATCCTGCGCGAGCTTGCTGAAGATGACGAATACGAAGAAAAAATCATGGGCATCGGCACGATCGAAGTGCTGCAAGATGGCTTTGGATTTTTGCGCTCGCCCGAGGCAAACTATCTAGCTGGGCCGGACGATATCTATGTCTCGCCTAACCAAATACGCAAATGGGGTTTGCGCACCGGGGACACTGTCGAAGGTGAAATTCGCGCACCCAGAGAAGGCGAACGCTATTTCGCGCTGACAAGTCTGACTACCGTCAACTTTGACACGCCGGACGCAGTGCGCATGCGCACCAATTTCGACAACCTTACTCCGCTCTATCCCGACAAGAAGCTCAACCTCGATCAGGTTGACCCGACAGTCAAAGACAAGTCTGCACGAGTGATCGATATTATCGCGCCCCAGGGCAAGGGCCAGCGTGCATTGATCGTGGCGCCGCCACGTACGGGTAAAACGGTGCTGCTGCAGAACATCGCAAAGGCGATCACGGACAACCACCCCGAGGTTTTCCTGCTGGTTTTGCTGGTTGATGAGCGACCCGAGGAAGTTACGGACATGCAGCGCAGCGTTAAGGGCGAGGTGATCTCCTCTACCTTTGACGAGCCTGCCAATCGCCACGTCCAGGTCGCTGAAATGGTGATCGAGAAGGCGAAACGGCTGGTTGAGCACAAGCACGATGTTGTCATCCTGCTCGATTCGATCACACGTCTGGGCCGTGCCTACAACACGGTGGTTCCAAGCTCAGGCAAGGTTCTGACCGGTGGTGTGGATGCCAACGCATTGCAGCGCCCGAAACGTTTCTTCGGCGCTGCGCGTAACATCGAAGAAGGTGGATCGCTGTCCATCATCGCAACCGCGCTGATCGATACCGGCAGCCGCATGGACGAAGTAATCTTCGAAGAATTCAAGGGCACCGGTAACTCGGAAATCGTGCTTGATCGCAAGGTTGCTGACAAGCGCATCTTTCCGGCGCTCGATGTCGGCAAGTCCGGCACCCGCAAGGAAGAGCTGCTGGTCGACAAGGACAACCTCTCGAAGATGTGGGTCCTGCGCCGTATTCTCATGCAGATGGGAACAGTCGACGCGATGGAATTCCTGCTCGACAAAATGAAGGATTCGAAGACCAACGAAGACTTCTTCGAAACCATGAACCAGTAATTTCTAGCAGATTCAGGGCGGGTTTTCAGCAGCGAGAGCTCGTTAACCCGCCTTCATAAGCTCCAACTGCGCGCCCATCATTTCCCAGACCTTGTTCACCGCTTTCAGTGGGCGCACCATTACCTTGAAATCGGTGATCAAACCCTCGTCGTCAAAGGTTATCATGTCGATGCCGTTGACCTGAATACCGTCCATCTCTGTCTGGAATTCGAGCACCGCGGTGTTCCCGTCCACAACTTCGCGCAGATATTGAAAACTGTCATTGCCGAGCGTTTGTCCGGCGGCGGTTAGATAGGCAACGACGATCGGGCGCCCTTTTTGCGGTGTGTGTACAACCGGAGAGTGAAACACAGCGTCTTCGCGCATGACGTTTGTTAGGGCGGCTGGTTCACTTCCACCTTCGATCACTTCATGCCAGCGTTTGAGGCCTTTGGCAGCCGGGCTCATGACAGATGCTCTGCAAAAAATGCTTTGGTGCGGCCATCAGCCAGCTGAGCGCCTAGTTCATCTCGCCGGTTTCCACTCTCGGTTGCGAAACCGTGGTCCAACCCTTCATAGTCGTACAAGGTCACGCGTGGATGGTCATCAAGACCTGCGTGCATTGCGGCCTGCGCTTCGGGGCCAACGAAATGGTCAGCGGTTGGAATGTGTAATAGCAATGGGTTGGCTATTGCGTGTTTTTCACCCAGCATCTGGTCGATCATCACACCGTAGTAGCCGACAGAAGCATCAATGTCCGTCCGTGCGGCGGTCATGTAGGCAAGCTTCCCTCCAAGGCAGTACCCCACACAACCAACCTTGTTCACGCCGGCATCTCTACGGATCCAATGTATTGTTGCCTCGATGTCCTTGACGCCATCGTCCGGATTATATTTTCCAAAATAATCAAGAGCTTCGTTAAACTCCGTCTCAACGTCAGGGTCGAGTTCGAGTCCGGGCTTCATACGAAAGAACAGATCAGGTGCAACCGCCAGATATCCTTCCGCAGCCCAGCTATCGCATTTGCGACGAATGCCCTGGTTCACGCCAAATATCTCCTGGATCACAATAATCGCTGCTTTAGCTGTGCCTTCAGGACGCGCGACATAGGCGTTGAAATCTGCATCGCCGGCAAGAGTGGAAATTGTAGCCATATCGGACATTTGGGCGCTGCTCCTTTGATTCTTGGTGAAAGCGGCTTATCGCTTGGCAAGCGGGTTTGCCAAACCCAAATTTGAGAGGATGCTCGCCTGATAAGCGCGAGGCAAAGGAGGAATCGCGATGAAGGTCAATATCGAGATCGACTGCACACCCGAGGAGGCGCGGGCATTCATGGGTCTGCCCGATGTGTCGGAGGCAAACAGCGTCTATGTCGACAGCCTGACGAAGGCGATGAAGGGTGTCTCGAGCCCAGACCAATTGCAGGATTTTGCCAAGCACCTTGCGCCGATGGGGCAGATGGGGATGCAGATGTTCCAGAATTTCATGAGCGGCGGAATGGGCTCTGCGGGTGACAGAAAGAAACCTAGCGACGACTAGGATCGGTGCAGCCGCAAATGACTGACACAATTTTTGCATTGTCTAGCGGTGCGCCGCCGGCCGCAATCGGCGTAATCCGCATCAGCGGCCCTGCAGCCGGAACCACCCTTGAATCGATGGTGGGTCGCGACATCCCGGCGCGCAAGGCAAGTTTGGCGAGGTTGCACGCTGTGGATGGCACTGTGTTGGATGAGGCCTTGGTATTGTGGTTTCCGGGTCCAAAAACAGCCACCGGCGAAGATCTGCTGGAATTGCATTGTCATGGCGGGCGCGCAGTAGTTGCTGCAATTGAGAGCGAGCTTTCCTCCTTCAAAGGTCTTCGTAAGGCTGAACCTGGAGAGTTCACTCGCCGCGCTTTTGCAAACGGACGGATAGATTTGGCCGAGGCGGAGGGCCTGGCTGATCTGCTAAGCGCGGAAACCGAGCTCCAGCGCAGCGCAGCTATGGCAATGGCAGGAGGAGGGTTGTCGCGGCAGGTTGAAGAATGGCGCGATGCGCTCCTGCGTTTGGCGGCTGAAGTCGAGGCTGCGCTCGATTTTTCCGACGAGGCTGATGTAGGCGGCCTTGCAGATGATTTTTCCGCGCGCGTACAGCTGCTTTCCGATCAATTGGATGATTTTCTGCAGCGTCCACGTTCTGAGCGGTTGAGTGAGGGGTTTCGTGTTGTGTTAGCGGGGCCGCCAAATACAGGGAAATCCACTCTTTTCAACGCGTTGGTTGAGAGTGAGGCCGCTATAACCTCGCCGATTGCGGGCACAACGCGTGATGTGATTGAACGGTCTGTGGCGATCAGCGGTGTACCCTTTACCTTTGTGGACACTGCGGGCCTTCATGATGGTGGTGACGATGCAATCGAAGCAATTGGCATCGACCGTGCGCGCAGCCAGCTGAAAAGTGCCGATTTGGTGTTGTGGTTGGGGCCTGATCACGAGGAGCCGAATGGTGCTTGGGGGATTGAAGCCCAGGTGGATAATCCAACGCATTTGGTTAAATCGGCGCCCATGTTTCAGGTCTCTGCTCTCACAGGAGAGGGGGTGGGTGAACTCAAGTCAGGATTGCTCGAACTCGCTCGAAATACATTGCCCAAACCGGGAGAGGCGGCTCTCAACGCGCGTCAGCATAACCTTCTTCAAGATAGCCACGGGGCTCTGTTAGAAGCGCATGACTCCACAGATCCGCTACTGATTGCCGAGAGTTTGCGCCGTGCACGCCTCGCTTTTGACCGTTTGATCGGGCGGGCTACAACAGAGGATATGCTCGACGCGCTGTTTGGGCGCTTCTGCATCGGAAAATAATCGAAGCAAAGCCCAGGTGTTTCACGTGGAACATGTCGTGCGACCATACCGAGGATGGTTAGGGCCGAAAGGGCTTTGACCCCGAGGTATACCCGGAGTATCGGGCGTCTCATGCGAAACTATGATGTACTCGTTGTCGGCGGCGGTCACGCCGGTGTCGAGGCGGCCTGCGCGGCGGCCCGTATGGGCGCGAGCGTTGGTCTGGTGAGTTTTGATTTGAACGCGATTGGGGCGATGAGCTGCAACCCTGCGATCGGAGGGTTGGGTAAAGGCCATTTGGTTCGCGAAGTTGACGCGCTCGATGGTGTGATTGGTCGCACTGCTGATGCGGGCGCTATCCACTATCGCATGCTCAATCGATCGAAGGGTAGCGCGGTTTGGGGCCCTCGTGTGCAGGCCGATCGCAAATTGTTCAAAGCCGCAGTCCAACGCGCGGTGAAGGCGCAGGCCGGGCTTGAGTTGATCGAAGGCGAGGCTGCATCGCTTGTGCTGCAGGGTGGCCGGGTTGGTGGTCTCAATCTGAGCGATGGAACCGTGCTCACGGCTCCAACAGTCATTCTCTGCACCGGGACATTCCTTGGTGGTACGCTGTTTCGCGGGGAAGAGCGGTTTGAAGGAGGCCGCATAGGCGAGAACTCAGCTCAGGAGCTTGCCAGACAGTTGCGCGCCGCCGATTTGCCGATGGCTCGGCTGAAAACCGGAACACCTCCGCGTTTGGATGGACGCACCATCGATTGGGCACGCCTGGAAGAACAGCCGTCGGATGCAGATCATTGGACAATGTCGCCGCTCGTTGAACGCCGCGCCAACCCCCAGATTTTCTGCGCGATCACACGGACGACCGAGGCCGCGCATGATGCCATCCGGGCCAATTTGCACAGATCGCCCATGTTCACAGGTGCTATCGGCGCAGCGGGCCCACGCTATTGCCCGTCCATCGAGGACAAGATTCACCGGTTTGGCGACCGTGACGGCCATCAGGTTTTTCTGGAACCCGAGGGGATCGACACACATCTCGTTTATCCCAACGGGATAAGCACATCTCTGCCGGTTGATGTGCAACTCACGATGCTGCGCGCGATGCCAGGCCTGGAGAAGGTCGTTATGGAAGTTCCTGGTTATGCAGTGGAATATGACCACATTGATCCCCGGGCTTTAACAGCGGACTTGCAGCTTCGGGCCATTCCCGGACTCTACTGTGCAGGGCAGATCAACGGTACGACGGGCTATGAAGAAGCGGCCGCACAGGGGTTGGTTGCCGGACTGAATGCGGCGGGTAGTATGCTTGGCCAGGAGCCCCCGCAACTGGATCGCGCGAACAGCTATATTGCGGTGATGGTTGATGATCTGACACTGCATGGCGTCACAGAGCCCTACCGTATGCTGACCGCTCGTGCGGAGTACCGGTTACGGTTGCGCGCTAATAATGCGTCGACGCGATTGACGCCGCTGGGCATTACTGCGGGTTGTATTGGAGATACGCGGCGCAAGTGGTTTGAGGATCGCGAGGCGCGCAGAACCGATCTGGCGCCGTATTTTGACGTGATGATCCCAGCTAAAGCGCTGAGCGACGCTGGTCTCAATGTCCGCCGTGATGGAGGGGACAAGCCGGTTAGTGAGTGGTTGAGGCATGATGGTGTTGGGTTGGGTGATCTGAGCACCTGGTTGACCGCTGATCTGGATCCAGAGGATGCGCTGATCGCCGAGATGGCGGAGGATGCGACCTATGCACCCTATCTGGCGCGGCAAGAGGCGGAACTGCGGGATTTGCGCGCAAGCGAGGCTTTGACTCTCGGTGGCGACTTCCCATTCGGAGATGTGCCAGGCCTTTCCAACGAAATGGTTGAGCGGTTGATGGCTGCCAAACCGCCAAATCTGGCGGCTGCCGGGCGTGTGCCTGGGATAACCCCTGCGGCGCTCTCTGCATTGCTCGTCCACGCGCGGCGCAGGCAGGTGGCGGCCTGATGGAACAGGTTTTGCGAGACGAGACTTCTGCCCGAGCTTTCGTCGAAGGCTTAACCGATGCGGCAGGAATGTTGCGTCTGGAAGCGTTAAGCGCTGCACTTATCAATGAGAATCAGCGTCAAAACCTCATTTCGAGGCCATCAGAGGCCCAAATGTGGGTCAGGCACATAGCAGACAGTGCCCAGCTCCTGCGTCTTGTTCCACGTGAAACACCCTCCAGGCCGTGGCTCGACCTGGGCACAGGAGCGGGTTTTCCTGGCCTGGTGATCGCAGCACTGCGGCCGGAGTGGAAGATTGTGCTCGTCGAATCCCGTGCGCGCCGCGTTGAATGGCTCGAACACATGGTGCGCGAGCTTGATTTGGGTAATTGCCGCGTCGAGGGTCGACGTTTGGAGCTTGTCGAGCCCTTCAAAGCATCGGTTATTTCGGCGCGTGCCTTTGCGCCATTGGAAAAACTCCTCAGCTTGTCCGCACCCTTTTCCACAAAGGCAACCACCTATCTGTTGCCGAAGGGGCGTTCGGCGGCGCAAGAACTTCAAGCGATGCCTCGAAAGATTCGCGGGATGTTTCACGTGGAACAGTCCTTGACCGATGAGGAAGCGGGGATCATCGTAAGCAAATAACTGCAGAAAGGCAGGCGAGGCGGATGATCACAATTGCGATAGCCAATCAAAAGGGCGGTGTGGGCAAGACCACGACGGCGATCAATATCGCGACGGCTATGGCCGCAATCGGCTGGCGCACGCTGTTGATTGACCTTGATCCCCAAGGAAATGCCTCAACCGGGCTGGGTGTGGGTGTCGAGGCCCGCAAGGCATCGAGCTATGATGTTTTGGTGGAAGGTCTTCCCCTGGCAGAAGCTATGGTGCCAACCAGCATTCCCGGGCTCGACATTGTTCCGGCGACTGTCGATTTGAGTGGTGCGGAGGTTGAGCTCGTCTCCATGGACGAACGTACGTCCCGTCTCTCCGCTGCACTGGCCAATCACCGCGGGCATGACATCTGCTTTGTCGATTGCCCTCCGTCGCTTGGTCTTTTGACATTGAACGCGCTTTCAGCCGCCAACACGCTGATGGTCCCGCTTCAGTGTGAATTCTTTGCTTTAGAAGGGCTTAGTCAGCTTTTGCAGACCGTTGAGCAGGTTCAACAGCGGTTCAATCCTGGCCTCGGAATTGTCGGTGTGACACTGACGATGTTTGACCGCCGTAACCGTCTGACCGATCAGGTGGCGGAAGATGTGCGTGAATGCCTGGGTAAACTGGTGTTTGAAACGGTCATCCCTCGAAATGTGCGCCTTTCCGAGGCACCCAGCCACGGTCTGCCAGCCTTGGTCTATGACCATGCCTGTGCGGGCAGCCGCGCCTATATCGCTTTGGCGCGAGAATTGATCGGCCGCCTGCCCGAAGAAAGGAAAGCCGCGTGAGCGATTCCACCGATCCTATCCGTTTTTCGGTGCCGCAGCGCAGCGCTGCGGACCGCAGGAAGAAACTGGGGCGTGGGCTTGGTGCGTTGATGGGGGAAGCCCAGCGCGAGGAGCCTCTGGCACAGCCGGCAAACACTGAATCCTCCGAAAATCCATCTAATTCAGAAGGTTATGCGAAGAATGGATTGAGCTCCATCCCGATCTCTTCGATCGAACCTTTGCCTGGTCAGCCGCGGAAGCGCTTCGATGAGGGGGCACTTGAAGAGCTGGCGGCTTCGATTGCCGCGCGCGGTGTTATCCAACCGATTATCGTTACCGCCAAAGGTGGAGGGCGCTTCCAGCTCGTGGCGGGTGAGCGTCGCTGGAGAGCCGCTCAGAAGGCGCGCTTGCACGAGATTCCCGCCTTGGTCCGCGAGCTGGACGAACGTGAAGTCATGGCGTTGGCTTTGATCGAGAATATTCAGCGCGAAGATCTCAATCCGGTCGAGGAAGCACGCGCTTATCACCGGCTGAGTGATGAAGAAGGTCTGACACAGGCTGAGATCGCGCAAATGGTTGAAAAATCACGCAGCCATGTAGCAAATTTGCAGCGTTTGCTTGCCTTGCCAGAGGGCGTGCTGGGCCTGGTAGAGGCAGGTGAGCTCTCCATGGGGCATGCCCGTGCATTGATCGGCCATGATGACGCGGCGAGACTGGCTAAACAGGCGGTTCGCGACAAGCTGAGTGTGCGCGAAGTTGAAGACCTGGTGCGCGGCGACATAGCGCCCAAGGCACGCAAATCGACCAAACGCACTACGCGCGATCCCGTCAAGGACGCGGACATTGCAGCTGTACAGGCGCATCTGGAAGAGTTCTTGGGGCTGACTGTGCGGATCAAGACCGATGCGGACCCGCGCAAGGGCGCAGTCACAATCAAATACCGCACACTCGATCAACTCGATCTGATCTGTCAGCGGCTAACCGGCGGTGATATCTGAAGTAATCCAAGTCGCGCCGCGCAACTTTGCCACATTGGCTGACTGATCGAAAGTTGCGCCGCGCAACTTGAGTGCCAGAAAACCCTTAAATATGAGCTATTTAGAGATTCTCGTTAAATGCGGTTGGCAAGCAGCCGCGCCAGTTGCTCGATCCCTGCGGCATCCTCAGGCTTGAACCTGGCTGGTTCAGGGGAATCCAGATCGATAACCGCGACAACTTGATCATTCCGGACAACCGGCACCACCACTTCGGACAGGCTGGCAGAATCACACGCAATATGTCCGGGGAATGCGTGCACATCCTCGACAAGCTGAGTCGCGCCTGTTTTCGCGGCGGTCCCGCACACGCCGGCGCCCATCGGAATGCGGATACAGGCGGGGCGGCCAACAAACGGGCCGAGGACGAGCTCGCCTTCACCATCATCGTTCTCCAACACCCGATAGAACCCAGCCCAGTTCAGTCCGGGCACAAACTCCCATATGAGGGCGGCTATATTCGCCATATTGGCAATGGGGTCACTCTCGGTCGCGGTTAGCGCATCCGCAGCGTTACATAGCTGTCGGTACCGCTCGTTGGCATCGAGGTTCTCGTCGGGTTTGAAATCATACATCGTGGGAAGCGATCTAAGCGGAGCCGGTCAAATAGCAAGGCCCGCGGCTGATCCGGGTGCCATGTCTGTTGAATGTAGCCTATTGCCGCTCGCATGGACCGGGCTTATGCCTGACACCCATGAGCATTCTCAAAAAGATCCTGATCGCCCTCCTTGTCATTCTTGTGCTTCTCGGCGCGGCCCTCTGGTGGGTATCACGCGGAAGCCCCGCCGAGCTTTCGATTGAGGCGGTTGCGGGAACCGACCCGACCCTGGAGGAACCCAATCCCGAATCCGTCCCTACGGTGCAGATCGCCAAACCGGTGGGATGGGATGATGGCGACGCGCCGAACGCAGCAGAAGGTCTGGCGGTTGGACGCTTTGCCGAAGGGCTTGATCATCCGCGCGTGCTTCAGGCGCTGCCGAATGGAGACGTTCTCGTCACGCTTACGCAATCACCCAAAAGCGAGGAAGATGGCGGCATCATGGCCTGGATCGCCGATTGGTTGATGACCCGTGCAGGGGCTACCGGAGATTCTGCCAATGAAATTGTGCTGCTGCGTGATGGGGATAATGACGGTATCGCGGAGATACGGCGCACAATTGCTAATGAAAGTAATGGTTTGGACTCACCATCGGGCATGGGGTGGCATGATGGTAAGCTCTATGTCGCCAACCACAATGCTTTGCTGGCGTATGACTATGAATTGGGCGCAGATAGCGTAACCGGTGAGCCGACCAAGCTGATGGATCTGGCACCTGGTGGCGGCCACTGGATGCGCAACCTCGAGCTAAGCGAAGATGGCACGCGCATTTATGTCGCGGTTGGTTCGGTATCCAATATCGGCGAGCAAGGCATGGAGGTCGAAGAAGGCCGCGCCATGATTTGGGAGTATAATCTCGAAACCAATCGTCAGCGCCAGTTTGCCGGCGGATTGCGCAATCCTAACGGCCTAGCGTTCAGCCCCTGGTCGGGCGAACTCTGGACCACAGTGAATGAGCGCGACATGCTCGGAGGAGATCTGGTGCCAGACTATCTGACCAATGTGCCGATTGGCGCCCAGTACGGCTGGCCGTGGGTTTATTGGCGCACCAATATCGACGAGCGTGTCAAAGCTCCGCGTCCAGCATATCTTGCTGAATATGCGCGCAAGCCCGAATACGCGCTCGGCCCCCACGTGGCTGCGCTGGGTCTTGTGTTTACGCAAGAGGGGCACAGGATGGGCGAGACATTCGCAAGCGGGGCATTCATTGCGCGCCATGGTTCGTGGAACCGCAAACCACCATCGGGATACGATCTGGTCTATGTCGCCTTTGATGAACTCGGCAATCCAGAAGGTCTGCCGGTTCCAGTGCTGGACGGGTTTCTGAATGAGGATGGCACCACCAAAGGCAGACCGACCTGGGTCGAATGGGCGGGCGACGGATCACTGCTGATGACTGATGACACGGCCGGGATTATCTGGCGAGTTCATGCACCCGGAGCGGAGCCAGGAGCAGGTATTGCGCGACTTCAATCAGACTCACTACCGCCCCGCCGCCAGTTGACGGGTGATGCCCGGGCATCCTTCAATGAGGAGGATTACGCGCGCGAAGTTCCCGCTCAGTAAGAGAGCGGGCTAAAGCTTCTTCCCGGCTCGACCCGCCAGTTCGACGACGAATTGCCAAGCGGCACGGCCGGACCGCTGCCCGCTCTGCATTGCCCATTCAAGCGCCTCTTCTTCGCTGAACTTCAACTCCAGCGGACCGGCATAGGCGCTGACCATCTCGATATAGGCACCTTTGCTGCATGGATGGAAACCCACGGTCAGTCCAAAACGATCAGCCAAAGCAAGCTTGTCATCGGTTGCATCGCGGCGGTTGAGCGGGCTTTCGTCAGAGCCGGAGTTTTGCTCGCTTGCCTGACGCGCGAGAATGGCGCGGCGATTGGATGTGACGGCGAGCCGGCAATTGCTCGGCCTTGCCTCTACGCCGCCTTCAAGCCAGCTTCGCAAACGGCGCGGACCAACAGTGTCTTCCTCGGCAAAACCAAGATCATCTATAAAGATCAGGAACTGGCGCCTTTCGCCGCCAAGTCGACTGAACAGTTCGGGCAATGAATCAAGCGCATCAGGTGCGACTTGTACAAGCCCCAGGGCCATGGACGAACCATCCTGCACCCGACGTGCAGCGGATCGGACCAGCGCGGATTTTCCCATTCCGCGCGTGCCCCATAGCAGCATGTCATGCGACGCCTTGCGCCAAGCCAATCGGTCGATGTTCTCGAGCACCAGCTCTTTCTGGCGGTCAATTCCACGAAGATCATCGAGATCGGGCGCAGTGATCTTCTCGAGCTCGCGCGCGTTCTTTCCGTCCCAGACATAGGCTGGCATTGTGCGCCAATTGATAGCTGCCGGGGCAGGCGGAGCTATTCGCTCTAACGCATTTGCAATGCGAAGCAGCGCGTCATGATCGGGGGCTTGGTTGTTGTCCACGCACTAACACTTAAACGGCGAAGGCATCGGCTGAAAGGCTGTAAAGCAATTCAGCGCCGCCTGTAGCGGCGGCCCTCTGACCCATTGCCTCCGGAACGATGCGATCGAGGAAGAATCGGGCTGTGACGGGCTTTGTCTTGGCAAGCGCTGGCGCTGCGCCGCCTGCAACGGCTTTCGCTTGCTTTGCAAGCTGCCATCCGGCGACCGCAACAGAGAGCATGGTACAAAACGGCACGCTGCCAGCCAGGCGATCATCCAGACTTGCCTCTTCACTCATCCAGCTGGCGACAGAGGTGCAATCTTGCGCTAGCGCGCGCAATTGCGGCTCGTCAGCCGATTCCGCGAGGATGTCGGCGATAAGTGACTGCACGACGCCGCCCCCCTCGAGCCCCAGCTTGCGCGTGACCAGGTCGGCCGCCTGAATACCGTTGGTGCCTTCGTATATCGGGGCAATCTTGGAATCGCGCCAGTGTTGTGCCGCGCCGGTTTCCTCGATGAAGCCCATTCCCCCGTGCACCTGCACGCCCATTCCGGCGACCTCGATGCCGATATCGGTGCCCCATGCCTTGACCAAAGGAACAAGCACTTCCGCGCGCAGCTTGGCTGCGTTGTCGCCGATCGTCCCGCGATCGACCTGACCCGCACAGTAATAGAGGAGTGCGCGTGCCCCCTCGGTCAGCGCTTTCATACGCAGCAGCATGCGGCGTACATCTGGATGCTCGATAATCGCCACAGGAGTTTTGTCGGGTGATCCGGCGCGTGCCGACTGGACGCGATCCGCCGCGTATGCAATCGCTTGCTGGGTCGCGCGCTCACCGATCTGCACACCCTGATTGCCAACATTGATGCGCGCATTGTTCATCATTGTGAACATTGCCATCAGCCCGCGGTTTTCCGCGCCGACAAGTTCGCCGATACATTCACCATTGTCGCCATAGCTCATCACACAGGTGGGTGAGGCATTGATACCGAGCTTGTGCTCCAGGCTGACGCAGCGCAGATCGTTCTTCGGGCCGAGACTTCCATCATCCTTCACATGGTATTTGGGCACAAGGAACAGCGAGATACCGCGCGAACCCTCGGGTGCGTCAGGCAGCCGCGCGAGCACCAGATGGATAATGTTCTCTGCCAGTTCGTGCTCACCCCAGGTGATGTAGATCTTCTGGCCCTGGATCAGATACTTTCCGGCATGTTCGCCGCTTTCGATGGGGGTGGCGGTGCTACGCAGTGCGCCAACATCACTGCCTGCCTGCGGCTCGGTCAGGTTCATTGTACCCGACCACTTGCCGCTGACGAGATCGGGCATGTATTTCGCTCGTTGCGCGTCAGATCCGTGATGCTCGATCGCTTCGATTGCTCCCACACTCAACATGGGCAGCAGGTTGAATGCCATATTGGCGGAACCTAGATTTTCCAGCACATTGCACGCCAATGTGAAGGGCAGGCCCTGGCCCCCGAATTCCTCTGGCGATGCGATCGCGTTCCAGCCTTGCGCGACATATTCGTCATAGGCCTGCTTGAATCCGTCGGGCAACCGGACCACACCATTCTCAAGCTTCGCCCCTTCCAGATCTCCGATCCGGTTGAGCGGCGCGAACTCGCCCGCGGCGAATTGGCCAACACCTTCGACAATTGCTTCGACCAGATCGGCCTCGGCGGAGGTAAAGCGTTCAGTCTTGGCGAGCTCTTCGATCCCGGCATTAACGCGGATTGCGAGCAGCTGGTCCTGGGTGGCGGGCTTGTAAGGAGTCACGTTGATTGCTTCCTTTTGTTCGGGAATCTCTTGGCAATTTGCAGTACCCCCTATAGCGGGCAGGCATGGCCGGTAACAAGAACGCTACGGAAGTGCTGCGTGCCGATGCGCAAGGCATCGCGCGTGCGGCTGCGATTCTGGAACGTGGCGGGCTTGTAGCGGTTCCCACCGAGACGGTTTACGGGCTGGCGGCGCGAGCAGACAGCCCTGATGCTGTGGCTAAGATTTACCAAGCCAAGGGGCGGCCCGGCTTCAATCCGCTGATTGTCCACGTGACCGGCGCTGAGCAAGCGGGGCGTTACGCGGCGGTCAATCCGAAAGCGCGCGAGCTTATAGATGCATACTGGCCGGGCCCGCTGACTTTGGTGTTGCCAATTCGCGCGGACTGCGGACTTGCACCTGCTGTTACGGCTGGACTGCCCACATTGGCGCTGCGCGCGCCAGCGCACCCCGTGATGTGTGAACTGCTGGGGGTGCTCGACTTTCCAATGGCAGCACCGTCAGCCAATCGCAGCGGATACATCAGCCCGACCAGCGCTCAACATGTGCTTGAAACGCTGGACGGGCGGATTGATGCGGTGATTGACGGGGGGGTATGCGAAGCAGGTTTGGAGTCGACAATTCTGGCGGTGCGAGCAGATGGTTCGCTAGACGAATTGCGTCCGGGACCCATCCGGATCAATGGCCTGCATGGCACATTCAGTGAAAGGGCTGATGCGAGTATTGAGGCCCCGGGCCAACTCGCCAGCCACTATGCGCCGGGCAAGCCGCTGCGGTTGAACGCAGACGCCGCTGATTCAGGCGAATTCCTGATCGGGTTCGGCGGAATTTCGGGCGATTGCACGCTTTCGGCCTCGGGTGATCTCGATGAAGCCGCCACGCGGCTGTATGATTGCCTGCATCAGGCTGCAGCCAGCGAGCACCCCCGGATTGCCATAGTGCAAATACCCAATGAGGGCATTGGCGAAGCCATCAATGATCGATTGCGGCGCGCAGCCACCCCGGCCGGGTAGTCAATTTCCTACGGGCGTTGCAGCAGCTTCGCCCAGCGCCGGATTACTTTCCAGCAGCGCCTGAATTTCGGAATGGATGTCACGCGCTTCGCCACATGCGCGTTCGCTCCCGTCGCGGCAATCTTCCAATCGGTCTTCATAGCGCCGGTTAAGCTTGCCGAGCTCTTCTTCGGCCTTGCGAAGCTCGCGTCCGCGCTTTTCGTCGGCTTCGGATTGGCTGGTGGTCGCCAGATCGACGCCCTTGCTCGCGACACGGACAGGTGCCGTCACTACATCAGCCGCCGCTTTGACGAGGCATCCGCCAAGCAGAGACGAGGAAAGGGTTAGGGCCATAAGATAAAGACCACGCATGAGGGGGCGTCTCACACGCGCTCGATCGAATGTCTAGCAAAAGCTGGCCGCGCTTGCGGCTAAGCGCGCTGCATTCCGTATTACCGATGCAATACACGAAGGGACACAGTTCAACCGCACAACGGCAAAGGGCCACCCTTGCGAGCAGCCCTTTGTCGGTCCAGATATGCGATTGGTCGATGAACCTTGCGGATCAATCTTCCTCATCTGTCTCGTAATATTGCGGCGCATGGGTGCGTAGCACGTCGAGGATTTTCTCAAGCGCAGTCGGCTCGTCAGTTTCGTCCATCGCCGCCAGTTCGCGAGCGAGCCGGCTGGAGGCCGCTTCAAAGATCTGGCGCTCCGAATAACTTTGCTCGGGCTGATCTTCGGGGCGGAACAGATCGCGTGTTACCTCAGCGATCAATACGATCTCGCCGGAGTTGATCTTCGCTTCGTATTCCTGCGCGCGGCGTGACCACATTGTGCGCTTGACCTTGGGCTTGCCTTTCAGCGTTTCCATAGCCTCTTTCAAGGTCGTGTCAGACGACAGCTTGCGCATGCCGATTGATTCTACCTTGTTGGTAGGAACGCGCAGGGTCATGCGTTCCTTCTCGAAGCGCAGTACATAGAGTTCGAGCTGCATCCCGGCGATTTCTTCATTCTGAAGCTCGATAACACGGCCAACACCGTGCTTGGGATAAACAACATAGTCGCCTACACTAAAGGCGAGGGCCTCGTTTGCCATGCAAAATCCTTTCTACTGGCACGATCCAAACAGGCAGTCGAAGGAACCTGATCGGGCCTGCCGGGGCAGGCGCCGCGTTGGTGCCTATCGATGTTTGCTGTTGGCCGAGCCTTCCTATTTTCACCCGAGCGCCGGGACCAATCCGGCGTGGTTGATCAATTGTGTAACACAATTGGAACAAAATTACGAGTCGCAACCTATTCGGTGCGAAACACGCGCATATCTGGCCGGATTGTCAGGTTTTCAGCAGCCAGGGCACTGATCGCGAATCAGTCGCCCTCGCCGGGGGCTTCAGTGAAATATTTTTCAAACTTGCCCTCTTCACCCTTGTGATCATCGGCGTCAGCGGGCGGCTCTTTCTGACTGGTGATATTGGGCCATTCCGCAGAAAACTTGGTGTTGAGCTCGAGCCATTTTTCGAGGCCGTCTTCTGTGTCAGGCAGGATCGCTTCCGCGGGGCATTCCGGCTCACACACGCCGCAATCGATGCATTCGGAGGGATTGATGACGAGCATATTCTCGCCCTCATAGAAGCAATCGACAGGGCAAACTTCAACGCAATCGGTGTATTTGCATTTGATGCAGGCCTCGGTGACGACATAGGTCATGTGGCGGAATTCCCTTGCAGATTATGTTGCACTTTCGCTGCTAGTGGTTTTTCGCCGCTCCGGTCAAGCTCCCGATAATGAGAGCGGGCCTTTTCAGGCGAGCCGCGTTGTTCGGGCAGCTCGAGAACCTCGATTATCTTGACCTGAGTGCCAAGCATGAAGGTAAGCACGTCTCCGACGCGGATCTCCTCGCTGGTGCGGGTAATGTGCCGGCCATTGTGGCGCATGTGTCCGGCATCGACCATGACAGAGGCGCGACTGCGTGTACGTGCAATGCGTAAATAGACCAGCAGGCGGTCGATTCGCATGCCTCTGCAGGCACCTTCGCCCATTAACCGAGCAAATCCCTCAGCGCATCGAACGCGCCGCTTGCCCGGGCAGGTTCATGAGCGGGCTTGCGCGGTGGTTGGGCGCTGCGGACTTGTGGCTTGCCCTGATTGCTGCTGCGCTTACCGCGCTTACCCTGCTCCCCGCGATTGTGCTGCGTCCGCCGTTGCGGATTTCCGCCCGGGCGTCTCGGGCGCCAATTCCAACTATCGGGCGTGGCCGGGCCTGATACCCCCTCGGCCAGCGCTGGTGCAGCAAAGCGCTTGAACCCTGCGCTTCCCAGCAAGCGCAGCACATTGTCTGCTTCAAGCCCGATCGAGATTGGCAATGCCGTGTCAAAGAAGAAACGCTTAGGCGGTTTGCCGCCTTCAGGCGTTGCCTTGGCGCGCGCATCGAACGCGGCGCGCACAATCTTCTCCGCCAGATCGACGCGGATCATCTGTGACCCGGCGGGGCGGTATCCGGCTGGTGCTTGTTTCACATCTTTGAGCACTGGCAACATCGCTTCGTTCAGCGGCTGCTTGTCTACCCCGAGCGCGTGCAGCAGCTGACGGGGTGCGGGTTTGAGCAAAGCATGTGCGAATATATCAAGCGCGCCGAATACCACACCCAGCTTGCGCAGAAAGGGGCGCATTTCCTTGGGCAGATGCTGCAAGCCCGCATCTTCGCGCGTCACCACCCCGTGGCCGGCAATAACGGTGTGCAATAAAGCGCGCGCCTCTGACCCGGCGGCCGGGTCCTGAGCGGCCGCAGCCAGCTTGCGCAAGGGCTCGAGTGGCTCAAGTCTTATGTCTAACCAGTTCTGCAAAGCCGCCTCAAAACTGAGCCGCGATGCCTCCGGCAGCGCGCTCAATTCGCGCACAAATGCAATTCGGGCGGTTCCGAAGTCGTCGCTCAGCTCGATAGTGGCCAGCTTGTGCTCGCCCCACAGAATCGCGCCATTGCCGATCGTCAACTCGCCTATGCCGTCACCGGCAAGCCATTGGGCACGCTGCGCCAACAGCGCCGGCAAAGCCTTTTCACCCGCAGCGAGCAACATCTTGCGATCGGCAACTGTCGCATCCGGTGCGACCGCAAACCGAAAGCCGTCCAGCCGACCAATCAGCTCACCGTCGACTGTAAGCGTGCCATCAGGGGCGAGTTCGACCGGCAATGCACTTCCATCCTGGCCCAGCGATTTCATCAAAAGCGACGTCCTTCGGTTTACAAATCTCTCTGTCAGCCGCGCATGCAGCGCATCCGACAGTTTGGCTTCGACTGCGCGCGCGCGAGCAAACATCTCGTCACGCGCCAATACCCAGTCCGGCCGCTGGCAGATATAGGCCCAAGTTCGGATCGCGGCTATCCTTCCTTGCAAAGTGTCGATGTCTCCCTGCATGCGATCAAGCTCTGCAATGCGTGCGGCGACAAAATCGGCGCCGAGATAGCCTTCGCGAAGATCCTGCCACAATCTTTTGACGAAACTGGCATGGACGCCCGCACCCACGGAGCGGAAATCGGGCAGCGAACAGGCTTCCCAGAACCGGCGGACAGATCCGGCACCCTTAACGCTGTCAGCAATCGGATCTTCAGACAGCCGTTTCAAGACGGCCAAGTCGATCGCTTCCGGTGCGGGCCGAAGCTCTGGCTCATCAGGCTTCATTTCCAGGTCGGCGATCAGGGTTGCGAGATTGTCGAATCGTGGCTCGGCCTCGCGCCAGAACAAATGCGTCAATGGCGCGAAGCGATGCTCTTCGATCGCATAGATCTCTTCATCGGTGAATTCGGCGGGCGTGCCCTTGCCATCGCGCATGCCCGAGAGCGCTCCGAAAGTGCCGTCGCGCTGATGCCGCCCGGCGCGGCCTGCAATTTGCCCCATTTCGGCAGGGGTCAGTCGGCGTTTGCGTTTGCCATCGAATTTTGAGAGGCCCGCAAAGGCAACATGGTGCAAATCGAGGTTCAATCCCATGCCGATTGCGTCGGTGGCGACGATGTAATCAACCTCACCATTCTGGAACAATTCAACCTGCTTGTTTCGGGTTTCCGGTGAAAGCGCTCCCATCACCACTGCGGCCCCGCCTCTGAACCTGCGCAAAGCCTCTGCCATGGCGTAAACCTGGTCGGTGCCGAATGCGACGACCGCGCTGCGTGGCGGTAGCCGCGACAATTTGCAGCTTCCGGCGTGGCTGAGCGTCGAAAAACGAGGTCGCTCGACCATTTCCGCGCGCGGAATAAGTTTTCTGACCAGGGGTTCGAGCGTTGTCGAGCCGAGAATCATGGTTTCCTCGCGGCCGCGCGCGTTGAGCAAGCGATCTGTAAAGATATGCCCGCGTTCCGGGTCAGCGCCGATCTGCGCTTCATCGAGTGCCACGAAGGCGTGCGGACCGTCTTTCCCCGCTCCCAGCCGATCCATGGCCTCCGCGGTGCAGCAGAAGTACCGCGCGTCGGGCGGTTCAATCCGTTCTTCACCGGTGATCAGGGCGACCGCCTTGTCACCTTTGATTGCACGAACCCGATCATAGACTTCGCGCGCCAGCAACCGCAGCGGAAATCCCATCATGCCCGAGGAATGTCCGCACATCCGTTCGATCGCCAAATGGGTTTTGCCGGTATTGGTGGGCCCGAGAACCGCCTTGATGGTGCTGTCGCTCACAATGCCCTTAGTGGCATCGCGCGCGGGCCGCGGCAACCGCCTGATGCCCACGCCGTGCCGCTTCTCAACACTTCGTCGCCTTGGGGACTCATCTGGTCGATGATTAAGGCGCAATTTACTTTGATCTGCGAGAAATCTTCGCCAATAAACCGAACAGGGACGTTCGATTGGGATGTAGCGCTGTTTTGGCGCCATCTGGGAGTTGAGATCAATTGGATCACATGCGCGACATGGGCAGCGGTGATGACAAGCCACTGGGCGATCCGTCCTTAGGCGCGTTCGATCCTGAAGAGCGGATGCTTGACTTCGGTGAAGCCGGTTCTGCTCGTGCGTCACGTAAGTCGTCAGACAATGCCAAAATCGTCTTGAAGCGTGTCAGTGGTTGGCGATCTCGCTATGAAGAATGGCGCGATGAAACTTCGCGCAAGCTAGAGCGGGTAGATCTCGCTCCTGACCTGGCGCAGAATATCGGAAGCGGAACCTGGTTTCGCGGTCTTGGCACGATGCTTGGCCTAGGCGCGGTCGCGCTATTGTTGTGGCCAGACTTCGCACCGCTCGAGGCAAGGCCTGCCATGGCGCTGGACGAAGTGGCGCTAGACGAATTTCGCAGCCACATGATCATGCCCTTGGCGCTTGGCGCTGACAGCGGGCGTCAGATGGGCGCCGGGCCCAAGGTCCGCGCGCTTGAGGCGGCACCAGAACGCCCTCAGATAGAGCTCGTCGCGACATTGGGGCGCGGAGACAGTTTTGACCGTATGCTTCAACGTGCCGGATTGAGCTCTGCCGATGCGTCGCGCGTGCAGGAGCTGATCGGCGGCGCCATCGAGATGGAAGAGCTTACTGCCGGCACCCGCTTTGACATTGTGCTGGGTCGCCGCGTGGCAGAGGGTACACCGCGGCCACTCGATGAGTTGTCCTTCCGGGCCAAGTTCGATCTTGAGTTGCGGGTAGAAAACAACGACGGCCGCCTGTCTTTGCGTCGCAACACAATTCGCGTCGATGACACGCCGCTGCGCATTCGCGGCACTGTCGGGCAGAGCTTGTACCGTTCAGCGCGCGCCGCAGGCGCACCTGCTAGTGCGGTGCAGGATTTCATCAAGGCGCTGGATGGCCAGATTGACCTCAACCGCAGCGTCCGTTCGACCGACGAGTTCGACATGATTGTTGCTTACCGCCGCGCCGCAACGGGTGAGCGGCAGGCAGGCCAGGTGCTCTATGCGGGGATTGAGCGCGATGGTGAACCCAAGACGCAGCTGATGCGCTGGGGAGAGGACGGCATTTTTTATGAAGCATCCGGCGTTGGCGAGCAGCGAAACGGATTGATCGCGCCTGTGCCGGGCAGGATCACCTCCGGCTTCGGGATGCGTCGTCATCCGATATTGGGGTATCGCCGTATGCATTCCGGCATCGATTTCCGCGCCCGCCATGGCACGCCTATCGTTGCTGTCTCGGACGCGCGAGTGAGCGCGGCGGGGCGAATGGGTGGTTGTGGCAACGGGGTGCGGCTCGATCACGGCAATGGGCTGTCGACCCGTTACTGCCATATGAGCCGGATCGCCGCCAGCCGCGGGCAAAGTGTCCGGCGCGGTCAGGTTATCGGCTATGTCGGATCAACCGGTCTCTCGACCGGCCCGCACTTGCACTATGAAATGTATCGGGGTGGACGCGCGATAGATCCGCGGGGAGTGCGGTTCGTCCGTCGCGCTCAGCTTGAGGGCCGTGAATTGGTCGACTTCCGGGCCGCCTTGGCGCGTCTTAAAGAGGTTGAGCCGGGCGCTGCTCTGGTGGATCTCGAAATCCGCCCTGAAGAAGTGGCGGAACCGGAGCGTGAGATCGAAAAGCTCGATAATCCGCTTCAAGTCAGCTGAGGCTGGGCGTTGATAGATTGCTAAGCGATAGATAATGCGGCAACACTCTGGCCTATGAGTGGATCGTACCCGAATGTGCGCATGCGGCGCACCCGAGCCAGCGGCTGGGCCCGCAATATGTATCGCGAAACCGTGATGACGCCTGCGGACCTGATCTGGCCGTTGTTTGTCACTGAAGGCAGCGGCGTGGAAGAGCCGATCGCAACGCTCCCCGGCGTATCGCGTTGGTCGATTGACGGTATCGCGGCTCGTGCGAGGGAGGCGGTCGAGCTGGGCATTCCGTGTGTTGCGCTGTTCCCTAACACGCCCGCGGACAAACGCAGCGATGATGGGGCAGAGGCGCTCAACCCGGACAATCTGATGTGCCGAGCGATCAAAGCAATCCGTGATGCTTGCGGCAGCGATATCGGCATCCTCACCGATGTCGCGCTCGATCCTTATACGGCGCACGGGCAAGACGGGCTAATCGATGCCGCAGGGTATGTCGTTAATGACGACACTGTAGCCGTGCTCGTCGATCAATCGCTCAATCAGGCAGAGGCAGGCGCGGACATCATCGCGCCATCAGACATGATGGATGGCCGGGTGCATGCGATTCGCTTGGCGCTGGAGATGAACGGGCACCCAAATGTCCAGATCATGAGCTATGCTGCCAAATACGCCAGCGCATTCTACGGCCCGTTTCGCGATGCGGTGGGTTCAAGTGGGCTGCTCAAAGGCGACAAGAAAACCTACCAGATGGATCCGGCCAATAGCGACGAAGCGCTGCGCGAAGTTGCGCTGGACATTGCGGAAGGCGCCGACAGTGTGATGGTGAAGCCCGGCCTTGCCTATCTGGATATTATCTACCGCGTGAAGCAGGAGTTTGGCATTCCCGTGTTCGCCTATCAGGTGAGCGGCGAATATGCGATGATCGAGGCCGCGCAGGCTGCCGGTATCGGGGACCGTGATGCGTTGCTGATGGAAAAACTGATCGCCTTCAAGCGCGCCGGTTGCAGCGGAGTGCTGACCTATCATGCGCCGGTGGCTGCGCGCATTCTCAATTGCTGACATGAACGAAGGATTCCAGCACGAAACCGAGCGGTTGATCCTACGCGATTGGCGCGAGGACGATTGGCTCCCGTTTTGGGAAGGCACCAATACGCCCAATGTGATGCGCTGGCTTGGCGGGGTGTGCGACGCGGAAAAGCGGCAGGCAGCGCAGGACCGGCTTTTGTCCTACACTCTGGACCACGGGCACACCTTCTGGTGTGTCGAGCGCAAGGATGACGGTGCCATTCTGGGTTTTTGCGGGCTCAAGCGCTGCAATCAGAAGGGCGGCCCGATCGGTATGATGGAGGTCGGGTGGCGGTTGAGAGAAGACGCCTGGGGCAAAGGCTATGCCAAGGAAGCAGCGGTTGCGTCGCTTGATCTGGCTTTTGAACGTTTCGGCGCGGATGAAGTGATTGCGCTGACCGTTCAAGGTAATGCGCCAAGTTGGGGGCTGATGATCAAGCTCGGCATGGTGCGGCGCGAAGACCTTGATTTCGAGAACGCCGATTTCACGCCCGATACTCCCCTGATCATCGTCTACTCGATTGATCGTGCAAGCCGGGAAGCGCAGCATGCCTGATATCGTAATCGAAACCGAGCGGCTGATTCTGCGCAAGATCGAGGAAAGCGATGCGGCGCTTCAGTATGAATTGCTCAACACGCCAGCCGTGATGGAATGTTTGGGCGGCGTCAAAGAGTTCCACGAGATCGAAGCGAAGCACGCCAAATCAATGAGCTGGTTTGCACGTGAAGGCTTTGGTTTCATGATGTTGATCGAGAAGTCGACCGGAGAGCTGGTTGGCCATTGCGGGATGAAGCGGGTCGACAATCCGCTCGCGCCCAACGTTGGTGATCACGAGATCGGCTGGCTGGTGCGCGAGGACCGCTGGCGGCACGGTTATGCCAATGAATCCATGCGCGCGGTGATCAATTGGGCGTTTGACAGTATTGGCGTGCCATATCTCGTTGCGATCACGAGTGAGCGCAACGAGGCCAGCTGGCGTTTCATGGAGAAGCTGGGCATGGAGCGTCGCAAGGATCTCGACTTTGATGACCCTGCGTACGATCCGCGTGATAACCCGGCGATACAATATTCGCTTTCAAGAGAGCAGTGGGAGACAAAATAATGTTCCGGCCCGGCGTAAACATCATCCCGATCCACGGTAAAGTGCCGCATATTCATGACACCGCTTTTATCGCTCCAGGCTGCACCATCATCGGCGATGTCACGATCGGCGCGGAGAGCTCGATCTGGTACAATTGTGTGTTGCGCGCCGATGTCAGCCGGATCGAGATCGGGCAGCGGACCAATATCCAGGATGGCACGGTATGTCATTGCGACCCGCCGCGCCCTGGTGATGAAGAGGGCTCACCTCTGATCATAGGTGATGACGTACTGATCGGGCATATGGCGATGGTGCATGGGTGCACGATCAAAGACCGCGGCTTTGTGGGCCTTGGCGCAATCGCCATGAACAAGGCTGTGATCGGCCATGATGCCATGCTGGCGGCGGGCGCGATGCTGACCGAAGGCAAGGTGATGGAAGACCGTATGCTGTGGGCGGGGCGCCCGGCCAAGCCTATGAGAGAGCTATCCGATGCTGCGATTGCCGGCATGCGGATGGGCGTGGCGCACTATGCCGAGAATGCCAAGCACCACGCTATCGCGGTTTTTGAAGCCGGACTGAAATAGCCGCTTGGCTAGTCAGATTTTTCGTCTTTCCGGTACTTTTCAAACCATTTTATCACCGAATCGGTTTTCGTGGCCAGCTGGCTGGGTGACATTGTCAAATCGCCATGGCTCCCGCCCGGCGTCACCAGCAACGCAGTGTCGACGCCGAGAACTTGCAGCGCGCCGTAGAATTGTTCGGCTTCGCTGCGGGGGGTGCGGTAATCCTCTGCAGCAACCAGGACCAGTGTCGGCGTCTTGATGTTAGCGGCTGCGGCCAGTGGAGAACGGCGCCAATAGTCGTCAGCGCGTTCCCATGGCTGCCCCTTCATCCAGTACTTGCCGAAGAAGGCATAGCCATCGCTCATCAATGCCATGCTGGTCCAGTTGATAACCGGCTTGTTCGAAGCTGCCGCCGCAAAGCGATCGGTCTGGCCCACGATCCACGCGGTCAGGATGCCGCCGCCCGAACCGCCTGTAACAAACAGGTTCTCAGGATCGGCGTAACCCGCAGCGATTGCAGCATCGACTGCGGCCATCAGCTCATCATGGTTCGAGATTGGGTAATTACCTTCGATCCGGTCAGCGAAGGCGTGGCCGTATCCGGTCGAGCCACCGGGGTTGGTAAAGAGTGTTGCATACCCTGCGCTGCCATAAAGCTGATAGTCGGTGCTGAAATGCGCACCATATGCCGCGTAGGGACCACCATGAATTTCCAGCACCAGCGGCACGCGCGTGCCCGGCTCGTAATCGGGCGGCAGGGTGATCCAACTAGGGATTTTGGTTCCATCCGCGGCTGTGACATCCAACTCGATCGTCTGGCCCAGCGTCTTTCCTGAAAGCCAGGTTTCATTGAGCGCGGTCAGTTGGCGCGGATTGCGTCCGGCCAACACAGAGACATCGGTCGGCCGTGTCGCGCTGCCAGACGTAAAGGCCAGCGTGCCCCTGCTGGACACGCTCCATTCGCCGCCCACATAGGGCCGGGAATATCCCGGCGTTGCGACCCGTGCATTCAGGCGATCAACATTGCCTGTGAGCGATATCTTTGCGACGCGGTAAACACCCTCATCCTCGAAACCGGCGTAAAGCCCGCCATCGGTCCATTCCAGACTGTCAAACCCGCGATCAAAACCGGCCGCCACGCGACGCTTGCCGGAACCATCGCGGTTCATCACGTAAAGCTCGGCTTGCTGATACGCCATCGCGCGATCATCGAACCCTAGGTAAGCGATCTGGGTTCCGTCGGGGGAGATTTGCGGTGCGAAATCCGGACCATCGCGTGTGGTCAGGGCGTTGATATCGCCCGATGCCAGATCGATCGCGTAGATCTCGCTGTCGACCCCGGCCAACTCCCAATCGTCATCGCGATTTCCGCTGATCAGGATCGTCTTTCCATCTGGCGACCACTCCAAAGCACCCGAGTGGTGCCGGTCTCCACTTGTCAACTGGCGCGGTGCGCCGCCCTTTGCCAAAACAACGAAGATCTGCGTGAAGCCCGGTTTGAGATAGCCCCCGCCATCGATGCGATACGTTACCGCATCTGTGATGCTTGGTGGTGCCTTCCATTCCGCACCCTCGGGCTTGGCGGGCGCGCTGCCCAGGCTAAGCGGCTTTCCGGGCACGCGAGCTGTGTAAGCGATCTGGCTACCGTCGGGTGACCAACTGATGCCGCCGGGGCTCTCGGGCAAAGCCGTGATGTTTGCAGCCACTCCGCTGTTCATCCACCGAACATGCAACTCGGGTCCGCCGCCGCTCTTGGTCGAGATATAGGCCAGGCGCGATCCGTCTGGCGACCAGCGCGGGCTGAAATGCGCGCCTGCGCCCGTGACCAATGGAGTCTCTGCGCCGCTTGCAAGATCGATCAACCAGATCGAGCGCACAGCGCTGTCGGTCATAATATCATTGGCCATGCGGACATAGGCAATCTGGCGGCCATCAGGGCTGATCTGTGGGTCGGTTGCGATTGTCAGGTTGAACAGATCCGCACCGGTGAAGTGCGCAGGTGGTGCCTCGGCCTGATCGTCGGCTGCCAGCGTAATGGCTGGAAGCGCCAGCAGCGCCGCGGCAGCGAAGATTTTAAGTGAACGCATGATGAGGGGCCCCTTGGTCGAAAGAACTAAGGGGCGCACTCATGCATATCTGCGGACTTAATGCCAGCGAAGAAAGGTTACGATTTGTCGTCCTTGCCGCCGTCCGCGCCACTACCGGCATCGGCGTCGGGCTTCTTGCTTGACGAAGCCTTCCTTGCAGCCGGCTTCTTCTTGGCAGCGGGCTTGCGCTTCGGCTTGGCTTTGGGCGGCGCGGGCGTCAGCTCGAAATTCGGTTTGCCGTCCTTTATCGTGACATGCACTTCGCCGCCTTCGACAAGTTTGCCGAACAACAGCTCTTCCGCCAGAGGTTGCTTGATCCGATCTTGCAACAAGCGGCCCATGGGGCGGGCGCCGTAGAGCTTGTCATAGCCCTTGTCGGCCAGCCAGCCGCGCGCATCCTTGTCAAACTGGATGTGCACGTTCTGCTCGGCAAGCTGCAATTCAAGCTGCAAGATGAACTTGTCGACCACGCGGGCGACCGTACTCTTGCCCAGATAGGCAAAGGGCACAATCGCATCGAGACGATTGCGGAATTCAGGGGTGAACATTTTCTTCACCGCTTCATCGCTCGCGTCTTCCTTCGACACATCGCCAAAGCCGATGCCCTGGGTTGCCATCATAGCTGCACCGGCATTGGTGGTCATGATCAGCACAACATTGCGGAAGTCGACAGTCTTGCCGTGGTGGTCGGTCAGACGGCCATTGTCCATCACCTGCAGCAGGATGTTGAACAGATCGGGGTGCGCCTTCTCGATCTCGTCGAGCAGCAGCACGCAATGCGGGTTCTGGTCGATCGCATCGGTAAGCAATCCGCCCTGATCGTATCCGACATAGCCCGGAGGCGCGCCGATCAAGCGCGAAACGCTGTGGCGCTCCATATATTCTGACATATCGAAGCGTTTCAGCTCGATGCCCATGATGCTGGCGAGCTGGCGCGCGACTTCGGTCTTGCCGACCCCGGTCGGGCCGGAGAACAGGAACGAACCAATCGGCTTGTCCGGATCGCGCAGGCCAGCGCGTGACAGCTTCATCGCAGTTGAAAGCCGATGGATCGCTTCATCCTGACCAAACACGACGTGCTTCAGATCACGCTCAAGGTTCTCGAGCGCTTTCTTGTCATCCTTGCTGACCGATTTCGGCGGGATGCGCGCCATTGTCGCAATGACGGACTCGATCTCTCGTGCGGTGATCTTCTTTTTGCGGCGGCTGGGAGGGACCAGCATCTGCATCGCGCCAACTTCATCGATCACATCGATCGCCTTGTCGGGCAATTTGCGATCGTTAATGTAGCGCGCCGACAGCTCGACCGCTGTCTTCAATGCGTCCGGTGTGTATTTGACCTTGTGGTGATCTTCGAATGCGGTCTTCAGACCTTTCAGGATCTTGATCGTCTCATCAATGGTCGGCTCGTTCACATCAATTTTCTGGAATCGACGCAGCAACGCGCGGTCCTTTTCAAAGTGATTGCGAAATTCCTTGTAGGTTGTGGAGCCCACGCAGCGGATCGCGCCTGAAGACAAAGCCGGCTTCAACAGGTTGGAAGCATCCATCGCACCGCCGCTGGTTGCACCAGCGCCGATGACCGTGTGGATTTCGTCAATGAACAGGATCGCGTCGGGCATCTGTTCAAGCTCTGCCACGACCTGCTTCAAGCGTTCTTCAAAATCACCGCGATAACGCGTGCCAGCGAGCAGCGCGCCCATATCGAGCGAGTAGATCACTGCATCCAGCAGCACTTCGGGAACGTCGCCTTCGACGATCTTGCGGGCCAGGCCTTCTGCAATCGCGGTTTTACCCACGCCCGGATCGCCGACGTAAAGCGGATTGTTCTTGCTGCGGCGGCACAGGATCTGGATCGTACGGTCCACTTCCGGTCCGCGACCGATCAGCGGATCTACCTTGCCGGCCTCAGCCTTGGCGTTAAGGTTAACGGTAAACTGGTCGAGCGCGGTTTCTTTCTTTGCACCGCCTTCTTTGGCTTCTGCTGCGCCATCCTGTTGTGGCTCTTCCGATCCAGCCACACCTTTGCTTTCAAGCTGCCGTCCGCCTTTGCCAATACCATGGCTGATATAGCTAACCGCATCCAACCGGCTCATATCCTGCTGCTGCAGGAAGTAGACGGCGTAGGAATCGCGTTCACTGAACAGCGCCACCAGCACATTCGCGCCGGTTACAGTGTCTTTGCCAGATGATTGCACATGCAGGATCGCGCGCTGGATCACTCGCTGGAAACCCGCGGTTGGCTGTGGATCAGCGCCATCTTCGGTCTTCAGCGACTGGTATTCCTGGTCGAGATATTGCTTCACGACTTCGCCCAGCTCGGCCAGATCCACCCCGCAAGCGGCCATGACTTGCGCTGCATCTTCATCATCAATCAGCGCGAGCAGCAAATGCTCCAGCGTGGCATATTCATGCCGACGCTCGGATGCGTTTCCGAGGGCATTGTGCAGCGTTCTTTCGAGGTTCTGGGCAAAACTTGGCATGTGAGCACTCTATAGTGGGGGTGGGCACCTCTCCCTTGAAGGAGAGAGTGAATTGATGTGGTTAAGCAAACCTAGGCGATTGGCCGTAATATGGGCGCGATTTGCGAAATTGCGAATCCAGAACGCGCGCGACCGGCTCATGGGTCCGATTTCTTGAAAAGCGAGTCAGCCGCACTGCGGTGAGCTGCAGCCTTGCTGTGATGTTCGCGCACACGCACAATCTCCGCTTCGAGAATGGCGATCCGCTGTTCCAGCTCGTCTTGAGAATAAGGCGAGAGGTCTTCGCGCGCGAGCTTGCTCGCAGCATCGCCCTTGGGGCGCGGAAGATCATCCAAGTCCATCTAATGCTAACATCGCAATTTGACTGGCTTGCTGTCAATGGAGAGGGTCGCTACTTCCCGTCGCAAACAGGCGTTGCGTGGCGAAGTGTCGCTTTGCAGACACAGCGCCGGATGCGGCGCAAGACAAACAAGGGCTGATTGAGCGATGGCGGGTACCAAGGCGGGTGAGTTGCAGGTGACAATGCAAGCTGTCGGGTTCGATACGCCGGGCGGACCAGAGGTCTTGACGCCGCGTGAAATGCCTCTGCCTGACGTCAAGCCCACAGATGTGCTGATCCGCGTTGCCTATGCGGGGGTCAACCGGCCTGACTGCATACAACGCGCAGGCCACTATCCGGCACCTCCTGGCGCGTCGCCGCTGCCGGGGCTGGAAGTGGCTGGCGAAGTAGTGGCAATCGGCAGTGAAGTTCCTCAGGGAATGCTTGGCCAAACAGTCGCCGCACTGACACCAGGCGGCGGATATGCGGAATATTGTGCTGCGCCCTGGGGCCATTGTTTGCCGGTGCCGTACGGCATGCCACTTGTAGAGGCGGCCGTGCTGCCCGAAACTCTCTTCACCGTTTGGCATAATGTGTTCGAGCGCGGGTTTCTGCGCGATGGCGAGACGCTGCTGGTGCACGGCGGTACGTCGGGCATTGGCACGATGGCAATCATGCTGGCCAAAGCGTTCGATGCCAAAGTTGTCGTGACTTGCGGCGATGAGGCCAAATGTCAGGCGGCGCGAGAAATTGGAGCCGATTTGGCGATTAATTACCGCGAAACCGATTTTGTCGACGCCGTGAAAGAGTTCACAGGCGGCAAAGGCGTAAATGTCGTGCTCGACATGGTGTCAGGTGACTATGTGCCGCGCAATCTCAAATGCCTGGCCGAAGACGGCCGCCATGTAACCATTGCGGTTCTCGGTGGGCCCAAGGCAGAGCTCAACATGGCGTATGTGATGATGCGGCGCTTGACGCTGACGGGTTCGACATTGCGACCGCGCTCCGATGCATTCAAATCCGCGCTGTGTGACGAGATCGCGCAGACCGCGTGGCCGCTTTTCGCTTCGCGCGAGTTAAAGCCGGTGATGGATGAAGTTTTCCCGCTGTCTGACGCTGCTGCTGCGCATGCACGGATGGAAGCCGGCGAACACATCGGCAAGATCGTGCTAAAGGTAGCGCACGATCAATAAGCCGCCTTGAAATGGGTGAATATACCTGTCTTCCAGATGTCGCAGTTACCCCAAACAGTCATCAAAATGTGAATCGATTGTAACAATATACTGCCATAGCTCCTGAGCGAAACGCCTTGTTTGGGCCAAGATCGAAGGAGTCCCCATGAACGATCTCGCATCCTCAGCATTCCCCTTGCCTTCAGTTGACAGCGACTTGGGCTCCATTGCCAAACTTCCCACGCGCCGACTGCAAACGCCCGAGCCGGAAGGGATCAAGCGGCGCAAGTATCGGGCCATCTGGATCAGCGATGTGCATCTTGGCACCAAAGGCTGCAATGCAGAGCTGCTGATCGACTTCCTCGACCATACTGACAGCGAAACGATGTACCTGGTCGGAGACATCATCGACGGCTGGCGATTGAAGAAAAAGTTCTATTGGCCAGCAGAACACAACGATATCTTCTGGCGCATCCTCAAGCGCGCGCGTCGCGGCACACGGATCGTCTATATTCCAGGCAATCATGACGAGATGTTCCGTCAGTTTACCGGACTGAACTTTGGTGGGGTCGAGATCCGCCGTGCGGCGTTCCACGATACTGCTGATGGCCGCCGCCTGATCGTGTTGCATGGTGACGAGTTCGATGCGGTAATGCTCGCACACCGTTGGCTCGCCTTTGTCGGGGACACGCTTTACCATGTGATGATGGGCCTGAACCATTGGGTCAACAAGGCGCGCCGCGCCTTGGGTTTGCCTTACTGGTCGCTCTCAAAAATGGCCAAGCACAAGGTCAAGAATGCGGTCGAGTTTATTGGCCGCTACGAAGAAGTGGTGGCCAAAGCTGCGGCTGAGCGCGGCGTTGATGGCGTGATTTGCGGCCACATCCACACAGCCGAATTTCGTGAATTCACCCACAGTGGCAAGACTATCGAATACTGGAACGATGGCGACTGGGTCGAGGGCTGCAACGCCTTGGTCGAGCACTTCGACGGACGGATGGAGATTCTCAACTGGCCTCAAGAGATCGCGGCGCGCGACGGCCAGAGCGACCCCCGTGTTCACAGTGAGCAAACAGAGCTGGAGGCAGCATGAACGCATTTGGTGCCTTAACCGGAGACAGCTTTGTCGCCGCCTCCCGCTCACCGCACACGATCACGATTGTCACTGACGCATGGCATCCGCAGACGAACGGTGTTGTTCGTACGCTTTCGACCACTTGTGACATCCTGCGCGGCTGGGGACATGATGTTACGGTAATCTCGCCTGACAATTATACTTCAGTACCATGCCCGACTTACCCTGAAATCCGCTTGGCAATCACCTTGCCGGGCGCAGTCGGACGCCGGTTGGCGTGGCTCAACCCCGACGCAGTGCACATTGCATCCGAAGGTCCACTTGGCCTTGCTGCGCGCAATTATTGTGTCAGGCGCGGTATTCCCTTCACCACCGCGTATCACACGCAGTTCCCCGAATATGTCGCTCGGCGCACGGGCATGGATCCCGATCGAATCTGGCCGTTCATCCGCTGGTTTCACAAGCCGGCGCAACGTGTGATGGTGGCGACCCGCAGTATACGCGCCCAGTTGCGAGAACGCGGGCTACACCAGCTGCATCACTGGAGCCGCGGCGTTGACCTGGAGTGTTTTACACCCGATGCGCCGCCACCGCCCGAGTTTCGCGATCTCGAGGGGCCGATCCTGCTCTACGTCGGGCGGGTAGCCGTGGAAAAGAATATAGAGGCATTCTTGTCTTGCGACTATCCGGGAAGCAAAGTTGTGGTCGGAGACGGCCCCGCGCGGGCTGAATTGGAAGCGAAGTTTCCGAAAGCGACATTCATGGGAAAACGAACGGGGCGCGAATTGGCTGGATGCTATGCCGGTGCTGATGTGTTTGTCTTTCCCAGCAAGACAGACACATTTGGCCTGGTCATGATCGAAGCGCTGGCTTGCGGTACGCCGGTGGCAGCATTCCCCGTTGCCGGACCGGTTGACATTTTGACCGAAGAAGTTGGCGCGATGTGCAATGAACTCGCGCGAGCTATTGATGTTGCCCGATATTCTGACCGCGATGCCTGTGCGCGTCTTGGCGCCAGCTACAGCTGGGAAACCGCCGCGCACCAGTTCGTATCTGGCCTCGTGCCGTTGGAAGAGGAGGGATCGGCTAGCGCCGAAGTTCTGCTTGCCTGAAGGGCCCGCCTAATTGGCTTGCCGAATCCGCCGATTGCCCCTATCTACCCTCATGCAACGGCCGCTCCGAAAGGGGCGGCCCTTCTATTTTTACGCCCGATTTGTTCGGTGCGGGAATTCTTGAGGAACATTTATCATGGCCCAACCGAAACCGTTGATGCCGCATGCGACTGCCACTTGGCTGATTGACCACACCGGCCTGTCTTTTGAGCAAATCTCAGAGTTTTGCGGCCTTCATATCCTCGAAGTTCAGGCGATGGCCGATGATCTTGCGGGCAGCAAATACACTGGTCGCGATCCGGTCCACTCCGGCGAGCTGACCCATGAGGAAATCGCACTCGGCGAGAAAGATCCGACATACGAATTGCAGATGCAGAAAGCACCGGTAGAAGTGACCCGCACCAAGGGCCCGCGCTACACTCCAGTGTCGAAGCGTCAGGACAAGCCGGACGGTATCGCATGGATCCTGCGCAGCCACCCGGAAATGTCCGATGCACAGATTTCAAGGCTGATCGGCACCACGCGTAACACGATCAATGCGATCCGTGACCGTACCCACTGGAACATCCAGAACATTCAGCCGAAAGATCCCGTGACGCTCGGCTTATGTTCGCAGCGCGAGCTCGACGCAGTGGTTGCCAAGGCCGCTAAGCGCGCTGGGATCGAGGCGCCCGAAATCACCGAGGGCGACAATCGCAGCGACAAGGAAAAGCTGATCGAGGAATTGCGTGCTGAACGTGTGGCGTCTGAAAAAGCCGCCAACGAAGCTGCGCAGGAAGCCGAAGCTGAAGCATGGCTTGAAGCCAAACGCGCCGCTGAAGAAGGCGAAAACGCGGATGGCGCTGAATAAGGGCAATCCTGCCTGAAATCGGGGGCGATTTTCCTTGTGCCTTAGGGTGGCTTACATCATTCTATTGACATGAGTGTTAGTAACCCCGCGGCCTATAATCACCCTACGCCGTGGGACACTGTTTTTGAACCGGTAACTCTGCCGGCCATGTTTGTGCGCACGGCAAGGCAGCGCGGGGATGCGCCGTTTCTGCATTTCCTTGGCCGTACCTATTCCTACAAATCTGTTCTCGCCGAAGCGGATGTGTTCGCTTGCCGCCTGCGCGCGCTTGGGATCAAGAAGGGTGACCGTGTAGGGCTGTTTCTCCCCAATGTGCCGATCTATGCGAGCGCCTATTACGGAGCGATGATGGCCGGTACTGAGTTGATGTTCCTCGACAAAGAAGATTACACCAAGCTTGCCCCCGAGGGCGAACCAGGCGAGCTTGCAGTGCATGGGCCGCAAATCATGCGCGGTTACTGGAATCGCGAAGAAGCCTCGGCCGAAGTGTTGATTGAGCGCGAAGGCAAAGTCTGGTTGCGAACCGGCGATGTTGCGGTGATCGACCAGGATGGGTTCCTGCAAATCGTTGACCGCATCAAAGACATGATCGCAGTGGGCGGGTTCAAAGTGTTCCCGAGCCAGGTCGAACATGTAATCGTTCAAAACGAAGCGATCAAAGAAGCGCTCGTGATCGGTGTGCCGAATGATTACCTGGGCGAAATGCCGCGCGCGTTTGTGACGCTGAACAAGGGTGCGATGGCGACGGCAGAGGAGCTCGCCAGCTGGGTCAACGATCGCGTAGGCAAGCATGAGCGGGTCGATCTCGTGGTGATCCGGGACGAACTGCCCAAGACTCTGATCGGTAAGCTGGATCGCAAGGCCCTGCGCGCCGAAGTCCTCTGAGGCCGCCCACCCCCAACACACGCCGAAGTCCTTCAGGACTGCTTGAAATCAAGAATCAAATGAAAAGGGCGCCCGAAATGGACGCCCTCAATCTTTCCCAAACTTGGATGGCCTTAGTTGACCAGGCCGAGCTTTGGTTCGCCATCCTCAGCCTTGGGTTGGTCACCCGTAGGTTGGTGCGCCGGCTTTTGCGAAGCGGCAACCGCATCGTTCGCCTTTGTGCCATGTGCGAAACGGCCATCGACTTGCGCGCCCTGTTCAATGGTCAAGGCCTCATACTGCACATCACCGTGAATCTGCGCGCTACGGAGCACGACCAATTCGCGGGCGCGGATCGAGCCATTGACCTTGCCAGCCAGGCGCGCGGTTTCGGCCACGACTCCGCCGGTGATCTGGCTCGTTTCGCCCTGAACCAGCGAAGAGCATTTGATGTCGCCTTCGATCGAACCATCGACATGCAGGTCTGCCGATGCTTCGACATCACCTTTGATTCTGACGTCTGATCCGATCACGGAAAAGGTCGAACTGGAGCTGCTGCCGGCCATCGAACTACTCGTTGCTGCCGGCCGCGTCGGGTTCGCGGGCTTCTTTGAGAACATCTTGCGCGGTCTCCAGGAAGGGGCGCGGATTGACCGCGCGATCATTGATGCGCACCTCGAAATGCAAGTGCGGGCCGGTGGAACGGCCAGTTTTGCCGAGCTTGGCGATCGGATCGCCAGCCTTGACTTCATCGCCAACACGCGAAGTGAAAGCGGAAAGGTGGGCGTAGCGTGTCATAACGCCGTTACCGTGGCTGACTTCCACAACATTGCCATATCCCGACTTGCGACCGACGAAACTAACCCGTCCATCGGCTGCGGCATAGATTGGTGAGCCCCGCGGACCCTTGAAGTCCAGGCCGCGATGCATCGCGCCGCGACGAGTGAAGGGATCGCGGCGATAGCCAAAGCCAGACGACATACGGGTCTGGCTCATATTGGTTGGGCTGACTTGGGGGATAGCGTCCAAACTGGCCTCGAGCGCAGCCATCCGCGCAAGGCTCAGGCCCAAGCGTTCAAAACGCGGGTCAACTTCACCGCTGGCCGAAGTCGCGAGAATTTCAAGCGGACCACCCAATGCCTCGCGTTCCGCGCGGCGCAACGTTGCCTGTGGATCTAGGCCGAGCTTCTGCATTGCATTTGCGGTGCGTTCTGCACGGCGGTCAGCAAATCGGGTCAAGCGTTCAACAAAAGCGAGCTGGCGCGCTTCGATCTCTGCAAGGCCGCGCGCTTCCGGGATCAGGGCGCCAACTTTCTCGATAGTTTCAGCCGCCTCGCTTGAGGAATCGGATACGGTTTCGCCTTCGCGAATGTCTTCTGGCAGCATCGGCTCAATGGCTTCAAGGAACTCCTGCCGGGCCTTCAGATCTTCAACCACGCCTTCCAGATCACCGCCGTAGGCGGCCATTCGCTCTTCCTGTGTGGCGACATGCGCTTCGCGTGCGAGGAGCGATGCCCGATCCGCAGAGGCGCGATATTGTGTCCACGCCATGCTTGCCATCGAGATACCCCATCCGACCAGCAAGGCGAGCGCGACTGATGCTGCGGCCATCTGCACGCGCGATGATATCTTGATAAAGCGGACTTGACCCTCTGACCGCATGAAGAATTCACGGTCCGGAAACCATCGACGCAAGCGGTTGCCCCACCCGCTAGCGGATTGTTCGTGTTGCAATGCGACCCCTCTTCGTGGTGCTGCTTTAATTACCCTGTGCGATGCCTAAGGTCGCTAGACACAAAGGTCGAATCATTTCTTTACGTGCGGGTCGAGTCGAAATGAAGCTGCGATGAATCGACCCCATAAGGGGATTCCTTAAAATCCCTGCGTCGCAAGTTTACCAAAAAGCCGCAGAATTCTGTCTTTATAGCCCCCTAGGATTCGCTGACTGACAGCGTGGTGTCACGCTGCTATTGCAAGCAGGATGGCTACTAAGATTGACCCTGGAACGGCGGATTTTGCCAGCCTTGTCGAAGGCCTCGCGCTCAAAGGGCGCGCGGCCCAGCGCAAACTTGCGGCGCTTTCGAGTGCGGCAAAGGCTGACGCGCTGATGCAATCAGCCGCCGCCATTCGAGAAGACTCTGCTGCGATCCTCTCCGCCAATGCTCAGGACGTGGCTGATGGCGAGGCGCGAGGACTAACTGGTGCCATGCTGGACCGCCTCACCCTTGATCCAAATCGGTCAGAATCGATGGCCTCCGCCCTCGAGGCCGTGGCCAGCTTACCCGATCCGGTGGGCGATATTATCGACAGTTCAACTCGGCCGAATGGTCTCGAGATCAGCCGGGTTCGTGTTCCGATCGGGCTGATTGGCATCATTTATGAAAGCCGCCCGAATGTGACCGCTGACGCGGCTGCACTCTGCCTGCGATCCGGCAACGCAGCGTTGCTACGCGGAGGCAGCGAAGCGGCGCATTCGAACAGAGCCATTCACGCCGCCTTCGTCCGCGGGCTGACCGCATCGGGTCTGGCTCCGGAAATCGTGCAGCTGATGCCAACCCAGGATCGCGAAGCTGTTGGCGCGATGCTCAGGGCGGCTGGCCTGATTGACATGATTGTGCCCCGCGGGGGCAAAAGCCTTGTCGAGCGGGTACAGAACGATGCGCGGGTACCAGTGCTGGCGCATCTGGACGGCATTTGTCACACTTACGTTCACTCGGCAGCTGATCCGGCGATGGCGCGCGAGATCGTAGTCAATGCCAAGATGCGCCGAACGGGCATTTGCGGGGCGATGGAGACATTGTTGATTGATGTCAGATTCACAGCAGCGGCCGACCTCGTGCGGGCCTTGCTTGATGCGGGCTGCGAAGTCCGGGGTGACTTGCGTGCTCAGTCGCTGAATACTCAAGTTGTCTCGGCGAACGACAGTGACTGGGGCACGGAATATCTTGGCGCGGTTGTCTCGGTCGCAATTGTTGACGGGCTTGACGCTGCAATGGCGCATATCGCGCGTCACTCTTCCAACCACACCGAAGCGATCATCACAGATGACCCGGGCGCGGCCGAACGCTTCCTCGCCGAAGTCGACAGTGCGATCGTAATGCACAATGCATCGACCCAATTCGCTGATGGCGGCGAATTCGGACTTGGCGCGGAGATCGGCATTGCCACCGGGCGTCTTCATGCGCGCGGTCCGGTCGCGCTAGAGGGCCTCACCACCTACAAATGGCAAGTCCGTGGTAGCGGACAGGCAAGGCCATAAGTCCTGCGCAGCATGACCCCCATCCGAACAGGCTTGCTGGGCGGCAGTTTCAATCCCGCACATGGCGGGCATCGCCGGATCACGCGCTATGCGATGGATGCGCTGGGGCTGGATGAAGTTTGGTGGCTGGTCTCGCCTGGCAATCCGCTCAAGCCGAAGAAAGGCATGGCGCCGCTTCCGGCACGGCTCAAATCGGCGGCGGATCAGGCGCGAGGCGTCCCTATTGTACCGACAGCGATCGAGCGGGATCTTGGAACACGATATACCGTCGATACACTCAGGGCGCTGACCCTGCGCTACCCCAAGCGGCAGTTCGTGTGGTTGATGGGATCAGACAATCTTGCGCAGTTTCACCTGTGGCGCAAATGGCGCACCATTGCCCGAACAATGCCGATTGCGGTCATCGCAAGGCCTGGCTATAACGGTGCTGCTTTGGCGAGCCCCGCCATGGCCTGGCTCAGGCGCTATCAGGTTCCGAACGCCAGCTTCTTCAACGGGGGCAATGGGAGCGCACCGGCACTGGTGTTATTGCGTTTTGATCCCGATCCACGTTCAGCCACGGCGATCCGCCGCGCTGATCCGGACTGGGCTTTGCGCTATGCCGGAGCTCCTCCTCGCGATCCACTGACTCATCGCCTGGTGCACGCCGGGCCAGAGGCTTGGGAAGAGGGGGGCTCATGATAGAGCGCATCAGCGTTCCATCTGATCCAGTGCGCATCTTCGCACCTGTTTCCATCAACCAATTGACATTGGGGAGTATCGCAAACGCCTATGAATCAGGCGCAAATATCCACGGCTTCTGCCGAAACCGCCAGCCAGGGATTGCAATCCATGGCTAAGTCCGATCTGTCTTCTGACGCACTGCACAAACTCGTGCTTGGCCAGCTTGATGATGACCAGGCACAGGAATTGGTCTCGATCCCGCTTGAGGGGAAGAGCTCGATAGCTGACCATATGGTGATCGCGTCGGGTCGCTCGACCCGTCAGGTCGCCGCGATGGCGCAAAAACTGGCAGAGAAAATCAAGCAGCAGGGCTTTGGCTCCGCGCGCGTTGAAGGGCTCCCGGCGGCTGACTGGGTGCTGATCGATGCGGGTGATGTGGTCGTGCATCTGTTCCGTCCGGAGGTCCGCAGCTTCTACAATCTGGAGCGCATGTGGGGCTTTGACGAAGCAAAACCGGCCGCAGGCAACGCCTAACGTTTGAACTGCGTGGGCGTGGGAAGTCATCCCGGCGCAGCGCATTCGCGAATTTCTGATCATGCTTCTTCACGTCATTGCACGCGGCAAAATTGCTCGGTCCCCGGAGGCAGAACTTGTGGCCCGATACGAGAAGCGATTGCAATGGCCGGTCAAGCTGACCGAACTGCCCGAAACTGGCGGGCGAATTCCTGAACCTCAAACACCCTGCAAAACCGTGCTGTTGGATGAGCGCGGCAAGAATCTGACGTCAGAAGAATTGGCGTCGATCATGGGTGGCTGGCGCGATGACGGCATGCGCGAAGCGCGCTTTGTCCTGGGCGCTGCCGATGGCCACAACAAGCAGGAGCGCACCGAGGCCGATCTGCTTCTCGCCTTTGGCAAGGCCACATGGCCGCACCTGATGGCGCGGGCAATGCTGATGGAGCAACTCTATCGCGCTACGACAATTCTTGCAGGGCACCCCTATCATCGGGCAGGGTGAGGGCATGCCCGCTGATAGCCCCAACCTTACGAAGCTGCTGCTCGTTGGAGCAGGCGCAATCACCATCGGCTGGGGCGCATTGGCGGCACAAGAATCGCTGAATATCAGCGCGGCCACGGCATCGGTCGAGGGATTCGGCAGTACAGAGGATGCGCGACAGGCGCTTGAACGCGCTCAAGCCACCGCAGAGTTCGCTCAGCAACGGGCCGTGAAATTCAGTCAGGAAGCAAGCCTTGCGACCGCAGAAATTGACCGGCTGGCGAAGGAAAGCGCGGCGCTGGCTGCGCAGATACAGCAAAGTGAAGCGGATATTCTCGCAGCGTCTGCGCAACTTGCGATTCTCGCGGATCAGCGCGCTGTGCTCGATGCGCGGTTGGCCAAGCGGCAACAGCCGCTGGTTAGATTGACCGCAGCGATCCAGAACATGGCACGCAGGCCCATTGTGTTGTCGGCGCTGCAACCAGGGTCACTGCGCGACACAGTCTACGTACGCGCTGTTCTCGAGACAACCTTGCCACAGATCCGCGAGCAAACCGCCAGCCTACACAGTGAAGTGGAACAAGGCCGCGCGCTCGAGAGTGAAGCTGCTCGCTCGCTCGCCGAGCTTCAGGCAAGCGAGACCGATCTGCAGAACCGCCGCAACGAGCTCGCGGCACTAATGCGGCAACAGCAAGAGGCTTCGCGCAGCAACAGCGCGCTGGCGCGCCGAGAAGCGCAACGCGCCTTGGCTTTGGCAGAGCAAGCGCGAGACCTGGATCAACTGGTCGGCGAGCTCGATCGCGCTGGATTGGTCAGAGAAGAACTCGCAACGCTTGCCGGGCCGATCATGCGGCCCGCACGTCCCGAGGCCTCTCGTGTGATGCCCACCACTAACGCGACGCCGCGCGCGCAGGAAACGTCACCACCTGCTCAATTCCAGCTTCCGGTTCACGGACGGACGATCACAGGCTTCGGTGAAGAAGGTGACGCGGGAATACGAAGCAATGGCATTACCATTGCGCCCGCAAGCGGCGCACAAATAGTTGCGCCGGCATTAGGGCGGGTGTCCTTTGCCGGCGTATATCGTGGATTCGGGCGAATCGTGATTATCGAGCACGAAAATGGCTGGACCAGCCTGATAACCGGACTGGCACAAACCAGCGTAAACACCGGTGTGCAGGTGATTGGCGGCGCGCCAATCGGCACTGCGGCACTTAGGCAGCCAGAGATTTCTTTTGAACTGCGCGAGCGCGGAGAGCCGATTAACCCTCTGAGTTTGCTATAAGAAATTCCTGGAGGACCGGCGTTGTACGCCCGCTTTCAGAATAGTTTTGGCCATTGGAACGAACCATTGCGGGACGGATCGATATCATCATCTGGCGTTCAGCTGCGCTGCGCGATAGAACAGAGCGATAATATTGGAGACAATACCGATGAGAATTGCTGATCTGCTGCGCAGCGCCGCTCTGGTTACAGCTGTGGCATTGATCCCGGCTACCACTGCCGGAATGGCGCAGATTGACGGGCGTGCAGGCCCGCAGTTTGCCAAGCTTTTTGCAGCATATCAGCAGGTCAAAGCCAACTATGTCGAAGAAGTTGAGGATGACCAGCTTATCCGCGGCGCAATCAACGGCATGCTCGGTTCGCTTGATCCGCATTCTGCCTATGTCGATGGCAGCGCGCTGCAACGCCTGACAACCATGATCGACGGAAACTATTCGGGGCTTGGCCTTTCGGTCGTACTTGATGAAGGCGCGGTCAAAGTCGTTTCGCCGTTCAAGGGCAGCCCGGCTGACAAGGCGGGCATCAAGGCAGGTGACTTCATCACCCATCTCGATGGCGAGCTGATCTACGGCAATGATCTTGATACATCGGTTGCGCGGATGCGCGGCGCAGAGGGCACGTCGATTGAACTCACTATCTTCCGCCCGGGACGCGACGAGCCGATCGAGGTTTCCGTGACGCGCGGCGTTATCGAGTTGGAGCCTGTGACCTACGAGCTCCAGAGCGGCAATATCGGCGTGATCTCTGTCAATGAATTCAGCACAAATGTGGGCCGTGATGTCTATGCCGCATGGGAAGCTTTGCAAAGCGAGGCCACGGGCAAGATGTCAGGTCTGATCCTTGACTTGCGCTCCAACCCCGGGGGGTCGCTTGATGAAGCCGTGGGATTGTCAGACCTGTTCCTGTCCGAAGGCCGGATCGTGTCCCAACGTGGTCGCGCTCGCGGTGAGAGCGTCCATTACGATGCGGACGAGCTGATCAACTATCGCCACCTGCCGCGCCGCGAAGCGCAGAAGTATATCGGCGAGATCGCTTCCGACATGCCCTTGATCGTACTGATCGATGCAGGTTCTGCATCAGCTTCAGAGATTGTAGCGGGCGCGCTGCAGGATCATCGCCGCGCTTTGGTGATGGGTGAGCGCAGTTTCGGCAAAGGCAGCGTGCAATCGCTTCTGCCCCTGGGTCGTGATTCCGCCATCAAGCTGACAACGGCGCGCTATTATACGCCGGCCGGAAAGTCGGTTCAGGAAGGCGGCATCACGCCTGACATCAAGGTTCCGCAACTGTCCGATCCGGATCTGGAAAAACGCAATAAATATCTCTTGCGCGAGAGCGATTTGCGCGGGCACCTCGTCAATGATCTGGGCGTTGAAGATGCCAAGCTTGAAGTCGATACAATCGATGATCCGCGTTTCCAGCTGACCGCAGCAGAGCTTGAAGAGCAAGGCGTGAAAGACTTCCAGCTGCATTATGCGCTGGAAACCTTGCGTCGCACGACGCGCGCGACGGTGGCTTTGCGCAACACTGTGGCGTTGCGCAATTAATTGAGCTAGCGCGCTCTTCATGAACCATCTGGAAGCGGAAAAGCCGGGCGAGATTTTTGCGCAGCACTTGGCGTTAAGTGTGCCTGCGCTTCTTTTGGGCGGTGCGTATCTGTCGCAATATGGATTCGGGCTTTATCCGTGCGAAATGTGCTGGTGGCAGCGCTATCCGCATTTTGTAGCACTGGGCCTTGCATTTTTTTCATTCCTTGCGCCGCCGCATCGGCTGTGGATCGCATTGGCGGGACTTGCGATTTTCGTTTCTGGCGCGATCGGGGGTTTCCATGCCGGAGTCGAGTATGGCTGGTGGGAAGGGTTGAGTGCTTGCTCGAGCGCAGTCCCGACCGATGTTGATCCGATGGAAGCGATCATGAATGCGCCCATCATCCGGTGTGATGCGGCGCCATGGGATCTGTTCGGCATCTCGCTTGCTGGCTGGAATTTTATCGTGTCGTGCGGAACCGCAGTGCTGGTCTGGTCGCTTATGGCAAAGAGCAACAAGAAGGCCTAAATAGAGCGTATGACCAAGGATGAACTTGATTGCATGATCCGCGTTGACCAGGCCGGCGAGTTCGGCGCGACGCGGATCTATGAAGGGCAGCTGGCGGTAATGGGCGAGCGTGGGCCGCATGCTCAGGAAATCGTCCATATGGCCGAGCAGGAAAAAGTTCATCGCGAGAAGTTTGACGCGCTGATGGCAGAGCGAGGTGTCCGCCCGACTGCCTTGCAGCCGTTTTGGTCGGTGGCGGGCTATGCATTGGGCGCGGGCACGGCACTGCTCGGTCCCGAAGCGGCCATGGCCTGTACAGCTGCGGTCGAAGAAGAGATCGACAAGCATTATTCGGAACAGCTCGATCGGCTGGCGGAAAGCGGCAAAGATCCCGAGCTTGCGGAAATGATCCATCAGTTCCGCGAAGAAGAGCGCGAGCATCGCGACACCGCACTGAAATATGGCGCGGAGAAAGCACCGGCCTATCCATTGCTTTCCGGCGCAATAAGGCTGGGCTGCCGGGCTGCGATAAAGTTGGCTGAGCGTATTTGATCGTGATCAAGGCGCGCGCACGCGCTTCATATGCTATTCAACTGAACCGAGCTGTAACTCTCGGTACGAATACGATGAAGGACTGAGCGATATGAAACGTCTGGCTACTCTATGTACAATCGGCTTTGCGGGCATGGCTTTCGCCACCAGCCCAGCTGCCGCGCAGGATGAGGCGGGCGACCGGGTTAATATGGTCATCGCTTATGACGAGAATGAATGCCCCGAGCCATCCAATGATGAAGAGATAGTCGTCTGCCAGATTTTGGTTGAGGCCGAGCGCTATCGTATCCCCTCCAATCTGCGCACCAGCTCCAGTCCCGAAAATACACCTTGGGCTGAACGTGTCGAACGGTTCAAGATGATCGGCGCCTTTGGCGCCATGTCTTGCAGCCCCGCCGGCGCGGGAGGGTTCACCGGGTGCACGCAGCAAATGATCGATGCAGCCTACGCCGATAAAGAGGCGAGCACGCGGGTGCGATTCAGCCAGCTGATTGAACAGGCGCGCCAGGACCGGCTCTCGAACATCGATGTTGACGCGGCCGCCGAGCAGGATCGCGTCGAGCAAATCGAGCGTGAATATCTTGAGCGGCTTGAGCATGAAAGGCAGCAGGCCCTACCAGGCGAAGAAAACGAGGCGCCTTTGCCAGGGTTAGTTCCTGAGAATTTAGAGGGCGCGCCTGAGGAGCTAAATAACGGCTGACCTCCTCTAAAAAAAGCAAGGTTTCGCTGCCCCATAAAATTCTGGCCGTGCTTCAGCACGAAAAATTATAGCCCGGCCGATAGGGTGAATGGCCTAGGCGGCGGCTGATTATACACGCCATGTTTTTCTGCGAGATGGACAAGGGGGGGGCTCGGGAACCATCCGACGACCTTCTCATTTTTGATATAGACTTTTCTTTGACGGCCTTGGTAGACTCGGATCCCACCGCCAAGACGGCCGAAGCCAAAAGAAATTAAAAGGATGGAGGTAAGGGTGAACAAAGGTAACAAGGGACGCCTTTTCATTAGTTTAATCGGTCTTGGCGGTCTTGCTGCCTGCTCTGGCGGAGAGCCTGCCATCGACGGTCGATACGAGAATCGCGACGATTTGCCTTCAGTTTTGGTTCGCGACCTGGATGTCTACAAACTGGTTGGGGGTGAAGAATATGTTCGTGTCCCCGTGGCAGACTCCTCAATCTGGGGCGAGACAGAAAAGATTTATCAAGGCTCGACTGATAAAATCGCATTCGACATTATCATCTACTACCGGGGTAATAATCTTTTTTATAAGGCTCTGGGCGCTCTGGCCCGCGATGAGGAAGGCGAATTGAAGCCCGCAGATTTCGACGTTCTAAAATCCGCGGTAGACAAGACTTCCAGCATCATCTTTGAGTTTGGTTACTCTGGCGAGCTGGGTGGCGCAGAGCAATTCCTGCCGCTGCGCAATGTTTATGTAGAGCCCTCATCTTACTCTCGAATTCTGCGGGGTAAGGATAACCTGGGCAAGGATTTGGTCATATTCGAATATACTGGTGTCGTCGGCGAGGTCGTTCCAAGCGTCTTTGAGAAAATAGATACCGTCGACGTTAAGTGGAATGACGCAGATCCAGAGTATGGATACAATTATTGAGGCGGAACGCGGATGCCGCAATCCAACACCCGGGCGAGCCCGATCAAACAGCTATTGTTCGCGTGGAGACCTTTAGGCGCTGGTATTCTTCTTGGCGCCTCAATTTTTATCTCCTCGTGTACTGAACAATCGGCCCAGGAACTCGCAACGAAGACATGCGGCTCCGAAGCGGGTCGCGACGCTTTTCGCGGCTTTGTAACGCAAACTGCCCTTGCGCGGGATACCACCCCCGATGGCGTTGCGCGCCTGATCGATATTACCCGCCATGCGTCATCGATTGCAGATGAAGACCTTAGACCTCAGTTTAGTGATGCGCTTTCATCGCTCTCTAACTTATCAGGCCGAGCAAACTTCTCTGACAACAACGTAGAAATAATTATCAAAGAGGTCACGGAGCGGGGCGTATCGGAAAATGGTGAGATCTTGTGCTGGGCTTCAATTGACGTGCGGCCCGGGGTGCCTGGAACAGAGGCCCTTGAAGGTTTGGCGGATGCTTTGTCGCTAGAATATGATCTTTCACTGCCGGCTGTGTCTCAAATTACTTCTCTGCCGATTTTCTATGCTATCTCCGATAGCGAACCAGTGCGGGTTATTGATGCTGATCTTTCTGCCCGGGATGCGGGGCGTATTGGGGGTTTGATTAGATTGGTTGAGGGTGCGCCAATTGTGCTCGCACCCGTTGAGGCTCAGAAGGCGCGGCGCGAGGCCTATGAGAAAGAGGTGCTCGACGCGCGCGGAGCTGTATTGAGTGCAACCTTGGCCGAGGAAAGGTATCGCTTGGCCGTTTCCAAGAATGCCTTGAACGATCTCTGGGCGGAATTGGATGAGGTCGCTCGCGATAAGTTATCGGCCCAACAATCCTTGTGGGTTAGGCAGCGCGATGCCCGGTGTGACTTGAGCTCGAAGGAGGCCGAGACCGATCCAAATCAGCGGGAAATGATCAAGGTGCGTTGCTTGGCTAATGAGAATGAGAGGCGGATTGGCGTCTTGCAGCGATATTCCAATTGGTGATCTATAAATCTGCTCGCGGTTAGGCTCTTTTGCCTCTGAGCTCTATTGTGGCCATATCCGTGCACTCCAAATAATATTTTTGTCCTATGCGCTTATCCTACGATCGCCCAAATAGTGTGCCGCGTGACACTGGCTGGCAGTGGTCTTTACCGGGTGACTACCTAGTCGCACCGACCCGAGCTTAGACTGAATAATACTCGCGATACCAATCGACAAACTTCTGCACGCCTTCTCGCACATCGGTTTGAGGGGCATAGCCGGTTAAGGTGCGAAGAAGCGAATTATCCGCCCAGGTCGCCGGCACGTCACCCTTTTGCATGGGCATGAAATTTTTGATGGCCGTGCGCCCACAAGCCGTCTCGATCGCTTCAATGAAATCGACCAGCCTGACTTTGTTGCCATTGCCGATATTTACCACACGGTGGGGCGCATTAGGGGATAGGCTGTCGCCTTCAATTGCTCGGCTGCGTGCGTCAGGGGCCTCGGGCGGCTGATCGATCAGCAATTCTATGCCGCGAACCAGATCGGTTACGTAAGTGAAGTCACGATACATATCGCCTTTGTTGTAGACCTCTATAGGTGCGCCCTCGAGAACCCCTTTGGTGAATTTGAAGAAAGCCATGTCTGGCCTGCCCCACGGCCCGTAGACTGTAAAGAAGCGAAACATGGTGGTCGGGATGCCATGCAAATGCGCGTAGCTATGTGCCATCGCTTCGTTTGCTTTCTTGGTCGCCGCATAAAGCGTCATCGGGGCATCTGCTTTGTCAGTTTCCGCGAAAGGGATTTTCTCGTTGGCGCCGTAGACAGAGCTGGTTGAGGCCATGAGCAGGTGTTTAACTTCCAGCTCTCGCGCCACCTCCATCACGTTGAATGCGCCGAGCAGATTAGCGTCCACATAGGCTCGCGGGTTCTCTAGACTATATCTGACCCCAGCTTGAGCAGCGAGGTGTACGATGACCTCCGGCTTTTCCTCAAGCGCGATGGCACGTAAACGGCCATAGTCTTCGAGCATATTCTCTTCACGGCGAAAATGCTCGTGCTGCGATAGCAATTGGTGGCGGCGCTTTTTGAGCGCCACGTCGTAATACGACGTCATGCCGTCATATCCAACGACACGGTGGCCCGCCTGCAGCAGGGCCTCGCTCAGATGGAAGCCGATGAACCCAGCGGAGCCGGTGACTAAGATCCTCATAACCGTATAGTATAGGTAATCTGAGCGGGATGAAAGGCCGCCTAATTTCGTGTCATGGCTTGAAGTTGAGCCCGCCCAAAGGGCTTCAGTTTTTTAGCTAGGAATTTGGTCCCACTTGCCTGTTCGCACTGATTTAACGAGCTTCGCACCGCAGTCCTTGCACGGAGCAGCCCAGGACAAACCATCATGCTTGGCCTTATTTCTATTCGGCCTGTGCCGTCCAGCCGGGCAAAACAAAAGCTTTCTAAGCAGCATCCCCGAAGCGTAAAACAACTTTTCAAATATGCAATGAAAATCATTCTACATTTAAAAAGATGAGGCCTGCATTCTTACAATTTGAGTGCGTTACCTTTGGCGCTTGTATGAGGCCCAGGTAAGCCCAATCTTAATGATATAAATCACAACCCAAGCCCCTAAAGTGTCGCCAACAATGGTGGCAAATAGGCTGGGGGCAAGATCTTGATTGGCGCCAGCGATTAAAAGCGCACTTCTTATGGCAAGCGCGTTAAAGAAGGCGGCGGCTAGAGAAAGCATCAAAAGGCGCGATCCGTTCAAATTTGCTAAATCACCGCTTAGCGAAACCGCGCGAGCCATAATAGAGACCCCCACCGGCGCGCCAATAGCTGTGAATGAAGCGAGCAGAAAGTGATCGATCCAGCCTAAAGCGAATGGATTAATCACTATTTGCGCTAAAAAGATGAAGGGCACAGACCAAAAGCCCAATACCAAGAAGGCAGCCAGTCTTACGAACGCAGGTGGGTAAAAGAACCAGGTATTCCCACTAATCGCGAACTCGTAACTATCGATCGTCGTTAGCGAAACGACCATGGCTAGGTGCATCAGAAAAAACACGAAACCGAATGAGACTATTTGCTTGTAGCTCAGGGGGCGATGGTCATTGGGAACCCAAAAAAAGCGCTTAACAAAATGCAAATTAGATCCTCTTCAATCAATAATGATCGGATCAATCTACCTAGACCATAGAGCCCCGGTTAATGAAAAGTCATGGACTACCCAAGGCGCTAAAGACGGCTTCTGCACTCGGAGTAAAGGAAATAAATCGCTTGCGACCGTCGTTTGGGTCACTCGAAATGGAGACTAGCCCTTTTTCCTTAAGGCTCGTTAGGATGCGATACGAAGTGGACCCAGACTTGCCTTCGAGCAAGTCGTAAACATGCGAGACAGTCAAAGTCTCTTCGCTATCCTCCAGCGCTTTTAGTTCAAAAAGCAGACGCTCCTCATCTCCGGTCAAAGTTCCTAAAGGCGGCAGGCGGCGTAGCGCCACAAGCAAATTAACCAAATTCATAAAAGCGCTCGCGAAAACATCTTTGACCCATCGAATGCTAGCTTTCGAAGCTGATCTCGTCAAATTTGGCGTAAACATTCTGCTGCCCATCTGCGCCATTTCCCTCCAGGCTTATAGCTAGAATGCTACAATCTTCCGGTATGTTTAAGGATGACCGGTAAGTCGTCATCCGCGCAGCGGACGGCAGTGTTTGCTCCCACACCCTGCTTGATGCGGTGGTGGTTACACAATCCCCGCGCCAAGCAAGGCGTGCGCCGCTTGCGCCATCAAAATTCACCCGCTGCGTCAATGTATAGGTTTGACCGCCCTTCACTGGAATGTGCCGCCGTACGACTGTCCCGCGCGCCAGTGGACGAATTGTGACCTGTACGCCGCCGTTCATGTCGAGTGAGGCTTGTATGCCATTATCCTCAAACAACTCCCAGGCAAGAAGACCAAGCCGCTTGTCTAAGGTGGTCTTATTTGGCGCGCTTTCAGAAAAGGCGCCTGCGTCAAAGTCAGCCCACACTGCCTCGGCATAATCCATAGCCCCCTCCCAGTCTCCATCCTGAGCAGCACGGTATATGATGCGGGCAATGCTTTTTTCATATTCTTCGGCAGACAGCGCAACTGCGATTGGAGCCGTGAGGTCAATGACATCCTCCAGGGCCGCTTCGCGCGAGGCTAGATTGAGAAAGCCTGGCATCCAGCGCGCCTGGCGATTGACGTAACCCACCATGGCGTCTCGGACATCTTGATATTGTAAAGCATCAACCATTACCGGCTGCAGTACGGGGCCAAGCTCAGGCGTGACCGACATGGCTGCATCATAGTGACGAAGAATGGCTTCGAAATCATTGTCAGCCGCCGCGCGCTCTAGCAGCCAAACTTGAGCCGTTGTGTCGCGCCGCGACACCTTGCTAGCGAGCGACATCGCTGCAAACGCCTTCTGCGCATCACCCGCCGAACTCTCATTCATGCCGATGATCCTCAAGGAGGAGCGGCTTAAAGGGTTGCCGATCAGGCTTTGTATTGCGCGGCTCGTATCCGCTGCGTCAGAGACATACTCTTCAGCTTCCCGGCTTTTATTTTTTACAACTTTTGCAAGAGCGATGGCGTCATCTGGATCGCGCTGAAGAGCTAACTCTGGATCAGACACCCTCAGGTTGGCTGAGAGTGCAAACTGGTAGGATTGCCACGCAGCAAAAAGCGAAATCAGCCCAAGTAGCTGAATTTTTGCTATGCGAGACAGCCCCATCAACACTATCCACGCGCCTCTGCGTGCTCTTCACCGTAGCGCTTGCCATAGCCATAGCCATAGCCATAGCCGTAGCCGTAGCCGTAGCCATAGCCGTAGCCACTCGATCCACTGCCAACCTTGCTGAGGACAACGCCAAAGATATGTGCGTTGACCATTTTAATCCGCTTGACCGAAGCCCTGATGCCACGGACAGCAGCGCCCGCAGACTGGACGACATATACAACGCCCTCGACCGCGCTTGCGATGAGGGGAGCATCCGTCATGCCAAGAACGGGCGGACTATCGATTACGATATGATCAAACTGCGCGAGGCCTTCTGTAACAAATTGCGCTAGCCTGTCGCCGCTTAGTAATTCAGCTGCGCTTGGCGGCACGGGTCCCGCTGCGATGATAGATAGGTTAGGGCTGCTAGTTTCCTGCACCAGCGTCGACCAGTCCCCATCTCCTGCTAGATAATTGCTGAAGCCCTTCTCATTTGTCTTCTCAAAAAAGGCGTGAATGGACGGGGACCTCAAATCTGCATCTACCAGCAAAACCCGCTTGCCGGTGCGCCCCAGGACAGTTGCCAGGGCCATCGCGCTTGATGACTTGCCCTCACCCGGCCTCGTACTTGTCACCGCCAGCGATTTGGGGAAGCCGTGATTGGTTGAGAAAGCCAGGCTCGACCTAATTGAGAAATAGGCATCGTAGTAATTGGACTTGATGTCCTGCAGCTCCACAAAGACGTCATCTTCTTCCACTTTGGGCGTGATGCCAAGTAGCGGCAATTTAAGCAGGGCCTCAACTTGCCCCGGCTCTCGCACGCCTTCGTCAATCTGCTCCAGCGCGAAGGCTGTCGCGCCTGCAAGGCCAAAGCCAAGCAGTAAAGATATAGCGAGATTGATAATGAGGACAGGCGACGATGGCTTGTCAGGTGCAATTGCGGGCTCGACGACCGCGATATTATTAATACCAACCGTCCCCGCAACACCGATTTCCTTATAGCGCTGCAGCAGCGCGTCATAGAGCTCGCGGTTCGTATCCGCCTCACGCTGGAAGTTGGCGTACTGAATATTCGCTCTGTTTTGCGTATCTAGCTCTTGTTTTAGACCCGCGACTTCAGCCTTGAGTTTTTGCTCGCGCTCCAAGGCCTCTCGATACTGCTGCGTACGCGTTGAAGAAATGCGCGCCGTCTCTTCGGCAATCGCGCTATCGATTGCATCGACTTGCTCTTTGAGTTCGATGACTGCCGGAAATTCAGGCGCGAACTGGACGGAGAGACGCGCATATTCTGCCGCAGCCTGCGTGCGCTGCTGCTTGAGATTGGAGAGCGTCGCGCTGCCCACCGCCTCCGCAGTATTTTCGCCTGTAGAGTTAAGGCGAGACTGCGCAGCAATTCTTGCCGTTGTCGCCTCGTTAAGCTCGCGAGCCAACTGCTCAAGGCTCGCGCCTGTCAAAGTGCGATTGGCTATTGCTCTGCCATTAGGGTCGCGGATTTGGTCAAGCGTGACAATGCCTGTCTGAGACCCGTAGACAACCACTTGCTTTTCTGAATCTTCCAGGCGCTCCTTAAGCGTTGCTAGCCGTTCTTCAAGAAAATCGCGCGCGTCAGCTGTTGAGGCAAACTCTCTTTCCATGCTGAGATCAACAAAGGCCGAGGCCCATTTATTGGCTATCCGCGAGGATAGCTCAGGATCGCGGCTTGTGTAATTGATATCAACGAGCTTCGACATTCTAATTGGCGCGATCTCGACATTGTTGCGCAGGACTTGGACGACTAAGCGCCGGCGCTCCTCGTCCATTTGCGCTGTGCTTTTGCCTTCGTCTTCCTGTTCGAGAATGTCGGGATTAATGCCGTGCGCCTCAAGAAAGGCTGCATTGTCATATAAATTTAGCTCTGATGCGACGCGCTCGGCGAGCGGCCTTGCCTCTAGGAGCTCATATTGCGTCGCATAAAACTCCATGTCCTGGCCCGGCAATTCTGCCTCCAGGCCATCGACATTGGTGATCTGTTTTTGCTGCCTGTCTATCTGAAGCTGCGTTGAAGCGGTATAAAGTGGGGCCATCAGCAAGGTGACAGTCACGCCGAGAATGACGCAAGCCGCAACGATACCAGCCATCAGCCAGCGCCACCGCACAACCGTGTGCCAATACTGTATTAGTATCGGCGGAAGCTGGAAGCCCTCGTCTTCGTCATGCCCCTGCAAATTACTCCCGCGCGGGTCGCGGTAGCCGTCGCTTTCAAATTCATTCATTACCTGAGAAGCCATGTCTTTTGCCGCCTAACGGTTGCTGTCGAGGAGCAGAACGGCCGGCGCCAGGAGCGGCGTCGCTGCCAGGAAGTCACGGAAAATCCGCCTGCTGTTTGAATCGCCTACAATAACGATGTCACTCGCGAAAATTTCCGGGTCGCCATACTGGCCCTTCTCAATCGCGCGCACGTCGTAAAGTGCAGCATAGTCCTGGTCGCCCACTGTGCGTAAGACCACGACCTCACCCTTCTTGGAAAATTCTGTCCAGCCTTCCGCGGACGCAATCGCTGTCATAAGCGTCATCCGGCCAACGATTGGATAGACGCCCGCCCTTTTAACTTCCCCGCTGATGGTGACGGTCTGACTGAAAATCTCTTTCAGATTGACGGTTATTTGCGGGTCTTTGATGAACCGTCCGCGGAAGCGGTCAGCCATCATCTCGCCCACTTCGCCTGGCGTTTTGCCTGCCACCTCGAGTGTGCCAATAAGGGGGAAGGTAAGCCGCCCGCTTGCGTCAACCTGTATTTCCTTTTTGGAAAGCTCCTCGCTGCCAAAGACGTCGATATTAAGAACGTCAAATGGCCCCACTCTATAGGCCCTCTCATTGGCAGAAAGATCCGCCACCGTGGGCTCAGGCAAGGCATTGCCTTCAACCACTTCCAGTCCCGGCGCGCCGCCAATATCCGTAGACGTCGACGCGCAGCCGCTAAGGGCAATAGCAAGCGGCGCCAGCGCAAATTTGAGGAAAATAGTCAGCTTCATGAAGCTTCTGGCTTTCTTTTGTGAGTGTTGTCCGTTTCCGGGCTCCAAGCCCATACCGCAGCAATGGCGAATAGGGCTGAAAGGATTGGGGTGCGCAAGGGATAGTCGCTGAGACTGGCAAAGGCCAGCACAAGAATGACGATGATGCCGCACTTGCGCAAATGGCCTGCGACGCCGCGTGCCGCAAGGGCAGACTTGGCGCCAAGCGCGAACATAATGAGCGCAGCCAACGCCAGCACAGCGCCCGGTATGCCTGACGTCAGCGCAATATCTATCCAGTCATTATGCGCCTGATTGAAATAGCCTGGGATAAGAAGTTTGGGCGGCTCGTGTATTTGATAGATTGGCACAAAAGAGCCTATCCCCGAACCCCAGGGCATATATTGAGGGATAAATTCAAGCATACTCTCCCACACCGGCATGCGCAGCTCATTTTCGGTGCCCGCAGCCATCCTGTCTAACGCCTTGTCGCGTGCCAAAAAGACCGATCCTGCCGCCATGCCAGCTGCAATAAGCGCGCCTGCGCCCGCCTGCATTGCGCCGCTAAGCGCAAAACCCTTGCCGCCTGCATCCCTCGAGAAACGCATAAAGATAAGGCAAGAGAACCCTATAAGGCCGACGACAAGGCCCATCCTTGAGCCCGTCACCATAATGAGCGGAACGAGCGCTATCATTCCTGTGGCCGCGACTAGGCGGACAGGCCTTGTATGCTTGGTATAAGCGCTGGCGCAAAGCGCGAGCGCTGCGATCATAGGGAACATTGCCCCTAGCATCGCTGCCTGATGATTGCGATTGGCAAATAGCCCTGCCGTTTCTGAGGACACTCTATAAAAGCGCACATCTGTGCCGGCCGCCTGCAATACCCCAACCATACCGCTGACAAGGCAAAGCAAAATAACGAGCGCGAGAAGTCGCACTCGATCCTTCTCATTAAGCTGCACGGCAAGAAGAAGCGCGGCTAATGGAACGCTCATCGCGTAAAGCGCATTCCATGTCCCCTCAGGAAACATGCTTAAGGGACGCCACTGGCCTTCAAGCCCCGCAACCTGATCTATCTCGGCGATAATCTCGCGGCCAGGAAGCGACTGCCAAACCCCAGGAGGCAGGGGCATAAGGTGAAGCGCTGTAAGTACCAGCGAGGCGAGCGCTAAAAGCAGAAGGGGGCGATAGGCGCGCCAATGCTCTGAGGTAAAGTTTATTAGCGCAAAGCCCGCCGCCAGAATTGCCGCGGGGCGCAAAAGCATAATGTGCGGCGTGTCATAGCGAGACGTTCCGCCCGTAACGAAAATGAGCACTAAGAGTACCGTGAGCACGCCAAGGGGGATGCTCCAATCTCTCAGATTGAGAAGCGAATAGGTGCGCCTGACACTACGAGATCCTGACTTCGACACTTAAAATTTAGTCGCCCGATATATCAGCCCATAAATCATCTGAAAAAACGCATTTTTAAAGGCCATGAAGCCCTTCCTGCGCGCCTCAAATTTTTTGGCAGCCGCGCCGGCGAAGGTCAACCTGCTTTGACACGAATTTCTATCAGAACCCCTCACCCTTTAAGGCGTCGGTTCGAGGACTGTCTTCGAGGCGCGGGTTCAAAGAAAAAGGGCGGCGCCTCGCAAGGCCCGCCCCTCTTTCAATAAAATCCGTAAGGCTTACGGACTTACTGGCTCATCATCATCTGTTACGGCAATGATGATGCCTGCAACAGCGGCTGCTCCCACGAGAATCAGGACTGTGGAGATGCCAGCCAGTTCGTTTTCATCTTCTGCAGGTGCTATCGCCCGAGCAGTAGAGATTTCCGCCATCGCTGGCGTAATAGCGAGCGAAAGAACCGCTGCTGCTGCAAAAAATTTCTTTACCATTTTCAAATTCCTCAAAAAGCGATTCTTCTCATAAATGAAACAGTACAACCCTTTTGCTGCAATGCAAGCACATTCTGGGACGGCACCCCCGTTAATGACTTGCTGGCCGCAAAAAGGTTTACACCGTAAGCGTCCATAGACCTTGGTTATGACGATTTAATTAATAAACCGCTCAATCAGGCTAAAAAGGGGGCAGGCTACAAAAGGGGGGCAGCCTTTAAGCCGGCCAGCCCCCTTGTTTTGCGATCAAGACCAAGAGCCTTAAGAGCTTACGGGGTCGTCATCGTCATCATAATCGTCGTCATCATCGTCATCGTCGCCATCAAGGGCGATAAAGATGGTGGCGGCTAGACCCACAGCGCCTGCAATGGGAAGCAGCAGGTCGCGAAATCCGCTTTCGCCCTCCTCTTGCACAGCTGCCTCGGGTGCAGCTGGCTCATTAGCCACCTGCGCAAGAACCGGGCCCACCGCTAAAGAAAGGACTGCCGCTGTCGCAAAAAGGCGTGATATCATTAGGTAAAATCCAAAAATCTCGAAAAAAGTAATGCGCCGGCTAAGTGCGTAAGCGAAATTAGTCAAGAGCCACCCAAGCTCCCCCTCATATTGGCTGCGGCTTGAGGGCGAGGTTGTTTTTGCGCGAGCCGCTAGGCAAGCGCCCGTGCAATAAATATGCGCATGGGGTCTGGACCTGCGCCTCTTCCACTTCTAACTGCAGCCAGGCAAAAATAATCACCAACGCCCTATTTGAAGATATAGCTAACCGACGCGATGATAAACTTTCTTGTCAAAATTTGGGGCCTGATAGCGCTCTGCCCGAGGGGTATACACAAGCGCAGCGGCTCAAAAATTAGGAAGCATAAAGACACCTACACGTCTGCTTGCCGCTCCTGCGGCAGGCCCATGATCCGTGTCGCTAAACGCCGCTGGAAACTGATCGACGAAGCCTAAATGGCAAGCGCCTTGAGAGCCAGGCGATTGCAGTGACTGCGCCTTGGCAAAAATTTGGCTTTCGTAAAAGTAAGGCGGCGCAGAGCCAGATTTAATGGCGCCTCACTTCGCCCCGATCCCACCTAAAACCACTCTGATTGTCTTAAGCGCGATGAGCAGGTCCAGCCACAGGGACAGGTTTTTAATATAATAGAAGTCAAGCCTGAGCTTGGCGTGCACTTCATCGACATCAGCTACATGCCCCTGATTGACCTGTGCCCAGCCCGTAATTCCTGGGCGCACGATATGCCGATAGGCGTAGAAGGGTATTTGCTCTTCGTACCAATTCGCGAGCTCAGAGGCCTCAGGGCGCGGACCAATCCAGCTCATCTCGCCCTTGAGGATATTCCACGCCTGCGGCAATTCATCGAGGCGGGTCTTTCTTAAAAAACGCCCCACGCGCGTGATCCTGTCATCACCATCGCGCGTCACTGCATCTAATCGGCGAGCATCATCACTGTCTTCTACAGACCTCTCGTGCATGGTTCTGAACTTGACCATCTTAAAATATTCGCCGCGATGACCAAGCCGCTTCTGATAAAATAAAATTGGCCCCCGCCCGTCCAATTTGATTAGCAAGGCGATCAGGCTAAGGGCCGGCAATAAGAATGGCGCGAGCGCAATCACAGACGCGACATCGATGACTCTCTTTGCCAACCGGTAGGGTATGTTGGGTATGAGCGAGCCTAATTCATTTTCACGCAAATGACTGATCCGCACCTCGCCCGTAATTGCCTCTTCAATCAGGCGGTAGTGGTAGACGGGGACACCTCTAAGGGCTGCCTTGGCGAGGAGGCGCGCCCACTCATCGCCTTGCTCGTGGTGCAGGTCTGCCACGATGGACCCGCTGATGAGTTTGCTCTCGATCAGATCGTCGAGTTCCCTGGGCGACCCCAAACTCAAAAAGCCGGCTTGCTTTAGGAGGCGGCCAACATTGCCTCCCGGCACGACAAAGTGCCTCATTTTTGGATTGGCGTGGCGTATTCTTGCTGTCACGAGATAGCTGATGGCCAGTGAGCTTGCCGCGCAAATAAGGAGCAGGCTCCAAGGAATACTTGTCCTCAAGAAGGCATTCGCGCTTATCACTGCGCCAAAGGCGATTGAGTTGACGGGCAGGACATAGGATAAAATCCGCGCGCGAGAATAGCTGCGCAATTTTGCGATCACGAACCAGGCCGCCAGATTGGCAAGTAGGATCTGGGAAAGCCACAGCAGGTTTGCCGAAGTATCAAGTGGTATGCCGCGAATAGCAGACCAGGACACCGCAGGTATCACAACTCCTGCAGAGACGTAAAATGCGACCTGTTCTATGTTGGATAAGGCGGACCCAGTTTGGGCTGTTGCTAAATTGAGCGGGTTTCTCCTCATGAGCCCTTGGCCCTTCCAGACTTGAGCGACAATATCGCGTCAATTAAAATGACGCCTATCGTGGCCGCAATAACATCGACAGCCAAGTCCTGTAGGCTCGCATCGCGCCCAAGCAAGGGCCAGGCCTGCGCGCACTCGATGCCCGCGCCAAGTGCTAAGAGGGCGAGGATAATTGTTGCGGCGCGCGCGTAAGGAAATGCCAGGCGCGAGGCTAAGGCAAGACTAATAAACGCCGCGGCATGGAGTAAGACGTCACTTGGATTTCCCGGCAGGAGAGGGGGCTTGGGCATAAGCGCAAGCGTCACGCAGCCGCTTACCGCGCCAACAAGGGCAATGCGCCACAGCAATGCCCCTGGGTGCAGTGGAGCAAGCCTGCTCACAGGCTGCTCGCCCGCCTCACGCCATCAAGCGGCATTTTGACGCGCGTTGCTTGCCCCATGATGTCAAGCAGAAGCCACGCCCTTTCATTGGGGGCCAGTCCCTCAAATCTTCCGATAAAGCCCACAAAGGCGCCTTGTGCCACTCTTACAGCCTCGCCTACCTTATATGCAACGTGCGGCGATGTGACGACGCCCTCCACACAATTTGACTGTATCTCTTGAATTAAACGCGCATCGACCTGCTGAGGCGTGCCTCCAAAGCTCACCAACTGCGCCACGCCATGCGTCGACCTAATCGCGCGCCAAGGGCTTGAGGATGCATCTGCGCCAACAAAGAAGTATCCCGCAAAATAGGGTCTGAGTGCCTCGACGAAGCGCCCGCCTCTTCTCTGCGTATATCGCTCCATTGGCATGAAGATATGAAAGCCCTGCGCCTCAAGATTGCGCGCCGCAATGCGCGTCGCATTGGGCTTTGCCTTTGCAGCAAACCAATCTTGGTGCCTTGGCCCTTCCATTGCCTACCCGTGTCCTTTAATTTCTCGCCATTAAGAGCCGGCCTAAACCTCAAAGAACTCTCGCCTGCAAGCACTATCATTTCATTTTTGATAAAATTGTTGCAATTGATCAGGCCGAGTCTATTGCTCAAAATTGAGCAATGCAAATGCGATTGCAAAAGCCCTACCAAAACCTGCGTCAGGAGCAATGCGCTTCTTATGCCGTGCGGCAGCCTGCCTTAATTGCGCGCCAAACCGATAAATCGAAGGGTATGATGCCGTGACAAACTCGCGGCAACTCATGCAGGAGGACGCCAAAACGCGTGTCTTGCGCTTGATTGCAGAAAATCCTGAGGTCACGCAGCGCGAGCTGTCGCAAGCTGTGGGGATTAGTACAGGCAGTGTGCACTACCTCCTTAATGCCCTATTAGAGATGGGTCTCATAAAATTCGGTAATTTTAGCGCCAGCAAAGACAAGCGGCGCTACGCCTATATTCTAACGCCTCAAGGCATGGCTCAAAAGGCTGAACTTACGCGCCGCTTCTTGGCGCGCAAACTTGAAGAATACGAAGACTTGTCCCGAGAAATAGCAGCCCTCGAAGGCGAGCTCGCGGATAGCAGCGCAGGGCGTAAGGCTAAGGGTCTATCCAAGTGACTGAACTTATAACGCCTCTCATACTCTCTGGGGGTGCGGACACGCGCCTGTGGCCCCTCTCAACGCCAGAGCGACCCAAGCAATTCCTCAATCTTCACGGCGAAGGCACGATGATCGCTCAGACGATCCAGCGCGTTAACGATGAGAGCATGTTCACCTCGCCGATTGTGCTTGGCACTGCCTCGCACGAGGCCCACTTAAGGACAGCCATCTCTGAGGCTGGCGAAAAAACTGCCTCGATTATTTTAGAGCCCTGCGCGCGCAATACCGCGCCTGCCATTGCCTTAGGCGCCTTTTATGCAGGGGAAGATGCGCTTCTTCTCGTAATGCCAAGCGACCATGTCATCCGAGATAATGACGCCTTTCTTGCAGCCTTAAAGCGCGCACTGCCAGTGGCGATAAGCGGGCACTTGGTCACCTTCGGCATTGAGCCAACAGGCCCTGACACAGGCTTTGGCTACATTCGCGCAGGCGAAGCATTAGGCAGCGCACCTGGCGCATTTGATGTAGAGGCCTTTATTGAAAAGCCCGACGATGCGCGCGCCCGCGCTATGCTTAACGAGGGCGGGCATTGCTGGAATGCCGGCATCTTCCTTTTTAAGTCTGGCGTCTTTTTGGAGGAGCTTGAGCGGCATCAGCCGCAAGTTTTTGCCGCCGCAAAGGCCGCCATTGAGCGCGCCTCATCTTGGCGCAACATTACCTCGCCTCAGGCTGAAAAATTCGAAACCTCACCCTCCATTTCTGTCGACTACGCCGTCATGGAATTATCAGACAAGGTTGCTGTCGTGCCGATGTCTTGCGGCTGGTCTGATCTTGGCAGCTGGGATGCCCTGGCTGAGATTGGCGAGAAGGACGAGGCTGGCAATGTTATTGTTGGCGAAGTGCGCGTGAAGGATGGCTTTGGTAATCTCATTAAGACAACCGGTCCGCGCGTGAGCACCATTGGCATGCGCGATACGATTGCAGTTGTATCAGATGAGGAAGTTTTGATTATGCCTCGCGGCTCCTCGCAGCGTGTGAGGCATTTTGCCTCGTGATGCGCGGTGTTGGATATCCGATAGTTGGGGATATCAGCTACTCTCTTTACTTAACACATTGGATAGCAAACGATGTCACACGGCTTTTGCAATTGCCACAGCTTGTACAGTGGGGCGCGTACATCGGAACAGCTATAACCGGTGCTTACATCAGCTACAGACTGTTTGAACTGCCGGTGCGGGACAGATTGCGCGCCAAGACTAAGCCCTAACCTTGGTTGATCTTTGACGAGCGAGCCCATTACTGATTTCGGTCTGGGTAGATCGGGCCTGTGCCTGCACCTCGGGACGATATGGAACTTTTATGCACAATCGATTGATTGATCTGATCAAGGCCAAAAAAGCTGTAGTTGGTATTGTTGGTCTCGGCTATGTGGGGCTGCCGCTTGTCCTGCGCTTCCATGAAGTAGGTTTTCGCGTCGTCGGGTTTGATATCGATACGCGGAAGGTCGCGATGCTCAACGCCGGGCGGAGCATGATCGAGCATATTCCAAGTGATGGTCTCGCGCGCGCCTGCGCTGGTGGTTTTGAAGCGACCGATGATTTTGCGCGTGCGAGAGAGGTGGACATCCTGATTCTGTGCGTGCCGACGCCGCTAAACAAATTTCGGGAGCCCGACCTGAGCTATGTGATCAACACGGTGGAAAGCTTGATGCCCTATATTCGTGTCGGTCAGATGATGTCACTTGAAAGCACGACGTACCCCGGGACGACCACCGAGGAACTGGCAACGCGGATCTCTGCGCATGGCTTCACTGTGGGCGTAGATTATTTTCTCGTTTATTCACCCGAGCGGGAAGATCCGGGTAACCCCGGCTTCACCACTCGCACTATTCCCAAGGTGTGCGGCGGCGAGACCCCGGCTTGCCTTGCTACCGGCGTCGCGCTCTATGGTGAGGTCATCGACCAAGTTGTGCCGGTCAGCTCGACGCAGGTCGCCGAACTCACCAAGCTACTCGAAAATATTCACCGCGCGGTAAACATCGGCCTCGTCAACGAGATGAAGGTCGTCGCTGACAAGATGGGGATCAACATTCGAGAGGTGATCGACGCGGCGGCGACGAAGCCCTTCGGGTTTGTGCCTTATTATCCGGGGCCGGGTCTCGGAGGTCATTGTATTCCAATCGACCCCTTTTACCTCACGTGGAAGGCGCGCGAGTATGGCGTGAGTACGCGCTTTATTGAGCTGGCAGGCGAAGTAAACAGCGCGATGCCGGACTATGTCGTCGACAAGATCAAAATTGCTCTGAACAACCGCTTTAAATCTGTGCGCGGGTCGAAGATCCTCGTCCTCGGAATTGCCTACAAACCAAATGTCGACGATGTTCGCGAGTCGCCCTCGGTATTCATCATGGAACGGTTGCGTGATCTGGGCGCGGTCATCGACTACCACGACCCGCACGTCGCACGCTTCCCTAAAATGCGCGAGCATTTCTTCGATCTGGACAGTGTTGCCCTAAGCGCCGAAGCGCTCGCTTCGTATGATTGTGTGCTGGTTGCGACCAATCACCAACGTATCAATTTCGAGACCGTAAGGCAGCATGCGAAACTCATCGTTGATACGCGCGGCGTCTTTCGAGACAAAGCCGATCACATCGTCAACGCCTAAAAGTTGAGGTTCGAATTTGACCATCCAAATCCATCCAAGCAGTGTCGTCGACGAAGGCGCCATCATCGGCGACTTCACGAAAATCTGGCATTTCTGCCATGTCGAGCCGGGTGCGGCGATCGGCGAGAACAATAATCTCGGCCAGAATGTCTATATAGGTAACGATGCCGTTGTCGGAAACGGTTGCCGAATCGGCAATTCGGTGTCGGTCTTCGCTAACATCATCCTCGAGGATTTCGTTTTCTGTGCCCCCTTCATGGTGTTTACCCATATCTATTACCCCCGCGCTGGGATCACTAGGCGCGATGTGTTCACGAAAACCTATGTGCGCACCGGCGCGACGATCGGCGCGAATGCGACGGTGGTGCCGGGCGTCGACATTGGCCGGGGGGCGTTCATAGCGGCTGGCGCAGTGGTAACGACCGATTGCCGCGAATGGGCGCTGATGGTCGGTTCGCCCGCTCGTCAAGTCGGCTGGGTGTCAGCCTATGGCGATAAAATCCCGCTGCCGCTGGAGGGCGAGGGCGAGTGGCACTGTGAGGCAACGGGCGACCGCTATCGCTTGGAGGGCAAAACGATGCACCGCGAAGCTGGTGAGGTCGACATATTGGCCTATGTTCCCGGCCGGCCACTTGAGCGAATTTTGGCTGCACGCGACGGGCAGAAGCTCGTCGCCGGAGGATGACCGGAATGGACCTTTCCAAGAAGAAAATCCTGGTTACCGGTGCCGATGGCTTCATCGGGTCGCATCTGGTCGAGCATCTGGTCGCGCAGGGATTCGATGTCCGCGCATTTGTCCTCTACAACAGTTTCAACACCTGGGGCTGGCTAGATCATGCCTCGCCGGAAGTGCGCCGGTCAATCGAGGTAATCGCCGGTGACATCCGCGATCCCTATGGCGTGAAGGCGGCGATGCGCGGCTGCGACGTCGTGCTACACCTCGCGGCGCTTATCGCTATCCCCTACAGCTATCATTCGCCCGACACCTATGTGGACACCAACGTCAAAGGCACGCTGAACATCGTTCAGGCCGCGCGAGAGCTGGGCATTGAGCGCGTGGTGCACACTTCGACTAGCGAAGTCTATGGTACGGCGCTTTTCGTGCCCATCACGGAAGATCATCCGCTGCAGGGCCAGTCGCCTTATTCGGCAAGCAAGATCGGTGCCGATCAGATTGCGCTGAGCTTCTTCAGTTCGTTTGAGACGCCGGTTACGGTAATCCGTCCGTTCAATACCTACGGCCCCCGGCAGTCGGCGCGCGCGGTCATACCAACGATCATCACCCAGATCGCCTCGGGGATGCGCGAGATCAAGTTGGGTGCAACGCACCCGACGCGCGACTTCAATTTCGTGAAGGACACGGTGCGCGGCTTCGTGAGCGTTGCGGAGAGCGATGCGGCGGTCGGGCAGATTGTCAATGTCGCGAGCAATTTCGAGATTTCCATCGCCGACACTGCGGTGTTAATTGCTGAAGCGATGAGCGCTGACGTCGAGTTCGTTTGCGATGCCGAACGATTGCGCCCTGAAGCGAGCGAAGTTGAACGGCTGTTTGGATCATACTCTAAGGCACTTAAGCTGACGGGTTGGCAGCCCGAATACGGCGGGGGCGAAGGCTTTCGTCGCGGCCTAAGCGAGACCGCCGAATGGTTCACCAATCCTGCCAACCTCGCCATGTACAAGGCCGGACAGTACAATATCTGAGATGGTCGCGATCTCCAACGAAACTCGAGCAGCCGCAGGCATAGGGGCCCAGCTCGTCACCGCTGTCGAAAGCGTTATCGGCCCAGCGCCCAATTTTGTCGCGTTGCACGAACCTGAATTCGCAGGGCGTGAGTGGGAATATGTCAAGGATTGCATTGACACTGGTTGGGTGTCGTCGGTCGGCAGCTATGTCGATCGGATCGAGATGATGCTCGAGGAGTTGATGCAAGCTAAGGCTGTTGCATGCGTCAACGGCACCGCCGCGCTTCACATCTGCTATACGCTTGCGGGCATCGCCGCAGGTGACGAGGTGCTGGTACCCAGCCTGACCTTCGTCGCGACGGTGAATCCGATCCATTACATCGGCGCGATCCCGCATTTCGTCGACAGTAGCCCGGTGACGCTTGGCGTCGATGCCGGCGCACTCAAGGCCTATCTCGACGAGATCGCCGAGCTTCGCGGCGACCGCTGCTTCAATCGCGCCACCAACCGGCCGATCTCAGCGCTGGTCGTCACGCATATCTTCGGCCACGCCGCCGATATGGACGCGCTGGTTGAGGTTGCCGGCCGCTGGAATATTGTCGTCGTCGAAGATGCTGCCGAGGCGCTCGGCACCAGCTACAAAGGGCGGCCTGCAGGCTCGATCGGGAAGATCGCGGCGCTGAGCTTCAACGGCAACAAGATCGTTACAACGGGCGGCGGCGGCGCGATCGTGACTACAGATCAGGTACTGGCACAGCGCGCGAAGCATCTGACGACCACAGCGAAGCTGCCGCACCGCTGGCGTTTCGACCACGACGAGGTCGCGTATAATTACCGCATGCCCAACCTTAACGCGGCGCTCGGCTGCGCCCAGCTCGAACGGCTGGGCGATGCGATCGCGCGGAAGGCGCGGCTTGCCGAGGCTTATCGCGCCGCGATCGCGCCGATCGAAGGCGTATCGTTCGTCGATGCGCCCGACTTCAGCCAGAGCAATCACTGGCTGAATGCACTGACGCTCGACGGCGCTACTTTGGAGGATCGCGATGTCGTCCTCGGCCTGCTCAACGACGCCAACTATATGAGCCGCCCGATCTGGACGCTTTGCCACCGGTTGCCAATGAACGCGAGCTCCCCTTCTGCGCCGCTGCCTTTGGCGACGCGGTTGGAGTGCGAAGTCATCAACATCCCAAGCTCGGCTCAGCTGTCGGTCCTGCCATGACCCGGCTGAAAATTACCGCCGTCACCGGAAGCCGTGCCGATTTCGGCATCATGCGGTGGCTGCTTCAGGATATTGCAAACGATGCCGATCTGGAGCTGACGCTCATCGTTACGGGGACACATCTCGAGGTGGCGCATGGAAATACGGTCGACGAGATCGTGGCTAGTGGCCTGCCGATCGCAGCGCGCGTGCCGATCGCGCTGACCGACGACAGCCCGCGCGGGATCGCGCAGTCGATGGCCCTAGCGCTGACCGGCATTGCCAATGCGCTCGCAACGCTAAGGTCGGACCTTGTGCTGTTGCTCGGTGACCGATTCGAGATTATGGCGGCAGCCGAGGCGGCGATGCTGTGCCGCATCCCGATCGCGCACATCGCCGGCGGCGACGTATCCGAAGGCGCGATAGATGACGTCATCCGCCATGCGATCACAAAGATGGCGCACCTGCATTTTGTCACCAACAAAGAGTCGGCGGCGAGGGTGCGGCAGATGGGGGAGGAAGACGCCCGGATCTTCGTGACGGGGTCGCCCGCGCTCGATCATTTGCGACGCAGCCCGCTGGTACCGCGTGACGAGCTGGAGGTGCTACTCGATGCGCGGCTAGGGCAGCGTAATATACTTGCGACCTTTCATCCCGAGACGCTCGCCGATGATTTCGGGCTGACGCAGCTGGACGAAATGCTCGCGGCAATTGATGCGGTGTACGCCGTAGGCGACGCAATTTGGTTCACCAAGTCAAACGCCGACAGCGGCGGGGTCGAGATCAATCGCCGGGTCGAACAATGGTCGGCGGATCGCGATTGGGTGCGCGTCTATCCCTCACTCGGCCATACCAATTATGTGGCGCTTCTGGGGCTCGCCGATGTCGTACTCGGGAATTCGTCGAGCGGTCTATACGAGGCTCCTGCGGTCGGGACGGCGACGGTCAATATCGGCGGTCGACAGGGCGGGCGGCTGACCGCCAATTCGGTCTTCAACGCTGCGCCCGAGCGCACCGCTATCGTAGATGCCATCAGTCAAGCGCTCGCCTTTGACCGGGCGAGCGCGCGCAGCCCTTATGGGGACGGCCATGCGTCGGAGAAGATCATCACCGCGATCAAGGCCGCGCCACCGCGCGCGGAGTTGCTTCACAAGCGCTTCACGCCATTGTGTGTCTCGGGAAGCCTATGAAGCCGACAATCATCATCGCAGAAGCCGGCGTAAATCATAACGGATCGCTCGATCTGGCGCTGAAGCTGGTCGACGTTGCCGCCGATGCGGGCGCCGACATCGTCAAGTTCCAGACCTTCGACGCAAAGGCGCTGGTGACCGCGGGCGCGATGCGCGCGCAATATCAGGTCGACAATATAGGCGAGGACGGATCGCAGCTCGAAATGCTGCAGGCGCTAAGCCTCGACGAGGCGAGCCACGTTGCGATCGCCGACCATTGTCAGGCGCGCAATATCGCCTTCATGTCGACGGCGTTCGATTTCTGGAGCTTTGAATTTCTGAAGCGTTTCGACATGCCATATATAAAGATCCCGTCGGGCGACCTGACCTTTGGCCCGATGCTGCGGGCGGCGGGTGAAAGTGGGCGGCGCGTGATCCTGTCGACCGGCATGGGCAATCTGGACGAGATACACGACGCGCTGGCGGTGCTCGCCTATGGCCGGTTGAACCCAGGGCAGCCCGCCAATCTGGCGGCGATGCGCGAGCATTTGGCCAGCAATGCGGCAAGGGCAGCGCTCCGCGACTTCGTCACTGTGTTGCACTGCGTGACACAGTATCCCTGCCCTGCCGCCTATGCCAACCTTGCGGCGATGGAGACCATCCGCGACACATTCGAACTACCGGTAGGCTATTCGGACCATACGCTGGGGATCGCGGTACCGATCGCCGCGGTCGCCCGGGGGGCGTGCATGATCGAGAAGCATGTAACGCTCGACCGGACGATGGCTGGTCCCGATCATGCGGCTTCGCTCGAACCGGACCAGTTCGCGGAGATGGTCGCAGCGATCCACGACGTCGAGGTGGCGATCGGCGACGGGTTGAAATTGGCTAATCCAGTCGAGATCCACAATATCGCCGTCGCGCGGCGCAGCCTAGTTGCGGCGCGCCCGATCCGTGTGGGCGAGCCGCTCGTGGCCGATATGCTGACCGCCAAGCGCCCCGGAACCGGCCTGTCGCCGATGCAATATTGGGACGTGCAGGGCCAGCCGGCGCACCGCAATTATGCGATCGACGAGATGATCGAATGATGGGTCGGCCGCACTATCTTGTCATCGGTGCGGGCGGCCATGCGAGGGTTGTTGCCGATGCGCTCATTGCGGGCGGAGGTGAGGTGATCGCCTTCATCGACCGCGAGCCGGGCGCGGAGCTGCTCGGGCGCCCAGTGCTAAGCGAATCGCGCGATCTTGTGGAGTTCGACCGCGCGGCGATCCAGCTAGCGATCGGCGTCGGTGGAACGCGCGGCGGGGCGCCGGGCATCCTACGCGCGGGGCTGATCGAGCGCCTTTCGCGCGAGGGTTGGATGATTGCGGACGTGATCCATCCGGCGGCGGCGATATCGCCGAGTGCACGGTTGGGTGAAGGTGTCCAGGTATTGGCGCGCGCCGTGGTGCAGCCGAATGCGTTGATCGGCGACGGCACGATTGTAAATACTGCGGCGGTCGTTGAGCATGACGCGATCGTGGGCAGCCATTGCCACATCTCGATTGGCGCGATCCTGTCCGGCGGCGTCACCGTCGGCGCGAACAGTCATATCGGCGCGGGCGCGTGCATTCGCGAAGGCGTCACTATCGGGCGGGATGTCACCATTGGTATGGGAGCAGTCGTTCTTGGCGACTGTCCCGGCGGCTCGGTCTTTTTCGGAAATCCTGCACGCGAGGCCAATCGGACATGACTAGTTGGGAACACACGCTTGTTCTGGAGGGTCAAAAGCTGCGCGAAGTGTTGTCGGTGATCGACCGCAGCGGGCGTCAGATAGCGCTCGTCGTCGATAGCAAGCGGCGTTTGATCGGCACATTGAGCGACGGCGACATTCGGCGCTGGCTGATCGGTGGCGGCACGATCGACGATTTTGCGGGGGAGGTGTGCAATCGGTTGCCGCGCACGGCATTTGAAGGGGTCGGCCGCGCCGCACTGCGCAAGCTGCTGCACGATCATGGCGTTAATCACATGCCGGTGATCGCCGCCGACCGACGCGTTGTGGGCCTCGTCGGCCTTGAGGATCTGCTCGTCTTTCCTGAGCGCCCGGAGACGGTCGTCATTATGGCAGGAGGGCTCGGGTCGCGGATGGGATCACTGACGCATGAGACACCGAAGCCAATGCTGCCGATCGATGGACGCCCGGTGCTCCAGATCATCCTCGAACAGTTCCGCCGTCAGGGGTTCCGCCGCTTTTTGATAGCGGTCAATTATCTCGCAGACCGTATCACCGACCATTTCGGCGACGGTCGCGGCTACGATGTCGAGATCGAGTATCTGCGCGAGAAAAAGCGGCTCGGTACTGCGGGCGCATTGGGGCTAATCGAGCGCGCGCCCGAGCATCCCTTCATCGTCACCAATGGCGACGTGCTGATGAATGAATTTTTCTGCGACATATTAGACGAACACCGATTGCAGGCTTCTGACCTCACGGTAATGGTGCGCGATTACGAGATGCAGGTGCCCTATGGGGTCGTAGAGGAGAGAGGCGGCAACGCCGCGTCGATCGTCGAAAAGCCCGTGCATAATTTCAAGGTCAATACCGGCGTCTATTGCCTGTCGCCGGCTGTGCTGCGCCTCGTACTCAAGAACAGCTATCTCGATATGCCCGACTTGTTCAACGCTGCGGCCGCTACCGGCATGAAGGCGCGGATCCAGCGGATCAACGGCTACTGGATCGATATCGGCCGCGTCCCTGACTATGAGCGGGCAAAGATGGAAATCGGCCGGATCGGACTATGAAAGCCCGGGTCGCCGCTCTTATAACTGCGAGGGGGGGCTCTAAGGGCCTACCAGGGAAGAACATCAGGCTTCTCGGCGGCAAGCCGCTTCTTGCGCACAGCATCGAAGTGGCGCTCCAGAGTTCGATGGTCGATGCAGTCTATCTTTCGACTGACAGCAGAGAGATCGCTGATTTGGCTCGTGCGCATGGTTGCGAGGTACCGTTCCTGCGCGCCGCAGAACTTGCGACCGACGAGGCGACGTCGATCGACGTTGTATGTGATGCGCTCGACCGGTTGCCGCCGTATGAGATCTGGCTACTGCTGCAGCCAACTTCGCCGTTGCGTACGGCTGAAGATTTAGACGGCGTTGTCACAATGATGGAGCGGACTGGTGCATATAGCTGCGTGTCGGTGACCGAAGCGCAGGATCATCCATGGCTGACCTTTGCAATTGGCGACGATGGAGCGATGACGCGCTTCTGTTCCGACGATCCCATACACATGGCGCGGCGGCAGGACATGCCGCGTGCTTTTGTGCTTAACGGAGCGGTCTATGGTTTCCGACCCGACTGGCTACGGCGGGGACGGGTGTTTGTTGACGCCAAATCTTTGGCTTGGGTTATGCCCGCCGAACGATCGGTTGACATTGACGATCTGTGTGATTTCGAGCGGGCTGAAGCGTTATGGCTGACAGTTCATGGGTGCGACTAATTTAGGTATCGAAAAGCAAATATATCAAAATTCGATCGATACCGCACAATATGGCAGCCTAATTGATCTACACTTCTTTCCCCCTTGACTGATCTGGAGCGTGTTTATGTTTTACGCTTCCGCCATCCATTGGCGATTCTTCCCACTCCTTCCCGCAATTGAAAGCTAACATTAATGAAACTCACGCCCAGCAGCGCCGTCGATCTTTCGCGCTACAGTCGTCCGGCTCACGAACTCGAAACCTTCTACGGTCTGCCGCGAGATGTAAGATTTTGCGTCAAATGCAACATGTCGAACCAGCAGCCGATGTCGAGCAATGAGTATGAGCATGGCGCGCACTCGATCAAAACGACATTAAGCTTCGATGACGAAGGCGTCTGCCACGCTTGTCGCTTCAACGCGTTAAAGCAAGATGGTGAAATCAATTGGGATGAGCGCGAGCGCGAACTGATCGAACTTTGCAACCAGCACCGCAGGACAGACGGCAGCTACGACTGCATTGTCGGCGGTAGCGGCGGCAAGGACAGTGCAATGCAATCGCACCTACTGAAATACAGATACGGTATGAACCCATTAACCGTCACGTGGTCGCCGCACCTTTACACAGACATCGGGTGGAAGAATTTCCAGAACTGGCTGCACGTCGGCGGCTTCGACAATTTTCTCTACACGCCTAACGGCAAGATCCACCGGCTGCTGACGCGCAACGCGACGATCAACATGCTGCACCCTTTCCAGCCGTTCATTCTCGGCCAGAAGACCTTCGTTGCGAAGATGGCGGTGAAGCTCAACATTCCTTTGATCTTTTACGGCGAGATGCCCGGCGAATATGGCGAGAAAGTCTCGCACAAGACGTCGAGCTACGCCGCCGGCTCGGACGAGGTGGAAAGCGAAGGCTACAAGCTCGACTATTTCGGTGGCAAGGATGTGCGCGACGTGCTTCTGGGTGGCAAGTCGGTCGGCGAATATCTGGACGAAGGCATCCAGCTCGCAGATCTGATGAGCTATCTTCCCATGGATGCCGAAATCCTTGTCAAGAAGAACATCGACTGGAAGTATCTCGGTTACTATAAAAAATGGGTGCCGCAGGAGGCCTATTATTATGCTGTCGAACATACTGGCTTCGAGGCGAACCCGGTTCGCACCGAGGGCACTTATTCGAAGTACAACAGCCTCGACGACAAAGTCGATGGTTTCTTCTACTTCACGCGTTGGATCAAGTTCGGCGTCGGACGCGCAATGATGGACGCGGCGCAGGAAATCCGCAACCACCACATCACCAAGGAAGAAGGCCTTGCGCTGATGTCGCGTTATGAGGGTGAATATCCGGCGCGGTTCGAACGCGAATTTCTCGACTATATCGGCATGGCGCGGGAAGAATTCCTCGCACTGTGCGATACTTTCCGCTCGCCGCACCTATGGATGGTCGAGAATGGCGAATGGATGCTGCGCCACACGCCTTGGAAAAGGGGGGGGCAGCGCGCGTGAGCAACGTCCGCATTATCCCGCGGCTTGACATCAAGGGCCCCAACCTGATTAAGGGCATTCACCTTGAAGGGCTCCGCGTGATCGGCGATCCGCGCGAATATTCGCAGAAATATTACGCCGAAGGCGCGGACGAACTCCTCTATGTCGACATTGTAGCGAGCCTCTACGGCCGCAACAGCCTGCATGATATGGTCACTCGCGTTGCGGAGGATGTGTTTGTCCCGCTTACCGTCGCGGGCGGCATCCGTTCGGTCGACGACGTGCGGCAGATGTTGCGGTCGGGCGCCGACAAAGTCGCGATCAACACCGCAGCGACACACCGCCCTGAATTGCTTCGAGAGGCGGCCCAAGTTTTCGGCTCGCAATGTATCGTACTGTCGATCGAAGCGAAGCGGGTCGCTCCGGGCAAGTGGGAGGCCTATACCGACAATGGTCGCGAAAAGACGGGCCGCGATGTCGTCGACTGGGCGAGGCAGGCGGTCGAGCTCGGCGTCGGCGAAATCCTGCTGACCTCGGTCGACCGGGAGGGAACGCGCGCCGGCTTCGATCTCGATCTGGTTAACGCGGTGGCGTCATCCGTACCCATGACTCCGCTCATCGCCAGCGGCGGCATGGGCAAGCTCGAGGAAATGTCCCAAGTCGTCAATGGCGGCGCTTCGGCCATCGCCATCGCCGATATGCTTCATTACGGCCGTCAGACGCTCGGCACGGTCAAGGCGTCCGCACGGGACCAGGGACTAGAAGTACGGATATGATGACGAAGTCGGTTGCGATCGTGGACTATGGCGCCGGCAATTTGCTGAGCGTGCGCCGCGCATTCGAAAAGGTAGGCGCCACCGTCGCGCTGGCCTCGCGATTTGGCGATATTATGGATGCCGACTATCTGGTTCTGCCCGGCGTTGGAGCGTTCCGTGACGGCATGGCCGGCCTACGACAAAACGGCCTCGACGAAGCAGTCCTGCGTTTCGCGGATGCCGGCAAACCGCTGCTCGGCATCTGCCTCGGCATGCAGATGCTGGCAAGCGAGAGCGAGGAATTCGGCAGCCACAATGGCCTCGACCTGATCCCCGGCAAGGTCCGCGCTATCCCCGCGGCCGGACGAGATGGACCGCTGCACAAGATACCCTTCATCGGCTGGGCTCGCCTCAATGCGTCGTATCCCGGTGCGTTCGAAGGCTCGCCGCTTGCTGGCCTTGGCGAGGATAGTTTCGTATATCTTGTCCACAGTTTCCATGTCGAACCCGAAGATGCAAGAAACGCAAGCGCAACCTATGATTATGACGGGATTAAGGTGACGGCCGCCATCCAGAAAGCCAATATCTTTGGGTGTCAGTTTCACCCGGAAAAGAGCGGGCCGGTGGGGCTGCACATCCTCCGGTCTTTCCTGGAAAGCTGACAACGATGCCCCGCATCGACCGCCGGGTTGCCGTATGGGATTAAACAAATTCCTCGGTCAGGGCACCATCTATCTTTTCGGGTCCATGCTGAGCGCCGCGGTGCCATTTCTGCTGCTGCCCTTTCTCGCGCGCTGGTTGGGGCCCGCCGATTTCGGTGTCGTCGGCAATTTTGTCTCGCTCGTTGGGGTGTTGGGCGCCGCGATCGGCCTCAGTACGCACGGCTACATCCCCGTCGCCTATTATCGCGACGGGCCACAGAGTCTGGGGCAGGTCGTTGGCGGCGTCACTGGCATAAGCTTGATGGGGCTTGGGGGCGCGCTGTTCCTCGTCACGCTGTTCGGCGGGCCGATCGAGGCATTCAGCCTCATTCCCGCCGAATGGCTGTGGCTCGTTGCACTCGCGGCGGCCGGGCAGTTCCTGATCGCGGCCGCGCTTGCGGTATTCCAGACGCTGCAAAGGCCTTGGGCCTATATCACGCTGCAAATCAGCTATGCCGCGCTGCTCAGCGCGTTATCGGTGGCCCTGATCCTGTTCACCAAGTTCGGCTGGGAAGGGCGCGCGATGGGACAGGTTATCGCGGTTTCGCTCGTCGTCGCTGTCGCCTTTCTTTACCTCAGCGTCCGTATTCCGATCGATTGGCGCCCGTCCTACTGGCCGCTGCGTAAGCTGCTGCGTTTCGGCGCCCCGCTGCTGCCGCACGCAATGGCCGCGATCGCGATGGCGAGCATGGACCGCTTCATACTGACCTCAGTCGAGGGGGCGCGGCAACTCGGTTTCTATGTCGCGGCGGCTCAGATCGCATCCCTGGTCATTATGGCCGCGACCGCGGGCAACCAGGCATGGCTGCCTTGGCTCTATGGCAGACTGGCGGCGAACAGCGACACAGCCGACCGCGAGTTGGTGCGCATGACCTATCTCGTATTTGCCTGTCTGCTCGCTACCGCGCTGGGGCTGATCCTGATCACGCCCTGGCTGATGCCGTTCGTCGCGGGGTCGCAGTTTGTCGGCGCAGTGCCGCTGCTACGCTTACTCGCGCTCGCGACTGCAATGAACGCAGCCTATCTCTTCGTCGCGGCGCACCTTTTCTACCATGAGCGGACTGGTCTGCTGTCGGTTGTATCGCTGACGGCGGCAGTCTTTCAATTCGCCGTCACCTATGTGCTAGGCAAATGCCTCGGGGTAGAAGGCGTCGCTGGGGGAACAGCAATCGGAGCACTCTTTTATTGGTTGCTGACTTGGACGGTTGCGGCAAGGCAGCGTCCTTTACCGTGGTTCCGGGCGCTCCGCTCTTTTCGACATTAACCTTTGTAGACAGGCCATATGGGCAACATCCCATCCGAAAAACAGGAGCTTCAATGCCTTTACGCCAAATCTCATCGCCGAGCCAATGATGCCTAAAGCGGAAAAATCTACGGTCCAGGCTCGTTCAGAGCCAGAATGCGACGGCGGCGGCGAGGCTTACGGCTGATAGGAAGTTTCTGGCGAGTTTGTCGTATCGTGTTGCGACACGGCGGAAGTCCTTGAGGCGGCAGAACATGGTCTCCACGCGCCAGCGGTCCTTGTAGCGGCGTTCGTCATACTGAACCGGGCGCTTGCGGTCGTTCGGCCCCCGGCGAGCTCCTAATGGCATTGGCCCGCGCCCACCTTTCGCGCCACCGGCAAAACGGGGGGCCTCGACGTAGCTGCTGTCGATCTGCCCGGTTTCGGCAAGCCAGCCTTCCTCGGTCAGAGCCACAAGGATACCAGTCCAGATGCCCCGTCGGCTCCAACGGTTCCAGCCATTATAGACCGTCTTCGAAGGACCGTATTCCGAGGGGCAATCGGCCCAGCGGCCACCGCACTTGAGCATGTGAATGATGCCAGAGATCACCCGCTGGTCATCAACCCGTCGCGCTCCAGGCTGGTTCTTCGGCAAGTGCGGCTCGATCGCAGCCGGCGCAAGCGATTTAAGGGCTCCTGAGCCTAGCGGTGCCGTATCAATACTCTCATGAAAAAATGCTGAGCCGCTGAGCGAGCGGCTGAGCAGCACTTCGCAAGGACCAATGGGCAATGAATGCTTCCGATCGACCGCTGTCGTCTGATCTTATGAGCGCACTCGCCGCTATCGAGTCCGAGTTTCCAGTCCTCGAATGGTCCTGCGAGGGGATCGCGATATGGCCGTTACTGCGAGTACGGTGGGCGTTTTCAGAATGGGCAAGGCATTACACGGCACCGCTGGGCGCAACCAATATGAACCCAGCGCTAAAACTGCTCCGAACTGTCGTGCTCGGACCAATTGAAGCGGCGAGGGCAAACAGCAAAGACCTAAAATGGACTGGGTCCGCCTCGGATAGGCGGGATATATTATTCCTTTCAAGTGGCGTTTCATTTACGAAAATCGATACAAGTTGGGTGGAGCGCTTTTGCGACCCCATGATCTCGAACGCAAGAGATTTGGGTTTAACAAGCGCTATGCTTACTCCCGGTAACTTGTATCATCGACCACGCTATTCACCATCTTATTTCATCCAGCCTGCACTCGACCGCGCCAATTTATTTGGCGGAGTACGGTCAATATTTCGCTCTGTTCGTGCCCATTTACCTCAGCATTCGGAGGTCCTTAGGTGCTTGGAGGAACGAGGCTTAGGCACCGCTAGTATGAGCATAAGGAAGATACATTCTGATACCCAACGCTTGAAATCTTTGTGTGTGTATTACGAGCGGCACGTGCATCGGATCAGGCCTCGCATCGCAGTTATGGTCAGTTATTATGGGTTGGAAGGGATGGCTTTCGTTCTTGCTTGTCGAAAAAACGCTGTGCCGGTTATTGAAGTCCAGCACGGCGTTCAAGGCGAGATGCACCCTGCATATGCTGCCTGGCCCAGCCCACAAGACGGAAACGCTCATATGCTGTTGCCCGATTTTTTTTGGGTTTGGTCCGAATGGGAAGCCTCTGTCATTGGACGATGGGCAAGTGGAACATCTCACCACACAATCATTGGCGGCAATCCATGGAATGAAATTTGGAGCGATGGATCACGTTGGGGCGGTGTTGGCGAGGCGCTTTTGTCGGCTCGCACACTAAAGGACCGCTCCAAGGGTAAGCCGATCGTGCTTGTGACGCTGCAGTATGGGTTCGCACCTGAGCAACAGCTGCTACCCTTGGCCCAACTCATGCGGCTCGCTTCTAGTGAGATGGCATTTTGGGTTCGATTGCATCCCAGCATGCATATGCGGCGAGCAGAGATCCGCGAATTGCTGGCATCGTCAGGCGAGTTCGAATTAGACTACGCAACAGACATCCCGCTACCTGCGCTACTACAATACGCAGATGTACATCTGACACACAGTTCAAGCTCAGTAATAGAAGCTGCGCAAGCTGGTGTTCCATCGGTCCTGACAGCAACTTACGGAGCAGAAATATTTTATCCACTCCTCGAGTCCGGTGTGGCACGGCTGGAGACTGGGAATGCACAAGCCGTTGCTTCAGCACTGATAAATATGGCTGCTCAAAGGCATTCTCGGCGAAGTAACGTGTATGGTTCAAACGAACAATTAAAAAAATGTTTTCAATTTATTTATAGTACAAATCAATCAAATAATTGAAAGATTTTTATAAAAATCCGATAGCATTGCCATATTTTCTATGATGTGTAGGCGCGTGCGAGGTTGTGATCTGATTGGCTTCGCACGACTGTGTCTCACGGCCGCCGTGTCGAGTGACGGTGATGATGGCGTGTCAGCGCAGCTTTTCCGATTTATCGTGTCGTTATGGGGCGCTAATTGCAGCGGGCGATCCGTTGGAGTGGCTTGTTGGCTGTGGCGGTTTCCGAGGCGGTCTGCGGCCTGATGGTGTCAGTGTCGCGGCGAAGCGATAGCGGCAAGAGGAATCGGCCACCATTCGCCTCAGTGATGATTTTCAGGTTCAGGGGCTGCGGCCACGGTGTGGCTGTTCCGACAGGAACTCCTAAAGGCCGAGACAATCGGCAAGCTCTTCGCCCGCTTCGATACAGCATTGACGGACCGCCTTTTTGTGGTGATGGGCCGCCATCTCATCAATAAGACTGAGATGTCTGGTGCAAAGCGGCACATTATCGAGGACGAGAATGCCGAACTCAAACAGGGCAATGTCCGTGAACGCTGGAAGGAGATGTATGCCAAGGTCCGCCAGAAGGACCGCGAGGCGCGGAGGACGGTCAAATGCGCCGAAGGCAAGGTGAAGGAGGGGGCCGATTTCAAAGCGTTCAAGCCAGCGGATCTTTCCTTCGAGATGATTGGCTGCAAAACCACATCGACAGCGATGCCTTCGTGAGTTAATTCACATGCGGGACGCCCATGCTGCCAATGCATTATGACGAGGCGCGGCTCCTTGGTCTCATCAGCAATCGGGGCGCCGAGGAGCGTGTTGGCCGACACTGCATACCAATCAAAGAAGAACGAGGCCTTCATCGGGCGCGGCATGTTCGAGAGCCATATCCATCATACGCTAATGAGCCGCTTACAACTGCTGAAGCGTACCGCCCGAGGCACTGCAAAACATTCCGCGGCGCGCTTGGCGGCCGGGCAGAAAGCACCGCGCGGGCCCTTTCATCAGCACCATCGGTATCGCCTACTAGCTATTGACATCAAGGCGGTCAGCATGGCCTATAACTTTCAACCTCACGCATGAGGCGATGGCGAGGCGTGCGCGAGCATAAGCCGAAAACGGCGTGCAGGCCGGCGCTACTACGAAGAAACTCAAGGCAAGCGGGCCCAAAAGGCCAATTCCACACTCAAAGACTGTTATCCGATCCCTCGCGACGCCTTCATGTCGAGAATAGCCGGATCTTTGAGGTATCGAACTAATGCTCTGCCGCCAGCCAAATTTCATCAACCCTTTCCTTGATACTGGCAACGATCGAACTACCGATCCCATGTGCAGAAGCCTTCGAGAAATTTTGGAAGGGGATCAATATTTGACAAAGCGGAATTCCAGATTCAAAATATTAGGCTGAACAGGATTATAAAATGGGACAAAAATTCATTCAGCGTGATCTAAAAACCAATCAATTCATCATGCCAATTGTATTGGGCGCCATTCTTTTCTTTATGGGATCCATTTTTTTAAAAACAGTCGGATATGATGCAATTTTTAATAATAGTTTCTTTCAATTTTTTGCAGATTCAAATACCTATCACGAACTATATGAAACAAAGTCATATGACGTCGCATCTCTTATAGGCGTGCAAAATAACCTTGTCGGGCCCTTATTAATTTTATCAATAGCGCAAGGAAATTTATACGCGGTTCTTTTTCAAAATATAATTATTTTTATTGCATCTATTATTCTTATTTGTAAATCATATTCCATCAACACTTCAAAAACTGCAATATTGATATTATTGCTTTCTCCAATGATGGTTTCATCATTATTGTCTGTAAACAAAGAAATTATTTCTTTTCTTGTGATATCAATAATAATTTACTCATTGAGGTTCCAAAAAGTACAATATTTTGCCATAGCCTTAATTATTTCATTGATGGTACGGTGGCAAATGAGTGCTTTTTGTATATTACTGGCCATTGCAGTATTGTTAAAAAATTATAGACGCGTTTATTTCACATTACTTATGTTAATTTTGTTATCATTAATATTTTATTATTCCCAGAGTTTTTTGTCTCCGGTGCTGGATAGAGTCGATTTTTACAATCTCCAATACACCGATGGTAGTGGGGTTTTTGAGGCGCTCGGAGAATTACAGAAGAATGGATTTTATTTTATTGTTTCAGCACTAAAGGCCGCCCACCTATTATTTTCAATGGGTACAAAGTTATCACAAATTATTAATCCATATAACTTTTACAACGACACAATTCAAGGACTCCACAGCCTCTCGAACATATTTTTATTTTTTTTACTCTTGGTAAGACGTAAAATAGATATAAATAACGATCTCATTTTTATATCTATTATATACTGTGCAGTGTTCTGTCTTACTCCAGTGTATGCTCCAAGGTATTTATTTCCGGTAACAATTTTGTGGATCCTTGCGCTTATTGTCGACAAGTCCAAGGCTGACATCCTATTCAATGGGCAGAGTGTGGTCACAGGACGCTGTCGCCTTCCTGCGTCCGCTCAGTAGTTTGCGCCGCTTGGCCCCGTCAGAAAAAGATTTGGTGATGCTCCGACCCTGTGCCCCTATCCCTGAGTGCCAACCAAACTTGCGTGTTCTAATCATAGATGGTGTCGGTCTGTTCGGCGGTGCCTCGCGAAGCTTGTTCGAATCGATGCGCGGCTTTCGCGAGCCGGTTGAGCGCCTCTTCTTCGTTCAGAAGGGGACTGCGAACGCCTATTACCGTCCCTATGGCCGTGACATGATCGCGGTGCGCGGCATCACCCGTTTCGACAATTCGCGCGCGTCGCACTATCGCGGTGTGCGATGGCTCGTTCTCGGACGAGAGCTCGCATATCTGCCCTCGACGATCCTAGGCCTTCTGAAGGCGAAGCTCCGCTGGCGATCGGTCGACCTAATCCACGTCAATGAAGTGACGGAGATTTTTCCGGGCCTACTAGCGAAATTCTTATTTCGCGCGCCGATGATCGTCCATGTCCGCTCGCTCATCTGGAACGACCGATCGAAGCTGCGGGTCAGGATTCTCGACCGGCTGCTGCACCGCTATGCCGATGCGGTCGTTGCGATCGACGAGGACAATCGCGTCCGGTTCGATCCGGCGTTGAATGTTGAGGTCATTCACAACAGTCTCGATTACAAGAATATGCCGCCGGGCAGCGACGTTCCTACCGATGCACTTGCGCAAATTCCTGCTAAGGCTTTCGTCGTCGGCTTCATTGGCAATCTGCACGCGGGCAAGGGCGTGTTCGAGCTGCTCGAAGCAGCCGATCTTGTCCGCAAGGCGGGGGCGAATATCCATTTCTTGATCGTCGGCAGCTCAGAACGTTCGGACAGGGGGCTGGTTTGGTCGGTGTTGAACCTGCTTGGGCTAGCTCAGGAGCAGCAATCGGCCTTCGTCGCGAAGCTCGAGGAAAAGAATTTGACCTCCTGTTTCCATTTCGCCGGCCACACCGCCAATATCGCCCCTTGGATCGAGGCAATGGATGTCGTGGCCTTTCCGTCGCATTTCGATGCGTGCGGGCGCCCAGTGTTTGAGGCAGCCTTCTTCGGCCGGCCCAGCATCGTCGCGCTATCTTCGCCGAAGGACGATACGCTGCAAGACGGGGTCACGGGGATTGCGATCGAACGCCCCGATCCGCGGCTACTTGCCGATGCCATCCTCACGATGGCGGCAGATCCCGAGCGGACCCGTAAGCTGGGTGAGGCGGCGCGCAAACTTGCCCATGCAAACTTCACGCCGGAGGTCAATTCGCAGAAACTGCTCGATCTCTACAAGCGCGTCGCCGCCGGGCAAACCCAGCCAGATCGCGAACCATCCGATCGTTCGTCATTGTGACCTCACTAAGCCCCAGCTAAGGGCAGTGTTTGCAAGTTTTGGAGTTGATTTGTGCCTTTAATACCTTACCAAATTTGCCAGAATTGTATAATGGACACGAGTGACTCCCTGATCGCGTTCGACGAGCGGGGGTGGTGCGATTATTGCAATAATTATCACGAAAACATAGTGCCTTACTGGCATACCGACGAACGCGGCGAACGCGAGGTCATGGCCCAAATCGACAAGATCAAGGCCGACGGCAGAGGGCGTGATTTCGATTGTCTGATCGGCCTGTCAGGCGGTATCGACAGTAGCTATCTGACCTACATCGCAAAGGAGAAGTTCGGCCTACGCCCTCTACTTTATCACGTCGACGCCGGCTGGAATTCCCAAGAGGCAGTCAATAATATCGAAAAGTTGGTCGATGGACTGGAGCTTGACCTTTACACTGAAGTCGTGAACTGGCCAGAAATGCGAGACCTGCAGCTTGCATTCTTTAAGGCAGGAGTGCCACACCTCGACACACCTCAGGATCATGCCTTCTTTGCTGGGCTATATAATTTTGCTGCAAAAAATAAGGTGAAGTATATCCTCACGGGGGCAAACTACTCGACAGAGTGCGTGCGTGAGCCGCTCGAATGGCATTATCACGCTTCCGATCTGAGGCAATTGCACGACATCCACCGCCGTTTTGGAACGCGTCCCTTGAAATCGTTCCCGCTAGCCGGGATCCTAAAATTTAAAGTCTTCTATCGGTTCGCAAAAGGCGTGCGGGTGATTAAGCCTCTCAACTACATTCCTTATTACAAGGAAGCGGCAATGCAGGAACTCGTGCAACGTTTTGGATGGCAGCGTTATCCGCACAAGCACTATGAGTCCCGCTTCACTCGATTCTACGAAGGGTTCTGGTTGCGGAAGAAATTCGGTTACGACAAGCGTCGCGCCCATTTTTCCAGCCTGATCCTGACCGGACAACTAAGTCGGGCAGAAGCGCTCGAGCGGATCGCTCAGGACCCTTATTCTCCTGAGCAGGTAAAGCAGGACTTCGAGTACATTGCGGCCAAGCTTGGCATAACCGAAGCTGAACTGCAGGCCATGTTCGATGCACCAAACAAAACCTATCGCGACTATGCGAACATGATGCCGGTGATGGACCTCGGCGCCAAGGTGTTCCGTGTTCTTGGTCTCCAGCGAGCGGTGATGCGTTGATCCACGTCGTCGATTATGGGCTCGGGAATGTTGGCGCATTCCTCACGCTCTACAAAAGATTGGAGATACCCGCGATCGCGGCGACCACATCGACGGAGTTGGTAGGCGCTGATCACATCCTTTTACCGGGGGTAGGATCCTTCGATCATGCGATGCGGTCGTTGAATGCGTCTGGCATGCGTGAAACGCTAGATCGTCTCGTGGTCGAACAGAAGGTTCCAGTCTTGGGCGTTTGCGTGGGGATGCAGATTCTCGGTGATAGCAGCGATGAGGGGCGCGACGCCGGTCTTGGTTGGATTTCTGGAAGCATTCGGGATCTGGCCGGGCGAGGGGCGGCTCATAATGGACTCCCGCTCCCACATATGGGGTGGAACGATGTTCAACCTCAAGGGAATGTGCCATTGCTCGCGGGGATCCCCGACCCACGTTTCTATTTTCTGCACAGCTTCTACTTCGAAAATCGTGATGCGGCGGACGCAACCGCGACTGTGGAGTATGGTGCTCAGTTCACCTGTATGGTGAACCGAGGCAATGTATGGGGGGTGCAGTTCCATCCAGAAAAGAGCCACCGGTATGGAATGGCACTCCTGAAAAACTTCGCGGAGCTCTGAGCATGCTTCGTCCGCGCATCGTACCCTGCTTGCTGGTTCACGAGGGAGGGCTTGTGAAAACCGTGCGCTTCAATGATCCCACCTACGTCGGTGATCCCATCAACGCAGTGCGGATATTTAACGAGAAAGAAGTCGATGAACTGGTCGTTCTTGATATTGATGCGACAGCAAAGAGCGTTGAACCCGACTTCAATCTGATCGGAAACCTCGCTGCAGAATGCCGGATGCCTCTTTGTTATGGTGGCGGCATCACATCTGTTGCTCAAGCCAAAAGAATTATCAGCTTAGGTGTCGAAAAAGTGGCGCTCAGCGCATCCGCTGTCGCAAATCCGGCGTTGGTATCTGAAATTTCTGCTGAGATCGGACGTCAATCGACGGTTGTGGTTCTTGACGTCCGCAAGCGGACGTTTGGAGGCCGATATGATGTTTATACGCACAATGGTACCATCAAGACCGGCTTATCGGCCTTGGATTTCGCTAAAGAATTGGAAGTGCGCGGCGCCGGCGAGATTGTTTTCAATTCGATCGATCGGGACGGAACGACCAAAGGATACGATCTGGATCTAGCGCGCCAGCTGCGCGCGGCGGTTAATGTGCCCATTAGCATGGTTGGCGGCGCGGGCAGCCTCGAAGACATTGAAGAATTAATTTGTGAAGTTGGCGTGCTCGGCGCTATTGCTGGCAGTCTCTTTGTTTTCAAAGGAAAGTACCGGGCGGTGCTTATCAACTACCCTCAGCCAGATCTAAAAGAACAATTGGTTCTTCGTTCACTTAAGAAGTAGGCGCTTAGGCGTTTTCTGCCTGTCGTTATGGATAAAATATGACTGACAAAATTTTCTCCGACCGCACTCTGCTGATCACCGGCGGAACGGGATCATTCGGCAATGCGGTTCTGCGGCGGCTTCTGGACTCCAGCCTGAAGGAGATCAGAATCTTCAGCCGGGATGAAAAAAAACAGGATGACATGCGCAAGCACTTCAACAATCCAAAGCTGAAGTTTTATATCGGCGATGTGCGAGATTACGCATCTGTCGTGAATGTCGTGCGTGGGGTTGACTTTATTTTTCACGCTGCGGCACTCAAGCAGGTCCCTTCATGTGAGTTTTATCCACTAGAAGCCGTAAAGACAAACGTTCTGGGCACCGAAAACGTGCTTGAGGCTGCGATTAATTGTGGAGTTAAGCGCGTTATCTGCCTCAGTACGGACAAAGCCGTCTACCCCATCAATGCCATGGGTATCTCTAAGGCTATGATGGAGAAAGTGGCCGTCGCTAAATCCCGCAGCAGCGAAAACACCGTCATCTGTGCTACCAGATATGGCAATGTCATGGCCTCGCGCGGCTCGGTCATTCCTCTCTTTGCCAACCAGCTGCGAGCCGATAAGCCGATCACCATCACAGATCCAGAAATGACCCGGTTTATGATGACCTTGGACGATGCGGTCGAATTGGTTCTTTATGCTTTCAGGCATGGCAAGCCCGGTGAAATATTCGTTCAAAAGGCTCCTGCAGCGACCATCTCGACCTTGGCCAAGGCAATGTGCCAGATGTTGGGTAAAACAGCCCATCCGATCAATGAAATCGGCACAAGGCATGGCGAAAAATTGTTCGAAGTTTTGCTAAGCCGCGAGGAAATGGCAGCGGCCGAAGACCTCGGTGAATATTTTTGCGTCTCCCCGGATCTGCGAGATTTGAACTACGAAAAATTCGTGGATCAAGGGGAGCGAAGCATCTCGCTGGCGGAGGATTACAATTCGCATAATACGACTCGACTCGATCTGAAGGGCATGGAGTCGTTGCTGCTGAAGCTACCGTTCATGCGTGCCATGGTGGCAGGCCAATACATCTCACCGGAGGACTGAGTTGAAGGTCCTGATCACTGGCGCCGACGGCTTCATAGGAAAAACTTTGCGTGTCCGCCTCGAGGAGGACCCCGGGTTTGAGGTGAGCACGTTCGTACGCGGCGGATCGATTGCCCTGCTCCACGAACGAGTTCGTGCCTCCGACGCGGTCGTCCATTTGGCGGGCGAAAATCGGCCCGTCGATCCAACTCAGTTCATGGCTGTAAACGGAGGGCTCACCGAGGAGCTATGCTCCGCGATCAAGGCGGCAGGGCGGCCGATCCCGCTTATCTACGCATCCTCCATCCAGGTGGAACAAAGCAACCTCTATGGCGCCAGCAAACGTGCGGGAGAGGAGGCGGCTATTGCTTTGTCTGCGATGCCTGGTCAGGCCTGCGCCATCTTCCGCCTGCCCAATGTGTTCGGGAAATGGTGTAGGCCCAACTATAACTCGGCGGTGGCAACTTTCTGCCATAACATTGCCAGGGGTTTGCCGATCCAGATCAACGAGCACGGGGCGCCGCTCACTCTGGCGTACGTCGATGATGTAGTTGATGCGATGATCCGCGCAATTCAATTGCCCCAGAGCGGTATTAGTTGGCCTGATATCGATCCAACCCATGAGACGACGGTCGGCGCTGTGGCGGATTTGATCCGTTCATTTCGGGACAGTAGGGATACCTTGATAACTGAGCAGGTAGGGACGGGACTAACCCGCGCACTTTATTCGACCTATGTGAGCTATCTTCCTCCAGAAGAGTTTAGCTACGGCGTTCCAGTTCATAGTGACGCGCGCGGAATTTTCGTGGAAATGCTCAAAACGAAGGACAGCGGCCAGATTTCTTTCTTCACAGCGCATCCTGGCGTCACGCGAGGCGGACATTATCATCACAGCAAGACGGAGAAATTTCTCGTCCTCCGAGGGAAGGCGCGCTTCGGTTTTAGGAACATCATCACCGACGAGTTTCACATGCTGGAAACGAGCGGAGACGCCCCGAGGATCGTTGAGACTATCCCTGGTTGGAGCCACGACATCACGAATGTCGGCGATGAGGAAATGTTAGTGATGCTCTGGGCCAATGAGATTTTTGACCGCGAGCGCCCTGATACCATTGCGAGGAGCGTCTGACTTATGACTGAGCTCAGGGTTATGACAGTGGTTGGCACAAGGCCCGAAATCATCAGACTGGCGCGCGTCCTTTCGAAACTTGATCATTATTGTGACCACATTTTGGTCCATACAGGTCAAAATTACGACTATGAGCTGAACGGAATATTTTTTGATCAACTCGGCCTTAGGAAGCCGGACCATTTTTTAGAGGCAGCAAGCGCGAGCGGTGCTCAAACCATTGGGCAGGTCATTATTGGTGTGGACCGGTTGCTCGAGGAATTGAAGCCCGATGCCCTGTTGGTACTTGGTGACACGAACAGCTGCACTGCAGTGATCCCTGCAAAGCGACGCAAAATCCCTACGTTTCACATGGAAGCTGGGAATCGCTGTTTTGATCAACGCGTACCTGAAGAGATTAACCGGCGCATCGTCGACCACACTGCCGATATCAACCTCACCTACAGCGATATAGCTCGTGAATACCTGTTGCGCGAAGGACTTCCGCCCGATCTCGTTATCAAGACCGGTAGCCCGATGTTTGAAGTTCTCTCGCACTACCGGTCCGGCATCGAGGAATCGGCTGTGCTCAACCGCTTGGGACTGGCGGAGGGGGAGTATTTCCTGGTAAGCGCTCATCGCGAAGAAAACATTGAACCGGAAGGTAGCTTCCGGAAGCTTGTCGATATGCTCAATGCGCTTGTCACGGCGTTCGACATCCCGGTCATTGTCTCAACTCATCCGAGGACGCAAAAGCGAATTGATGCTGCGGGCATCAAATTTTCCCGACAGGTAAGCCTTCTCAAGCCGCTAGGCTTTCTCGATTACAACCGCCTCCAGATGTCGGCGAGAGCGGTGCTTTCGGATAGCGGGACGATCAATGAGGAAGCCTCAATCCTCAATTTCCCCGCTCTTAACATCCGTGAGGCGCACGAACGGCCCGAGGGGATGGAGGAGGCGGCGGTCATGATGGTTGGGCTGTCGACAGAGAGAATTTTGCAGAGCTTGGCGCTGCTCGCGGACCAGCCCCGCGCCTCTGACAGGCTTGTGCGCCTCGTTGCGGATTACTCTATGCCGAACGTATCGGACAAAGTCGTGCGTATTATTCACAGTTACGTTGATTATGTGAACCGCGTCGTTTGGAAGAAATATTAGGATAACGTCGTGAGGCTAGTTCTAGTCGCCGATACCTTCCCGCCCCTGCGGACATCGGGTGCTGTCCAGTTGCGTGATCTGGCGCGTGAATTCGCGCATCAGGGGCACGAACTGACGGTGTTGCTCCCCTCCTACGATACGCTGAATTACTGGGAACTTGAGGATCGCGATGGCGTACGGATCCTCCGGTTAAGCGCGCCGAAGACCAAGGACGTTGGTTATGTCCGCCGTACTATCGGCGAGTGGTTGATGCCATATTGGATGGCGCGTAATCTGAGGAAGAGTCCATTGGCCCAGTCGAAATGGGACGGTGTCATATGGTACTCACCCTCGATTTTCCACGGGCCTCTTGTGAGGCGACTCAAGCGTGAGAGCGGTTGCAAGAGTTATCTGATCATTAGGGATATTTTTCCCGAATGGGCGCTCGATTTGGGCCTAATGCGGAAAGGTCCGGCCTATCATTTCTTCAAGGTTATCGCGCGCGGACAATACGATGCCGCGGACGTTATCGGTGTCCAGTCTGAAGGGAATTTGAGTTATTTCGAATACTGGACAAGAGGTGCCATGGGGCGTCAACTTGAAATATTACAAAATTGGCTATCGCCCCCCGCGAACGCTAAATGCTCGCTTGATATCTCGTCCACATCCTTAGCCGGACGCAAAATACTCGTTTACGCTGGCAACATGGGGGTGGCCCAAGGATTGGACGTCATTGTCGCGCTTGCGGATCGCATGCGCAATAGGCGGGATGTCGGCTTCCTCTTTGTCGGGCGTGGTAGCGAAACCGCGCGCTTAGAACAAATGAGCCGAGATCTGGCATTGGACAACATCCTCTTCCAACCCGAAATTGATCCGGATGAGATCCCGTCTCTTTACGAGCAGTGCGCCATAGGCATCGTCGCTCTCGATGCGCGCCACAAGTCTCACAATATACCCGGGAAGTTCCTCACCTATATGCAAAATGGTTTGCCCGCCCTTGCAGTAGTAAATGCGGGCAACGATTTGGCTTCGCTTATTAGTAAGGAAGGGGTTGGAAGGGCTTGCGAGACCAGAGATCTTGATCAGCTAGAATGTCTTTGCTCAGATTTGATCGCTGAGATGAATGGAGATCTGGCAATGAGAGGGCGATGCAAATCGCTTTTTTTAAACCGGTTCTCCGCGGAACATGCTGTCCGCCAAATCACATCCGCGCTTGCCACATAAAAGATGCGAAACTTCAATCTGGAAGAGGCCGCGCGAACCGCAGTGCGAGAGGGGCGCCCAGTTTGCATACTGGACGAACTCATACCGACTGGCGTGATATCGATAAAGATGGTGCCGCCAGAAGTCGTGCAAGATGTTCCTGAGCGCGTCGACGAAATAGCCAATAAAAACTGGGAAAAAATATGGGCAGATGGGCTATTTAACGGGATCATCTGTGCCGCCAAATCGATACATACATCAGGTGAATATATAGAGATTGATCTTGTCGAGATCGATTACAAAACCTTCCGTGCGACCGATCTCATAATCGAAGGCGTCGAAGGATATTTTCCACCATTGGCGGTTGGCGTTCATGCCCTGCTTTTGGGGAGCCAATCCATTCTGGCGCTAAGGCTCGCAGACGGGACGCTTGGTACGCCTGGTGGGGCTGTTGACGTTGATGATTTTGCAGCGGGAGAAGTCCCTTTCGTCAACGCACTTCTGAGAGAAATCGCTGAAGAAGCCGGGATCCAAACTGAACAGGACGCGGTTAAAATCTGCGGGGCTTATATTGTCCACAACCCACTTCACTTAGTATTTGTCTACGTCGCCATTCTTGAAGACAAAATTATAGCGAGCGTTGATGTCGATAGGACCTTAGAGGAAGAAAAAATTGTCGGCATTCAACCCGTCAAAATAAACGAGATATCTTCGCTTCCTAATTCGATTCACGACGCTCTCGGGCTGTGTATTTCGTCAGCAAGTCGCCTAGGATATCTTTAAGCCGGTTCATCCCAAACATTCTGCTCAGCATTCTCCAGGTACCGCGCGAGCACATTCACCGACTTCCAGCCGCCAGCGCGCATGATTGCCGCGGTATCAAACCCCCGCTTCAACAAATCATGTGCAGCACCCACGCGCATCGAGTGGCCGCTGAACGAGGCCACTTCGTCAGGTCTTAATTCGCAGCGCTTTGCTGCTTCCTTCACAACCCGCTTTACAGTCGTTGTCTCGAGGCAGCGGTCGATGACCTTGCCCTGGTAGATCGGGCAGAACAGCCACTCGATGTCTGGCCCACGGCAGTCGAGCCACTGCTTAAGAAGCTTGGCCGTCCGTGCGGATGTAAATGCCACCCGCCCAGCGCCAAAGGGGTCGGCTTTGCTCCTGCGGATAAGCACGCGCAATGTGCCATCGTCGCGTAGGGTAATATCTGAGTTGCGCAGCGCGATGAGCTCGGATCGGCGCGTCAGTAATTCGTAGCCAAGCGATAGCATGGCGCGATTGCGCAGGCCCCAAGGGCTGTCGGGCTCACTCTCCAAAAATTGGTCAAGATATTGACGCGTGAGGCCCTTGGCCTGGCGCGGCCTCACTGCGTTTGCGCGCCGCACGCGGCGGAAGGTCAGATTGATGTCCTCATCATAAGTCGGGTCTGGCAGGCGCAAAAGCCGGTGCACCTTGCGAATGGCGTAAAGGCGACGCTGGACAGTTGAGGGTGCCTTGCATGCGCCCTCGTCTTCGAGAAAGCGGCACACGGTTTCAACGCTGGCGGGGAAGGGCCGATCGATGCCTTGCGCAACACACCAATTCTCAAAAGCCTCGACATCTGCGCGGTAACTGCGCATTGTTGCAGGAGCATAGGCGCCCTCAAGGCGCTTGAATTCGGAGCGCCAGTCCAAGTGCCAAAAATGCCTTTTTCGGATCATAAAGGGCCTTATAAGGGCCATATTGGGTCAAGTCAATGATTGACGGACGCCAAATCCGAATGGCGCGCGCCGCATTGCGCTGGACAATTGGTGATCTCGCCAAGCGTGCAGGTGTCGGCGAGCGCACAATAAAGAGACTCGAGTCAGTGGATCAGGTTCAAGCTGCGAACCTAGCGACGATACAAAAACTGAGGTCGTGCATTGCAGCCGCGGGCATCGAGTTTATCGGCACGCCAGACGACGCGCCTGGCATCCGCATCCATCAGCCTGCGCCAGAACGCGCGCGAGATCTCTGACGCAGCCTGCGTATCGCGTTATCGCGCTCGGCTCTGAACCTGGCCCCGTAGTATGAGAGCTTTGCCGCTTGCCTGGTGATCGCCAATCGTTCCTTATCGTCGGCTCGATAGACTGACGCCGACATCTCCATGTCCAGGGAAGCCTGCGCCAGGCTCGCGCGCCAAGCGGCAATAAGCGCCTTCCTGAGCAGATGGCCGTCCGTCGGGTCACTCTCATCAGCCATTGTGCGCAGCTGATCTGCAAGGGCGAAGAGCCAATCGGGCAAATCAAGGCCCTTATCAAAGCGGCGCTCAATATCCTTGGACATAAGGCCATGCTTTCGCGAATTTCGAGACGAAATTCTCTTACCCGCCTCGGTCTTGGGCCCGCCCGTCAGTCTGGACGCCTCGACCTCCTCGATAAAGATCACGGCCTCAGCGAGAAGCTCCTCCTCGCTCGGATTGTCATTCTTCGGCATTGTCGTCGCCACATTGTGCGTCGATGATTGTCACTGCAGCGCGCATTTCTTCTTGGCGCTTCCTGCCGATCTGGGCGATGATCCTGTCACGCTCGCGCAGGGCCGCGAACTCGAGGCCCATAAAGTCCTCCTCCTTGCTAAGCGAGTTCAGTGAACTTGCCCCTAGCAGCCTGACGATCGGCAAATTCTCCTCACTGTCATAGACGCCTGGCTTTTTCTTGAGGTCATATGTGTCTGTAAGAATTTCGATGGCCGCAGGCTCTGTTTCCTCGCTGCTGATATCCCTCGTAAAATGCGCGTTTGAGCGCACTGCGCGCCTTAAAGACACTAATGTCGCTGCCCTGTGGCACTTGCGAAGAAACTCTATCTTGGCCGTGACCACGGCCACATCATTGACCCACATCGCCTCGATGGGGTCGCGCGGCTCGAAGTGGCGGCACAGCTCTGCATAGAGCTGCTCGCAGCGATTGGGGTCCTCTCCAGGCATGGCCAGCCTTTGCTTGCGCGTAAATAGGCGCGCGGGGCTTGGCTCTTCTTTGCCTTGTGCTTCATCAAAATTCTTACTCATCGTCACGGCTTTCTGTGTGCGTTAATCCAGATTGCGCCGCCTGTGAGTGCCCACCGGCCTGCCGATTGGGGCAAAGCCAGGCTCCCGCAAGGCGCGGCGCTCTGGGCTAGGTCGTGACGATTTTTTGCGCGCCAAGGTAAGGCGTGCGCCCTATCCACACCTATCGAAGAGTTTTCCCCGGCGACGCTTTGATGGGGAGGGGGTTGGGCAAGGCCGCGGCATTTTGCAAAACGAACTGCTGGGCTTTTTGCATCGGCATTGGGGCTGCCTGAAGGGGCGACATGCCAAGAGTATTTGACGCGCGTGCGCTAAACTCAGTGCGCCATACCCTTACCGTAACCTTCCCGTTTTCAAACGCCTGATAATGCGCATGATCGACCTTGGAATTCCAGCCGAGGCAATCCTTTCACATATGAAAATTTTTAGCTGGTAATTCTCGGCGGCTTGCAGATGACAGACACTAGAATGCCAAAAATTGGCTCAATGAGATCCTCTAAATCAGCCGTTCAACGATTTGCGGGATAGCGCCCTGCCGGAGGAAGTTCATCGCCTTGCGCCCCAGACGTAGAGGACTGAGGGCTTGGCGCTTCGTTTGCAACCGCCGCATTCTGGATCCGCCTAAAAGCAAATTCATACATTTGCCTGTCATTGACGATCAGTTCGGCTGTTGAAGAGCCAAAAGCACCTCTGCGAATAACCTGAACAATTTTAATCCCTAGCTCGCTACCATCTCTTCTGGGCACCACTAAAGCATAAAATTTTAGGTCTTTATCGGTGGTCGATCCTTTGTCACCGCTGGATCCTCGCCTACCACTAATTTGCCCTGTTGCTCTGTCAATTACGTCAAGTTTATAGCCCGCGTCTCTGAAGACAGAAACCGCTTGTTCGAATGTGGTTTCAATGGGCAGATCGTAAAACTGGCGCTGATAGTTGTTATCGAGACTGAATATTGAGCGGTCTGGCTGAAGGGCTGATCCGCTCGCGCAGGCAGCAAGTGTAAGGGATAAACAGGCACCCAGCAGTAAGTTTTTGCACTTGCTCATGGTCAGGAATCCTACAGTATCTCTCTACAGTCTGAGATTGGAGCACTCAATACATCAGGCCCAACATTCCACTGCTCAGCTAGAGAAAAATCTAGTCTAACGCAATATCAGGCGCATCTTCCTGCTTCATGCCGACGACATGATAGCCGGCATCGACATGATGCGTCTCGCCGGTCACACCGGAGGACAGGTTAGACAGGAAGTAAAGCCCTGCCCCACCCACATCATCGATCGTGACATTGCGCCTTAGCGGCGAATTCAGCTCGTTCCATTTGAGGATATAGCGGAAGTCGCCGATCCCGCTGGCAGCCAGAGTCTTGATTGGCCCCGCGCTGATCGCGTTGACGCGGATGTTCTTTGGCCCAAGATCATTGGCTAGATATTTGACGCTGGTTTCCAGTGCTGCCTTCGCAACGCCCATAACATTATAATGCGGCATGACCTTTTCGGCCCCGTAATAGGTCAGCGTTACAATCGATCCGCCTCCATTGCCCTCTTCATCGACCGGCGGCATCATTTCGGATGCACGCTGGGCAACTGCAACCAGCGAATAGGCCGAGATATTCATCGTCAAAAGGAAGTTGTCGAGCGAAGTGTCGAGATATTTCCCGCGCAGCTCGTTCTTGTCGGAATATCCGATGGCATGAACGACAAAGTCGATCGTATCCCAGCGGCTTTTCAGCGTATCAAACGCCGCATCCAGCGCCGCCATATCGGACACATCGCAATCGATCAGAAAATCGCTGCCAAGCTCATCAGCCAGTGGCGCCACGCGCTTCTTCAGCGCGTCGCCTTGGTAGGAGAACGCCAGTTCCGCGCCATGTTCGTGCAGCTTCTTGGCGATGCCCCATGCAAGCGATTTATTGTTCGCAAGCCCCATGATGAGACCGCGTTTACCCTGCATCAATCCGTCCATGACTGGTCCCTTCCGTCAGTCTTCCTGCGCTTCGTCTGCCGCCTCTTCCTCTTCAGGTGTCACGGCGAGCGCAGCATTCAACTCTGCGCCGATAACCATTCCCAGCCCGATGAGCCAGAAAAAGAACAGGGCAACCATGATCTTGGCAAGACTGCCATAAGTCAGGTTATAAGTGAAAACGCTGCTCAGGACGTGCAGCAAAACTCTCGTTATAATTAGCCACCGCCCCGTAACAAAGGCAACGTCCGGCCATTTGGGATAGCGGCGGCTGCGATGGACCATCGGTATAAGAGTTTAGAACAGCAGATAGAGCGAACTGAACAGGCCTAGCGTGGTGACCGTGCGTGACAGACGCAATTCGGCCATTGATCAGGCCAGTTCGGGAAAGCGAACTTCAATGATGTGCTCTGCTGTACCGATGTCCACTTGCGCAAACAACTATAGGACCAGCAACACGACCGCACCAAGCGTAAATCCGGCAGAGATCAGGCGGTATTTCCAGAAGGTGCGCGTAGCTTGTGTCCCAGCCGCTCCATCACTGGTCCTCTCAGGGTCTGTGCTTCGCGTCGTCGGGTCTCCGGCGAAAACGAGTGGATTTCGCGCTCTTTGGGATCGGGTAGATGACCCAGGCTCACCTGTTAAATACCTAGTTTGGTGCGTGGATTGCTATCGTCTTTCCAGCCTTCGAGCCTCTTGGAAAGTTCGTCTGCATCGTCTGGCATTTGAATCTCCAGTGTGACCAGCTGATCTCCGCGCCCGCCGCTCTTGGTTGACCAGCCCTTGCCTTTCAGGCGCATTACCGTGCCGCCATTGGTGCGCGGTTTGATCGTCAGCATCACAGGGCCGTCTGCCGTAGGGCATTTGATCTTTGCGCCGTTCAGCGCCTCATCAAGCGTGATCGGTAAATCCATCCGGATGTGGTCGCCATCGCGGTGATAGAATGGATGCGAGCCGATTTCGACAATAACCAGCCCGTCTCCATTGCCGCCCGGACCGGGCTTGCCTTTGCCTTTCAGGCGCATCTGCGTGCCATCATCGACACCCGCTGGCAATTTCACACTAATTGTCTTGCCGTCTGCCAGAGTGATCCGTTGATCTTCAAGCGACGCGGCGCTGACGAACGGCACAGTCAGGCGATAATGCGCGTCCGGGCCCTTTTGCGGAGGCGGTCGCTGCTGGCTGCCGAATCCGCCGCCCAGTCCCGAACTGCGGCGCTGGCCCCCACCACCGAACAGTCCGTCAAACAGATCGCTCAGATCCACTCCTTCGGTGCCGAACCCTTCGAAATCCTTAGGCCGGAAGCCCTGTGCGCCACCGCCACCGCCACCGGGCCGTCCGCCGAATCCGCCTGCAAAAGGGTTTGTGGGATTGCCTTCTGCATCGATCTCACCGCGATCGAACCGCGCCCGCTTTTCCTTGTCGGACAACAGATCGTAAGCCTTTGTAACGTCCGAGAAGCGCTCGGATGCATCGGGCTTGCCCTTGTTGCGATCAGGGTGCAGTTCCTTGGCGAGCTTGCGGTACGCGCTCTTGATATCTGCTTCAGAGGCAGAGCGCGCCACGCCGAGGGTGGAGTAAGGATCAGACATAGCCATGGCGTGTTAGCTAGGTGCAACAGTGCTTGCGTGCAAGCGCGAAGCTTTCCTACCCAATCGCAATTTCCCAAACGGGCCAGGCCATGACTTCCGACAATCCATTGCGCGCCTTTCTTGATATGATGCGATCTCAAGGGGTGAACAGCCCGATTTTTCGGCTATAGGACTGCGTTCCAAGTGTTCCATGCTGTAGGAAATCATCGTGCCACAACCGACTGAAGAACAAATAGCGCGGCTTGCCTTGAGCGAGATCGCTGACAAGGATCCGATGGGTCTGTTCCAGGCCTGGTTCGAGGACGCGAAGGGGTCGGAACCTAACGATCCCAATGCGATGGCGCTGGCTACCGCCACGCCTGACGGTGCGCCTTCGGTGCGTATGGTGCTGTTGAAAGGACATGGCCCGGATGGTTTTACCTTCTACACTAATGCACACAGCCGCAAGGGCGGCGAAATCCGCTCCAACATGCAGGCCTCCCTGCTGTTTCACTGGAAAAGCCTGCGTCGCCAAATTCGCATCGAAGGCCCGTTGACCGAGGTCTCGCCCGAAATGGCGGACGCCTATTTCCACTCGCGCCCTTTCGTGAGCCAGGTTGGCTCTGCCGCCAGTGATCAATCGCGTCCGCTTGAAAGCCGAGCCACATATATCCGCCGGATCGAACAGCTCGAAGAGGCATGCAAGGAGGCCGACGAAGTTCCGCGCCCACCGCATTGGACCGGCTTTACGCTCGCGCCGCAGCGGATCGAATTCTGGCGCGATCGGGCGAATCGCTTGCATGATCGCCGCCAATTTGACCGTACAGTCGATGGCGGCTGGACCAACACGTTGCTGTATCCATGAGCCGTTCCTCGCTGACCCGCAGTGCGGCTTTCGCTTCGATCGGGACAGCTCTGTTTCTGGTCGGGTTGAAGCTTTGGGCGGCATGGAAAACCGATTCCACGGCAATGCTGGGCAGCCTCGCTGATACGGCGCTGGATCTTATTGCCAGCATTGCGACGCTTGTCGGTGTGTGGATTGCTTCCCAGCCCGCTGACCGGAACCACCGTTTTGGGCATGGCAAGGCAGAGGCGCTGGCTGCTGTCTTCCAAGTGATGCTGATCACTCTGTCTGCTGGCGGGATCGCCTTGCGTGCGATCACACGCTTGATCGAGGGCGGAGAGACCGCTGCGGCGGAGGAAGGGATTGCGGTATCTGTTATCGCAATCCTTGCGACCTTTGCCCTGCTGGCTTGGCAGCGGCATGTAATCCGCAAGACAGAATCGATCGCGATCCGGACGGACCATCTGCATTATCAGAGTGATCTGTTCCTCAACATGGCGGTTATCGTGGCGCTGGTGCTTGACCAATACCTCGGCCTAAGTCTGGCGGATCCGTTATTCGGGCTGGCTATAGCTGCATGGCTTGCTTGGGGGGCTTTTCGCGCAGGTGGCGAAGCAATTGACCATTTGATGGACCATGAATGGCCTGAAGAACGGCGCGACGAGTTTCTCGCGGTGCTTGCGCGGCATCCTGACATCCGCGGCGTGCATGACTTGCGCACGCGGACCAGCGGCGCAGATGACTTTGTCCAGTTTCACATGGCCGTGGATCCGCATCTCTCGATCGTTGAAGTGCATGACATGATGGATGAGGTCGAAGCGCGGATCGAAAAGGAATTTCCCGGTGTTGAAGTGTTGATTCACCCCGATCCGAACGGGCTGGTCAACGAACAGGGGCCCGCCGCAGAAGAGCTATTGCCCGAACGCAACTGACCATGCACCAAACGATTGTTTTCATCGATGCCTTCGCAGGCGAGGATGCGCGCGGAAATCTCGCCGCTGTCATAGAGCTGGACAGTTATCCCGACGACGCGGTGTTACAGGCCCAGGCGACTGAGATCGGCGCCCCTGCAACCGTATTTCTGCGCCCGCGGGATTCGCAAGACGCATTTGATGTGCGCTGGTTCAGTCCGGAACAGGAGATCGTTCTGTGCGGCCATGGTGCATTGGCCGCAGGGCATGCGGCGCTTTCGCAAACGCAGACCCACAGCGTGAACCTGCATACGGCAACCGGCAAAGTGCTGGGCATTACGAGCAATGGGCCTGACGCGTCTTATGAGCTGTCATTGCCTGCTCTGCCGACAATGCCGCACGAATGGCACCAACTGGTTGCGGCGTTGGGGGCAGAGCCGCGCGAGCTGCGCTGGAATCCCGCTGGCTATGCATTGGCGATTTACGACCGGCCTGAACAGGTTGCGGGGTTGAAGCCGGGCATGAGCGGCCTGGAAACACGCGGCAAAGTGCAGATTACGGCCAGCGCCGCGGGATCTCTTCCGGGCAGGAAATCCGACATTACCAGTCGCGTTTTTTCAAATGCCGGGCGCGAGGACGCGGCAACCGGGTCTGCCCATGCGGTGTTGACCCCATATTGGACTGAAAGATTTGGCAAGTCGCAACTGCATGCCTTTCAGGCGAGCGCGCGTGGCGGTGTGTTTGTTTGCCGGATGGATGCCGACCATGTGGTGCTGAGCGGCCGATGTATAGAGGTGCCTGACGCTATCTGACGGGGTAGAGCTTCATCACGTCAGCCACTTCCTGCAGCATGGCGATGCGTTCTTCGCGATTGGAGTGGCCCAATCTCACGACTGTCAGGTGCTGCTCGGGTGAGACAATCACATATTGGCCCATGTGGCCAATCAGTGAGAACATGGAGTGCGGAGCACGATCTGGGAATAGCGGGTGCTCCGCCTCCGGATCATCGAGAGGATGATTGAGCCAGGTCTGAAAGCCATAATGCGGGCTGCGCGGGCTTGATGTGATCATGGCATGCACCCAGCGGCTTGGGACCAATTGCTCTCCGCCGGGTGACGAGCCCTTGCGCCGCAGGAATTCGCCCAGCTTCGCCCAATCACGCGCATTGCCATGGATCAGCGATCCACCAATCAATGTGCCTGAGGCGTCAAATTCCGGCACCATGCTATCCATGCCCAGCGGGCCAAACAGCCGGGCTTCCAGGAAATCCGCAACAGCCTGCCGCCGCGCATCGGGATGCTCACTGGTCGTAAGTGCACGGGCAGCAATATCGGCCAGGATGACGCTGGTGTTGGACGAATATTCAAACTTTGCTCCGGGCTCTTCTTCAAGCGGTTGCTCCTTGGCCCAACGCGCCATGTCGTCCCGGCCATCCAGAAACAACATGCGCACCTCGCTCGACTGGTACGGGGGATCGCCCGCCTCGGTGTGGCGCAAGCCGCTGCGCATTTGCAGCAGCTGACGCAATGTGATCTCTCCGCGCGGATCGCCGGGTCGCTGCCACATCGCCACCCGCGCGCTTTCATCCAAGCTCAGACGGCCGTCTGCCACCAGCATGCCGATCATGATTGCAGAGACAGTCTTGGCCATCGACCAGCTGATCATGCGGGTGTCTGGGCCGTACCCCTCACCATATCGCTCAGCCGCGATCTCACCGTTTTGCATGACAATAAGAGCGCGGGTTTCGCCAAGCCCATCTCGAGAGAACAGATCGTCGACTTCGCGCGCAAGCTCTTGAGTGGGCGCGCCAGCGTTTTGCGTAACCGCTGCAAGCGCGGCTTCGTCGAGCGGGGCGGGTTTTTGTGGCACATCCGCGCACGAAGTGAGGGCTGGCAGCAAAGCGAGAGTGGCGATAGGGAGAAGCGACCGCTTGATATTCATCGCGCCTAATTCGCGCACCGCAATAGGATTGGCAATGGCAAAATCTTCCGCACGAACTGCCTCACGATCATCTGGCCGTGGTTGGATCGTATTGCTTCTGCTTGCGGCGGTATTAGCAGCCGCCGGATGGTATTTCCGCGAACCAGCGCAGGGTTATGCGCAAACAGCGACCGCCTATTCCGCGCGTGTGGCATGCTCGTGCAGATTTGTGGCCGGGCGCGATCTGGAAGATTGCGAGAAAGACAAGCTGGCCGGTATGGAGCTTGTTACGCTGACCGAAGATGTCGCTGCGCAATCGGTTACCGCGCGTTTCCCGCTGATTTCCCATGACACAGCCTCGTTCCGCGAAGGATATGGCTGTGTGCTGGAGAAATGGGAGAGCTAAGCGCGCCTACGCCGCGCTAGTTGTGCTTTCGATCCAGCCGCCGCCGACCACGCGCTCTCCGGCGTAGATCACCGCAGCTTGACCAGGCGCAACACCAAATTCGGGATTGGCAAAGCGGATCGTCGTGGTGGCGCCGTCTCCCAGTGGCCCGTCCAGAGTAATCGGCACAGGTTTGGCCAGACTGCGCACTTTAGCCGTCAGCGGCGCATCTGGCAGCGGCCCGATGCGATTTGTCTCGATCACTGTCGCCGAAGATACCGCCAGCATGATCTTAGGGCCGACTTTGACGGCACGATTGGCCGCATCAAGCCCTACCACATAAAGCGGTTCGGGCTGTCCGCCAATGTCCAGACCGCGGCGCTGGCCAACTGTGTAATGAACAATGCCCTTGTGTTCGCCCAGCGTCTCGCCGGTTTGCGCGTGGACGATCGGACCGGAAGCGCCGCCCTCTGGCCGCATCTTCTTCACGATCTTGGCATAGTCACCGTCCGGCACAAAACAGATGTCCTGGCTGTCTGGCTTGTTGGCATTGCGCAGCCCAGCCTGTTCAGCCAGTTCGCGGACCTGCGATTTAGGCAAGCCGCCCAATGGGAAGCGCAGATAGTCGAGCTGGTCTTCGGTCGTTGCGAACAAGAAGTATGACTGATCGCGCGCCGGATCGAGTGCGCGATGCAATTCCGGCCCTGCTGCACCGATATGTCGCCGCACGTAGTGGCCGGTGGCGAGGCAATCGGCCCCCAGCTCACGTGCCATCTTGAAAAGATCGGTGAACTTGGGCCCCATATTACAGCGTATGCACGGCACAGGGGTGCGCCCGGCAAGATATTCATCGGCAAACTGTTCGACCACGTCTTCGCGAAATGCGCTTTCGTGATCGAATACATAATGCGCAATGCCCAGACGATCAGCGACATTGCGCGCGTCGGAAATGTCATCGCCAGCACAGCAAGCGCCCTTGCGCCCGGTTGCCGCGCCATAATCATACAACTGCAATGTGATGCCGATGACTTCTGCACCGCTCGCAGCGCCAAGCGCGGCCACAACAGACGAATCAACACCGCCCGACATAGCAACAACTATGCGGCTTTCGCTCGCCGGTTTTGGCAAGTCGAACAAAGCTTCGGGCGTCAACCCTGCTGAAAGATCCATAGTGATGGTCATGATTGGCAGCGCCCCTACACGTGTTGGTGGCTCAATTCCAGTGATCTGACATTACACTGCCGGGCGCGGCCTAATCCTAAACACAGGGTAAACCGCGGCTTTACCTAATCTTGAGAAGCTTGGGTTTAAAGCGCTGATCATGATGTTCGATTCTCGAATCACACCCATTGCCACCAAAGGCGCATCGCAGAGCACAGCCCTGCGCGCATTCGGCTGGCACGAGCTGACTGCTCGGATCAATGCCGCGCGTGATCTGCGCCATGAACTGTCTGGCGAAGCAACCTTGATGACTTCCAGCTTTGCAGATGCCGCCGCCGGCTATTTTGCTTTCGGCAAGCAAGGCAAACGGGACGTTAGCGCTAATGCTTTAGAGGCGGGAAAAGCTTGTCATGGCAAAGACATCGTTGACGGTTGTGATGCGAGAACAAGCGAAGCAAGAGAGATAAATGATTGAGAACCAAGAAATTCGCCCGGTTCAGGTGATTGGCCCCCTCGGGGAGCCGCTGACCACAGATGATCTGCCGTCGCCGGAGACCAAGCGATGGGTCGCTCGCCGCAAGGCGGAAGTGGTCGCGGCCGTCAACGGTGGCCTTCTGACAATCGATGAAGTTCTTGATCGCTATGATCTGACGCTGGAAGAGTTTGCTTCATGGCAACGTGCCGTAGACCGCTCTGGCATGCAGGGCCTCCGGGTGACTCGTGTCCAGCACTACCGCGCTCTGTACGAGCGTCAGCTCAAATACTGACTACGCAAATCACTGGAAATACGCACACGGCCTAATAGGCACAGCCTTCTCGCGCTGTTTGTGATTCTGTCGCTGATCAGCGAACCCGCATAGCTCGCCTTGCTTGGACGAGCCTCTCCGGTCCATTGCTCGACATCTCCGAGAGCGTGCTGGAATTCTCGATTACTGGCCTTGTTGCGGCCCTAGCAGGCGCCGTCGTGCCAATGGGCATCATGAATCTGATTCAGTGTGCACGCCTGCGCTAAGCCGCATTCTAGCACTAAATTGTTGATTTTAATGAACGTGGCCGTTCAATTAGCCTAGCATTTTTCGTGTGCGCGGGAACGAATCTAGAAGCCCCTCGTCGTAACACTATGTCGCTTGTCGAGTGGCACATTGCGACACAGGATAGACACGTTTATTGGAAATTGCGCAGGGTGAGTTATACGTATAATACACTTTGCGCAAGGGAAGTGCCATGAATTATGAATCCAATTTCAAGTCTGAGACGATCGATTCTATCCAGTCAGACTATGATCTCTCTGGTCAAACCGAGCATCCCTCGCGTTTGAAGTGGATCATTGCGGCTACCGTATTGATCGTTGCGCTCTTGGCCGCGCTGTATGTTTTCCTGACAAGCGGAGATGCGGCTCGCGAAGGGGCGGGCGATGACAGATCGCAGGCCCCTAGTGTGACTGTAATCGCGCCGGGCCGCACAGAAATGACCGGCTCGCTTGTGGCAACGGGAACTCTGGCTGCACGCCGGGAAATGCCGGTTGGTGTGGTTGGCGAAGGCGGTCGCGTTGTCTCAGTTCCTGTCGAACAGGGCCAGTGGGTGAAGGCCGGTCAGGTGCTTGCTTCGATTGACCGTTCGGTTCAGTCTCAACAAGCGCGCAGCGCGGAGGCGCAAATCGAAGTTGCCACAGCTGATGCCGATCTGGCGCAGGCAAATCTCGATCGTTCGCTACAACTGGTCGAGCGCGGGTTTGTTTCGAAAGCTCAGGTAGACCAGCTGACCGCGACACGTGATGCAGCGCGGGCCCGCGTTGCGGTGACGCGCGCGCAGTACAATGAATTGCTTGCCCGAAATGCGCGGCTGAACATCATTGCGCCAGCCGCGGGCCTCTTGCTTGAGCGTAATGTCGAGCCTGGCCAGACTGTTAGTGCCGGTTCGGGCACACTGTTTCGTATCGCCAAGGGCGGCGAGCTGGAACTCAATGCCCAGGTTGGCGACAGCGAACTTGTGCGTCTCTCGGTTGGGCGCCCGGCTAAGGTTCAGCCCGTCGGTTCGGACGATGTATTCGAGGGCCAGATCTGGCAGATTGAGCCATTCATCGATGAACGCACGCGCCAGGGGACCGTTCGTATCGCGCTGCCCTATTCGCCAGAATTGCGTCCGGGTGGTTTCGCGACAGCTGAAATCAGCAGCGGTGTCGTAAATGCGCCGATGCTGCCGGAATCCGCAATACTCTCCGATCAGGAAGGCAGCTTTGTCTATATAGTGGACAAAGACAACAAGGCGCGTCGCCGCCGTGTCGAAACCGGTCTTGTAACAGACATTGGTATTGCGATAGCATCCGGGCTCGACGGCACCGAGCAGGTCGTTTTGCGGGCTGGCGGTTTCTTATCCGATGGTGAATCGGTCTCACCGCAATTGCAACAAAAATAAAGCGAAAGGCTCCTCGTGAATTTTCGCAACATCTCAGCATGGTCAATCCGTAACCCGACCATTCCTCTCGTCCTGTTTGCATCATTGCTACTGGCAGGAATGCTTAGCTTCTACCGCCTGGATATTGTGAACAATCCTGACGTCGAATTTCCCGGCGTCCGTGTAAACATCTCGCAGCCTGGTGCTGCGCCCACCGAAATTGAGAACCAGATTACCCAGCAGGTCGAATCAGCAGTTCGTTCGCTCAACGGCGTCCGCAATATCAGTTCGACGGCCAGCGAAGGAAACTCGAGCACATTTGTCGAGTTCGAAATCGGCGTAGACCCAAATGTCGCTGTGGCGGATGTGAAGAACGCGCTCGACACAATACGCGGCAGTTTGCCAGACGGCATTCTTGAACCGCGCGTCAGCCGCGTTGATATCGCTGGCGGCTTCTTGGGCATTTTTGCTGTTGAAGCCAATGACATGACGATCGAGCAGCTAAGCTGGTTTATCGATGATACTGTCGCCAAGCGTTTGCTCGCCATACCGGGCATGGCAGAGGTGGGCCGGTTTGGCGGCGTGAACCGCGAAATTGAAGTCACGCTCGACCTCCAAAAGATGCAATCCCTGGGCGTCACCGCAAGCCAGATCAACCAGGTACTTCGCGTTGACAATATCGACGCAGCGGGCGGCATGGCAGAGGTTGGCGGAACGCGGCAATCGGTTCGCGTCTTAGGCAATGACGCAACCGCATTCGAACTTTCGCAACGCCAGATCCGCCTAACAAGCGGTGTCACAGTCAAGCTATCTGAGGTAGCGCGTGTGCGCGACGGCTTCTCCGAGCGCACTTCGATCAGCAAGGTGCGCGGTAAGGAAGTGGTGAATTTTTTCATGTCCCGCGCAAAGGGTGCTTCAGACGTCACCGTTTTCGATCAGGCCAAAGTTGTGATCGAGGAGGTTCAGGCCGAAAATCCGAATGTGAAGTTCATTCCGCTTTTCAACACGGTCAAATACACTGAAAGCCAATACGAGAGCTCGATTGCAGCGATGGTCGAAGGCGCGATCCTGGCCGTAATCGTAGTGTTCTTCTTCCTGCGCGATTGGCGCGCGACGATGATTTCCGCGGTTGCTATCCCGCTTTCGGCCATCCCGACATTCTGGTTCATGGATTTGATTGGGTTCAACCTCAATTTCCTCTCGCTGTTGGCGCTCGGCCTGGTCGCCGGCGTGCTGGTTGATGATGCGATTGTGGAGATTGAGAATATCGTGCGGCATATGCGGATGGGCAAGTCTGCTTATCAGGCTTCGATTGATGCGGCGGATGAAATCGGGCTGCCGGTTGTGGCCACCAGTTTCTGTATCGTGGCGGTGTTCCTGCCGGTTGGCCTTATGCCGGGCGTGACCGGACAGTTCTTCAAAAACTTCGGCCTGACGGTTGTGATCGCGGTGCTGATGAGCCTGGCCGTTGCGCGTATGATCACGCCGATGCTGGCGGCCTATTTCCTGGAGGCAAAGGGCCATGCCGCGCATGGTGAAGGCAAGTGGATGGACCGCTATATGCAGGTCCTGCGCTGGTCGCTGAACCGTGGTACGATGCATGCGCGGCGTGAGGGATTGCCAGGACCAAAGCGTCGTTGGCTCTATGTAATCGCGTTTCTTTTGCTGATTCCAGTTCTCTTGGTGACGTCGGGCATAGCGGTCTTTGCCTCGTTTGGTGCGATGGATGGTTTGCAAGTCGCCTCGACAATTGCCGGTGGACTTACCGGAGGCGAACATTCATTCTTCTACGGCTGGATCCAGCGACCAATTCTCATCCTACAACTTGCTATCGCGACCGCCGTTGGCTTCGTTGCGTTGCTCCTTATATTTGGTTTGCTTGGTGTTGCGACGCGCCTGTTCGGAACTCGCTTAGCTAAGACATGGCAATATCTTTACGCCCGCTTCTTCGATCACCGCGTCTGGATGTTGGGCCTCGGCTACTTCTCTTTCTTGCTTACCGTTTTGCTGTTTGGGCAGACACCTTTCCAACTTGAACCGGAAATTGATGACGAGAATGCGCAGATCGAAATCGAAATGGTGCCAGGCACCACTCTAGAGACCACCGAGCAAGTAGCCGAGCAAGTTGCTGATCTGCTTTACGAACAACAGGAAGTGCTTCGCGCTTTGGAGCGTGTGCAACAAGGCCAGGCGACGATCTACATCACTTTGAAGGATGACCGTGAGCGCAGCTCGATCGAGTTTGAGCGCGAAATGTCACCTATTTTAGCGCGCATTCCCGATGCGCGCGTTCGCTTCCAGAACCAGAATGGCCCCGGCCGCGGCAACGACAGCGGCCGTGCCTTGACCATCATGCTGGCCGGTTCGGATCCGGTCTTGCTGAGCGAAACAGCTGCACGCTTGGTCGAGGAGATGAAGGGCCTTGACGAGATTGTTGCACCCCGGATCAGCGCGGATATTCCGCGCCCTGAAATAATCATTCGGCCACGAACCGAATTGCTATCCGAGCTCGGCATTTCGACAGTTGCTTTGAGCCAGACGATCCGGATCGCGACAATGGGAGAAATCGAGCAAAATTCTGCCAAATTTTCGCTATCTGATCGCCAGATTCCGATTCGCGTGCGTTTGCCCGAGGGGGACCGCCGTGACCTTACCACGCTGCAGAACATGCCAGTGCCCACCAATGCAGGTACGTCTGTACCGCTTGGGACAGTGGCCGACATCACTTTCGGCGCAGGACCAACCCGTATTCAACGTTACAACCAGAATCGCCGTGTTTTCGTTGGCGCCGATTTGGCGAGCGGCGTCCTGCGGGGCGATGCGATGCAACTGGTCAACGCGCTGCCAACATTGCAGGATTTGCCGCAAGGGGTGATCCGCGATGCTGTTGGCCAGGATGAGCTTCAAGCTGAGCTGCTCGAAAATTTCGCAGCTGCGCTTGTCGCAGGGATATTGCTGGTCTTCGGCGTCTTGGTGCTGCTTTATAAACGTTTGATGAGCCCGCTCGTCAACATGACCTCGCTGGCGCTGGCGCCGTTGGGCGGCATCTTCCTGGTGTGGCTGGTGGGACAACCGCTCTCCATGCCGGTGTTGATCGGCACCTTGCTGTTGCTCGGCATCGTCTCGAAGAACTCGATCCTGCTGATCGATTTCGCGATCGAAGAGATGGCGAATGGTACGCGTAAACTCGATGCAATCATGGAGGCCGGGCACAAGCGTGCGCAGCCGATTGTGATGACGACCGTCGCCATGACCGCTGGTATGGTGCCGACTGCCATCTCGCTTACAGGTGACGGCGCGTGGCGCGCACCGATGGGCACCGTGGTGATCGGCGGCCTGATCCTGTCGACGCTGCTGACCCTGCTGATTGTGCCTGCGGGTTTCAGTCTGGCGGATGGTTTGGAAAAACGGATCGGCCCGTGGATGCGCCAGCGGTTCCTGACCTATCGTCCGGACGAGCATGGCGAGGGTACCGGCGGCGACGCTGTTCCAGGGGTGCAACCTGCAGAGTAATTTGCGAATAGTTGTGCTAGGCGGCTGATCATGGCGACCAGCGCTCTACCTCACGCATACAAGTTCGGCGGCGAACCGCTGACGGCGGATCGCGCACGGCGCATGCGCTGGACGGCCACAGGCCTGCTCGGCGTTATGGCGGTGCTGTTCTTCACCACGCATGGTCTGGTGGGCGATCACTGGGCCTGGGGCTATGTCAATGCCTTTGCGGAAGCGGCCATGGTCGGCGGACTGGCAGACTGGTTCGCGGTGACCGCACTGTTCCGCCATCCGCTGGGCATTTCTATTCCGCACACTGCGATTATTCCGGAAAACAAAGACCGGATCGCGGACACCATGGCACAATTCCTGCGCGAGAACTTCCTCACGCCCGCCGTTGTTGCGCGGCGCATGGCGGGCATGAATATGGCCAAGGCGGTTGGCGAATACCTCACCAATCCCCGGTCAAGTCTTGAAGAGGGCGATGGCCCCTCACGACTGACGGGCGGCGTGTCTGAACTTCTCGCCGAAGTACTTGAATCGCTCGATCCGGATCGCTTGGGCAATCAGGTTCGCGCGGGGCTTGGCAATCAATTTGCCAAGATCGATGTATCACCGCTCGTCGGGCGCATGCTCGAGGGCGCGATTGCCGATGGGCGCCATATGCCGCTGATGGATGGTTTTATCCGCTGGGCAGGGCTGACGCTTGAAGACAATGAAGGCACGGTCCGTGATATCATCGAATTGCGCGCGAATGCCGTGATGCGCTGGACTGGGCTGGATGAGCGGATTTCCATCTCTGTTCTCGATGGGCTTTACAAACTGCTGGCCGAAGTTCTGGTCGATCCCGAGCATCCAATTCGCAGCAAGATTGAAGAGGGCTTGGAAAAACTCGCAAACGATCTTCAGCATGATCCCAAAACGCGCGAGCGGGTGGAATCGATGAAGCGTGACCTGATCGAGAATCCCGCGCTGGCCGATTGGTGGATGGGTGTTTGGGAGCGTATCCGGCAATCGCTGATCCGCGGCGCGCGTGATCCAAAAAATGTTTTGGGCGAGGAGATGCGCAAGCTGCTCGGCGAGATGGGCAGCGCGATGCAGCAGGACCTTCGTTTGCAGCTTCAGATCAACAGGCTTGCGCGCCGTACAATGGTCGGCGTTGCTACCCGATATGGCGGGCAAATCGTGCAGCTGGTGTCAGAAACGGTCAAGCGTTGGGACGCTGTTACCATTACCGGCCGTATCGAAAGCGCGGTCGGTCGCGATCTGCAGTTCATCCGCATAAACGGCACGATCGTGGGTGGCCTCGTGGGGATGACGCTGCACTTTATTATTGGGTGGATGTGAGCGGAGCTGCGCTTTAGCTAACGCGATAGATGATATTGGTCTGATAGAAAGATCGCATCGGATTGCCCCCCTTGTCCAAAGCTGGTTCAAACTCGGCGCGTCGCATTTCTCTACAAGCAGGGGGGTCAAGCGATTCCGCGATAGTTGCCTTGTCCAAGATACAATCCGAGATGGAGCCGTCTTCTTCCACTGTCACCCGGAGACGGATGATGCCGCTCTCACCGCGCCGTAGCGCTTGCAACGGGTAGGTTGCTTTAATGCGCCGCACAACGGCCTGCTCATTCGTCCATCTGGGCAATCGACTCATGGTTTCATGCGCCGCACGGTCAAGACCCCAAGCTTCGACGAAATTGAGTGCACATTCGTTCATAACCGTGACTGCTTCACCGAGGTCGCCGGTATTGAATACGACATTTCGCTTGCCATAGCTCACCGAAATCGAGTCGATCTGATTGGCTGCTTCGACATCAAGTCGGGGCAAGGGTGCCTTGCGCCGTTCTTCTTCCGCGTCGCCTTCGGTTTCGGGCCTGACCCTAAAGTTCATGTTGGAAAAGATCAGAGATGCACCCACACCCTCAGTGTTCCCAAGCATCGGCATTTGATCGGTCATTGGTTCGAATCCACCAAACTGGATTTCTATGCGATCCGGCCGCCTGAATCGTTCGAATGCCGGTCCAATCGCCATGAATCCAAAGCTCGATTTTGGGCCACCCTGTTCAATGAAAAGCAGATGTCTGTCTTCACCTTCGCCAAATGCCCTTGCCAGGCGACACTTCTCTTCGCCGAAATCCACACTCCAATAGCTGCTTGGTTCAAGGATCACCGTGTCGTCATCAGCCGTCGCAGGCGCGGCGATGCCGATTGATCCTGCTACCAAGACAAGTCCCAAAGCGCGCATAAAACAAAACCTCCGACGTGCTTCCTAGCCCGCCGAAGGTTCCATTCAACCCTAAGGTTTTCTGTAGTTCTAAAGTTTTTCAGTCAGTTCCGGCACAGCCTTGAACAGGTCAGCGACAAGGCCGATGTCCGCCACCTGAAAGATCGGGGCGTCTTCATCTTTGTTGATGGCGATGATGGTCTTTGAATCCTTCATGCCAGCGAGGTGCTGAATCGCGCCGGAGATACCGATCGCGACGTAGACCTCCGGTGCCACGATCTTGCCGGTCTGGCCGACCTGGTAATCATTCGGGACATAACCTGCGTCCACCGCAGCGCGCGACGCGCCGATGCCAGCGCCCAGCTTGTCAGCAAGCGGCGTGATCGTTGCTTCGAAGGTTTCCGAGTCCTTGAGTGCGCGGCCGCCCGATACGATCACCTTTGCGCTGGTCAGTTCAGGACGCTCGCTCTTGGCGATCTCGGAGCTGACGAAGCTGGATGTGCCTGCATCGCCTGTGCTTCCAACCGCTTCGACATTGGCTGAGCCGCCTTCAGGCGCGGCCTTGTCAAACGCTGTGCCGCGAACCGTGATGACGAGCTTTGGATCGCTCGATTCCACAGTGGCAATCGCATTACCTGCGTAGATCGGACGGGTGAATGTCTTCTCGCCCTCGACTGACAGAATGTCCGAGATTTGCATCACGTCGAGCAATGCGGCGACCCGCGGCGCGATGTTCTTACCCGTCGTAGTTGCGGGCGCGAGGAACGCGTCATGGCTATCCATCAGGCCAGCGACCAATGGCGCAACATTCTCTGCCAGCGCGTGCTCGTAAGCTGCGTCGTCTGCCAGATGCACCGTGCCAACGCCTGCGATCTTGGCGGCTTCGTCTGCCACGCTTGCGCAGCCTGAACCCGCGACCAGCAGATGCACGTCGCCCAGCTTTGCCGCAGCGGTGACCACCGCCAGCGTTGCGTCCTTAACGCTTGAATTGTCGTGTTCGACCCAAACGAGAGTTTTCATGGTTCTTTCTACCTTTCCTGTCCGGGTTTCTTACGCGATGCCGAGCGCTTTGATTTTGGCGACCAGAGCATCAACATCTTCGACCTTTTCACCGGCCTGGCGAACCGGCGGCTCGGAGACATTGGTGGTGGTGAGGCGCGGGGTGATGTCCACGCCGTAGTCAGCCGGGCTCTTCGTATCGAGCGGCTTCTTCTTCGCCTTCATGATGTTCGGCAGCGAAGCATAGCGCGGCTCGTTGAGGCGCAAGTCAGTGGTAACAATCGCTGGCAGCGAGAGCTTTACGGTTTCCAGACCGCCGTCGATCTCGCGCTTCACAATCACGCTGTCGCCATCCACCTCAACGGTATTGGCGAAGGTGCCTTGCGGGCGGCCCATCAGGGCGGCGAGCATCTGACCGGTCTGGTTGCTGTCGTCAGAGATTGACTGCTTGCCGAGCATCACGATGCCTGGGCCTACTTCCTCAGCAATGGCTTTGAGGATTTTCGCAACCGCGAGCGGCTCTACATCAACGCCGTCTTCCACCTCGACCAGAATCGCGCGGTCTGCACCCATGGCGAGCGCGGTACGCAGCGTTTCCTGCGCCTTGGCCGGGCCGACAGAGACTGCAATGATCTCTTCTGCCTTGCCAGCTTCCTTGATACGAATCGCCTCTTCAACGGCGATTTCATCGAAGGGGTTCATGCTCATCTTGACGTTGGCCAGGTCTACGCCTGAACCATCCGCCTTGACGCGCGGCTTCACGTTGTAGTCGATCACCCGCTTGACGGGGACGAGGATTTTCATGGGATTTCCTTCCTCTTGAATAGCGCGGTGCTCACCTAGCTTGCGTTTACGTAAACGTCAAGTCAGGCAAGGCCTCGAGAATCTCTAAAAATGCGCGACTGTCACTCGCCGTCTCAGCGCTTCAGGTCAAGGATTCGTTCCGCCGAGCTGGACTAGCCATTTGGTCAGGGATAGCCTGCGGAATGATCGGGAGAAGGCGATGAAACTGAGCAAGCGTATGATGCTGGTTATGGCTGCGGCGCTTTCGGCCGCACCTGTAGCGAGCGAAGAACCGCAGATGGAAACGCGAATAGGCGAGAAGGATTTCGTTTCACCGCCTGCCACAATCGGCCAGCTGGACTGGCTCGTGGGTCAATGGGCAGGCGAAGGCATTCAAGGCGCGCCCGCTATGGAAAGCTGGCTATCGCCGATTGGCGGCACGATGGTGGGCGCCTTTGTGCAGGAGACAACCGAAGGCGCGATCATGTTCTCTGAGCACATGTACATTCTGCCTCAGGACGGCAGCCTTGCGCTCAAGCTAAAGCACTTCAATGCCGACTTGACGGGCTGGGAAGAGAAGGATGATATGCTCACCTTTCGCCTCGTCGCTATCGAGCCTTGTGCAGCCTATTTCAACGCGCTGACACTGCGCTGTGCCGATCCGGATAATCCGGGCGAAGGGCTGGTGGCTGCTGTACGGATGCAATCCGGTGGGGAGCTGAGTTTTCGGTTTGACCGAATGGCGGGGCCGGGTGCGTCGTCCATTGAGCGCTGTCTCGATGCTGTTTCCACCGTAGAAATAAACGAATGCCTTGCGGCGACTCTAACGCGTGCAGACGGCCATCTCGCTCGTTACCTCGCCGCGGCGATTGAGCGGGCAAAAGACGAATCGGTTCTCGTGGCTAAGATCAAGGCAGGCGACGACACCTTTGTCGCGTATCGTGAAAGTGAATGCGATGCAGTTTATGAGAATTGGAAAGGTGGAACAATAAGGGGCGCGATGGCTCTTGATTGTAAGATCGCTATGACCGACCGGCGCACGTACACAATCTGGCAAAACTGGCTGACATACATGGACGGAGCTCCACCAATTTTGCCTGAACCCGGGCCGACGCGGTAGCGCCGCCCAAAAGAAAGGCCCCGCCAGCGAATGCCGGCAGGGCCTTTCAAATACTTCGCGAATTTGACGCTTAAGCCGCTTGCTTCACCTCAGCCACGATCTTCTTCGCGGCATCGCCCAGATCATCGGCCGGAACGATCGGCAGGCCGGAATTGGCGAGGATCTCCTTGCCTTGCTCGACATTGGTGCCCTCGAGGCGAACAACCAGAGGTACACTTAGGTCGACTTCCTTGGCCGCAATCACGATACCTTCCGCAATCGTGTCGCAGCGCATGATCCCGCCGAAGATATTGACCAGGATGCCTTCGACTGCCGGGTCTTTCAGGATGATCTTGAACGCCGCAGTGACCTTTTCGGTTGTCGCACCGCCGCCCACGTCAAGGAAGTTCGCCGGGAAGGCGCCGTTCAACTTGATGATGTCCATCGTCGCCATGGCAAGTCCTGCGCCATTGACCATGCAGCCGATGTTGCCGTCCAGCTTGATGTAAGCGAGGTCATACTCGCTCGCTTCGACTTCAGCGGGATCTTCCTCGGTTACGTCGCGCAGTTCTTCGACATCCTTGTGACGGAACAGCGCATTGCCATCGAAGCTCATCTTGGTGTCGAGCACCAGCAGCTGGCCATCCTCGGTCTCGACCAGCGGGTTGATCTCCAGCATTTCCATGTCGAGATCCATAAAGGCTGTGTAGAGCTGCTTGGTCAGCTTCTGGCACTGCTTGTTGAGATCGCCGGTCAGTTTGAGTGCGAAGGCAGCCGCGCGGCCATGATGCGGCATGAAGCCTTGGGCCGGGTCGATAGTGATCGTGGTGATCTTTTCCGGCGTATTGTGCGCTACATCTTCAATGTCCATCCCGCCTTCGGTCGAGACAATCATCGCAACGCGACCCGATGCTCGGTCGACCAGCATCGACAGGTAGTATTCCTTAGCAATATCAACACCATCGGTAACGTACAGGCGGTTGACCTGCTTGCCGGCGTCGCCCGTCTGGATGGTCACCAGCGTGTTGCCGAGCATTTCCTTGGCATGCGATTCGACTTCTTCAATGCTTTTTGCCAGACGAACACCGCCGCCTGCGTCCGGGCCCAACTCCGAAAACTTGCCCTTGCCGCGGCCACCCGCGTGGATTTGCGCCTTCACGACATAAAGCGGTCCGGGCAGTTTCTTTGCGCCTTCAACAGCTTCTTCAACTGTGAGCGCAGCGTGGCCGGCAGGGATGCCAATGCCATATTTCGCGAGAAGTTCTTTTGCCTGGTATTCGTGGATATTCATAGGGAGGCCGTTTCCTTTGCTTGAGGCTTTCCGCTGGAATGTTTCGCAAAGCGCCTAAGCATGGTTTCGCCGCCTTGAAAAGCAGACTTTGGACGTGCAGTGCCAAGACTGACAATTTAAGGGGTAATTCATAGTCTTGATCGATAGCGACCGCCTCGAAACCATTGTCCGTGAAGCTGGCCGGATCGCTTGTGATCTGTGGCCGGGTAATGGACATGCGCTGGACAGTTGGGAGAAGGAACCCGGATCGCCCGTTTGCGAGGCGGATCTGGCGGTTGATGCATTCCTGAAGCGCGAACTGGGCGCGTTGCTGCCTTCCGCCGGTTGGCTGTCGGAGGAGACCGGAGATGCGCCCGAGCGCCTGAATCGTGGCTTGATCTGGTTGGTTGATCCGATCGACGGCACGCGTGATTTTGTGCGCGGGCGCACCGGCTGGTGTGTGTCGGTAGCGTTGGTCAGCTCAGGCAAACCGCTTATCGGCATGTTGTGCGCACCTGCCCGCAAAGAAGAGTGGCTAAGCGTCGCAGGCAAAGGCGCGTGGTGCAACGGAGCGGCACTGCGCGCATCGCGGCGCGCCATTTTTTCGGGTGCGCGCGTTCCAATTGACCAATTGCCGCAAGCAGACAGCGATCTTGTTATGGTCGACAAGCCAAACTCGATTGCCTTGCGGATTGCGATGGTTGCGGCGGACGAGGCGGATCTGGTCGCAACGCTGCGCTGGGGCTATGAGTGGGACATTGCCGCGGCAACCTTGATCGCGCGTGAGGCCGGTGCAGAAGTCACAGACGCTTTCGGCGGGCCGCTCGCCTACAACAAACGCGATCCGCGCGCCTTTGGCGTTCTGGTTTGTGCCCCTGAGATTCATGGCGATGCAGTCGCGCGACTAGCGGATCGCGCAGCGGAACTGGCCCCAACAACAAAGGGCCAGCGCTAAGGCCGGCCCTTCGCTTGTTTCAAAAGCTGTAGGCTTAGTAACTCTGCTGGGGTTGCGCCTCCCGCACATCCTGTTCGTCGAACGGAATGATCTTGATCTCGACCCGGCGATTGCGCGCGCGGCCTTCTGCAGTGTCATTCGATGCGACCGGCAAAGTCTCGCCAAAGCCCTGCCAGCGGATTCGCGCTTGCGAGACGCCGCGCGACTGAAGGTAGTTGGCAACGGTTTGCGCGCGGCGCTCTGACAATGTCTGGTTGAATGCATCCGAACCGGTCGAGTCGGTGTGGCCATACACATCGATCAGACTGTTGGGATACTGCACCAGATTTTCCGCTACGCCGTCTAGCGTGCTACGGAAGCCGGGGTTCAGCGTCGCGCTGCCAACATCGAATGTCACATTGTCAGGCAGGTTGAGCAAGATCGCCTCGCCATTGTCGACTTCAGTGACTTCAACGCCAGAGCCTTCGGTCTCTTCTTTCAGCTCCTTGATCTGCTGATCCATTGTGTAGCCGGCGTAACCGCCCGCTGCGCCGCCAGCCACCGCGCCGACAATACGTCCGGTCTTGCCGCCAATTGCGCCGCCAAGCAGCCCGCCCAGAACTGCACCCCCGACACCGCCAATGGCTGTGCGTGAGACTTTGCGCTCGCCGGTGTTGGGGTCCGTGACACAGGCACTGGTGCCCAACAGCGATGCCGCCGCCAGGCTCGAAAGCATAATTCGTGATGTTTTCATCAAGATTCTCCTCTGCATCAAATCGGCGGATTGCCGAATCGGCCCCCAGCGACCGAACTTCCCCCAAAGCAGAGATCGCTAATGCCACAGTTTCTAGGCGCTTAAGGCTTGCTGCGCAATGAAGCTGGCAAGCGCGCTGATTTGTGCTAGCGGTTTATGCGTGACACCGTTTCCTTGGCCTGAAGCCCTCATTATTGCTTGCCTGATCGTGCTCAATGGCGTGTTTGCCATGTCCGAGCTGGCGATTGTATCGGCTAAGCCTGCGCGCCTGAAGGGCAAGCGAGACAAAGGCTCGGCCGGTGCGAAGGTTGCGCTGCAGTTGGCGGCTGATCCCGGCAAGTTTCTCTCGACCGTGCAGATCGGGATCACACTGGTGGGCATTATCGCCGGTGCCTATTCTGGGGCGAGTCTGGGCGGGCCAGTGGGCGAGCGGATGTTGGCCTTGGGCGTCCCGCCTGAATGGGCCGGTGATGCCGGGTTTGCGCTTGTGATCGCGCTGACGACATATTTCAGCCTCGTGGTAGGCGAGCTTGTGCCCAAGCAGCTGGCCTTGCGGCATGCCGTACCGATCGCGGTAGCAATGTCGCGCCCTATGGCGCTTGTGGCCAGAATTGCCGCGCCGCTCGTCTGGGTGTTGGATACATCGTCTGGTTTGCTGATTCGTTTGCTGGGCGTGCGTCCGGGTGGGCAGTCGTCTGTGACCGCTGAAGAACTGCATATGATCTTCGCTGATGCAACGCGTTCAGGCACGATCGAGGAAGATCAGCATCAGATCCTGACCGGTGTTGTGCGTTTGGCAGAACGGCCAGTACGCGAATTGATGACGCCGCGTACTGAGCTCGACTGGATCGATGTCAGCGCGGACGAAGCAGCGATCCGCCAGGCAATCGAAGACAGCCCGCATTCTTTGCTGCCAATCGCGGACGGATCGCCCGACAATGTTCTGGGCGTTGTGAAAGTGCGCGAAGTTCTTGGCGCGCTGGTGGCGGGAGAGAAGGTGTCCTTGAAGCGGCTGATGCGCAAAGCGGAAGTCGTCCCCGATCAGCTTGATGCCATGGACGCGCTGCGCGTGCTCCAACAATCTGAAGTCGCAATGGCGATGGTTCATGATGAATATGGCCATCTGGATGGTATCATCACACCGGTCGATCTGCTCACCGCAATGGCCGGCGAATTTGCCAGCGATCAGGATGAAGGTGATACGCCGCTGCTGGTCGAGCGCGAGGATGGATCGCTATTGGTGTCGGGATCGCTATCGGCCGATGCGCTCGCGGACCGTTTGGGCATCGAATATGACGTGAACCGGGAGTTCGGCACTGCGGCCGGTTACGTATTGTCAGTCCTGAAACAGCTACCTGTCGCAGGAGATCATTTCCACGATCAGGGCTGGCGCTTTGAGGTTGTCGATATGGACGGTCGCCGGATCGACAAACTCTTGATTAGCCAGGAATAACGGCAGTCGCTGATGCGCCTGCACCTGAAGGTGCAGCGATGATGTCGCGCGTAACAGAGCCCTTGGCGACCGTATTGGTCTGCGGGTCACCCACTGAAGAGCGGATGCCGGGCGCCGCTGTGCCCGCGCGGTCCAGCGCGCTGGTTTCTACCTGACTGCGCGGGGCAGGGCCACCAAACAGGGCTTCCAACGCCTGTTCTTGCGTCGAGCCATCGCCAGGGCGCGGTGCACCCGGAGCTGGCGGAACAAGATTGAAGTCTGGCGGAACCACCAAAGGTGCCTGACGTTGCACAGCAAACTCGTCTGGTCGTTCGCGGTTCAAAAAGCCGCCACCGCCGCATCCGGCCAGCATGGCGCTGGTCGCGATCAGGAGAATTGGTGTCTTTAGGCTAGGCATTGTGTTCACTCCACGGGCCGCGCACGCGGCCCTTCTTCAGCAATTTGTTCAGCTTGACGTTCCTTGTCGCTTACGAAGAAGCTTCGCACAAGGATTATCACTACGCCGATGGTGATAGCGGCATCAGCGACATTGAAAATGAGGAATGGGCGGAAATCCCCGATATGAAAATCGGCATAGTCGAGCACATAGCCGAACCGCGTGCGGTCCACGATATTGCCCAGCGCGCCGCCCAGGATCATGCCTAGGCCGATAATGTCACCCAGCAATCGTTCGCGGAACATCCATACAGCAACGACGATGGCGATCAGCGCAGTCACGCCCACAAGGATCCAGCGCATTTCTTCGCTGGTTGCTTCGAACAGGCCCAGCGAAACGCCGCGGTTATGAACCCGTGTGAGGTCAAAGAACGGCAGCAAATCCATCTTGTCGAGTTCGCGCGATAGGCCAAGCGGGCCATCTACCAGCCATTTGATGAACTGGTCGCTGACAAAGATCAGCGCGGCAATGCCAAGCCCGATCATGCGGTTGCGGGTGAGGAATTCGTTCATTCCGCTGCGTCCATTTGGCTGACAGCATCGTCGCACCGCCCGCATAGCTCGCCATCTTCCGAAACTTCGGGAAGCAAGCGCCAGCAACGGCCGCATTTGTGATGATTGGTCTTGGTGACAGTCACACTGTCGCTATCGCTGCACGTGACTGACGCTGTGATGAACAATTCGGCCAAATCTGCATCGCTGAAGCCTTCTGGCACCGCATTGGCAGGCACCCTCACTTCGGCCTCCAGACTGGAACGGATCACTTTCTCGCGGCGCAGTGGCTCGATCGCTTCGTTCACGCGCTCACGCAGATCGCGAAGCTTCTCCCAACGCTCACCATCAGCGGTCACGCCCGGCACCGCTGGCCATTCGAGCAAATGCACGCTGCCGCCATCGGGATAGCGCGTGCTCCAGACTTCCTCTGTGGTGTAAACCAGCACCGGCGCTGCATAGCGCACCAGCGCATGGAACAGCAGGTCCAGCACGGTGCGATAGGCATTGCGCGTCGTCGAGTCAGGCCCGTCGCAATAGAGCGTGTCTTTGCGGATATCGAAGAAGAACGCGCTCAAGTCTTCATTGCAGAAATCGACCAGCAGCCGCGTGTAGGCGTTGAAGTCGTAATCATCGACCGCCTTGCGCAGCTTGCCGTCGAGATCCGCCAGCAGCGCCAGCACATAGAGCTCCAGCTCCGGCACTTCTCCGGCATCGCACATATCGCCAACAAAGCCGTCAAGCGCGCCGAGCAGATAGCGGAACGTATTGCGCAGCTTGCGGTACTGGTCGCCCACACCTTTCAGGATTTCATCGCCGATGCGGTGATCCTCGGTGAAATCGACCGACAGCGCCCACAGGCGAATGATATCCGCGCCATATTGCTCCATCACCTTTAGCGGGTCGATGGTGTTGCCGAGCGACTTCGACATCTTCTTGCCCTTGGCATCCATGGTGAAGCCGTGGGTAAGGATTTGGTCGTAAGGTGCACGGCCGCGGGTCGCGCAGCTTTCGAGTAGCGAAGACTGGAACCAGCCGCGGTGTTGGTCACTGCCTTCGAGATAGAGATTGGCGGGCCACTGCAGGTCGGGCCATTTGCCACTTTCCAGCACAAAGCTGTGCGTGCAGCCCGAGTCAAACCACACGTCCAAGATGTCGGTGACCATCTCGAAGTCGTCGGCGTTGTAATCGGCTCCGAGGAATTCCTGCGCGCGCGCCTCTTCCCACGCGTCGACGCCTTCCTTGTGCACGGCGGCGACGATGCGTGCATTCACGGCTTCATCGCGCAGGTAATCGCCGCTCTCGCGATTGACGAACAGCGTGATCGGGACACCCCAGGCACGCTGGCGAGACAGCACCCAGTCAGGGCGGCCCTCCACCATGCTGCCGATGCGGTTGCGGCCTTTCTCTGGAACGAAGCGGACGCGGGCGATTTCCTCCATCGCGCGTTCGCGCAATGTGGGGGCAGCACAGATTGTCTCTTCAGACGGATCGATGGCGCCGCCTTCGCCTTCCCAGCTCTTGTCTTCGGCGCTCTTGGGCTCGAGCCAAGGCAAGTCCTTGTCCATCGGCACGAACCACTGAGGCGTGCAGCGATAGATGACCTTGGCCTTGGAGCGCCAGGAATGCGGATAGCTGTGCGCGTAATCGGCGGAGGCGGAAAGCAGCGCGCCCACTTCGCGCAAATCGCTGCAGATCGGGCCTTCGGGCGAATTGAACGGCTTGTTGATCACGCTGCGGCGGCGATCATCATTGCCGCCCAGCCACAGCCAGTCATCGCGATAACGCCCGTCATTCATCACCGCGAACACGGGCTCGATGCCGTGCGCTTTGCACAGCGCGAAATCGTCCTCGCCATGGTCGGGCGACATATGGACAAGGCCTGTGCCGCTATCGGTGGTGACGAAATCTCCGGGCAGGAACGGGCGCGGCGTCGCGTAAAATCCGCCGAGTTTGTGCATCGGGTGGCGGGCTTTGGTTCCGGCTAGTTCTGAGCCTTTGATCCCGATTTCCTGATCAATATCGTAGCAGGATGTCGCGCCTGTATCATTCTGGAGACGACGAATTTCTTCGAGCTTTCGGTCCAAGAACTGCTGCTTTAGCGCACGAGCAACAAGGTAGAAGCGATAGCCGGAATCTTCATCATCTCGAGCCTGCTCTTCTGGCATAAAGCAGGCATTCAAGAGAACATACTCAACATCCGGCCCATAGGCCAAAGCCTGGTTGACCGGGATCGTCCAGGGCGTGGTCGTCCAGATCACCGCATGCGCGCCGATCAGTTCCTTGATCGGGCTCTCGATAATCTCGAACGCCACATCGATCTGCGGGCTGTCGGTCAGATCTTCATATTCAACTTCGGCTTCGGCCAACGCGGTCTCTTCCACCGGGCTCCACATCACCGGCTTTGACCCGCGATAGAGATTGCCGCTCTCCGCAAATTTCAGCAGCTCGGACACAATCGTGCCTTCGGCCGCGAAATCCATGGTGAGGTAGGGATTGTCCCAATCGCCCATGATACCCAGCCGCTTCAGCTGCTCACGCTGCGTATCGACCCAATGCTGCGCATAGGCGCGGCATTCCGCGCGGAATTCCTTGGGATCGACCGCGTTCTTGTCGAGCTTCTTCTTGCGGTATTGCTCTTCGATCTTCCATTCGATCGGCAAGCCGTGGCAATCCCAGCCCGGCACATAGGGCGCATCCTTGCCCGCCAAGTTCTGCGTGCGGCAGACCATGTCTTTGAGGATATGATTGAGCGCGTGGCCGATATGCATATCGCCGTTCGCGTAAGGCGGGCCATCGTGCAGGATGAACTTCTCACGACCCGCGCGGCTCTCGCGCATCTGATTGTACAGATCCTCTGAATGCCAGCGCGCCTGAATGCCCGGCTCCTTTTGAGGTAAGCCGGCTTTCATCGGGAAATCAGTCTTCGGCAGGAAGACAGTGTCTTTATAGTCGCGCTTTTCAGTCATCGTTGCGCGCGCTTAGAAGCCTCTTCGCCTCGGCGCAATCCTTCTCCATCTGCGCGGTCAATTCATCAAGGCTGTCGAACTTGGCCTCACCGCGCAGGAAGTGGTGAAATGCCACTTCGATCTCTTGCCCGTAGAGGTCTCCCGAGAAGTCAAAGAAATAGGGCTCGAGCAGCTCCTTGGGCGGCTCAAACTGCGGGCGAATGCCCACGCTTGCCGCGCCTTCGAGCATCTCCCCGGTGCTCAAAATACGACCGGTCACCGCATAGATGCCGTATTTTGGGCGCAGGTAATTGTCGATCACCAGATTGGCGGTCGGATAGCCCAGTTCGCGCCCGCGCTTGTCCCCGTGTTCCACGATGCCCCTGATTGCGAACGGGCGGGTGAGCAATTTGGCCGCCAGTTGCGGGTCACCATCGCGCAAAGCTTCGCGGATGCGGCTGGAAGAAACAGTTTCGCTGTCGTCCTCAACCACATCGACGACGCGGCTTTGCAGGCCGTTGGCGCCGCCAAAGCTGCGCAATAGCTCTACATTGCCCTTCGCACCCTGACCGAAAGTGAAATCACCCCCGGTCACTACGCCATGCGCGCCGAACCGATCTATCAGGATCTCTGTTATGAAGTCTTCCGCGCTGGTGCCAGCCAGCTCGCTATCGAAATGGAACACCAGCATCGCGGTTGCGCCTGCGGCCAGATACAGTTCCTGCCTTTGTTCCAGCGTGGTTAGCCGGAAGGGCGGAACATCGGGCTTGAAGAAACGCACCGGGTGCGGGTCAAAGGTCGCGATGATCGAAGGACGGCCCTCTGCATGCGCCCAGCTGATCGCCTCTCCGGCAACAGCTTGGTGCCCCTTGTGAAAACCATCGAAATTGCCCAGCGCGATGATAGCGCCGCGCAGCGCATCCGGCACAGTCTCGCGGTGATCGAGCCAGCGCATCAACCCTCCTCCTCGCGGCGGTGGTAGGTCACGAATGAATAGGCTGGCAAATCGCCGTCAGCTGGAAAGTCTTCGCGTGCGACGACTTCCCATTCTGAGCCGATTGGTTTCATGAAGGTATCGCCTTGGAATTCGGCGTGAATCTGCGTCAGTTCGATCCGTTCGGCGATCGGACGGAACACGTCGTAGATCGCTGCGCCACCGACGACAGCAATCTCCCCGGTTTCGTTGTTCTCGCGCGCCATCGCCAACGCCTGCTCGACATTGCGCGCCACCTCAGCACTTTCGCTGCCCCACCGTTCGCGACGAGTCAGCACAATATGCCGGCGACCGGGAAGCAAGCCCGGCAAGCTTTCGAAGGTCTTGCGCCCCATGATCATCGGCTTGTTCATCGTGCGCGCTTTGAACCGTTTGAGGTCAGCTGGCAGGTGCCATGGCAGTGTATTGTCCTTGCCAATCGTGCCGTTTGCGGCGCGCGCATAGATCAGGAACAGCCCTTCTTCCACGGATCAGCCTCGCGAACCGCTCACGCGAGTCACATGGCCCATCTTGCGCCCTTCGCGTGCTTCGGCCTTGCCATAGAGATGCAGATGCGCCTCGGTATCCTCGCCAAGGATGTCGTAGGCGGTGAGCGCATCCTCGCCTACGATATTGCGCATCTCGATATTCGCGAAGCGTGTTTCGGTTGATCCCAAGGGCAAACCGCAAACCGCGCGGATATGGTTTTCAAACTGGCTGGTGGCCGCACCTTCGATCGTCCAATGGCCGGAATTGTGCACACGCGGGGCCATCTCGTTGAACACAGGGCCTGATTTCGTGGCGAAGAATTCCAGCGTCAATACGCCGACATAGTTCAACGCTTCGGCGGTCTGCCGGGCGATCTCGCGGGCTTGCTGGACCTGTGCTTCGACAGCTTCCCCTGCTGGCAGTGTCGAAGTTTCCAGCATGCCGCCAGAATGCACATTCGCGGTCGAATCCCAAAAGCGCACTTCGCCGTCAGCATCACGCACGAGAATCACGGAAAATTCCGCGTCGAACTCGACCATGCCTTCGTAAACGTATGGCTTGCCGGGAAAGCGGAAACTTTCCGCATCGCGCGCGGAGGCGATGCGCCACTGCCCTTTGCCATCATAGCCGTCACGTGCTGTCTTAAGGATCCCGGGCGCACCAATCCGCTCCACTGCCGCCGCCAGATCGCTTTCGGAATCGACCGGCGCATATGGTGCAGGCTTGCCGCCCAGCCCTTCGACAAAGCGTTTTTCCTTCAAGCGGTCTTGCGCGGTCTCTAGCGCGCGCGGATGCGGGACAAGCAGGTTATCCGGGATCGCGGCCACCGCGCTCAACGGCACATTCTCGAACTCCCAGGTCACGACATCGCATTTGGACGCAAATGCCGCGAGTGCTGCCTTGTCGCCCCACCCGTTCTCGAAGAAGTCATGGCACACCTCAGCGGCGACATTGTCCCCTGGTGGGGAATAGCCGATTACACGGCAGCCCAATTGTGCGGCTGACATGGCCATCATGCGGCCCAGCTGTCCGCCGCCCAAGATACCGATAGTGCCGCCGGGCCTGATCATTGTCGCACTTGGCATCAGTTCGTCGGACGTTCCGCCACCGCCGCGCCGCGCGCCGCGCGCCAATCCTGCAGGCGTTCGGACAAATCTTCATCCTGTAGTGCGAGGATCGCCGCCGCCATCAGCCCGGCATTGGTTGCGCCCGCTTCGCCAATCGCGAGCGTGCCGACGGGTATGCCGGCCGGCATTTGTACGATCGAAAGCAAGCTGTCTTGCCCGCTCAAAGCTTTGGATTGCACCGGCACACCCAACACCGGCAGATGCGTCATCGCCGCTACCATGCCAGGCAGATGTGCAGCGCCGCCTGCGCCCGCGATGATGACATCGAACCCTTCGCCCTCTGCGCCCTTGGCAAAGGCGCTCATCCGGTCGGGCGTGCGGTGTGCGGAAACAATGCGCGCCTCGTGCTCGACTTCAAGCTCTTCCAGTACCTCTGCAGCACGCTTCATCGTCGGCCAGTCTGACTGGCTGCCCATAATGATTGCGACCTTGCCCCCCATCATATGTCTCGCTTTTCTCAGCTGTCTTTCAGATAGTACCGCTCGCTCGGCACCATGTTGTCGTCAAAGTCATAGATGATCGGCTGGCCGGTGGGAATCTCCAGCCCGGTGATGTCCTCATCCGAGATTTGCGAGAGATGCTTTACCAATGCGCGCAAGCTGTTGCCATGTGCGGAAATGATCACAGTTTCACCACTCGCCAGCACCGGCAGAATATCGCTTTCCCAATAAGGCAATACACGTTCGATGGTGTGCTTCAGGCTTTCGGTGTAAGGTACATCGATGCCTTCGTAGCGCGGATCGGCACCGGGATCATACTTGCTGCCCGGCTCCATTGGCGGTGGCGGCACATCAAAGCTGCGGCGCCAGATATGCACTTGCTCATCGCCATGCTTCTCGCGCGTTTCCTGCTTGTTGAGACCTGTCAGCCCGCCATAGTGGCGCTCGTTCAGGCGCCAGTCCTTGGTCTCAGGGATCCATAACCGGTTGCACACGCCCAGCGCCAGATGCAGCGTCTTGATCGCGCGGGTCTGTAACGAGGTGAAGGCGCGTGTGGGCAATACGCCCTTGTCCTGCATCAACGCACCTGCCGCCATCGCCTCTTCAACGCCTTTGTCGGTCAGGTCGACGTCCCACCAACCGGTGAAACGATTTTCGAGGTTCCACTGGCTTTGGCCATGGCGAACAAGGATCAATTTTAGCATGATTGCTCCGCAAGGTCTCAGGAGCACGCCTCGTTAGCTTCCCTGTTCGCCTTTGGGAAGCGTTTCCCCGCGTGATTCGGTCATTTTGCGGGCCTGAGATTTCCTGCGGCGCAGGTTCTCGCGCAATTTTTCCGCCAATCGCTCCTCACGCGACATATTCTTGTCTGCATCTTCACTCATACGAAACGCATTGCATCTAAGTGATGCCCACATCAAGCATGGCTTGACAATGGGCGCGCACGAGACAATAGGCGCGCGTCTTGAACAGGCGCCGCGGTAGCTCAGTGGTAGAGCGCACCCTTGGTAAGGGTGAGGTCGAGAGTTCAATTCTCTCTCGTGGCACCATTCACCCCCCAATCACAGACATCGACCTAGGAAGCGAGTGCTATATGCCGCTTCATGTGATGGTCGATATTCCCGAATTCGGAATCGAAAATCGTAAGGCGCTTGAAATAGTGACCTATGGCGTATTCATCGGTCATACCATTACCACCGTGAATCTGGATCGCTTCCTGCCCGATATGATGCGCGGCCTGTCCGACGCGCACCTTGGCGGCGGATACAGTCCGTTTGCGTTCTTTTTCGGGCGCGTCGAGTTTGAGTGTTGCCAGATAGCTCATCGAAACTGACTGCTCATACTCCGTAAACATGTCCGCCATGCGGTGCTGAAGCACCTGGAACTTGCCGATGGGCACGCCGAATTGCTTGCGCTGCTTCGAATATTCCAGCGTCATGGCATTTGCGACTTTCATTGCGCCGCATGCCTCCGCGCATTGCGCGGCGATGGCTTCATCCGTGATCCGTTCAATCAGTGGCAAAGCGCCGCCCTCTTCGCCAATCAGCGCGTCAGCGGGCACGCTTGCATTTTCGAAATATACTTCCGACGCGCGGCGACCGTCGACAGTTTCGTAATCGCGAGTGACCACGCCATCGGTTGACTTGTCGAGCACGAATACAGAGATGCCGTCCTTGTCGCGGCGTTCCCCGCTGGTGCGCGCAGTGACAATCAGATGGCTCGCCCAAGGTGCCGCTATCACGACTGCTTTGTGCCCATTGAGGACATAGCCGTCGCTGTCTTTCTTCGCAGTCGTCTGCAGATCCGCCAGATCATAGCGCCCGCGCGGTTCAGCATAGGCGAAGGCGTAAATCCGTTCGCCAGAGACGATGGCACCGATATGTTCTTCCTTCTGCGCCGCTGTACCCGCATGTTTGAAGAATCCGCCAGCACACACAACAGTGGGCACGAATGGCTCGACCACCAGGCCTTTGCCGAACTCTTCCATCACGATCATCGAATCGATCGCGCCGCCGCCGAAGCCGCCATCTTCCTCTGAAAACGGCATGCCTAGGATACCCAACTCAGCAAGCTGCGCCCAGATTTCGGGGCGCCAGCCGGTTTCGCTTGCGATCACTTCGCGGCGCGTCTCTGCGCCATATTGTTCGCGCATCAGTCGCGACAATCCGTCGCGCACCATTTCCTGTTCTTCGGTGAAATTGAAATCCACGTGTTTCTCTCCGCGTATCGCTATGGTATTAAAGGCCGAGGATCATTTTCGTGATGATGTTGCGCTGAATCTCGTTTGATCCGCCGTAGATCGATGTCTTGCGCATGTTGAAATAGGTCGCGGCTGAATGCTGCGCATAGTCGGGCCCGATCGGATATTCATTCGATCCGGTATCGGCAATGCTGCCATACATCGGCGTGCCATAGCTGCCGACGGCTTCCAATGTCAGCTCGGTCAGGCGCTGCTGGATTTCTGTCCCCTTGATCTTGAGGATCGAGCTTTCCGGGCCAGGGCCCTTGCCCGCTTGTTCGCCGGCCAGCGTGCGCAGCTCTGTGATTTCCAGTGCGGCCAGATCGATCTCCAACTGGCTTACCTTGCGTGCAAAATTGAAATCGCTGATCAGCGGTTCGCCATCGATTGTTTCATTCGCTGCGATTTCGCGCAGCTTCTCAACCCCGCGCTTCGAACGCGCAACACCGGCGATACCGCTGCGTTCGTGCGCAAGCAGGAATTTGGCATAGGTCCAGCCCTTGTTCTCTACACCGACCAGATTCTCGACCGGCACACGCACATCGGTCAGCCAGGTTTCATTGACCTCATAGCCGCCATCGATCAGTTTGATCGGCTTCACTTCAACGCCCGGTGTTTTCATGTCGATCAGGATGAAGCTGATGCCTTCCTGCGGCTTGGCGGCATCCGGATCAGTGCGGCAAAGGAAAAAGCCCCAATCGGCATATTGCGCCAGCGTGGTCCACGTCTTCTGCCCGTTGATCACATAGTGATCGCCATCGCGCACCGCGGTTGTCTTGAGTGAAGCCAAGTCCGAACCAGCACCTGGCTCTGAATAGCCCTGGCACCACCATACATCGCCGCTGCGAATGCCGGGCAGATGACGCGCCTTCTGCTCTTCATTGCCAAAGGTGTAGATCACCGGACCGACCATTGAGACACCGAATGGCAGCGGCATCAAGGCGTTGACGCGCGCGTTCTCTTCTGACCAGATGTAGCGCTGCGTCGGGGTCCAGCCGGTGCCGCCATATTCCACCGGCCACGCTGGGACGGACCAGCCCTTTTCACCCAGAACCTTGTGCCAGGCGACGAAGTCTTCCGGCGCGAGATCTTCGCGCAATCCGGTATCACCCAGATGCTTGGGATAGTTCTCCGCGATAAAGCTACGCACTTCTTCGCGGAATGCGATTTCTTCTGCTGTGAATTCCAGATTCATCAGAACCCTCTCTCAAAACGAGTCGTTGTTGCACCTCAATTGTGGCACGTGAATGTGCATGCTTAAAGGCCAAATGGCAGTTATTTGATCCTGAGCACGCGCGATCTAGGATGCCCTAGCGGCAATTGTTGCGACATTGCGGCCCCGCCCCCAACACTTTTGACGATTACTGCGCTTGGCGGCCTTCGCTATCGCATTCTCAACAATCAATCAGTTGGGAGAATTAAGCGATGGATCTCGGACTAAAGGGCAAGAAAGTCATCATGAATGGCGGTGCACATGGGCTGGGCCTCGCATCGCTCAAATTGTTTGCTGCTGAAGGCGCGGACGTTGCTTTCATGAGCCGCAAGGAAGACAAGATTGAAGCTGCGACGAAAGAGATTGATGCGGCTGGCTCCGGCAAAGTGCATGGTTCAGTTGTCGATATGGCTGACGGCGCGGACAATTATAAGAAATGGGTTGCCGACGCGGCAGAGGCGCTGGGCGGCTGCGATATCTTCGTGCACATGGCCAGTTCTTCCGGAACAGGCGGCACCGGAGATTGGCAGAACGGCCTTGATATGGACATTCTGGGCGCGGTCCACGCCATCGAAGTGCTGACCCCACATCTGGCTGAATCAGACAGCGGCTCGATTGTTCTGATGTCATCGACCGCCGCGCTAGAGACTTTTGTCGCGCCGCAAGCGTTCAACGCGCTGAAGGCCGCGCTGATCACACATGGATCTCAACTGTCACAAGCTCTCGCGCCGCAGGGCATCAGAGTAAACTGCGTCAGCCCGGGTGCGATATATTACCCCGGCGGCAATTGGGAAGTGATCGAAGGCGTGATGCCAGAGCTGTTCAATGCGACACTCGCCAAAATGCCAATGGGTCGGTTCGGCAATGACGAAGAAGTGGCCAAAGCGGTCGTCTTCGTTGCCAGCCCGGCGGTGCCGTACATGACCGGGGCAAACATCGTCGTCGATGGCGGCTTTACGCAGCGCGTCCAGTTTTAATCCAATCACCGCACAGGAAGGGCCAAATTATGGCTGAGATAGACCGCGACAAGCTGCTCGATGTTTACACCCGCACCATGAAGGTGAACCGCACGGATGAAAAATTCCGCCAGCTGCTGATGCAAGGCAAGGTTGCCGTGATGTATTACTGTGTGCGCGGGCAGGAACTTGTGTCCGCCGCCGCCATGGCTGCGCTGGAGAAAGACGATTACGTCGTCTGCACCTATCGCGGACAGGGCGAGCAGACCGCCAAAGGCATCCCGATCGAGAAATGGTGGGGAGAATGCCTTGGCAAGGCAACGGGCACTTGCAAAGGCAAGGGCGGCACCATGCATATCACCGATCCCGACACCGGGATCATGGTGACGACCGGTGTTGTCGGCTCCGGCCTGCCGATTGCCAATGGCCTTGCAATGGCGAGCCAGAATAATGGTGACGGGCGTGTAACTCTGGTCAGCTTCGGTGATGGCGCCGCCAATATCGGCGGCTTTCACGAGGCTATGAACATGGCGCAGCTCTACAAGCTGCCTGTCATCTTCCTGTGCCAGAACAACCGGTATGGCGAGCATACTGCCTATGCCGATCACACCGACAGCCCCGACATTTCCAGCCGCGCCGCCGGCTATGGCATGAAAGGGATCAAGGTTGACGGCAATGATGTGAACCAGATCTACCCTGCGATGGAAGAGGCGGTTGCGCATGCCCGCTCGGGCAAGGGGCCAGTGCTGGTGGAGGCCATGTGTTACCGCATGATGGGTCACTTCTTCGGCTCGGATTTTTCTTACATGCCGCCAGAGCATATCGAGGAAATGAAGCGCGAAGATCCGTTGCCCAAACTGCGTGCAGTCATGCTTGAGCGGCAGTTCACCGAGGAAGAGCTCGACAAGATCGTGGCTGATATCGATGCGGAAATTGACGCAGCGGTCCAGCACGCGCTTGATGCGCCGCTGCCGGACACTGATGAAATCTACAAAGACGTGCTTGAGGAGACGGCGTAATGGCTGAGATTACCATGACGCAGGCTCTGAACCTCGCGATTGACGAGGCGATGGCCGAAGATGACGGCGTGTTCTGCCTGGGTGAAGATGTGGCCGCCAAGCAAGGAGGCGGTGTGTTCAAGATCACCTCTGGCCTGACCGAAAAATACGGCGAGCACCGCATCCGTGCGACGCCGATTTCCGAAACCGCGATTATTGGCGCCGCGGTGGGTGCCGCTCTCGCCGGGCAACGCCCGATCGCAGAGATCATGCTGATGAACTTTGTCGGCGTGTGCATGGACCAGATCGTCAATCACGCCGCGAAATTGCGCTTCATGTCAGGCGGCCAGACGCCATGTCCGATTGTGATTCGCACTACCACTGGCGTGGGTGTGGGCTTTGGCGGACAGCACTCGGACATGCTTGAGGCATGGTTCGCCCATGTCGCCGGTATGCATGTGGTCACCCCGTCGAACGCAGCCGATGCACGCGGTCTGATGCGTTCGGCCATCGACGCCAATGACCCTGTGGTCTTTATCGAGAATATCCTTTGCTATGGCCTGACTTCGGAAGACCCTGGCCCCGGCTACCGTGTGCCTTTGGGCAAGGCGGCTGTGGCTAAGGAAGGCAGCGATATCAGCCTCATCACCTATGGCCGTACCGTGTTGGATGCGCTGGAAGTGGCTGGCGAGCTCGACAAAGAAGGCATCAGCGTAGAGGTCATCGATCTGCGCACTATCGCGCCCTATGATGAGGCCACGGTGCTTGCATCGGTTAACAAAACCGGCCGCGCGCTGATCCTGCACGAAGCGGTTCGCCCCTTCGGAACCGGCGCGGAAATCGCTGCGAACATCCAGGAAAAATGCTGGGACAAGCTAAAAGGTCCGGTGCGCCGGATCGGCGGGACGTTCTCTGCCGTGCCATTCGCATCGCATCTGGAGCAGGCCTGGATCCCGCAAAAGAGCGATATCGTGAACCAGATCAAAGCGAGCGTAGGGAAGGCGTAAATGGCTGAAGAAATTCGCATTCCCAAGCTAGGCATGAGCGCGACAGAAGTAATTCTGGCCGAATGGATGTTCGGTGATGGCGAAGCTGTGACCAAGGGGGACATCATCTACACTGCTGAAACCGACAAGACGACGGTCGAGATTGAAGCGCAAGCTACTGGCATTATCAGGCCAACCGGCGAAGAGGGTGTCAAATACAAGGTCGGCGAAGTTATTGGCACCATTGAGTAGCGCTGATGGCTAGTCCTCGCGAGATACAGGCCGCTGTTTACGCCGCTGCTGGCGCGCGTGACTGGGACAAGGTGGAGTCGCTGCTGCATCCCGACTTCGTGCTTTACGAGGCTGATTGCCTGCCCTTTGCCGGCGAATGGCGGGGGAAAGACGCGCTGCAACGCTGCGCGGCGGCCATGTATGGCACATGGGCAGAGGCCAAGGTCGACATTCACGACATCACCGGCGGCGATACTCATGCGGTAACGGTGCTGACCCTGACCATGACGCCCAAGGGCGGCGGCGAAACGTTTAGCCAGACCGTGTGCGAAATGGGTGAGTTTGAAGACGGGCTGATGAAGTCGCTACGCATCCATTATTTCGACGCAGACGAAGTCGCGCGGAAAGCTGCAAGCTGATGACAATTACAAGAGTGTGCGTGCTCGGCGCGCCGGCCGATCAGGGGCAGCCACTTGTCGCGGAACTGCTGGGCGCTGGGTTCGAAGTGACGGCGGGCGTTCGGCGTGCGGATGCGATGAAAGACACGCCATGGCCTGACTTGCCGACGGTACACGCCGACATCACTGATGCGGATGCGATGGCTAAGGCATTTGAAGGCCAGGATGCCGCCGCGTTCCACCTACCTTTCGAGTTTGACCGGGCCAAAGCTGCGCATTTCGGGAAATGCATTGCCGAAGGGGCAAAGCGCGCAGGGCTGAAGAAGATCGTCTTCAACACCGCCTGCTATGTTGCGGATCACGATCTTGACCTGTCGGCGCATGATGGCAGGCGCGATATAGAGCGCGCGCTGGAAGAAACCGGCATCACGTGTGTGTTCATTGAGCCGACCGTGTTCATGGACAATCAGTACCGCATCTGGACGCGGCCCTTGATCATGCGCGACGGGATCTTTGCCTATCCTGCCAAGCCTGACTTGCTGATCAACTGGGTGTGCCTGGAGGACGTGGCGCAGGCGATGCGCCGTGCGCTGCAAACCGATGCGGCGGACGGCCTGCATGTGCCGCTGGGCGGGCCGGAGGCGCTGACGGGCGACCAGGTTGCGGCCAATTTGACCGAGGCGATCGGGCGACCGGTGCGGTTTCAGAGCCTCGCGCCGGAAGAATTCGCCGCCCGTATGAGCGAGCTTGTCACCGGCTCGCGCGAAGTGCAGCCGCTATCGATCTATGACGGGATGGCGAAGTTCTATTCATTCTATAACACGCAGCCCACGTCGCCTCTGCTGGTCGATCCGCAAGGTGCGCGCGACTTGCTGGGAATGGAGCACACCTCGCATCTGGACTGGGCGAAGTCGAAGGACTGGACGGCCGGGCTGGGTTAGAACCCGTCTATCACCACCACTCAGTCTTTTTCTTTGAGCGTTTCGAGATAGGCGAGCAAATTGGCGATATCGCCGTCTTCGAATACGAAGGCTGGCATTTCCATCGAATGCCCGATTTGAACTCCACGCTCGAACGATGCCTCTATTGCCCAATCCGGCAATCTTTTGGCCGCTCGGCGAAGGCTGGGCGCATTCGGGTTTGGCGAAACTCCGTCTTCCAGCGCATGGCAGCTGGCGCAATTCGCCTGAGCAAAAGCCCGGCCATCAGCCGCACTTTCCGAAAGAGCGTTCGCATCGCGATCGGTCACGCACGACGCGATGAGCAGCATATGGCCCCCTTACCCGCAGGTTATCGCAGTGTTGCAACCAAACACAAGCGTCTCCTACCTTGGGCTTTATGACGATCGCGGGATTCCCAAGGCCTGAAGCCCTTTAGAGCGTTTGTCCGTCGTCAAGCACAAAATCTGTGCCGGTGATGTATTCGGCGGCGTCAGAGCACAGCATCAACAGAGCCGCGTCGAGCCCCTCTTCGCCCATCAAACGCTTGCGCGGGAAACGTGCCATCTGGCGTTTGCCCGGCTCAGTATCAAACCAATCAGCATTGATATCAGTCCGGATATAGCCCGGCGAAATCGTGTTTACAGAAATGCCTGTGCGCGCCCATTCGCGCGCCATGCTGCGCGCCGCCTGTATCACCCCGGCCTTGCTGGCGGAGTAAGCGACCAGGCCGGGCGAGGGCTCAAAAGCTGTGATCGAGGCGATCATCACAATCCGTCCGTTCGGCACCTTGTTTGCGATCATCCGCTTCGCGCCTTCGCGCGCAGTCAGGATCGCACCCTTCAGGTTCACGCTGAGAGTGCGCTCGATCTCTTCCTCAGGCATTGATGTTGCCATGCCCGCACCGTCAATCCCGGCGTTGGCGACCACGGTATCGACCACGCCGCCGAAGGCTTCTTCTGCGGCATCGAAACCAGCTATAATGTCGGCCTCGCGCATGACATCCATCTGCACCGCGCGCGCGCGATCCCCGATTTCGTCGGCCAGTGATTGCAAACGATCTGCGCGCCTTGCTCCCAAAGCGACCTGCGCACCGGCCTCAGCGAGCAAGCGCCCGAAGCGCGCACCAAGGCCGGATGATGCGCCGGTGATCAGCGCGTTGCGCCGGCTCAGATCGAACGAGAAACCGCCCACTTAAGCAGGCAGTTCGCCGTTGATATACTTCATCAGCGTGGTCTGGAAATGGCGCACGCGGCTGTCCTGATAATGGCCCAACTCCATCATGCCGTCCTTCATCGCCTTCATCCCGGTCTGGACATGTGGCAGGTTCGCCATGTCCTGATCGAACACGCCGGCTAATGCTTCACCCATCGTGTCTTTCGCCCAGGCAAAGGGTTCGTCATCAGGGATGTAAAGACGCTCGACCGATTTAGGCCGTTTCTCGCCTTTGGGTGTCGGGAACAACAGCCGGATCTCCATGATGCACCAATCGGGTGTGTCGCCTGGCAGCCAGCGATAGCACAGCGTCGGCAAATAACCGATCCAGGGGCTGAAATTGGGGAAGATATTATACGTGAAATTGTCCAGAATCTCCGCGTCAGAAGCATCGGAATAGTCATAACCATACTGCTCGGCAAAGCCCTTACGCCCCGCATCGGCGAGCACTTTGCGCGCCATCAACGGATCGTTCTCGTCAAAATCACCGCCTTCCTCACTGGCTGCGAAACGGCGATTGGTATCGGCATCCGATCCGCCGGAGAACTGGTTCATCTTGTCGAGCACATAGCGCTGATCCTTGCCCGCGAGGTGCGGTGACAGAACCCCCGATGGCGTGATCGCGCGGTTGAAGTGATCGCCGATGTGGTCATAGCGGCTGTTCGCATCGCCGAGGAACGGCAGCAGCTGCGGGTGCGTGGTGACCGAATGCCAGGCTTCCATGAAAGCCTCGGCAGTCGCTTTCCAATTGGCGGGGATCTTCTTCGCCACCCACATTCCGGTGTAGCGGTTTTCCATGTCATAGCGATCATAATGCGCTGCCGCCGGGCCGAGCCAGGTCTTGAAGTCTGGCAGATCGTAATTCTCTGTGATCATCACAAAGCCTTGCCACAGTTCAACCCGGGCTTCAGGCAGGCTCATGTCCTTGTTCTTGAGGTGCTCGAAATCCCATTCACACGGGATTTCCTTCAAGCTGCCGTCGGTCTTCCATGTAAAGCCGTGGAACGGGCAGCGGAATTGTGTTGTTGTTCCGCTTTCGGTGCGCAGCTTGCGGCCGCGGTGCAGGCAAACGTTATACAGCGCTTTTACGCTGCCATCGCGTTGACGCGTGATCAGGAAGCTCTTCTGATTGATCTCGAAAACAACTGTATCGCCGGGTTCGGGCAATTCGTCTTCCCGCGCCGCAAACAGCCAGACGTTGGGCCATAGTTTCTCACGCTCAAGCCTGGCGAACTCCTCGCTGATATAGGGATCGACCGAAATCGGATCGTCCCCCATATCTGCCACGGTTTCCTCGAACAGATAGTCTGGCGGAGTGCGGGTATCCGCTTCGAGCATATTGGTATAGCTCATGCCCGGGCAGCGCGGTTCGTTAGCGATGTTCTTGATCTCGTTCATGGCGTTTTGACCCTCCTGCAGGCCATCTCCCTCGCAATTTACGCAGTGTTAGTTGGCATTTTTATCGCACAACCTGTGCTCAACGCATCCTATCGGATTGAAGAGGAGTACCAAGCCATGGCGCGCAGCGAAACGATTTCAGCCTTGGGCGATGTGATGCAGCTGGCCTTTGTGCCGGATGATTTCGACGCAGCGATAAAGCATTGGACCGAAACCATGGGGGTGGGGCCGTTCTACCTTATAGAAAACATCCATCTTGACGGGATGAAGTACAAGGGCGAGCCAACCGATGCGGTATTCACTTTGGCGCTTGCTTATTGGGGCGACATCCAGATCGAGTTGATCAAGCCGGAGAATGACGCGCCTTCAATCTATTCGGGTGAATATGCCGCAACCGAAGGGCTGCACCACGTTTGCATGCTGGTTGATGACATTGCCGAAGCGCGCCGCGTTTGCGCCCGGCAAGGCGCCGAAGTCGTGATCGAAGGCAAGTTTGGCACAAGCGAAGTGATCTATGTCGATCCCGGCAAAGGCACCGGCCATCTGGTCGAGATATTGCAGCAGGCGACCGACGGGCCCGATCTCTTTGGCATCATCAAGGCCGCCAGCGTCGACTGGGATGGCGGCGAGCCGGTGCGACGGTTCGGGTAACGTAGGCTATTCCGGCTTGCAACCAACCGGCGCGTAGCGCCGCAAGAGCGGAAGCGAAGTCGAAGACGCAGCTGACCGAAAGTCACCTGCAAGCCCGCCCGCAGCGACGGGGCCTCTAGGCCGTGTGAGCGAGGATGCCGCACGCCGGATGGCGTGCGGAATTCAAGATGAAGCGCCGAGATACCCCAGTTGGCCCGCCTTGAATATGGTCTGCGCGCGATTGACGCTGTCCAGTTTCTCGCCGGCGCGGTGGATGTGATAGCGGATCGTTGCGTGAGACCGCTCAAGGATCATGCTGATTTCCTTGTCAGTCTTGCCAATCGCTGCCCAGCGCAGGCATTCCACCTCGCGTTTCGACAGAACGCAGTCCGACGGGATCCGGCGTTTAGTTCGATGAGCTTGAACATAGCCGGCGATAAAGCGGCGCGTGATCTGTGAAAATAAAGAGCCGTGCAGCGCAAACTCTTCCGACAAATCGGTTTTCTCGCGATCAAGACTGATGAAGCTGTTCGCGGAGATTTGCCCAAAGGGGAGGTGGACCGGAATAACGATCGCAGCCTTGCACATGGAGCGCTTCTCAAAGTCCGAAAGGTCGATCTCTTCGAGGTAGGAATTCTTCCAGCGTGTGTGGAATCCTTGCTCGTTGACCCAGAAAGGCTCGCTTTCGTAGCGGCAGGCGCGGGGTAGCGGCGAGCTCAAAGCCAGACGGTGATCTTCCCACCATCGTTCCCCATTATCGACCCATCCGAACACGTCCGCATTCAGGATGGTGCCATCGGTATCAAGCATCGTCTCTTTCGATGAAATGTCATCGCACATGGAAACCTGCATGCCGTATTCTTCGGCAATCCTCGCAATGGCCAGCGCAGCGTCATGAATGTCTTCATCACAACGGATCGTAACCAGTTCGAGCAATTGATTGAGGCTTTCACGCCCTTGGGGCGTGCGCAATTCGACGATTTCTGCAGCCATGAGACTTGAGTCCTTTCATCTCCACGTCAGCCAACGCACCTTGGTGGTGCAGGTTGGCTTTATCCTCTTTTTGGGCAGGCACTCTTTGCGGTGCCACTTGTTAGGTAGGGGACGCTATCAAAGAGTCGGAGTAATGGCGAGTCATGGTTTGGCAGGGTGATAATTTTGGCATTGCTTTGAAAGCGTTAGCCCGGGCCATTGAACCGGATCGGCCAGCTTTGGTGCAGGGGGGGCGGATCGTTGGCTGGTCGCAGCTCGATTCGCTGACTGACCGGATCGCGGCTGGGCTAACTGCGCGCGGCTTGAAGCCGGGCGATGTGGCCGGGCAAATGCTGCGCAATACGCCCGATTACATCCTGGCCTATTTCGGATGCATCAAAGCCGGTGTCACTCCGGTCAATGTGAATTACCATTACAAGGACCGCGAACTGGCGGATATTTTCAGTCGTTTTGGATTGAAAGCCCTGTTTGTAGAGAGCGATTTTGCGAACAGCGCGGGCGCGGCCATGCCTGATGGTGCTTTGACTATTGATGTCGGAAGCACGGGTTGGGCGGACTTGCAGTCCAGCGTCGCTCCCCCCGATTTCGCGCTACACGATCACAAGCAAGCGCTGTTCTTCACCGCAACTGGCGGCACAACCGGCATGCCCAAAGCCGTGATGTGGCCATTCGAAGCGGCGTGGCAGGCCTTCGGCATTTCAGTGTGGCAGCGCGGAATGGGGGAGCCGCCTCTCGTGGCGACATCACTGGAAGAACAAGCCGCCGAAGCAGCAAAGATCGGCCCCGATCATCCCGCATCCACCTCGCCGCTCTTGCTGCTTAGCCCGCTAATGCACGGGGCGGGGCAGTTCTCGGCTGTGATCCATTTGCTGAAAGGTGGAACGCTGGCGATGCTGCCATCGGAGAAATTCGATGCCGATCTGACGATTGACGAGGTTAAACGTTTGGGCGCGCGAAACCTGTTCATGGTTGGCGATGCCTTCGCTCTGCCGCTGGCCGATGCGCTTGACGCGCGCGACGATGCTGTCGATGCGATGAAGAGCCTGCGTATGGTAACCTCGTCTGGCGCGGTGTTCTCCGAGAGCAATAAGATGCGGCTGATCAAACACAATCCGCAGCTGATGGTGTTTGATGCCTTGGGCTCTTCCGAAAGTTCGGGAACGGCGATTGTCATTACCACTGCCGCTGGTTCGAGCGGGGGCGGCAAGTTTCAGGCGCTGCCTGGCCGCTCAACCAAGCTTTTCGATGCGGATCTCAATGAAATCAAACCGGGCGAAGATGGCATTGGCATTGTCGCGCGCTCTGGCCCCTTGCCGCTCGGCTATCTCGGCGAAGACGAGAAAAACGCGAAGACTTTCCCGGAAATCGATGGCCAGCGCTATTTGATGACGGGCGATCAGGCGCGCTGGGGCGCGGACGGCACGATGGAATTCATCGGGCGGGACAATATGTGCATCAACACCGGCGGGGAGAAGGTCTTTCCGGAGGAAGTCGAGGCAGTGCTGCAAGAGCACGCCGGTGTGAAGGATGTGCGCATCGTGAGCCTGCCAGACCCGCGCTTTGGCCGGAAAGTTGTGGCGGTGGTGCAGCCAGACGGCGATGCGGATGGGCTGCAAGAGGCACTGGACACTGCCGCGCGTGAAGGGCTCGCCGGCTACAAAATACCGCGCACCTATTTCTTCACGGACACATCGCTGCGATTGAACAATGGCAAGCCTGATTACAAGGCCGCACAAGCCATCGCGAATGAGGGGTAAAACTTACCCCGTCGCCCGATCCGCTTTGTCCGCCGCGTTGGTGCCTTTGATCATCGCGCGCAGCTGTTCCCACTCGGCATCACCAAGCCCTTGCAGCGTGGACCAGAACGTGCCGCCGGTCGCCTGATAACCAGCCCCATCGATCGCGATGGTCTGCCCGTTCACATATTCCGCGCCCGGTCCCATCAGGAACACCGCGAGATTGGCCAGCTCGTGCATTTCGCCGTGGCGGCCCATCGGGTTGATCTCATTATTTGAATTGCCGCCGCGCCCGCCGGGGGAGAGCCGCGCGCTCATCCCCTTGGTCGGGAAGAGGCCCGGCGCGATGGCGTTAAAGCGCATGTTGTGACGGCCCCATTCGACTGCCAGACTTTGCGTCATGGTGTTGATCGCGCTTTTCGACATGGCAGACGGCACGACAAAGGCCGATCCGTTCCATACCCAAGTGGTCAGGATCGAAAGGACATTGCAGCGCCCCTTCTCGGCAATGATCCGCTTGCCGACATTGTGCGTGACATAGAACGTGCCGCGGAAAACGATGTCGGCAATAGCGTTGAAGCCATTGACTGACAGGTCTTCGGTGCGGCTGATGAAATTGCCTGCTGCATTGTTGACGAGGCCGGTCAGCGGCCCGTCCGCCCAGATCTGGTCGATCATCGCGTTGATCGCATCGGCATCGCGGATATCGCAAGCAATGCCCACGACTTTGCCGCCGTGTTCGGCCATCAATTCCTGCGCAGTCTCATCAAGCTTGTTCTGCCGCCGCCCGCAAATATAGACGGTCGCGCCCAACTTCAGGAACGCCTCGGTCATCTCGCGGCCCAATCCAGTACCGCCTCCGGTCACGAGAATTCGCTCGCTCTCCATCAGGCCGGGGCGAAACATCAACTGCGATACATCCATGAATGGGTCTTTCTATTGAGAAGGGGGCTCAGAGACCGAGAACGGTCTTTGCGATGATGTTCTTCTGCACTTCGTCCGATCCGCCAAAAATCGTAGATGCACGATTGTTCAGATACTTGCCCATCGCAATCTGCGCGACTTGGCTGCCAACCGGCTCCGGCACTTCATTGCCATAGAGCGGCCGATCAACCGGCAGTTGCAGCGCATCATAACCGAGCAGTTCCAGACGCATTGTGTCCACGGCCTGGCCGATGTTGGAGCCAAGTAATTTGACGAGCGAGGTTTGCGGCCCTGGCGCGCGGCCCTTGGCAAGGTCTGCCAGAATACGCAGCTCGGTGACTTCAAGCGCTTCGGCATCCAGCCTTGTCCGCGCGAGCTTGTCACGGAAGCGCGGATCATGCGCAACTGCGCCATTGACACCCGACGGCTGCGTCTTCGCCAATTCTTGCAAGCGATCAATGCTTTGCAGTAAGCGCGGGGCGTAGCACGATCCGCCGCGCTCGTTCTCCAGCAGGAATTTGGCAATTGTCCAGCCTGCGCCTTCTTCGCCGATGCGGTTCTCGACTGAAGTCACGGCATCGGTGAAAAAGACCTGATTGACTTCATGATCACCCGACATCGAATGGATCGGCGTCACTTCAACGCCCGGCTGATCCATCGGGATTAGCAAGAAAGTGATACCTTGCTGCTTCTTGCCGCTGTTGTCTGTCCTAACCAGCGCGAAAATCCAGTCCGCGTGATGGGCATGCGTCGTCCAGATTTTTGATCCGTTGACGACATATTGGTCACCCTCCAGCCGTGCTGCGGTTTTGAGCGAAGCCAGATCCGAGCCGGAGCCCGGTTCCGAGTACCCCTGGCACCAGTAATGCTCGCCTTTAAGCAGAGGCGGCAGGAACCGGTCCTTCTGTTCCTGTGTGCCGAATTCGCAAATCACCGGACCTACCAGGCGCAGACCCAGAATCGAGATCGCAGGTGCGCCGGCCAGCGCGCATTCCTTTTCAAAGATGAAGCGCTGCGTCGGGGTCCAACCGGTGCCGCCATCTGCCTCAGGCCAGTGATAGGCAAGCCACCCTTTCTCATTCAGGATGCGGTGCCATTCCATCCCGATGTCCGGCTCCACAAACACGCCTGGTGTGCGGCGCGCACCATCTTTGAGATGTTCGGGCAGGCTTTCCTTCAGGAACGCGCGCACTTCGTCGCGAAATGCCAGGTCTTCGGGTGAGAAATCCATGTCCATGGCTTATTCCCCTTCTCTCATGGCCCATGCGATTCCCCGTCGCAGCAGGTCATAATAAACGTCGTAGTTCCAGGCGCACATTTCCTTGTGCGGGTAAAAATCCGCCATTCCGGGCAGGTCATAATGCCCGCGGCAATGGCCCAGCGCATTGTAGACGATGCGTCCCTTGCCGATGTCGCGCGTGTACAGGATCGGAACGGTCGTCTTGTCCCAATGTTCCTTGGTGAAGCCGGTCGCTTCGCCTTCGAACGTGGTCTGCATCAGCGTGTCGATCGGCGCGGTGGTTTCTGACAGGTAAAGTTCGTCGACAATCTCGAAATCGTCGATCCCGCGGGTCAATTCATGGTCCTTGTTGACCACCTCCACGGGGAATGGGCCAATCGGCGGGTGCGCCTTGAACTGCGTGCCGAGCATTTCCATCAAGCCGGTTGTATCGTCGGGCGCATCGACCAGCCCGCTCTCGGTAAAGACCAGAATCGAATTGGTCCCATGCAGCGCCAGCCATTTGCCGCCCGCCTCCAACCAGCTACGCAATTGCTGCGCCTGTTCCTTGGTCGGGAGCAGGTCGCAAGTATAGGTGACGAGGAAACGGCATTGGTCGAGCCGCTCGAGTCCGGAATAGTCCGCCGCCACGGTGGTGCGGATATGCGGGTGCTCCATTAGCAGTTTGAGCACCTCCAGCCGCGCATAATCGATATCGTGATACTTGCCCGCGGCAATGAAATGCGCGTCGATCCGGGTTGCTGGTTTTTCTGCCATACTAGCTCCTGATGCTGCCTCCGCCATCGACCGTAATGTCGCAGCCGGTGGTGAAGCTGGCTTCGTCGCTGGCGAGCCAGACAACCGCGCGTGCGACTTCCTCGGGCTCGCCGATACGGTTCATGGGATGGGTCGCGGCGAAATCGCGTTCGATGTTTTCCGGCTCATCTGCGCCTGAATATTTGTAGCGATTGTACATCGGCGTGCGGATTGCACCGGGGTGTACCATGTTTGCACGGATCGGCACCCCGCGTTCAGCGCAATCAAGCGCGACCGAACGGGTCAGGCCAAGCAGGCCTGCTTTGGATGCGCTGTAGGCGGCGACAAAGGCGGCGGCACGAATTGCGATCATCGATCCGATATTCACGATAGCGCCCGGCTCGCCGCTTGCTTCCATCGCGGGCAGTGCCGCGCGCATGCCGTAATATGGTCCGTTGAGATTGATGTCGATTGTGCGTTCCCACGTGTCGAGCGTGCCGTCGACCACGTTCCCGGGTTCGGAGATTCCGGCGATATTGCACAGCACCGTCAGCTTGCCGAAGCGTTCTTGCGTCGCCTTTACTGCTTCATGCCACTGATCGAGATTTCGTACATCGAGTTCGAAGGCCTCGGTATTCTCGCCCAGTTCCTCGGCCAGCTCGCGCGCCTTGTCGATCTGGACATCGCACAGCATCACGCTGCCGCCTTCTTCCACGATCATCCGGCCAACCGTGGCGCCGATCCCTTCCGCGCCGCCGGTGACCAGCGCAACCTTTCCGCTCATGCGTCCCAAATGCGTGTCTCCCCTCAGCTTTGCAGAATTGCCACGGCGCTAAGCCCCGGCGCGCCATAAACATGGCTGTATCCGGTCTTCGCGCCTTCAACCTGTCGCTCGCCTGCGCGCCCACGCAATTGCTGGACGTTTTCATAGACTTGACGAAGGCCAGACGCGCCGATCGGCTCGCCGCAGGCCAGGCATCCACCATCGGTGTTCACCGGCAGCTTGCCGCCAATCTCGGACCAGCCATTGGCAAGCCATTCTTCCTGCTCGCCATCCTTGCAAAATCCGTTTTCGGCCATGTGCATGATTTCCGCGCCGCTTTCGGTGTCTTGCAATTGAGCAACGTCGATGTCTTCCGGGCCGATCCCTGCGCCTTCAAACGCAGCCTGACTGGCAAGCACTGTGGGCTTGCCGCCTTCCTTGATGCTGACGCCGGCCTGGAACACTTCGAAACTGTCCGGCGGGCGGGTCTTCACCGCGACCTTGGCTATTTTCACCCCGTGTGCGCCCAGTTCCTTCATCTTCTTTTCAGATGCCAGGATCAGCGCGACACCGCCTTCTGCCGGGGCGCAGAACATGTATTTGGTCAGCGGATCATTGATCATCGGCGCGTTCATGATCGTGTCGAGATCGATCGGGCTGCGCCGCCACGCATGCGGCGTGATGGTGCCGTTCTTGAACGCCTTTTCCGCCACCCGGCCCAGTGTCGTGCGGCTGATCCCGTGCAACTGCATATAACGCTGGATCTTCAATGCGAAGAATTGCGTGGTCAGCATCATGCCCGTTTGGCCGTACCATTCGGGCAGGCCATAATCGGATGGCTTAGCATTGAACGCACCGCGCGGGTGCTTATCGAAACCGACCGCCAGCGCGAGATCGTAAAACCCGCTGGCGATTGCCATTTGCGCTGAAACCAGCGCGCTGCCGCCGGTCGCGCAACCATTCGCGACATTGGTGAAGGGCAGGCTGGTCAGCCCCAGCTCGTTGACCATGATATCGGCGCTGCCTGCGGCGGCTGATCCGCCATAGGCGCATTCGATATCGGTCCACTCAAGGCCGGCATCTGCCATTGCTTCACGTACTGCAAAGACACCCTGTTCGCGGCCTGATCGACCGTCTGTGCGCCCGAAGGGATGGATGCCTGCGCCGATGATATATACGTCTTCACTCACGAGCTTTTCTCCGGCCGATAGGCAAAGGTGCAATGCGTGTCGCTGAACGGCGCGAGGCAGAATTCCATCGGCATGCCCAGCTCCAGCTTTTCAAGCGTGGCATCGACAATGCGGCTTTCGACGATCACTTCGCCCGGCAGTTCGATATAACCCAGGAGGAACGGCTTGAAGTCCGGCGGCCCCTCATTCTCACCGCTACCCCAGCCTTCGTATGGTTCCTTGGGCAGGAAGCCCTGACTGGTCCAGCTCCACAGCTTGCCATGGCGCGATAGCTTGACCGGTTCGACATCTTTCGCAGCGTCGCCTTGCGGCATGGGAAACACAATCTCGCCAGATGGCAAGCGGCCACCCATCAGGTGGGGTTCGCCATCATTGCTCCACAGATCGGGATCAACCGGTGCGAGCGCGCCCATCACGCGGCCTCCGCGTAGTGAACAAGATTGGTGTCCACATCGCCAAACAGTTTGGACAACAGCAGCACGCGTTTCATCGCGTGGCCGATCGCCAGTTCATCGGTAATGCCCATGCCGCCGTGCATCTGCACCGCTTCGCGCGCGATGTGATCGACGTTCTCTGTGATGTAAGCTTTTGCGCCCGCAGCCTGATGTTGCCAGGCTGCACTGTCGGACGTGTCCGTCAGCGCCGCGCGGTATAGCATTGATCGAGCTTGCTCGATCCGCGCATAGCAATCCACCAGGCGGTGCTGCAGCGCCTGGAAACTGCCGATTGGTACGCCGAATTGCTCGCGCTCCTTGACGTAAACGAGCGTATCCTCAAGCAATCTCTGGCCCAGACCGACCATTTCGGCGGCGGCCAGCAACCGTACTTCGGCGATCGCCTGATCAAGCAAGCCCGGGGCCAGATCAAGCTTCTCTCCCGTCACACGTGTAAAGCGTAATTCGCCAGCCATGCTGCCATCAGCCATGCGATATGCGCGGGTTTCGAGTCCCGGCGCATTGGCAGCCACGATAAAGAACTCAGTCGCGCCACCGTCTTGCGCAGACACGATAAACTGGTCTGCCAATGCAGCGCCTAAAACAAAGGTTTTCTCACCGGTAATTGTGCCGCTATCACTCTTGGTCTGTTTCGCTTCCAGACTGTAACGCTGATTGCGTTCAGCCCATGCAAGAGCGGTGAAGCTTTCGCCGGACAGCACGCCATCCAGGGCTGTCTCCGCACTTGCCGCTGCGAGCAGTTTTGCCGGAAGAACCCCGTTCTCCAGCCATGGGTCAGGGGAATTGGCCCTCCCGATCGCTTCACCGACCAGAGCCAGGTCAAGGATCGAACCTCCCATACCGCCCGCCTCTTCGCTTGCAGCCAGCGCTATCAGTCCCAACTCTGCCAACTCCTGCCAACGCGCAGGATCATACCCGCCATCATTCATGCGCAGCTTGCGCCGCGCCTCGACATCGATGGGGGCGGTGAAGCGCTCTACAGTCGCGCGAAACAGCTCCTGCTCTTCGGACAGATCGAAGTTCATTTGGCCACCTCATATGTGATCGGCAGCTTGGTTACCCCGCGCAGCATGATGTTGGGCAGGACTGTGATCCCGCCTTCATCTGCTAGCTGGAAATTGTCGAGCCGCTCCAGAAGCTCGTCAAAGGCGACGAACATTTCCTTGCGGCTCAGCATATTGCCCACACACATATGTGGGCCTTTCCCAAATGCCAGATGCGCGCGCGCGTTCTTGCGATCAATCAGGAATGCGTCCGGGTCTTCGAACTTGGCAGGATCGCGGTTTGCAGCGGCGTAGCGCACTTGCAGCATCGACCCGGCTGCGATCTTCTCGCCGCCCAGTTCAACGTCTTTCTTGACCACGCGCCAGATGCCCGCGCTGGGCGATTCATATCGCAGCATTTCTTCGACCATATTCTGGATCAGTTTGGGATCGCGCCCCCCGGCCGCAGCTTTTGCTTTGGCCATCTGGTCTGGATTGCGGATCAGCTGAAGCAATCCGCCCGCGATGGTAGATGTGGTGGTCTCGTTTCCGGCGACCATGAATTGCTGCATGATCGACATGATTTCCTCGTCGGTCAGCGGGGTCTCGCCTTCGACCCGTGCTTCAACGAGGTCGGTCAAAAGGTCATCACCGCCATTGGCACGGCGATCATCGATCAGCCCTTTCATGTAACGCTGGTAATCGACGAAGCTGCGCGCGCATTCCAACTCGCGCTCGCGGCTGATCAGTTGGCTGAAGCGGTCGACCGCTGCATCGGACCAGTCCTTCACTTGCTTGGGGTCGTTATCCAGCCCGATTTGCTGTGCGATCATGGCGACGGGCAAGGGAATCGCGAAGTCCTCCACAAAGTCACCGCTGCCCTTTTCCGCCATCTTGGCGATCAGTTCGATCGACTTCTTGCGCATGTCGGCTTCGATCGCGTTCACGCGCGGGGCAGAGAATGCGAGGTTCACCAGCTTGCGGTTGCGGGTATGGATCGGGTGATCGGCGGTCAGCAGCGTAGGCGGGTTGTCCCACCCTTCCGCAAGAATTGCATCAATCTCATCATCGGCGGCGCCCATCAACGACGCAAAATCATTGGAGTAGATTTCCGGTTTGGCGGTTACTTCCGACACCAGTTCATAGGAATAGACCACCCAGGCATTGGCTTCAGCCACAAACTCGAGCTTGACCCCGGCTTCGTGTGCCTCACGATAATAGTCGAACGGATCGACCAGTGTTTCCGGTGCGAACAGATTGCCGGCAGGCTTGTTCATTGTTGCTGCTCCATTGGTCCCAAACTCAGCTAAGCAAACTAGCCCTGCAGGCCGTATGGGCGCACTGCGTGAAAGTGTTAGGAACGGCGCGCTTCCAGGGTCGGGACCCTATCCAAATGAGCAGCTTTTCGGGTGTTTAACCGCCGCCAAACTCGCGCTGAAATGTTGCCATGTCGAAATAGTCGCGCCACTCGGCTATCTTGCCATCGCCATTGATCTCGAACGTGCCCATCACAGGCAGCGCGGCACGGCGTCCATCGCTCAGGATAAATGCGTCGGTACGCTCGGTAAGGACCGAGTTGCCGTTTGTGGCGATCGTATGGATTTCCCACTCGCAGCGATCAACCGGCCCCATAAAGCCGCTCACGGCATCGCGCACTGCGGAAACACCGGTTACCGGTTCCATCGGCATGTTGTGCCAGGTGATGTCATCTGCGCACATGTCATACATTGCTTCCATGTCACCGCTGTTCCAATGGTCGACAAAGGTTTGAACGGTCTCGCTTGGGGTCATAGTGTATCTCCTCCAGTAAAACGCAGCGCATTCACCAAGATACGCTGAACATGCGGATCGGCGTAAGTCTCAGGCCCGTCACCGAATTGGCAATAAACCAGCGGGGCATTGCCGATTTGCCGCCACCACGCGACAAGATCACTGCCATTGGGATGTTCCCAACCTTCATTGCTGAACATCTCGCCTTTGACCGCCAGCGCCGCGGAATAGAAGTTCTCGCGGGTGAAATCATGACGCGCGCGGATCAAGGGATGCACCGCGCTTTCGTCGATTTGGCAAAGATATAGTTCGTCGGTGAAAGGGAATGTGTCAGGCAGTGCGGCGGTCACCGCATGCTGGGCCACTACCTGGGCATCGTAAGCGACATCGTGGCGATAGCCAGAGTCGGGCACTGACTGCCCCTGCCATTGCCCCGGCTGGTACAGGAAACGCCCACCCAGCATTTCCGCCCATTCCGGCCAGTCAGCCCAGCCTGCCAGTGCATGGTGCATCGCGACTGCGCCTTTGCCGGATGCAAATCGGCGGGCGATTGCTTGCCTGAAGCCTTCGGACGGTGGGCGGCTCGTTACAACTCCGTCGCCAAATGTGTATCCGCCCATGTCGTAGAAAAGCAGCGCATCGGCCTCGTCCGCCGCGCCTTCAGCGACAGCTTGCTCCGCGTCCGGATGAACGAGGTGGGATACATCCCATTCGCCCAGTTCGCGGCCCAGTAGCTGGATCAGCGCGTCAAACGGCGCTTCCTCGTAAGGGTGCCCGCCAGACAGGACGAGCAACTTTCCCATCAGGCGATCTTCAGGATCATCTTGCCCTGGTTCGTCCCCGCGAACAGGCGCATGAAACTGTCGAATGTGTTTTCCAGCCCTTCGTCGATGTGCTCTTCAATGGCCAGCTTTCCCTCGGCCGCCCATTGACCCATTTGCGCTGCACCCTCGCCAAAGCGTTCGACATAGTCCGCCACCAGCAGGCCGCGGATTTGTGCACGCTTGACGATGAGCTGCCACAGATTGCGAATGCCACGGGGCTCGGTGTTGTATTCGCTGATGAGGCCGCACAGACCCACGCGAGCATAGAGGTTGAGGTTCATGAGCCCGGCATCAAGGATAATCCCGCCGACATTCTCGAAGATCACATCGACGCCATCGGGCGCGGCTTCGGCGATCGCTTTCGTCAGCGCAGCTTCGTCTTTGCCCTTGTAATCGATTGCAGCATCGAAGCCGTATTTTTCTGTCAGCTTGGCGCATTTCTCAGGCCCGCCCGCGATACCAATCGCTCGGCAGCCTTTGATCTTGGCAAGTTGTCCGACAAGCGAGCCGACGGCGCCAGCTGCGCCTGTTATCAGAACCGTTTCGCCTTCCTTCGGCTCGCAAACCTCCAGAAAACCGAAATAGGCGGTCATGCCCACTGCGCCGAAGATCGAGAGATAGTTCGTGACGCTAGGTACGAGTGTCGGGTCAATCGGCTGGGTAAAACCACCGACTTCGCCGACTGAATAATCTTCCAGCGCATTCAATCCCATCACCCATTGGCCGGGTGCAAACCCTTCCGCGCGGCTTTCCTCGACCACACCGATTGTGCTGGCGCGCATGGCCGTGCCCAGCGGAACCGGCGGCATGTAATTGCCGCCAGCGTCCATCCAGCCGCGCATGGCCGGATCGAGCGAGGCATAGTGATTGCGGATCAGGAACTGGCCTTCTGCCAATTCCGGCGTGGGCTCGGTGACAAGCTCGAAGTCTTCGCGCACCGGCTCGCCATCTGGCCGCCGCTGGAGGAGAAAGCGCCGGTTTTCAGGCATAGGTTTCCTTTTTCGTTTGCTCGGTCAGGCGGCTGCGATCCGCACGGGGATCGCGCTTTGCAGCGCTTGTCCGGTGATCGGATCATAGTCGACTTCATCACTGGTCAAGCGGTTGGTTGATCCGCCCATTTCGCGCACATTGTGCTTGCCCGCTTCGCTGTCGCCAAAAGCATGCGCCATCGAAATTAGCCCGCGCCGCACCCGATCACTGCTTTTAACAATGCCATGGATCGAAGCGTGCGGTGAACTGATTTCGATGACATCGCCATCTTTCAATCCGCGCTCTGCCAGATCATCCGGGTGTATATAGGCCGGGTTCGTGGTGATCTTGCGGCCAAGATTCTTAAGCGGCTGCCCAATCGAATTGAATCGCGCTTTCGAACGGCGTGAAATCAAGCGGAAATCGAAGCCCGCGGCGCGCGCATCCTCTGCGCCATATTTCTCCAGTTGTTTGGGCATATCGCCCGCCGCTAATTGGAAGCGGTGATGCTGGTCAGGATCAGCTGGTTCGATAACCGGATGGAGATCATCATATATCACCGCCGCACCGCCAGCCTTGCGCGCATCTTCGCGCACCTTGCTCGGCGGAACCAGGCATCCCGCCGCCATCAAATCCAGAAATTCCTGTTTGGTCGGGCATTCATCCATCGGCACATCGCCGCCTGGAAGCTTCATTTGCACGCCAAGGTTCTTTCCGATGGTCCAGAGCATTTCATACTCGTCAATCGTGTCTCCCGGCGCGTCAGCCAGCGCTTCGGTGTAGCGCGCATAGGCATTCTCGTGCCACCATTCAGACAGATTGGTTATGTCCTCGCGCTCAAGACATTGCTTGGGTGCAAGCACGACATCCGCACGCTTGGCGCTGGCGCTCATCCATGGGTCAATCTGAACGAACAGTTCCAGATCATCCAGTGCGCGGCGCATCTTGAGCTGGTTGGGGAAACCGACTTCGGGGTTGCCACCAACCGATACAAGCGCCCGGATCTGGCCTTCGCCCGGTGTCAGGATTTCATCCGCCATCACATTGCACGGCATTTCGAACAGCAATTGGCCAAGCCCGCGGAAGCGCGATTTGGCCATCCCTTCGACGCCGAACATCGGGGCTGGCGGCGCGACTTGAGCGCGCTTCTCACCCATCTGGATGGTAAAGACGCCGGGAACGCTGCACTTTTCGCCTTCTTGCTTGAAGCGCGCGCAAACGGTGTTGAGGCATGTCACCAGATACTCTGTCAGCGTGCCATTGCCCGCCATCTCAGGGCCGGTGCCAGTGACAGCGCAGCCTTTGGAGCCGTTTGCAAACATGCGAGCTGCGGCGACCAATTGATCGGTCTCAACCCCGGCCCGCTCTGCCGCCACTTCCGGCGTGAAGGCGGCAACTGCGTCTTTTAGTTCATCCAGTCCGTCGACATGCGCGGAGACGAAGTTGCGATCGTAAAGCTCTTCAGTGAAAATCACATTCAGCATGCCTGCCAGCAGTGCCGGGTCTTCGCCCGGCTTTACCGGCAGATAGATATCTGCCAGCTGGCCGACCTCGGCCAGACGCGGGTCCGCCACGATCAGCTTCATACCTTCTTTCTGGCGATCACGAATGCGTTTGGAAGGGCTGAACGGCGGCACCCCGCCAACAGGCGAGTAATGCGACACAATCGGATTATTTCCGATGAAGAACGCAACGTCAGCTTGAGAGAAGTTGTTCGCGCCGCCCATCCATTTGCCATAGCGTTCGGTCGTGAAGACCTTGGCTGGCTGGTCCAGAGTGACCGACGTAAAGAAGTGTTTAGTGCCGATGGCCTGCGCCAGGCTCATCGTAGCCATCATCGCAGAGCTGTTCTGGTAGCCGCCCGAACCCATGAAGAGTGCGATCGAGTGGGGGCCGTATTTGTCGATTATCCGGCGGAATTCATCGCTGACATGGGCCAGCGCATCCTGCATCGGGGTTTCCTGAAACTCGCCATTTTCATCGCGCACCAGCGAATGGTGCAGACGATCTTCCGAATTGTGCGAATCCGGCAGTTCGCGGCCTTTCTTGCAGGTATAGCCGCCATATTCGGGATCATCCGGATCGCCGCGGACGGCCTTAACTTTTCCATCTTCCACATCGACCAACATCGCGCAATTTGCGTGGCAAAAGCGGCAGAATGTCTTGTGCGTTTGAACGCCCATCACTCTCTCCTTTGACACGCAACATAACAGATGCCGTAGGGGCAGCGACTGACACTTTTGCGCGTGGTGAGTTGCGGCGTGGGCCACCATTAGGCTGAATCGACAGAAACAGCAGGAGAAACATCATGCCCACCACCGCTCGCCAATGGCTTTTGAACGGACATCCGCGTGGACGGGGGATCGAGGATGGTGATTTCAAGCTGTCCGAAACACAGCTGCCTGATCCAGCCGAAGGTGAGATGCTGCTCGCAACGCGCTATCTTGGCTTCGATCCGGCGCAAAAAGGCTGGATGGAGAATATTGCGGACTATGTCGCGCCCATGGCGATCGGCGATGTCATGCGCGGCAGCGGCATTTGCGAAGTGATCGAAAGCAATGGCGGGCGCTTCCAGAAGGGCGACTGGGTGTTCGGCACAATCGGCTGGACCGATCACCTTGTCACCGACGGCAAGGATCTGACCAAAGTAGAGACAGGGCTTTCACCAACCGCTGTTCTGTCAGTGCTCGGCACGACCGGGGTTACTGCCTATTGCGGGCTGTTCAAAGTGGGCAAGCCTGTGGCTGGCGACACGGTGCTGGTGTCGGGTGCAGCAGGCGCAACCGGATCTGTCGTTGGGCAATTAGCGAAGATTGCCGGATGCCGCGCAGTTGGAATTGCTGGCGGTCCGGAGAAATGCAAATGGCTGGTCGAAGAAGCCGGCTACGATGCGGCGATTGATTACAAGGCGGGCGATGTAAAGCGCCAGATCAGGGAACTTTGCCCTGGCGGTGTCGATGTGATCTTTGACAATGTCGGCGGCGCAATCCTTGATGACATGCTTGCCAATATCGCCACCGGAGCGCGTGTGGTGGTTTGTGGAGGTATCAGCCGGTATGAGTCTGGCGGAACACCCACTGGCCCGGGCAATTATTTCAATCTGATTTTCCGCCGCGCCAGTATGGCGGGCTTCATCGTGCTGGATTGGGCAGCGGAATTCCCCGGCATCCGCAAGCGTTTGGAAGGCTTCGTCAATGATGGCAGATTGCGCTATCAGGAAGACATCCAGGAAGGGTTTGAAAACGCGCCTGAAACGCTGAAGCGGCTGTTTGTGGGCAAGAACCGCGGCAAGCAGATGCTCAAGCTCTAGCTTTCAAGATCGCTTGGCCGGTTCACATTCATCAGCGGCGGATCGATAGCAATCTGCCGCGCGTTGACGCTCTCGGTAAAGCCATAAAGTGCGCGCCCCCCGTCGCGTATGAAGATATCAAGTCGCGGCGCTAGCGATGCAGGCCACAGCCCCACTATTGGCTGGTCTTGCACGATCGCGGGGCCTTCGCCGGCAAGCGCCTGAGCAAGATTGTCGGGCAGGTTGGGAGTGTCACAGCCGGAACTGAGAACCCGGTCAAAGCCATTGATTCGAGCAAAATGCAGAGCCGCGTTCAGCCCCCCGAGCGGACCAAGCCCGTCTTCCGGCAGGTCCGCAATGCAATCGAAGCCTTCCTCCGCCCGCCCGCATACAACCAACCCGCTGCATTGCGCGGCCAGCGCCGCCCCGACATGATCGATAAGGCGCCTTCCCTTGTGACGCGCATAGGCCTTGTCGCTGCCAAATCGCGTGGCTTTTCCACCCGCGACAATGGCGCCGAGCAGCTTCAGCCGAACTTCTCTGTCGGTACGCCTTCCTCGTTGTAAACCGGGCCTTCGGCGTCGACGCGGTACTTCCGGCTCACGGCGTTCTCGATCCCGAATGAACCCAGATGGCCCAGCATTCCGGCATAGTGTTTGTTCGCGAAATGGCTCGCGAGGGCTTCTTCGCTGGTCCATTCTTCGAAGACATTGATGCGGGTCGGATTATTCAGGTCCGCGCTCCAGTCATAATGCAGGCACCCCTCTTGAGAGAGTGCGCCATCGATAAACGGCTGTGCGGTTTTCAATGCTTCTTCGCGTTTGTCTGCCGGCAGGTCGATCTGTGCCGAGATAACGATTTTCGCCATGTCTTATCCTTCTTGCGGATTGTATTCTGCAACGATGCCGAACTTGCGATGGGTAAAGACCCATGCGCCGTCGATCTTCGCCAATTCGTCTTCGTAGAGCCCACCAACAACGCGGGTCTTGCCATCTTTCATATGCAGGATTTCTTGCGTCTGGACCCGGCTGGTGGCCGTATCTCTGGTGACATCGACCATGCAGGGGACACAGTGGAAGCTGACCGCTTCGATCCCGCTAATCGCCTGGCTCCAGAATCCGACGATGGCCTCTTTGCCTTCGAACAGATTGCCGAAGAAATCCCACGTGGCATTCTCGGCCCAAACGCTACCCCAAGTCGCGGGATCTTTGCGCACGACTCCATCGGCATAGGTGCCATTGAGTTCGGCAATCATCTGGCGATCTTCTGCGGGTCCTCGGAACACGGCGCTCTCCTTATCTCTCGGTGTGGCTATCGGCGTGCGCAGCCGATCCTTCAATGAGCACTTTTGGGAAGGGCGCTCAGCCGCTGGACCGCTTAGAGACGCGGGTGAGAACACATTTGGTTGGGAGCGAGACATGGGCCTTTTGGAAGGAAAGAAAGCCGTCATTCTGGGTGCGGCGAGCAAGGACAATATGGGCCAGGTGACTGCCCGGCTGTGCGCTGCCGAAGGGGCAGAGGTTCTGGTGGCTGGCCGCAAGGAAGGCCCGTTGTCGGAGCTCGCAAGCGAAATCGGCGGGCACTATGCCTTGTGCGACATTACAGACCACGCGCAAGTGCACGGCTTGGCCGCGACCGCGGCTGAAAAGATGGGCCGGGTCGACGCGGCAATTAATTGCACAGGCTGGGGGCTGCTCGCAAATATCCTAGAGACGACCGAGGAACAGCTCGACCAGATTTGCGCGCTGCAATTCAAGGGTGTGCATCATTTCCTGCAGGCCTTTGTTCAGCAGATGAAGGATCAGGACCCGCAAGGCGGATCGCTGATTTCTCTATCTTCTGCGACCACGAAGGCCCTGATCAACAATCACGCGGCCTACATCGGTACGAAGACTGCAGGTGAAGCGATGATCCGCTGCGTCGCCAATGACTTCGGGCAATACGGGATCAAGGCCAACACGGTCTCACCCGCGTTCACGGAAAGCCCGATGACTTCAGACAGTTTTCAAGTGCCGGGACTGGTGGATGCATTCATGCCCAAATATCCGCTGGGCCGCTTGAACACGAGCGAGGATGTGGCCGAGGCGTGCGCTTGGCTGTGCAGTGATCGTGCCTTTGTGACCGGCCAGAATATCCAGCCCAACGGCGGGCTGACCTTGCGCGGCAATCCGCAGGCGGTCGATATCGAAGCGGCTGTTGGCGCGGCGATGGCGAAGATGCAGCAGGACGGTTAGCCTGGCGCCGCGCTAGTATTGCGCGGTCCCGCCATCGACGCTGATCGCTGCGCCTGTAATCCCGCCGCCTTCCTTGCTGGCGAGCAGCAGGGCGACCGCTGCAATTTCCTCGACTGTGTTGGGGCGTTTGATCGCGGCTTCGCTGGCGAACATGTTGATCATCTCGTCAAATTCCATGCCCATCGCTTTCGCAGTCGCGGGGCCATTGTTCTTGATGATGTCGGTCACAACCAGGCCGGGGCAGATGCAATTCGCGGTAATGCCCAGCTCGCCCACTTCGCGCGCAAGGCTCTTGGTCATGCCGGTTACCGCGTGCTTGGCCGCAGTGTAGGCGGTAAACACCGGCTTGCCGTGCTTGCCCTCCATTGAAGACATATTGATGATGCGCCCGGTCTTGTTCGGGATCATGGTCTTCAGCGCGCGGCGGCTGGCCCAAAAGGTGGAATAGACGTTCCATTTCATCGCCTCGTCAAAGGCTTCATCTGACAGATCAACCATCGGCTGCAGATCGCCCGCGCCGCCGGCATTGTTGACCAGAATGTCGATCGTGCCGAAGTTGGCGGCTGTGTGGTCGATGAAGCCTTCAACGTCGGACTGCTTCATTACATCGCCAGCGACAAAGATCGCCCTGTCACCGACGTTGAGTTCTTCCAGCACCTTCGCGCCCTTTTCCGGATTGCGCGCGAACAGCGCGACCTTCGCGCCCTCGGCCAGAAACGCTTCGGCAATCCCGCGCCCCAAACCCGCGGTTCCGCCTGTGATTGCTGCGACTTTGCCTTCCAGTTTCATGCGTTTCTCCTTGTCCCAAGCCATGCGACATTTGTGAGGGTTCCAACATTGGCATTTTCGCTGGGGTTTCCGCGCCGCCCGCACCCTCCACCCTACCACCCGGATAGTTTCCGGTAGGCTCCGGGTGGTAGGGTGGAGGGTGCGGGCTGGCTTGGCTCACAGATGCCTAAACCCACACCTTGCTAAAATGAGGAATTGCCGCGCGTGGCCCGAACGCGTCTTGTCGAGCCATGGAAAAAACAGATGTGATCATCCTGGGGTGCGGCGCGGCCGGAATGGCTGCGGCGCTGGCTGCCTACGAAGCGGGCGCGAAAGTTGCCCTGATTGAGCGGTTTGACCGGATCGGCGGGACAGCGGCGATTTCGGGCGGCGTCATCTGGGTGGCGGACAATCCGCGCCAGCGCGCCGCAGGTATGAGCGACAGCCGCGAAGAAGCGCTCGCCTATTTCAAGGCGCTCGACCACGGCGACCTGGTGGATGACACGCTTGAAGCGTTTGTGGATCGCGGGCCGGAAGCGCTGGAGTTCTTGGAAAACATTGGCGCGCTCAGCGTGTCGCTGCTTGATGGCTATCCGGACTATTATCTTGATCGTCCGGGAGCGAAGCCTGAAGGCGGCCGTGCACTGGATCATGATTTGTTTGCACTGGGTGAACTGGGCGAATGGGCAAGCCGTATCACTGCGATTGAAGAGATGAAGCCGATGATGCTGCGCGAAACGCCCTTGGGCGGCGGCACAGGAGTGGTCGAGCCTGAAGAAATGCAGCGCCGCGTCGGCAATAATGAGCGCGGCTTTGGACAGGCCATGGTCGGGCGGTTGCTCAAGGCGTGTTTGGAGCGCGGGATCGAGCCAATGCTGGGCGTGGAGACGCGCGAGCTTATCCGCGACGGCGATCGCATCACCGGAATCAAGGCGACGCGGGACGGAGCTGATTTCGAATTGCACACGAACCAAGGCGTAATCATCGCCACCGGCGGATTTGAGTGGGATGAAGACAAGCGTCAGGCCTTTCTGCGCGGTCCAATGGATGCGCCCGCCAGCCCTCCAACGGCACGCGGCGATGGCCTAAGTCTGGCGATGGCAAATGGTGCAAAGCTCGGCAATATGACGCAGGCGTGGTGGGCGCCAACGTTGGTCACGCCCGATATACCGTGGCCGGGCGGTGAGCAGCGCGCGCAGCCTGTGCTGATCGAACGGACTGTTCCGCATTCGATCATGGTCAATCGCAAGGGTGAACGTTTCTGCAATGAAGCGGCGAATTATTCCGCGCTGGCGGGCGCGTTCCACGCCTTCGACCCGCAGAGCTATGACTATCTCAACCTACCGGCCTGGCTGATCTTTGATGAGGATTATGTCGAGCGTTACCCGATTGGCCCGCGCTTGCCGGGGCAGCCGGTGCCCGAGTGGGTGATCCGTGCAGAATCACTGGAAGAACTGGCCTGCAAGATCGGGATCGAAGGGTCTGTGCTCGACGCCACGGTTGCTCGGTTCAACGGCTTTGCACGCGCCGGACACGATCCCGATTTTCAGCGCGGCACCTCTGCCTATGACCACTTCTATGGCGACCGCAGCCGCGAAGGAACCGCGGTGACGCTGGGCCCGATTGCCCGTGCACCCTTTTATGCGGTCGAGATTCGCATGGGCCTGCTCGGAACCAATGGCGGGCCGCGAACCGATGGTGCGGCGCGGATGTTGGGCCATGATGGTACGCCAATCGCCGGGCTGTATGGTGCTGGCAATGCCATCGCTTGCCCCACCGGCGGGATATATGCTGGTGCGGGCGGAACGCTCGGTCCGGCGCTGACCTTTGGCTATATTGCAGGGCGGAGTGCGGCCCAAGCCAACACTTAAGGCCGGACGCCTAGGCTTTCTTCGGTTCGAACTCGATGTGTAGCTCTTTCAAGCTGCGCAGCAGGAAGTGCGGGTGATAGGCGAAGTCGTTCTTGCCTTCTGCAAACCACATGTCTTCAAACCGGTCGACCACTGCTGTGAAACCCCACGTCAGCTCACGCCGGGCCAATGGCGCGCCAAGGCAATGATGCGTCCCTGAGCCAAAGCCCATGTGGCTGCCCGCCTTGGGCCGCTCCAAGTCAAGCTTTTCAGGGCATTCGAACGCCCGCTCGTCGCGATTGGCCGCGGCGAAGCGCACGTTGATCATTGCGCCGCCGGGAATGGTAACGCCTTCCAGCTCGGTATCATCGGCGACAAAGCGCATCAGGCTTTGCACCGGGCTTTCCAGCCGCACCACTTCCTCGACAAAGGTGCGCATGTATTTGTCGGGATCAGACTTCAGCTGATGCCATACATCCTTGTTTTCGATCAGCAGCTTCATACCGGCTGCCAGCGCATTGGTGGTGGTTTCGCTGCCGCCCACAAATGTATCCGCCATCATCTCGGCATGCAGCTCATTGTCGGTCAGGGTCCGACCCCAGTCTTCGATCACAGTGTTGACGAGCACGCTGATCAAGCTGTCATCAGGGTTTTCGCGCAGCCGTTCGAAAATCGGCTGGAAATAGTGCTGCGCTTCGATTTCCTTGTCGACCATCTCCATGTGGCGATCTTCAGGCAGCATGAAGGAAATGCGATGGAAGAATGCCTCGGTCCAGCTCTTGATGCGCCAGATGTCTTTCTTCTTCGCGCCCATCTGCTCGCCGATGATGTAGAGTGGCAACGGCACACAGAACTGACTGACCCACTCGCATTTGCCCTCTTCCAGAAAGCCGTCGATCAGCTCGTAGGCCAGCGTTTCGACCTTGCCATCGATTTCCTTGATACGGCTGGGCTTGAACGCTTCGTTGAACATCGCGCGCATCTGCTTGTGATTGGGATCATCGCGCCCGTTAAGTGTTGCGGCCGGAACCCAGCCCTTTTCCTCAAACCGTTTGGCGACCATTGCGCCACGTTCCATATCGGCCGCCGATGCGCGAAAGCGGCCTTGCGGTGCAGAGCTGGGAAAACGTTGCGGGTCCATCAGCACTTCGCGAACAGTGTCGTACCGTGTCACGACCCACATATCGGTGCCTGCAATATTGTAGACGGGCGCTTCGTCACGAAGCTGCTTATAGGCCGGATAGGGACACTTCTGTGTCTCCAGATCGAACAGATTGACTTGTGGTTCGCTTCCCAATGCGGCCTCCCGAAAATGCGGATGGAATTTTCGCCACAGTGAGCGGATAGTGCGGGCGCGGCAACTCGCGGAAATGGGGAGAGTGGCAATGGATCGCGCGCTACAGGAACTGATCGACAGGCAGGCGATTTGCGATGTGATCCAGCGATATTCTCGCACCCTCGACTGGCTTGATGATGCGGGGCAAGCGAGCTGTTACTGGCCCGATGCCGAGATCGACTATGGCTTCTTCAAGGGCTGCGCCGAAGAGTTCCTACCGATCGTTATGGATATCGAGCGTGGCTCTGACCGGCGCTGGCACATGCTGTCACAGCCTCTGATTGATTTCCACTCATCTTCCAATGCCAGCAGCGAGTGCTACGGCGTTTTCGCCGGTGCAAGCCGCCAGGATGACGGAACGCTGGCAGGCAATCTCTATGGCGGACGCTATCTTGATGAGTGGGAGAAACGAGAGGCAGGATCAGGGCAGGAATGGCGCATCTCCCAACGTCTCTACATTGTCGATTGGCAGAGCGACCTCGTGAACCAGCCAAGGTTTACGCCCAACCCTGACTTTCCGCTTCCTACGGCTCGGATCGATAAGAGCAATCACCCGCTTTATCGGGAACTGTAATCACCCCTCGGCCGGCGGGTCCATATAGTCGCGGTAATAGGTCAACTGCCCATTGGCGACTTTGTATATGCCCACGCCGCCGCGGGATCCCTCTGGTGAATGCATGGTCCAACGTGCCCAGACCGCGTGATCATCGCCGCAGATTTCATCCACTGTGAAGTTGATTTGGCGTGTCCCCATTTCCTTCACCATAGTGGTCATGAAACCAAGGATCGCGTCGCGTCCCTTGTGCGTGCCCCAAACCGGATCTTCCAGCAGAGCATCTTCCGAAAACAGCGGTGCAAGCTTGGTGTAGTCACCTTCATCCTGGATGCGCCAGAACTCCTCGATTAGGCGTTGGGCTTCGCCGGGCATTGCCATTTCTCCTCAGTTCAATTTGCGGATCGGATCGCTGCCGTCCCAATCTTTGGCGGCATTGCGCACCATGTCGTAGAATCCGGTCAGCTGTTCGCTGGGCTCGTAGAGCTCAAGCATATGGCCGAGCGAAGCGGTCGCATCGACGAAGGCATAGCGCGTGCCGCTGGTTACCTCGGACAGCTGCGCGAGCGGCATGTCTTGCGCGCCGAAATCAGCAATCGCTGTGTCCAGATCGTCAACCCAGATTGCCATATGGTGCAGCCCTTGCGCGCTGCTGCCCGCAGGAAACATGTCATGAAACGCACTGGGGTTATCACCGTGCTGGGCGACGAATTCCACCATCACATCGCCCCATTGGCCATAAACGCTGGAATGATCGTGGGTCACGCGCTGGCCGCGGTGCTCGCTCCAATTGAGCGGCACGTGATGAAAGGTGAAGAAAGGGCCAGACCCAAAACTTGCACTATGCGCGCGCGCCGAGCTTTCAATGTCAGGCACGAACCAGGCGATCTGCCGAACGGGAAGGTCGCCAAAGCGCCTAGTTGACGGCACGATCCTTGCCTTCCCAATAGGGCGCGCGCAGATCCTTGCGCAGGATCTTGCCAGAGGGATTGCGTGGCAAGGCGTCGATGAAGTCGACCGACTTGGGGCATTTGTAGCCAGCGATATGTTCGCGGGCATGCGCGATGACTTCGGCTTCGGACAATTCCTCGCCATCCTTCACCACGACACAGGCTTTCACCGCTTCGCCCCACTTAGTGTCAGGCACGCCGATCACTGCCACGTCCGCAACTTTGGAGTGTGCGTAGATCGCATTTTCAACTTCCGCCGGATAGACATTCTCGCCGCCGGAAATAATCATGTCTTTCACCCGGTCCTGAATATAGAGATAGCCATCCTCATCGAGGTATCCGGCGTCACCTGTGCGCAGCCAGCCATCGGCATCAATCGTCTCTGCGGTGGCTTCGGGCCGGTTCCAGTAACCTTTCATGTTCTTCGGGCTGCGCGTTGCGATCTCGCCGATTGTATCGGCTGGCACCTCTGCTCCGTCATTGTCGATAATCTTGATTTCGACATCTTGTAGCGGTGTTCCGACGCTGCGCATGCGCGGGCTGCCTTCGGGCACATGATCTTCGGGGTTGAGCGTCACTATAGTGCCTGACGTTTCCGTCATGCCGTACATCTGCACAAAGCCGCACCCCATCACATCCATCGCCTGTTTCATCAATTCGAGCGGAATGGGCGAAGCGCCATAGGTGATGTACTTGAGATTGGAGAAGTCCACCTCGCTGATACGCGGATGGTTCAGCAGGATCTGGATCGCGGCGGGCACCATGAACATCTTGGAGATGTTGTAATTCTCGATCAGGTCGAGCGCCTGCGTCGGGTCATATTCAGGCAGCACGATCGCTTTGGAACCGTTGAACATTGTGCCAAGCCCGGTGCCGGTTCCGCTGATGTGGAAGCATGGCATGGCGAGCAGCGTGATCTCGCCCGGGACGGTTTTCTGCCAGTCCATTTTTTCGCTCTCGTCGACATCGTTCATGCGCGAGGAAAAGATCGAGCCGTGCGTCAAAATCGCACCCTTGGGATGACCGGTTGTGCCCGAAGTGTACAGCTGGATCGCGTCATCTTCTACGGTGCATTCGGTCATCGGGTCGATTTGGGGGAATGTCCCGCGCCATTCGGGATATCCGGGGTAAGGGCCTTCTGTGCCTTCGGAGCCGTAGATGCGCGTGACGTGTTCGAGCTGGCCTTCGATGTCGCGGACGAAGTCTGCAAATCCGGGCCCGACAAACAGGACCTTGGCCTGACAATCATTGACCACATAGGTGACTTCAGGGCGGGCCAACCGCCAATTGACCGGAGTCATCACCGCGCCCAGCTTGGCCGCGCCTGCCAATATCTCGAAATAGATATGCGAATTCTTGCCAAGGTAAGCGATGCGGTCACCCTTACCGACACCCAGCGAGGCCAGCGCATTGGCACAGCGATTACTGCGCCGGTCGAGCCGGCCGAATGTCATCTGATCGCCTGCGAATTCAAAAGCGACATCCTGTTCGTGCTCGCGGCCGTGATGCCGGATGATGTCACCAATCACTTGCGGGTTGTCGATGCTCGACATGATTTTCCCTTTCGCTCTCCGTGGTCCGGTCTAGTCGGAGCGCGCGCGCGGGCCATTGGCACAATTCATAGCGGCGCTGGCGCACGCATAGGCTAGGGTCGACAGAATGAATGATGCCAACCCGCCCGACGGCTTTGAACCTGCCAATTTCTCGCCCGGATTTCTTGATCATGGCGGGCCTTACTTCCTGCGCGCCAATGCGGACGGCCCCCGCATAGTCGGCCTGCGGATCATGCCGCATCACATCAATTATCAGGACGCTGCGCATGGCGGTGTGCTGACGACCCTAGCCGATGTGGCGCTGAGCCACGCGGTCTACGACAGCGAGCGACCGCATCCAGGCGTTGCGACGGTCTCGTTGACGACAAACTTTCTTAGCGGTGCAAAGCTGGGAGATTGGCTGGAGTGCGCTGTCAACATAGATCGGATGGGCGGCCGCACAGCCTATACCAGCGGTTATATCATGCGCGATGGACAGCCGATTGTATCGATGAGCGGTGTGTTCTCGGTAAAGCGTGCGCGCTAACCGCGCCAGCGCGCAACCGCCGGTGTCGACGGGTCACGGTCATCGTGAAAGCCAGCCATGCCTTCTGGCAGCTCGGAAAGGCCCACGCCTTCGACTTCGCGAAATTCGCGCCAGTCATAAAGGCCGGTGCGCTGTGCAATGCGCCATTGCCCCGAACGCTGCTCGAAACGATCGACATAGCGCCCTGCAATCACCGCTGAATACACTTTGCCCTTATCCGGAAATACATCCGGCACCGGATAGCCCGCTGGGATAGTGTGCATCGCGGTGAAGTAGGTTTCGGTGTGGCAGGTGTCGTCTTCAAAGCCGAATTGTATCTGGCCTAACTGGTGCTGAGTGGCGAGGCAGGGATCGATGATGGCTTGGGCTTGCCCGACAAATTCTTCCCAATTGCCTTGCACCGGGCCGAAACCGAATGTCGCATCTGCATGGAACAGTTGCGGCATCATGTCCCAGCGCCGTCGGTCAATCGCATGGGCATAGGCCCCGATCACATCGCGAATGGCTTCGCGGTCTTCCAGCCTGATACTCATGCATCCAACTCCACAATGACCTTGCCGATGTTGCCGCCTGTAAAGAGCTTCTGGTAGGCGGTTAGGGTATTCTCAAGTCCCTTTGTGACATCATAGGGCATTGTCAGTTCGCCCGTATCGACCCATTGTTTGAGCCGCGCCGTCAGACGTTCGCCCTGGTCCATGAAGTCAGGTGAAAAGAAGCCTTCGATTCGCAATCGCCGCATCAGGACTTGATCGAATTCCTGCGGGCTTGTGCGGGTGCCGGAAGAATAATCGGACACCAGCCCGCACACTGCGATCCGGCCATAATGGTTCATACGCGTCAGAACATGATCCAGTATAGGCCCGCCGACATTGTCAAAATAGACATCTACTCCGCCAATCGCGTCAAGCTGCGTGCCCAGGCCATCAGCCTTATAGTCTACCGCACCGTCGATCCCGATCGCGTCAGTCAGGAAGCGACATTTGTCAGCTCCCCCGGCGATACCCCAGGCTGTGCAGCCCAGCAGCTTGGCCATCTGGACAGCCAGAATGCCCGTCGCACCTGCTGCTGCTGATACCAGCACCTTCTCGCCAGCCTTCGCGGCGCCAGTCTGCTCAATCCCCCACAGTGCAGTCCACCCGTTCATGCCCAGCGGGCCGAACCATGCGCGCTTGTCTTTGACCGCTGGATCAAGCTTCACCGCGCCAGCCATGATGGGATCGACTACGCTGTAATCTGCCCATTGACCGAACGCGCGCACTAGTGTCCCTTCAGGGAACTCCGGCTGGCGCGAAGCGGTGATTTCACCGATCACCAGACCCGTCATCGGCGTGCCAGTTTCCAGCGGCGGTTGATATCCATCCGTGCGATCGGTCAGCCACATCCGCGTGCCCGCATCCATCGACAGCACGGCATTACGGATAACGATCTCGCCTTCGCTGGGTTCAGGCTCGGGCGCCTCCATCAGCCGCAAGGATTCGCTAAAATCCGTGCCCTGAGGCCGTACGTCGATGCGCCAAAAACGGTTTGTCATACCTGCCTTGTCCGCGCAGTCCAAAGCTACGGCAACGGATGCTTTTGCTAGTCAATTTAGGAGGGCTATCAAATTGGCGCGGTGCGCCGGTGCGGCGCAAATCCTAGTCTGCCTACATCAGATTGGGAGAGTGGAAATGGCATTGATCACGGTTATCGGCGCGTCAGGCCGGCAGGGAATGGCACAGGTCAAACAGGCATTGGCCGCTGGCTATGACGTCCGCGCAATTTCGCGCCAGCCAGAACCCTTTGCAGGCGCAAAGATCGAAGGGATCGAACATATCGAGGTCCGCCCGATGGACTTGTATGATACTGCAACTTTCAAGCCTGCGCTCGAAGGCTCGGACTACATCTTTTACACCCACCCGCTTCAAGCGCGCGCAGACCGTGCTGTTTTGATCGGGGATCTGGGCAAGGTGGCGGCTGAGCTTGATGTAAAGCGGGTGGTCTGGAACACCTCCAGCTGGATACCGGACAAGCCGGGCGATCCATTTACTTATGGTGAGAACACAAAGGGTATCAATGCGTTGTGGCGCTCTGGCGCACCGGGCACTGTATTCGGCTCGGTATTGTTCATGGACAATCTGCTGACCAATTGGGCGCGGCCATTTATCGTCAATGAAGGACGCTATGTGTATCCGCACGCGCCGCATCTGGAGGCGAATTGGATCAGCTTGGACGATGTGGCGAAGTTCATGCTCGCTAGCCTTGAGCGGCCTGACATGGAAGGCGCTTGGCTCAATATCGGCGGGCCCAAGAGAATGCGCGGACCCGAAGTCGCTGAAGTGCTTACCGACACTCTAGGCAAGCCGATAACATATGATCCATGTACCCCGCAGGAATTTGGCGATTATCTCGTACGTGCCGCCGGTGACAGCATGCCGGAGGAAATGCGCACCGAATTCGCCGCCGGTATCGCGGCATTCTATGAATACAACAACACCGCGCCTACAACGCCGTTTGCTGTCGATATGGACCATGTTTACGAGCGCTTCCCGGAGCTGGACGGAAAGCTGGAAGATATGGCAGAGTGGGCGCCGAAACAGGATTGGGGCGATTCCAATTTCCGGCCTGCGTTTGGCTGATATGTCTGAAAGACGCGTTGCAAACATTGCGCTGGCCGAAACATATTATCGTGCGCTCGAAGCTGGAGATTTCGAGGCGCTGGCTGATCTTCACGCGGACGATGTGATATTCAATCTGGTCGGTTCGACTCCGGTATCGGGGCGGTGGATCGGCAAAGCAGAGTGCTTCGGCCCCCTTGTTGAAGAGGGGGTGGTAGGACAGCTGGTTCCGGAAACAGTTCAGTTCTCACGCAAGTGGCGTATTATGTGTGCCGATGACGACCGTGTTGTTGGGCTAATGTACGGCGGAGGGGATACGAAGAACGGCGAGCAGTATCTTCAAACCTACTGCCAGATAATGACCATTCGCGATGGCAAGATCAGCGAACTGCACGAATTCTTCGACACTGCCCTTGTGGAATTAGCTCTCAATGACAATCCGACCCGCAAGGGCCCGACTGACATCGCGCGGCCTTTCGAGTTTTAGCCTACTCTGCTGCTTCGCGTTGCTCAGCGGCAAATATCTCCAGCAGCTCCGCATCGCTCGCATTAGTGAGCTTCTCCACCCATTGGTGGAAGACTTGTCCGCCGCGCTCGTTCTTGCCGAATAGCACTTCTTTCAAGAGCCCTGATTGCAGTGCTTCGTGCTGGCGCTTGCCAGTCTTGTAGTCTTCATCGCGCACCACGACCTCAAGGAAATCGAACTGCTCATGCGCTGACTTCACGTCGGCATCCGTCTCCGGCTTGTTCTCCATCACGTAGAACTGCGTTGTGTAGCTTTCACCTACGCCATTACCGGGGAATAGCTGGCTGATCATCGCGCCGCGCTGCCCGCCTCCATAAAAGCTGGCGATCGAGATATGTGGGAAGATCGTCCACACGCCTTGGACCAGCACTTCCTGCGGGATTTCGTCATCTGAGAGATGTTCCAGATCCAGTTTCTGATCGTCGTCACCTGACACTTTGATCGCGAATTTCGAGGGGGTCGACAGCCGCTGGTGTGGGCCGAAGGCGAAGTAGTTCGCGCGGTTGTAGAAATCTGCGCCGAACGTGTCTTTGTGCAGTACAGGCAAGTGGTAGAAATCGAGATAGCCGTCATAGGCCGTCTTCCAGTTAGGCCCCGGCAAGGTGCGCTGCGCGAACAAGGTCCAGCCATCGAATTCAAACGCCTTCAGCAGATCATCATAGCCGTTCAGATAATCTGCAATATCGAGCTTCGAAGCGGGGTCTAGCGTTGCCCAGATCAAACCGGCGTTTTCGTAGACCGGGAAGCGTGTGAGGCAGAATTCCGACTTGTCGATGGCGCCGAAATCCTGCGGACTGGCCACGCCCACCAAATCACCGTCGTTCTTGTATGTCCAGCCATGATAGCCGCACACCAAGCGCGTCGCGTTCCCGGTACCTTCCGCCAGGGGATTGCCGCGGTGTTTGCACATGTTGAGGAATGCACCAACGGTGCCGTCCTTCTTGCGCGTCAGCAACAGAGGTACACCGCAAATGTCCATTGCTTTGTAATCACCCGCATTCGGGATCTCACAGCTAGGCGCGACCATTAGTGGAAGACGGCGGAAGATGTGCCGCTTCTCGCGATCGAACAACGCTTCATCGGTATAGGCCGATGCGGGCACACGCACGACATCGTCGGCGTATTCCATAGTGTCTGCCGCGCCATGCGCGATGAGATTGCGGGTCATTTCTATCAATTGCTCGCGCGACACTGCGTAATCCCTCCAGCTATATATGCATTTGATTGGCATTGTGTCGGGCGTAGCGCATTCAGGCAATTCGCGTTTTTGGATAGGGGTGGCACCTTGCGGTACTTGCAAATGGAAAGGGCGGACCAATCGGCCCGCCCCTCAATTTAAGACTATGGTACTTATTTAGAAGCGAATGCTGCCTTCGACAAAGATCTGGCGACCGCGGTTTTGCGTGAGAACAAGATCGTCACCAACACCCGGCTCCAGGAATGGGCGCCCGCCGGATGTATTGACCCAGATCTCGTCGGCTAGGTTTGTGCCGATTAGCGACAGTTTCCATTTGCCATCCGCATCGCCGATCGAAATTTGCGCGTCGAAAGTGACATAGCTATCCTGACGCAAATCGGTCAGCGTGTCTTCATTGGTAAAATAGCTACCTGAATATATGGCATTACCCGACACGTTAAGCTCAAGCGAATTGCTAACCGGCGTTGACCAATCTACGGCAAAATTCCCTGACACTTCGGGCGCTCGAGCAACTTCACGGCCATCCAGATCTTGGCCTAAGCCAGCCACGAATGTGTCTGAGAATGCAGCGTCGAGATACGCAAGGTTAGAAGATATCGAAAGGCCCTCTACTGGTGTATTCCAGCGCAATTCGAGATCGAGACCTTTAGATGTCACTTCGCCCGCATTCAGAGTTTGGAACTGGATGTTAACGGCGTCGAAGTTTTGGACCTGAAGGTCATCGAAGACATAATAAAATGCGGTGGCGTTAAGTGTGACGCTACGATCGTTGAATTGCGATTTTACGCCAATTTCGCCGCCGATTGCTGTTTCTGAGTCATAGATTAAGGCGCTGAAATCTCCGCTCAGCGCTGCTTGGCTCAAACTAGCCGAAGGCAGAGCTGAGTTGTCGATTCCGCCAGACTTGAAGCCAGTCTTGAACGAGGCAAAAACATTTACATCCTCAGACGCTCTATATTTAATCGTTGCCTCGGGAGACCAGTTGCTGTCCGAAAATTCGATGGGTCCCGAATTAAAGCCAGGACTTACAAAACCCGGCCCTTGCAAAAATGTGTGCAGGTAGGGAACGGTAATTGTCTGAGTTTTGCTTTCGTCCGTGTAACGGATACCGCCAGCAAGCTCTAAGTCATCGGTAAGATCAAAGATGGCGCTACCAAAGAATGACCAGGCTTCTGTCTTCGTTACGTGCCTTTTGTCCCAGTCGTAAGTAAACCCGGTAACTGGATCTGGTGCAACGAATGAGATGTTGACGGCTTGTTGAGCAGTGTCGAATACGAAAGTTCGGTCTTCATAGAAGGCGCCGAACATGAAATTCGCTCCACCATCAAAATCGGTTGTGACCCGAAGCTCTTGTGTGAACTGCTCCAGCTCATTGATCGGATCTGAAGCACCTGCACCGCCGGGGACCCCTGGTCCGAGAAGACCGACGTACGAATAGCTGTCAAAGTCGACAGAGGACATATCCACATAGCCGGTTGTGGAGGTCAGGGTTAGAGTATCGGACAATCGCAAATTGGATATTAACCGCGTAAACCAGATATCAGTTTCACTAAAAGGGACGCCATTTCGACCAGCAGCTTTCGATGGTGTTGGAACACCTCCTGCTAGAGGCGGGGCCGCGTCCGGTAGATAATATTTGCTATCGCTATCGTTGCAATCATTGCCTGCCGGAATGATTAAACCACCTGCAAGCAGGTAGACGCCGTCGGCTACGCCATTTGGACCGCAGTTTATGTCCGAATGCTGTACTGCGCCATCCCCTTCATTCTTGACATATTGAACCTTCAGATTGGCGTCAAAGGTATCGTCTGGTTCCCATGCAAGAGTAGCACGCCCAACAAAGTTTGTTTGCCCGCGAAATTGATTGACCGCGGGGGTCCCGGGCTGCAATTCTACATACTCGTCGATATCGTTGTATTGTGCAGCCAAACGAATACCAAGAGTATCACTTACAGGCCCTGATATGTAGCCGCCGATCACGTAGCCTTTTTCTTCGAATTCATACGACGCTTTGGCGCCTATTTCCCAAGTTGAAGTCGGTTGAGCTGACCTAATTGAAAATACGCCGGCTGACGCTGATTTCCCGAAGAAAAGTGATTGCGGACCCTTAAGGACGTCAATCTGAGCTGTGTCGAAGAAACCCGCCTGTACAAGACGCATCGTCGAGACCTGTACACCATCGAAGTCAAACGCCACGGCCGAATCGAATGCGGCTGAAATGTTGGATGATCCAACGCCGCGCAAACTGATTTGACCGCCTGAACCCGAGCCGCCGACCTGAACGTTCAGCGTTGGCACTCGCCCTACAACGTCCGCGATTTGATCGACCCCGTACTTTTCCAATACTTCTCCGCTAATAACCGAAACGGTAACCGGCACTTCTTGCAATGTTTCCGCCTGGCGACGTGCTCGCACGATGATAACATTGTCTTCCAAATCAGCTTCTTCGGCCGAAGTATCCGCCTCTTGAGCATGCGCAGCCGCAGGTAGTCCGGCAACTGCAAACACCGCCACTCCGCCCAGCAACGCCGCACGCATTGCTGACGGATTCCGATTCATAAGCTTGGTCATAATCGCTCTCTCCCATAATGGCCCGGCTCGATCTGCCGTTACCAATTGTCCCTGAATTCGAGGCTTTTCACCTTCGTATCCGATCAAGAACTCTATGGCGCACCCCCCAGCGAAACACTTGGCAAAAGGAATAGGCGGAAATTGCTAGTGCGTCCTTTGCGTCACATTACAATTCCGTAACGTCACACGGATGTTGGGGTGCCCTCCGCTGCGTCGGCATCCAACTGCGCTCGACGTGGATCATTGGGCCAAATCCATTCTTCACCTATGACCTGTTCGACCCGCAAATCCTGCGGCACATTGTCGATCCCTATCATCCGGTCACAGGATTGGTGGAAGCTGTAAATTCGCGCCTCTTGATAAGACAGCGGGATACTTCGGAATGCGGCGCTCTGCATCGACTTTTGGATCGCTTCGCCGAACTGCGTGTCTTCGAGGATAATCGGCGACATATCGCGGCCATTGGGTTTGGTATCGTCCGGGACTGTCCAAAGATCGGGGGCGGGCTCATCACCCCAATCGAGCGCCATTGTGACCAGCTCCAGCCGGGTGGTGTTCAGCCCGGTGGGCCAGAATACGAGCGGCGGCACGAAATAGTTCGACAGCGGCGAAACCCAGTTGGGGAACAGAGTGTAGCTCTGCGTACATGTCCGCCCCAATTCGCCCACGCTTTCGATCTGTTTCCACCCCGGTGGGCTGTCGATTGCGCGCACATGCTCGCGGTCGGTTTGCTCAGGGGCAGGGGCCAGCATGCGTGCGTGACCGTTGGGGTAAATCGTGTTGTAATTGCGCTTGCTGTCGACCAGCGGAGCTACGGTTGTGGGGTGGATAAAGGGTACATGGTAAACTTCCATGTTGGCTTCCATCGCCACCTTCCAATTGCAATTAAGCTCGAAGCTGTGCCGCGCCGCCAATCTGATGCGGTCGAAAGCGAACTCGTCCCATTCGTTCATCAGTGGGCCAAGCCATTCGGTCAGCGGCATGGCGTTTTGATCGAAATTCACGAAGATCGCATTGCCCAGCATTTCGCAGCGAACCGGGATCAATCCGCGGCAGCTCATATCGAAATCGGCCGGAAAATCCTGTCTCTCAGGCACGCCCACCAGCGTGCCATCAGTCTTGTAGGTCCAATTGTGATAGCCGCACATGAGGCGCGATGATTTGCCGCGTTCTTCGGTTACGACCGGTGCGCCCCTGTGCCGGCACGTGTTGTAGAACGCGCGGACCACGCCATCCATGCCGTGCACGATCACAATCGGATCGCCCGCATTGTGCCAACGCATGTAACAACCGGGCTCCGGAATCTCGTCAATATGCCCGGCGAACAGCCAGCTCTTGCGGAAGATATGCTCTTGCTCGAGCGCGAAATACTCTGGCGAAGTGTAGCGAGCCGCCGGCATATCAGGCAGCCTGGGAAAACCGTCTGGCGGCGCGCTGCGCTGGCCTTCCCACTCCATCAACGCTTTCAGGCGCCGTACTTCCGCGTCGCTGATCATTCACGCTCTCCCTGAGAGGCAACTTAGCGTGTAGCGTCGGCCGGGCGACTGGCACTTTGATCGAAAACTAAGCGCTTCTGACAGTGGTGTGCGCAATCGCTGCCGATAGTTTGGCGTGCAGAAAACAGTGTTGGGAGAGCAGGATGGCAGGCAGAGTCGCAGGGAAGGTGGCGCTGGTAACCGGAGGCGCGATGGGGCTGGGCAAGGCTGATTGCATGCGGCTGGCCGAGGAAGGCGCGCATGTAATTGTGACTGATCGGGAGATCGATCTCGCGCACGAAGTGGCGCATGAAATCCATGGCGATGCCTATGAGTTAGACGTTACCGATCCTGATCAGTGGCAGCATATGATGGATGCAGTGGAACAACGTCACGGCGGGCTCGATATCCTGGTCAACAATGCCGGTAACGTGATCTTTGAGAGCATCGAGGAATGCTCGCTCGAACATTTCCGGCTGCATATGGCGATCCATGTTGAGGGTACATTTCTGGGCTGCAAGACCGCACTACCATTGATGAAGAACCGGCATGAAAAGAACGGCGGAGCCGGCGCTTCGATCATCAATATGGCGTCGACTGCTGCCTTGATGGGCTACGGCAATATTCCGGCTTACACCGCTGCGAAGGGGGCAATCCGCGCGATGACGCGGTCTATCGCGATGGATTGTCAGGACAAGGGGTATGGCATCCGCTGCAATGCGATCGCGCCTGGTGGGATCGAAACCCCGATGGTGCGCGATATTTCCGGCCGCGCAGGCGAGGAATTGATGCAGATCCCGGACGGGCCGCTGCCAGTTGATGGCTTGGGTGCGCCAAAGGATGTCGCGAATGCTGTGCTTTACCTTGCCAGTGACGATTCGCGCTTCGTAAACGGGATCGTACTTCCGGTGGACAATGGCCTCGACGCCCGACCCCATCACTGAGGATTCAAACCCGCAAGCTGAGCAAGACGCACCTGGCAAATATCGCTGGTACGTATTGTTCTTGCTGATCCTCACGCTGTTGTTCAGCGTGGCGGACCGGCTGGTGTTCTCGATCCTGCTGGAAGACATTAAAGCGGAGTTCGACTTCAGCGATACGCAGCTCGGCCTTCTGGGCGGCTTCGCTTTCACCGCGACCTATGTCATCATCGGGTTTCCGGCAGCGCGGCTGGCCGATCGTTCTGTGCGCAAGAACATCGTGGCTGGCGCGATCAGCTTCTGGAGCCTCATGACCGCGCTGTGCGGCATAGCGATCGGGTTCTGGTCACTGTTTTTCGCACGCACCGGAGTTGGCGTTGGCGAAGGATGTTCTGGCCCAGCCTCGCAATCGATGCTGGCAGACTATTTCCCGCGAAAAGAGCTGGCCCGAGCCATGGGTTTCCTGACGCTCGGCTCGACGCTGGGAACTGTAACCGGGCTGATGGCGGGCGGGTTGCTGGCGGAAGCGTTCGGTTGGCGCAACGCCTTCATCCTGATGGCAATCCCGGGCTTTGTCATCGGCGGATTCTTGTACTTTACCGTGCGCGAGCCGCAACGCGGGCGCTATGCGCCCAAGGGTGCGCGGATTGAGCAGCGGCCACTGGGCGAAACCATTCGCAGTTTGCTTGCCAACAAGGTTTTTCTGGGCCTCGCTTTAGGCTGGGCGGTCCAGATCATGATCGGATACGGCATGGCCTTCTGGCTTGCTCCGGCAATGATCCGCCTGTTCGAAGTGTCAGTGGGCGATGTCGCTATATATCTTGGCCTTGCCTTTCTGATCGGCGGCGTTCCCGGCCCGATAGTGGGGGGTTTTCTCACTGACTGGTTGGCGAAGCATGACGAGCGCTGGCGCGCCTGGCTGCCCGGGATTGTCAGCCTTGGAGCAGTTCTTCCCCTCTGGATTGCGTTTGAAAGCGGCAGTTTTGCTCTGTTTTTGGGCATCTTTGCACTGGCATACGGAATCTACGTTGCGAGCCAGGCGCCCATCATGTCCGGCATTCAATCGGCGGTGGAGCCATCGCAGCGCGGCTTCGCCGTTGCCATCGCACTCTTCTTCAACAATCTGATCGGGCAGGCATTCGGGTTAGGCGTGATCGGCTGGTTGAGCGATACGCTGGAGCCCACGCGCGGCAACGCGGCCTTGAGCGATGCGGTGCTCTTTGTGAGTTTTGCGGCGGGGTTAGTGGCGCTGGCGATCTTTGCCTGGACCGCGCGCCAGATGCGCGTGACCGGTTATCTTGAGCACGTAGCTAACACTTAGAATCCGGGGTGTATGCTCAGCGCGCCGCCATCAACCAGCATGTCTGCACCGGTCATAAAGGGGCATTCGTCACTGGCGAGAAAGGCAATCGCAGCCGCGGTTTCCGCCGGATAGGCCAGGCGGTTCATGGGCGATGTGGCGGCGACAGCTGCCTTCAGGCCCGGCGTTACTTCTTCAGCTGCATTGAGAATGCCAGTCTCGGTCGCGCCGGGGATCACTGCGTTACACCTGATCGCAAGCCCTTGCTTTGCACACCACGTTGCCACCGATTTTGTCAGCGCGCGGACACCGGCTTTGCTGGCAGAATAGCCGACGTCTGTTGGCAGCGGAGTGATCGCCGTCGTGGACGCAATATTGATGATCGAGCCGGTTGCGCCGGGATTGTTCTTCATCGCCGCAACTGCCGCTCGGCAACCCATCATGGTGCCTGTCAGATTTACCGCGATCACTTGATCCCATGCGGCGAACAGCTCTTCATCTGACCCATCGCCAATGCTTGCGCCGGACACATTGCCGGCATTGTTCACAAGGATATCTAGCCGCCCGAATTTTGTGACAGCAGCAACAATCACTTCGCTCCAGCGCGCGCGGTCAGATACATCCTGCGGCAGGAATGTCGCGCCAAGTTCGTCGCATAATGCCTGTCCGGCATCCGCATTGATATCAGTGCCCAGCACTTGCGCGCCATCAGATAAAAAGCGCCGGACAGTTGCTGCACCGATGCCGCTCGCGCAACCCGTGACGATTGCGATTTTGCCGGAAAGGTCGGGCACTATTCCGCCTGTTGCCAGATGGCGGCGCACTCACGTTGGTTGTGGGTCTCAACGAAGCGCGCGAGGTTGTCTGTTCCCTCGGGCAGCTTCCAACCGATGGTGAAGCCGAAATTGGCAAAGGAAAACATCAGTAGGTCAGCGAAGGTGAAGCGGCCCAACGCCAGATTGTTGCTGTTGCCCAACTTCGCATCGAACCAGCGCCATTTGGCATCGGACATTGCGGCGAGCTCGGCCCCGGCTTCAGGCGAGACAACCGGCATACGCGGTTCGAACATTGGTCTGCCGCCAGTCGCGCGGAAACCCATTGTCATCGGGACAACAACTTCCTGATCGAACAGTCGCGCCCATTTGCGCACCTCGGCGCGCTCAAGCGAAGTCTCGCCGAACAGATTAGGGGTTGGATGCTCCTCCTCGATGAATTCGCAGATAGGCCAGCTTTCGGTCAAGCATGTGCCATCGTCCAGTTCGAGCACAGGCAACGTTTGCAATTCGTTTTTGTCAGTCAGGCTGCCGCTTTGGCGGTTTTCGCCAGCGATTATGTCATAGTGAATTCGCTCGAAGTCCTCCCCCTCTTTCAGGCCCTTCTCGACCAGAAACATGCGCACCAGGCGGGGGTTAGGGCCGAGACTGGAATGAAGCTTGGTCATGGGAGTTCTCCTTCGCGAATGTCTGATTGAACTAACCCTATGCGAGCGGGCGAATTCTGCCACCCTCACAAATGCGCTAGGCAAACAGCCCTCAAGATGCGCTAGGGGTAGCGCGACAATCAAACGACAGGATCAGCACCAATGGATTTCCGCCTAACCGACGAACAGCGCGAATTGCAGGATGCGGCGCGAAAATTCGCTCGCGCCGAATTGCCAGACCTGGCGCGCGATATGGAAGAGAAAGACTATTCCGTCCCGCGCGACATGATGCGCAAATATGGCGAGTTGGGTTTTCTCGGCGTCAATCTGCCAACCGAATATGGCGGTCTTGGGCTGGGTCATGTCGAAGCGCTTCTGGTGCTCGAAGAATTTGCGCAAATTTCCAACGCAGTTGCTTTTCCCGTGTTCGAAGCTCTGGTCGGCCCGGTGCGCACGATCGAGCGTTTCGGATCGGACGAGATGAAAGCGCGCATCCTGCCGGAAGTGATCCAGGGTGAAAAAGTTGTCGCGGTTTCGATGTCAGAGCCCGATGCAGGTACGGCTTTGACGGACCTCAAAACCCGCGCAGTGGCTGAGGGTGATGATTATGTGGTCAATGGTTACAAGCGCTGGACATCGGGCGGCGGGCACTCGGACTATTATGTCACCTATTGCCGATACAATGATGAGCCGGGCGCCAAGGGCATCGGCGCCATCCTGCTTGAGAAAGATGCGCCCGGAATGCAATTCGGAAAGCGTGAACAGCTGATGGGTTTTCGCGGGATCGACACGGCAGACTATGCGATTGAAGATGTACGCGTGCCGAAAGAGAATGTGATCGTGGGCGCAGGCGGTTTCGGAAAACTGATGAGCGCGTTCGGATTGGAGCGCTGCGGAAACGCCACGCAATCGCTGGGTCTTGCCGCCGCTGCGCTGGAGCAGGCAACCGCATATGTGCAGGAGCGGGAAGCCTTCGGCAAACCCATCGTCGAATTTCAGGCGGTGCAGCTGAAGCTTGCCGAGATGGCAATGAAGGTAGAGGCGTCGCGCTTATTGATCCATCGCGCGGCCGCCAACGCCGCACATCAGGCGGATGGCCTGCCGACGGTCTACGAAAGCTCGGTCGCTAAATGCTATGCCAACGAAATCGTGCGCGAAGTCACCGCGATGGGGCTGCAAGTGATGGGCGGATATGGCTATCACAAGGACTACGGTATGGAGCAGCGCGTTCGCGACGGCTTTGCCTGGGGGATCGCGGGCGGCACAACTGATGTTCAGAAGACCAATATCGCCGCAGCACTGATCGGGCGCAGGTTCAACCAGCGGCGCTAAAAGATTGACGCTGAACGCCGTATTGCCCATCTAAAGCACTATGGATCAAAACACTGACGCGGCGCCTCCTGTGGTCGCTCCTGAAACTGATCAGACACCCGTGGTCGAAGGCCATGGCGACGATCAGGCGCTAACCGAGCTTCACCCGAATTATAAATCGGCTTTGCGGGTTCAAGCCACCTTGACTTCAATCCCGTTCATAGTTGCTGCCTTCGTTCTGGAGGGCCAAGCCATCTTGCCGACCGCATCAATCATGATCCCCGTTGTGCTGATCGCATTAGCATTCATTATCCGCCTTCCGTCGCGGCGGTTTTACGCGCGCGGCTATGCGATGAGCACAGACCGCCTGCGGGTCGTGCGCGGGATTCTGTTCCGCCATGACACCGTGGTGCCATTCGGCCGGGTTCAGCATATCGATGTCAATCAAGGACCAATCGACCGCTTTTTCGGGATTGCGACGCTAACGCTTCACACTGCGGGCTCGCACAATGCCTCGGTGCTTTTGCCAGGTCTGGGCGAGCCTTTGGCACGCGATATGCGCGAGGAAATCCGTAGCCATATCAAGCGTGAGGCGCTTTGACGCAGATGTCTGACGAAGTTGCTAACCATTCCGCTGAGGAGGCGCAGCCGCAACGCACGGCCCCCATCGGCCTGCTGGTCAGCGCAATCACAACCATCCGCCAACTTGTCGTGCCGCTTGTCGTTGCCGGCGTTGCCTTGCGCGACAATCCGTTCGGCGTAGGCGGCCTGGCCGTAGCTATACTGGCGATATTAGTGGCCAATGTCGGTGCGGCATATCTGCGCTGGCTTCGCTTGACCTACACCACGGGGGCTGAAGACATCCGCGTTGAAAGCGGGATTATCAGCCGTGCGGCGCGCTCTGTTCCCTACGAACGCATTCAGGACGTAAGCCTGGAACAGAAACTGCTACCAAGGCTGTTCGGGCTGGTCGAAGCCAAGTTTGAAACCGGCGCCGGCGGGGGTGACGATCTCAAGCTTGCCTATCTGACTGAAGATCAGGGCGAGGCATTGCGCCGGTTGATCCGTGAACGCCGCGAGGAAGTAGCGGCGAGCATAGCCCAGGCAGATGGGGAAGCAGCAGCGCACGAAGCCGTGGACGATGATGCGCAGACCATCTTTGCGATGGACACCAAACGCCTGACCACATTCGGCCTCTTCGAATTTTCGCTGGCGGTCTTCGCTGTGCTTGGCGGCCTCATGCAATATGCCGATACCTTTATCGGGATCGAGCTCTGGGATGTGTATCTGTGGCAAGGCTGGATCGAAAGCCAGAGTGGGCTACTGTCTAGCTTTGGCTTCATGGCGCAGATTGCGGGTTTTATTGCAGGGTTGATCGCCTTGATCGTGATTGGTTCAGCAACGGGCCTGGTTCGCACTTTTCTGCGTGATTGGGGCTTTGTGCTTGAGAAAACAGCACGCGGGTTCCGCCGCCGCCGCGGGCTGTTCACCAAGACCGATGTGGTCATGCCGGTTCACCGCGTGCAAGCGCTGGTTTTGGGCACTGGCTGGCTACGCTATCGCTTCGGCTGGCATGATCTTAAGTTTGTCAGCCTGGCGCAAGATGCAGGTTCATCCAGCCATGTGGTTGCACCCTTCGCGCAGATGGAAGAGCTTGAACCGATCATTCGCGCAGCCAAGTTTGAGCCGCCATCCGAGGATCTCGATTGGTATCATGCGAGCCGCAAGTACCGCGTTGACAGTGCCGCGATCGAAGGAGGGGTATTCGCGCTCATCGCAGTGATTTTGGCGGTTCTGATCGGCACGGGAGCGATTGGAACAGGGTTTGTTTACGCTGCTTTTGTGCCGCTTGTGCCGTTGGCGTTGTCCATCTTTTTCGTCGCTGCGAACCTCTATGCTTGGCAGTTCCATCGTCACGCCTTGAGTGCATCGCAAATCTTTGGGCGCAAGGGGCTGCTTTCGCCTGCTACGCGGATTGCATCGCGGGTGAAGCTGCATTCAGTGGAGATCGTGCAAGGCCCAATTGCGCAGCGGCGGGGCTATGCGACTTTGCATCTGGGCCTGGCCGGCGGAACGTTTTCGATTCCGGGCTTGCCGATCAAGCGATCTCGCGAGCTGAAGTCTGCAATATTGCACAGCATCGCGTCGCGCGATTTCTCCGCATTGGCTTGATCTCGCCGCCAGCCGCTTTACAGGCGATGGCGATGAGCACACGCAAACCCTTCCTGTCTGATAATGCAGCAACAGTGCATCCCAAGCTGTGGGAAGCGATGCGCGCAGCAGATGCACCCGACAATCCCTATGACAACGATGCACTAAGTCAGGCGCTTGATGATCGCTTCTCGGAAGTGTTCGGGCGCGAGTGCGCGGCGAGCTGGATTGCGACCGGGACGGCAGCGAATTGCCTTGCGCTAGCCACGCTGGTGCGACCACATGGCGGAGTTATTTGCCACGAGGAAGCGCATATCGAAGTCGATGAAGGCGGCGCACCGGGGTTCTACCTGCATGGTGCAAAGCTGATGCTGGCGCAGGGCGCAAGTGCCAAACTGACGCCGGCGGATATCGCTGCGGTGCTCGATCCGATCCGCGATGATGTGCATCAGGTCCAAGCGCATGCGATTTCGATCACGCAGGCGAGCGAATATGGCTGTTCCTATCAGCCCGATGAGTTGGCGGCGCTGGGCGAGTTTGCGCAGGCGCGCAAACTGGGCCTGCATATGGACGGTGCGCGCTTTGCCAATGCCGTGGCGTATCTGGGGAGATCGCCGGCCGATGCGGTCGGCCCGTGCGACACCTTGGCCTTCGGCTGCATCAAGAATGGCGGGATGAGCGCAGAAGCGCTGGTAATGTTTGACCCGGCACAAGCTGACTTGGTGAAATTTCGCCGCAAGCGCGCCGGACATTTGCAATGCAAGGGCCGTTATCAGGCGGCGCAGATCCTCGCGATGCTCGATGGCGATCTGTGGCTTGAAAATGCAAGAGCAGCGAATGCGGCGGCAGCCGAAATTGCCGGCGCTTGCAGCGATCGCTTGCTGCATCCGGTTGAAGCCAATGAGCTGTTCGTGCGCCTTTCTGCGGTCGAGCGCGAGGCGCTGCGCAAACAGGGATTCGACTTCTATGACTGGGGTCAAAATTTGGCCCGTTTCGTGACCGCTTGGAACACACCGCAAGAAGACGCGATGGCTCTGGCAAAAGCGATCGCATCTTTATGAGCGGGACTGAAGCGCAGAGCATGCTGCGCCCTGGTGTCATACTGCCATTCCTGATCACCGGCACTATCTGGGGCTCAACCTGGTTTGTGATCACGGGGCAGATCGACGGCGTGCCAGCGGCGTGGTCGGTTTTCTATCGCTTTGCGCTGGCGACACCGGCCCTGTTCCTGGTCGCGTTCCTGATGAAGCGCCGCCTCAAGCTGACGCGGCCTGAACATCTGCTTGCCGCGGCTGTCGGTATATTCCAGTTCAGCGGTAATTTTCTGTTCGTCTACCATTCAGAGCTTTACGTGACGTCCGGAATTGTGGCGATGATGTTCGCGCTGCTGATGGTGCCGAATGCGATGTTTGCGCGGATCTTTCTGGGGGAGCGCGTGCAAGGCGGGTTCATGCTGGGCAGCGCGGTCGCGATTATTGGCGTGTCGTTCTTGCTGGCACACGAATGGCTCGCGAATCCCGATGCGGGGGTTGTTGGCGGCAATGTGGGGCTCGGGATTGTGCTAGCGATGCTTGGCATTCTATCAGCCTCCGTCGCCAATGTCATTCAGGCGAACCCGACTGGCCGTGCAGTTCCAATGGTCAGCCTGCTGGCATGGGCCATGTTCTATGGCACAGTGTTCGACGGAATCTTTGCTCTGCTGACTGCTGGTGCGCCGCCGTTTCCGACCAGTATGGAATACTGGTCAGGCATCATCTATCTTGCGCTGATCGGCTCCGTCATAACATTTCCGCTACATTATAATCTGGTGCGAGAGATTGGCGCAGGGCGCACTGCCTATAATTCGATCGTTACAATCTGCGTTGCGATGCTGATTTCGACGCTGCTTGAGGGCTATCGCTGGACACCGCTGACAGCAGGCGGGATGGCGCTGGCAATACTGGGCATGGTGCTCGCGCTGAAGGCGCGCAAGCAGAATACCATCAAGGTGGGGCAGGCTACAGCCTTCCGGCATGATGTCGATTAGAGCAGGCCAAGCAGCCCTTCCTTGTAAGTCGGATACTGGGGCTCCCAACCGAGAACACGCTTGGCTTTGCCGTTCGCGACGCGGCGGTTCTCTGCGTAAAAACCGCGCGCCATTTCACTGAGGTTCGCTTCCTCCAGCGTCTGCAGCGGAGGCGGAGTGATACCCAGCAATCGGCAGGCTTCCTCGGTCACGGCGTTGCCGCTGGCCGGCAGATCGTCACCCAGATTGTACGCGCCTGCTGCGGCGCCGGTTTCAATGGCTGCGACCACGCCGGACACGATATCAACGACATGCACGCGGCTGAACACTTGCCCTGGAATGTCGATCCGGCGTGCCTTGCCCTCTCTTACGCGATCAAGCGCGCTGCGGTCCGGCCCATAAATACCGGGCAAGCGAAACACACGCGCGCTCAGCTGCATCCACGCCGCATCTGCTTCGGCGCGGGCATTGCGCCTTCCCGCGCCGGTCTCAGCCACTGTTGGCGTGCTTTCATCGACCCATGCACCTTGCTGGTCGCCGTAGACACCCGTTGAGGAGAGATAGCCGATCCAATGGTTCGACAATGCTTGGCCGTAGCGGGCCAGAACGGGGTCTTCACCAGATTGTCGATCCGGCGGGACAGATGACAGAACATGACTGGCATCGTGCAAGGCGGCCCGTACTGCATTCTCGTTTTTGAAGTCGATATTGCCTGCGCTGCCGGTCGCATCGACGGCCCAGCCTTGCACTTTCAACGCATCAGCCAGTCGGCTTGCCGTGTATCCCAGGCCAAAGATCAGAATATGTTTGGTCATTGTCATATCTAAGCGTTGGACACCGGCGCAAAGCAACCTAAATCGGGCTGCGATGGATATCCAAAGTAACCCAGAGATGGCGGACGCCGCCCCGACACCACACGATCCCCCCGTTATCCGGCGAGAGGATTACAAGCCGTTTCCCTGGCTTGTTCCCGAAATCGAGATGCATTTCGATTTGGGGCTGGAGGCAACGCGCGTCACATCGAAACTGACCGTCGCGCGCAATGCAAAGGCTGATCCTGCGGATTCGATCCGGCTGGATGGTGATCACCTTGAACTGCTCAGCGTCAAAGTTGATGGCGAAGTGCGTAATGACTTTTCGTGCGATGGCGGCGATCTGATCATCCCATTGAGCAGTGATGCGCATGAGATAGAGATTGCGACATCGATTGCACCGGCGGCTAACACACGGCTTGAAGGGCTCTATGCCTCCAACGGCATGCTGTGCACGCAATGCGAAGCCGAGGGGTTCCGCAGCATCACCTTCTTCCCGGATCGCCCGGATGTGCTGAGCACATACCGCGTCAAAATGAGCGGCTCGAAGGAACAATTCCCGATCCTGCTGTGCAACGGTAATGTGGAAGCAGCGGGCGAAGGAGAAGACGGTACACATTGGGCCGAGTGGTTTGATCCGTGGCCCAAGCCGAGTTACCTATTTGCGCTGGTAGCAGGCGATCTGGTCGCCAATTCCAGTACCTTCACCACCATCAACGGCCGCGAAGTCGAACTGAATGTGTGGGTGCGCGAAGAGGATTTACCGCGCACAGACCATGCGGTGGAATCGCTCAAGAAATCGATGAAATGGGACGAGGAGACTTTCGGGCGCGAATATGATCTCGACCTCTACAACATTGTGGCGGTCAGCGATTTCAACATGGGAGCGATGGAGAACAAGGGGCTCAACGTTTTCAACACCAAGTATGTGCTGGCAGACACTGACACAGCGACTGATGCGGATTTTGACGGCGTGGAGGGGGTGATCGCGCATGAATATTTCCACAATTGGTCTGGCAATCGGATCACTTGCCGTGACTGGTTCCAGCTGTCGTTGAAGGAAGGCTTTACTGTCCTGCGCGATCAGCTGTTCAGCCAGGATATGCAGGGCGAAGCGGTCAAACGGATCGAAGATGTGCGCATCTTACGCGCTGCGCAGTTCCCGGAAGATTCAGGCCCCCTGGCGCATCCGATCCGGCCTGACAGCTATCGCGAAATCAGCAATTTCTACACCGCGACTGTCTACAACAAAGGCGCTGAAGTCATCCGCATGATGCGCACAATAGCCGGCCCCGAGCGGTTCCGCAAAGGTACAGATCTCTACTTTGATCGTCACGATGGCGAAGCCGCGACGTGCGAAGATTTCATTCGTGCGATCGAAGAGGGCGCTGAGCTGGACCTCGACCAGTTCCGCCTGTGGTATCGTCAGGCTGGCACGCCGCGGGTGAAGGTTGCCGTCAATCACGAGGGAGACATTGTGACGCTTTCGCTGGCGCAAACTGTGCCCGCAACGCCTGGCCAGCCGGATAAGCAGCCGATGGTGATACCCCTGCGCATTGCCATGCTTGATGCAGAGACGGGCCTGCACAAAGGCGAACAGCTGATCATCCTGGACGCAGCGGAAAAGAGCTTCACTTTCCAAGGCTTCGTAGTGCGACCTGCGCTGTCGATCAACCGTGGCTACACAGCGCCGGTGAAGATCGAACGCGAAGCTTCACTGCAGGAATTGATGCTGCTGGCGGCGCATGATGATGACAGCTTCGCACGCTATGAGGCGATGCAGGAATTGATGGTTGGCCATCTGGTCGCAGCCGCAAATGGCAATTTGTCCGAAGATGCGCGGGCAGCGGGCGCGAACGCCATTGCAACCGCGATGCGGGCAATCGTGACCGATGATCAGCTTGATGACTCAATGCGCGGCGAATTGATGGTTTTGCCAACGACAACCTATCTGTTCGAGCAATTCGACAAGGCTGATCCGGATGCAATCCATCGCGAGCGCGAAGGCTTGAAGGCGATGCTGGCGCGCACATTGGCGGGCGAACTTGCGGCGCTTTACGATCGCGCCGAGAAAGTACCGTTCGATGGGGACGACGCCCGCGGCGCGCGGAAGGTCAAGTCGCTTGCGCTTGGCTTTATAGCGGCCAGCAATCCTTCCAGGGCAGCCGAACTCGCCGCCGCGCAATATGATGCTGCGGACAATATGACTGATCGACAGGGGGCTCTCGGAGTGCTCGCAGGGCTGGAGAACCCCTTGCGCGAAGCGAAGCTGGCTGACTTCTACGAGCGCTACAAAGGCAACGCGCTGGTGATCGACAAATGGTTCACGCTGCAGGCATGGTCGTTGCACCCGCAAGTGCTTGAGCACGTGGAAGCATTGGCAGAGCATCCGGACTTCACGCTGCACAATCCGAATCGTGTGCGTTCGCTCTATATGGCTCTTGCGGGCAATCCTCCTGCGTTTCACGCGGCAAGTGGAAAGGGCTATCGGATGATTGCGGATCTTATCCTCGCGCTTGATCCGATCAATCCGCAAACTGCGGCACGATTTGTGCCAGCGCTTGGGCGATGGAGGCGGCTGGAAGATGGCCGTGCGGCGTTGATGCGGGCCGAGCTGGAGCGGATAAAAGCGGCGGCAAACCTCTCTCGCGATACTTTCGAACAGGTCACGCGCAGTCTGGATGGCTAACGCAGCCAACTTCGACATAGTCCGTTCGGAAGCGCTGGAAGGCGTTGCGCACGGCTTCTTTGGCCATAGCGGCTGCTTGCACCAGTTTGGCTATGGCGGCGAGGGTGATGAGCAAGTCATCCGCGATGCGCGCGCCTCGGCCGCTGATTCGGTGCTGCCAGGCGGAGTGCTGGTATCGCCACATCAGGTCCATTCGCCTGACGTGATTATGGTGACTGAAGCGTGGAACGATTCCGCAACCGGACGACCGGAAGGCGATGCGCTGGTCACAGCGGCCTCAGGCTTGGTGTTGGGCATCGTCACAGCGGACTGCGCGCCAGTGCTGTTTGCTGACGTAGAGGCGGGAGTCATCGGTGCAGCACATGCCGGATGGCGCGGGGCGCGTGGAAATGAGCAGGGCGGTGTTTTGGAGAATACTCTTGAAGCCATGGTTTCGCTGGGCGCTTCGCTCGATCGGATTGCAGCGGCTATCGGGCCGACTATCGCGCAAGCCAGCTACGAAGTGGACGATCCTTTTCGGCAGCAATTCGGTGCTGACGATGCGCCCTTCTTTGCATACGGTGAAGTGGGAAAATGGCAATTCGATCTACCCGCCTATATTTCCAAGCGTCTGATGCGGCATGGGGTCAGGCATGTCGAAGATCTGGTGTTCGACACTTATGCATCTGAAAAGTCGTATTATTCCTATCGCCGAGCGACACATAGGGGCGAGCCCAACTATGGCCGCCAGATAAGCATGATTGCTCTTTCCTAGCTGGCATCACGCTTGCTTGCACGAAACCGAACATTTGATGCCCAAAACACGGTTGGCATAGCCCGCCTTTGCGTCTATCAGCGCCGCCAAATAGGTGTATCCCGTCAACAGCGGGAATTCGCCAGGGGTTTTACGCGCACATCATGTGCGCTCGAGATAACAAGAGCAGGGTTAAGGCTAATGGCTGATACGACTGGCACCGCGACACCTGATGCCGCCACCATGGCGGGCGAAGACGGGGTTCGTCGGCGCGACTTTATTAACATCGCAGCGGTAAGCTTCGCCGGGGTTGGCGGCGCGTCTGTGCTGTATCCGCTGGTTAGCCAAATGGCTCCTTCTGCCGATGTTCTTGCTGCCAGCAGCACCGAGATTGATGTTTCGGCGATTGAGCCTGGCCAGGCGATCAAGGGCGAGTTTCGCAAGCAGCCGCTGTTCGTGCGCCGCTTGACGCAAGCCGAGATTGACGAAGCGAACGCTGTAGATGTGGCTTCTCTGCGCGATGCCGAAACGCTTGCGGATCGCACCAAGGCAGGCCGTGAAGACATGCTGGTCACCATGGGTCTTTGCACGCACTTGGGCTGCGTTCCCTTGGGTGCTGCCGAAGGCGAAAACAAGGGTGAGTATGGCGGCTATTTCTGCCCGTGCCACGGTTCGCACTACGATACGGCCGGCCGTATCCGCAAAGGTCCGGCGCCGACGAACCTTGCCGTTCCCGATTATGAATTCACGTCCGACACTGTCATCCGCGTCGGTTAATTGTTGAGAGATTTGCGATGAGCTTTGCCTGGGCACGCCAGTACGAACCCAAGACGGGACTGACTAAATGGCTGGATGAGCGGCTACCGCTGCCACGCCTGGTCTACAATGCAGTCGGCGCCGGATATCCGGTTCCGCGGAACCTCAACTACATGTGGAATTTCGGCGTTCTGGCCGGTTTTTTCCTCGTGTTCCAGATTGTCACCGGTGTTGTGCTCGCGATGCACTACGCCGCGAACCAGCTGGTCGCGTTCGAGACGGTTGAGCACATTATGCGCAACGTCAACTGGGGCTGGCTGATGCGATACGCGCATGCCAACGGCGCCAGCTTCTTCTTTCTGGTGATCTATCTGCACATCTTCCGCGGCTTCTTCTACAGCTCGTATAAGGCTCCGCGAGAGATGATCTGGTTGCTTGGCGTGGTCATCTTCCTGCTGATGATGGCGACCGCGTTCATGGGCTATGTCCTGCCTTGGGGCCAAATGAGCTTCTGGGGCGCACAGGTAATTACCGGCCTGTTCGGAGCAATCCCGCTTGTGGGCGAATCAATCCAGGTGTGGATCTTGGGTGGTTACGCGCCGGATAACTCCGCGCTTAACCGCTTCTTTTCGCTCCACTTCCTGCTGCCGTTCGTGATTGCAGGCGTTGTGATCCTGCACATCTGGGCGCTGCACATTCCGGGTTCTTCGAACCCGACCGGGGTTGAAGTGAAAAGCGAAAGCGACACCGTGCCATTCCACCCGTACTATACGGCGAAGGACGGTTTCGGATTGGGCGCTATTCTGATCCTGTTCGCCATCGTGGTGTTCTACTTCCCGACCACGCTTGGTCACGCGGAAAACTACATCGAAGCGAACCCGCTTTCGACCCCGGCGCTGATCGTTCCGGAATGGTATTTCTATCCGTTCTACGCGATCTTGCGCGCCTTTACCTTTGACCTGACCATTCCGTTTACCGGAGTGGTTCTGATCCCGGCAAAGCTGCTGGGTGTGATGGCGATGTTCGGCTCGATCCTGATCTGGTTCTTCCTGCCTTGGCTGGACAAAGGACCGGTACGTTCAGGCCACTATCGCCCGACATTCCGCAAGTTCTTCTGGTTCGGCCTGATCCCTGCGATGGCACTGTTGTTCTATCTCGGTGGTCGCCCGGCTGAAGAACCCTACGTGATGCTAAGCCAGCTCGCGACGGCATATTACTTCCTGCACTTCCTGGTGATCCTGCCGCTGCTCAGTTCGATCGAGAAGACCGAGCCGCTGCCTTATTCGATCACGGAAGCGGTGCTGAGTGACAACAAACCTGCTGCAGCCACTGCAGCTGAGCCGGCCGAATAAGCCGCGACGACTGGATAGAGAGAGACACGAACCATGATCCGCATCGGCGCAATCCTGATCGGCCTGTTTTTCGCAGGGATCGCACTCTGGTCATTCGGCAAAGGGGCCTACAACCAAATCACCGAACCTGGCGAAAAGCCAGCCTACTATGCGTTCAAAGAGAAGCCGCATGGCCCGGACGGCGGTTTCAGCTTCGAAGGCCCGCTTGGCGCCTGGGACTATGCGCAGCTGCAGCGCGGCTACCAGGTTTACAAGGAAGTGTGCGCAGCTTGCCACTCGATCCAGTATGTCGCGTTCCGCAATCTGGCAGAGCTGGGTTACAACGAAGCCGAGGTGAAGCAGGAAGCATCGACCTATAACATCCCGGTCTATGATGCTTCTTTGGCTGAAGTGGAAACCCGCCCGGGTCTGCCAACCGATCACTTCCCGGCTGTACCTTACTTCGGTGCTGGCGAACCGCCTGATCTTTCGCTGATGACCAAGGCACGCGCCAATGGTGTGGACTATGTCTATTCGCTGCTGACCGGCTATGGCGAACCAGATCCGGAATTGCTTGCGGCAAATCCTGATTTCGAGGTGCCTGCGGGCCTCTATTTCAACCCCTATTTTGCCAATGTTAATCTGTCGATGGCACCGCCGCTGATGGCTGATGGGCAAGTAACATATAGTGACGGGACCGAAGCGACAGTTAGCCAGATGGCAAGGGACGTCACAGCGTTTCTGACTTGGACCGCTGAGCCGCGCCTGATTGATCGCAAGCAAACCGGTTTGCCGGTTCTGATCTTCCTGCTGATCGCAACCATTCTGGCATATCTTTCCAAGAAGCAGATCTGGGCTTCCGTGAAGCCGCGCAAAGACTGAATTTTGCGAGACACCGCATTTCAAGGCGCCCTGCCATCCTCGTGATGGCGGGGCGTTTTCATTTGAGGACCCCGAATGACACCTAACGAGCTCAAATCTCTGATCCGCACTGTGCCGGATTTCCCCGAAGCCGGGATCCAGTTCCGTGATATCACCACGCTGATCGGTCATCCCTTGGGTTTGGCGGCAACTGTCCGCCACTTGGCTGAACGGGCTAAGGCGTGCGGTGCAGAAGCGATTGCAGGAATGGAGGCACGCGGGTTTATCTTTGGCGCGGCGGTAGCTGTCGAGCTTGAGCTGGGTTTCATTCCGGTTCGCAAGCCGGGAAAGCTGCCGATTGAAATTATCGGGATCGATTACGCGCTTGAATACGGTACTGACCGGTTGGAGATTGACCCTGGCGCCATTCAGCATGGCCAGACTGTTGTTATCGTAGATGATCTGATCGCCACAGGCGGCACCGCTCTGGCAGCGGCGCAATTGCTGCGTCAGGCAGGGGCGACAATCGATGATGCGCTGTTTGTCATAGATCTGCCGGATCTTGGCGGGGCACAGAGGCTGCGCGATGCCAGCGTGGAAGTCAGCACCTTGATGGAATTTGAAGGCGACTGAACAGCTTTAGCTGAGCCTCGCGACTTCATTAAGTACCCGTTCCGCCCATTCGGGGCGGCAAATCAGCAAATCCGGCAGGTAAGTGTCCTCGCAGTTGTAGATCAGCGGTGTTCCATCGATCCGGCTGCAATGCAGCCCATGCGCTTTCGCCACGGCCACGGGCGCGCAGCTGTCCCATTCAAACTGTCCGCCGGAATGCAGGTAAATTTCGGCTTCTCCGCGCACCACAGCCATCGCCTTTGCCCCGGCGCTGCCCATGGGGACGAGTTGCCCGCCGATTGCCTTGCAGACCTCGACCGCTTCTTTTGCGGGGCGCGTGCGGCTGACCACCAGGCGGGGCACAGGCGCTGCTTCCGGCAAAGGCACGGGATGATCGGTTCGCAGCACGATGCCGCCATCGAGCCCCGGCAACGCAACCGCGCCAGTGTGGGCTTCACCATCGATCGACAGGCCGACGTGGACCGCCCAGTCGCTCCTCTGCTCACCATACTCGCGCGTTCCATCAACCGGATCGATGATCCACACGCGGCGCTTGCTGCACCGCGCCGTGTCGTCCTTTTCCTCTTCGGAGAGCAGGCCGTCGTCTGGTCGGGCCGCGCGCAGTGTGTGACACAAAAACTGATTGGCTGTGGCGTCTCCGGCATCGCCAAGAGCCTTGCCTTCCAGCATTCGCGTGTCACGAACTTCCAGCAGAATCTTCCCGGCCTCAATCGCCAGTTCCGCAGCGAGCTCTGCGTCGGTCATTCGCGCAATCTCACTCATTTCAACGGCATGATCTGTTCAATGATGTAATCAGCGGCTTCAGCAGGCGTGATGTCGACTGTGTTGACGCGGATTTCGGCATTCTCGGGCGCTTCATAGGGGCTGTCGATACCGGTAAAGTTCTTGAGCTGACCTTCGCGTGCCTTTTTGTAGAGACCCTTCACATCGCGCTGCTCTGCCACTTCCAACGGGGTGTCGACGAAGATCTCGATAAATTCACCTTCGGGCAGCATTTCGCGCACCATCCGCCGCTCGGCCCTGAAGGGGCTGATAAAGGCCGTCAGCACGATCAGACCGGCATCGGTCATCAACTTCGCGACTTCGCCAATACGGCGGATATTCTCGATCCGGTCGGTTTCGGTAAAGCCCAGATCCTTGTTCAGGCCGTGCCGCACATTGTCGCCATCAAGCAGGAAGGTGTGGCGGTTCATCAAATTGAGCCGCTTCTCGACCTCATTGGCAATGGTCGATTTGCCTGAACCGGAAAGCCCGGTGAACCAGAGCACGCGCGGCTTCTGATTCTTCAGCGCGGCGTGATGATCGCGGCCAATCTCCGTCGCTTGCCAGTGCACATTCTGTGCGCGGCGCAGGCTGAAATGAATCATCCCGGCGGCAACCGTCGCATTGGTGTATTTGTCGATCAGGATGAACCCGCCAAGCTGGCGGCTGTTGGCATAGGGTTCGAACGTGATCGGGCGATCGGTGCGCAGCTCGGCCACGCCAATCCCGTTCAACTTCAGCGTCTTGGCCGCCAGATGTTCGAATGTGTTGACGCAAATCTCGTATTTGGGTGCTTGCACATTAGCGGTAACTGTCTGGCTGCCAAGCTTCAGCCAATAACCGCGCCCGGGCTTCATCGCTTGCTCATCCATCCACACAATGGTGGCTTCGAATTGGTCAGATGCCTCGGGCGGATCATCTGCGGCCGCGATCACATCGCCACGGCTGCAATCAACTTCGTCCTTCAGCGTCAGCGTGACTGATTGTCCGGCGACGGCTTCGTCCTGATCGCCATCGAAACTGACAATGCGCTTTACCTTGCTGGTCTTGCCTGACGGGACGATTCGCACCGGATCGCCGGGCTTTACGCTTCCGCCGGATATCAGGCCGGCAAAGCCGCGAAAGTCGAGATTGGGCCGGTTGACCCATTGCACCGGCATACGAAAAGCGCGCTCTTGCGCGCGAGTGTTTGCAAGCTCGACCGTTTCCAGATGATCGATCAGGCTTGAACCTGCATACCAAGGCGTGTTGGCCGATGGCGCGGTTGTAATGTTGTCGCCCTTGAACCCCGAGATGGGAATGGGGGTGAATGCCTCAGCGCCAATCTCCTTGGCGAAGATCTGATAATCGGCAACGATGCGATCGAAGATTGCCTGATCGTAGCCGACCAGGTCCATCTTGTTCACCGCCAACACCAGATGCCTGATGCCAAGTAGATGGACGAGGAAACTGTGCCGCTTGGTCTGTTCGAGCACGCCCTTGCGTGCATCGACCAGGATCACGGCCAGATCAGCTGTCGAGGCGCCGGTCACCATATTGCGTGTATATTGTTCGTGGCCCGGTGTATCCGCGACGATGAACTTGCGTTTCTCGGTCGCGAAGAAGCGGTACGCGACATCAATGGTGATGCCTTGCTCGCGTTCCGCCGCCAGCCCGTCAACCAGCAAGGCAAAGTCGATCGCATCGCCTTGCGTGCCGTGCTTTGCGCTGTCGCCCTCCAATGCGGTGAGTTGATCTTCGAAGATCATCTTCGAATCGTACAGCAGCCGCCCGATCAGCGTGCTTTTGCCGTCATCGACCGATCCGCATGTGATGAACCGCAGCATCTCCTTGTGCTGCTGCGCATCGAGATAGGCGGCGATATCGTCCGCAATCAAAGCTTCAGGGGCGTATGCCTGGTTCTCTCCAGAATAGGGCATCAGAAATACCCCTCCTGCTTCTTGGCTTCCATCGAGGCGCTTTCACCTTTGTCGATCGCGCGTCCCTGTCGCTCGGAGCCGGTCGCGAGCAGCATTTCCTGTATGATATCGGTTAGCTCGATCGCATCGCTTTCGGTCGCGCCGGTCAGCGGATAGCAACCCAGGGTACGGAACCGGACAGAACGCTCGACAGGTACTTCACCATCCTCGAAGCGGAAGCGTTCGTCATCGACCACCAGCGTCAACCCGTCCCGCTCAACAGTGGGGCGTTTCGCCGAATAATAGAGCGGTACGATGTCGATCTTCTCGGCCAGAATATATTGCCAGATGTCGAGCTCGGTCCAGTTGGAGATAGGGAAGACACGAATGCTCTCGCCGTCCTTCTTGCGGGCATTGTACAGATTCCAAAGCTCCGGCCTCTGGTTCTTCGGGTCCCAGCGATGCGATGCATTGCGGAAGCTGAATACCCGTTCCTTCGCGCGGGCCTTTTCCTCGTCGCGTCGACCACCGCCGAACGCTGCGTCAAATCCGTGTTCGGTCAGCGCGCGTTTGAGCGGATCGGTTAGCTGAGCCTGCGAATAGAGCGCGCTACCCGTGTCGAACGGGTTGATGCCTTGCGTATCGGCATCCTCGTTCTGGGCAATGATCAGTTCAAGTCCGTATTCCTTCACGGTGTTGTCGCGATGGGCAATCAGGTCCTTAAAATCCCAGCCGCTGGCGACATGCAGCATCGGGAAGGGCGGCGGCGCTGGATAAAAGGCCTTTCGCGCCAAGTGCAGCATAACCGAAGAGTCCTTGCCGACCGAGTACAGCATGACCGGGTTTGTGGCTTCGGCCACAACCTCCCGCATGATGTGGATCGCTTCGGCTTCGAGCCGCTGAAGATGGGTCAGGCTTTGCATAACGGGTCAGTTAGTTGTTCGTGTGCCGGTGGTTAAGCCCCAAAATTGGCTGCGCAAGAATAGAATTGGTTTGCGGCTAACAAGCAGTTCGCAAACTCGTCAGTCTTTCATTGACGAACCAGACCATATCGTGGCAATTGCGCGCCGCGCTTCGTAAGAGCGTCACAACGGGCGGGTATAGCTTAGTGGTAAAGCCCTAGCCTTCCAAGCTAGTTATGCGGGTTCGATTCCCGCTACCCGCTCCAACTTCCCGTTCATCGCTGTTCATTCCTGTCTAGACGTCGGCTGTAAATCCCCGGTATTCTGGTGCTAACTGTCCGCACGCATTCACCCGAGTTCAATGCCATCCGCACTCTAGTGGGGGGTATGTTTAGGAGGTATGCAATGGCAGTCTGGTCGATACCCCCAATGATAGGGGTGTTTTGCAGGTTGAGCCTTTGCGCAACTGCGGCGTGTTGGAGAATAGCAACAACTGGGTGGCTGCTATTCTTACGAATTGGCAAACGCTGGCTAACGCAAGTACTTAGAAGGACGCGGTTCAAACAGCCGGTCGCACCGCCATATTGTCGATCAGCCGTGTTTTCCCGATCCGCGCCGCTACCAGAAGACGCGCCGGGGCATGGGGTGTGGAATGGAGCAATTCCAGAGAGCTTGCGTCTGCCAAGGCTGCGTAGTCGACCGAATCGAAGCCGCTTTCTATCAGCACTCTCTTCAAAGTATCGAGGGCGGCATCCGGGGCTTGGCCGGCTTCGATTTCCGCAATCGCGAGTTTCATGCCGTTAGGGAGTGCGGTTGCCGCTGCGCGATGTTCAGGCGACAAATAGCGATTGCGACTGCTCATCGCCAAGCCATCGGCTTCGCGCACCGTTGGCACGCCGACGATGTTATCGACATGCGGACGGGTCAGATCGAGATCGCGCGCCAGCGCACGAATCACAGCCAGCTGCTGGAAATCCTTTTCGCCAAAAAATGCCATATCCGGCATCACCTGATTGAGCAGCTTGCACACAACCGTTGCCACGCCATCGAAATGGCCGGGGCGTGAGGCATCGCAAAACCCCTCACTCACTGTGCTGACAGAAATGTTGGTGACGAAGCCTGGCGGGTACATCGCATCCACTGTCGGCGCCCATAACAAAGCGACGCCTTCGGCTTCCAGCATCGCTGAATCTTCAGCCAGCTGGCGCGGATACGCATCAAGATCTTCGTTGGGGCCGAACTGGGTCGGGTTGACGAAGATCGAAGCGACCACGTGATCACATTTGGCCTTGGCTTGGCGCATCAGGGTCAAATGCCCTTCATGCAGCGCGCCCATTGTCGGGACCAGCCCTATGCTGCCGCCGTCAGCACGAAGCTCTGCGAGCGATTTTCTCAACATGTCGAGTGATCTGACGGTTTGCACGGTGGTGCCCCCTCAAGTATGATTTAAACCGCTTCCCTAGCGCGCTCGATATGCGCGAGACAAGAAATTCGAGAAGGCCACTTACCCCTATGTCTGCACCCGCTCCGCACCGGATTGTCTTCGCCAATGAAAAAGGCGGGACGGGAAAGTCCACCACCGCGGTGCATATAGCGATTGCGCTGGCCTATCGCGGGGCGCGAGTGGTGGCGATAGATCTGGATCAGCGACAACGGACGATGGCGCGCTATCTGGAGAATCGGACTACCACCGCCGAACGACGCGGTATCAAACTGCCGACTGCGGAGTGCCGCGTATTCGAAGGTGATATCGAGGGGCTGGAGGCGCTCAGCCGAGAGCTTGGCGCGAATGCGGACTACATCGTCTATGATACACCAGGCCGCGATGACGAGCTTGCGCGGCATGCGGCAACCGAGGCAGACACGCTGGTTACACCCATGAATGACAGTTTTGTCGATTTCGATCTGATCGGCCAGGTCGAAGGCGAGACATTCAAGGTCAAGAAACTGTCATTCTATGCCGAGCTGATCTGGGAGGCGCGTATCAAGCGCAGCCGGGCGACGATTGACCAGCACCGCCGTGAAATGGACTGGGTAGTCGTGCGCAACCGCACAGGCCATGTCGAAGCCCGCAATATGGTGCGGATCGAACAGGCGCTGACAGAGCTGTCGAAGCGCGTTGGTTTTCGCGTGGCGCAGGGCCTTTCAGAGCGCGTGATCTATCGCGAGCTTTTCCCGTCGGGTCTGACACTGCTCGACAAGGGGCATTTAGGCGAGTTGGGCACCAGCCATCTGGTTGCCCGTCAAGAATTGCGCGAACTCGTGCGCTCGCTTGCCTTGCCCGAATTCATGCCGCCTCAGCCCAAGCTGGTGCTTGTCTGACCGATGATCCGCTTGCTGATCATCGCGCTGATCCTGTCGCTGGGCGTAAAGCTCGTTTTCGGGCGCTGGCCGTGGGAATATCTGCGTGGTCGAACAACCCGCCAGCAAGCTGTTTTTAAAGCGCGCAAACTGCTGGCGGTGCAATCGAACGCCAGCCACAAAGACATTATGGAGGCGCATAAGCGATTGATCGCTATGGTGCATCCGGACCGCGGCGGCACGAATGAACAAGTGCATGAAGCCAATGCGGCGCGCGATTTGTTGCTCGACGAGCTGTCTCAAGACGGATTGTCGCAAGAGTGACATCCGCACATCGCATCGACTACGGTGCGAGCGATAACATTACGAATACGGACCTTTTCCCATGAGCCATACTTTCGATTCCACTGTCCTGCGCGAATATGACATTCGCGGTATCATTGGGGAAACACTGGGCGCTGATGATGCGCGCGCGATCGGGCGCAGCTTTGGCAGCATGCTGCGTGAAGCAGGTGGGCGCAAAGTCGCAGTGGGGTATGACGGACGAGTCAGCTCGCCCATGCTCGAACATGCTTTGATCGAAGGATTGACAGCTAGCGGCTGTGACGTGGTCCGTATCGGCATGAGCGCAACCCCCATGCTCTATTACACGGAGGCTTCAAGCGAAGATGTGGACGGCGGCATTCAGATAACCGGCAGCCATAACCCCGCCAATTACAATGGCTTCAAGATGGTGTTTCAAGGTCGTCCATTTTTTGGCGCAGACATTCAGAAACTGGGTGACATCTCTGCCGAAGGCGCCTGGATCGATGGTACCGGCAGCGTTGAGGCGCATGATATCCTTGATGAGTATGTCAATCACATGCTTGAGGGGCTGGACGGCGTTGATGCCGCCACCCTTTCCGGCCTGAAGGTCGGATGGGATGCAGGGAACGGCGCAGCCGGCCCTGCGCTTGAGCTGCTCGCTGCGCGTCTGCCGGGAGAGCATCATCTGCTCTACACCGATGTCGACGGGAATTTTCCTAATCATCATCCTGACCCCACGGTTGAAGCCAATCTGGCTGACTTGAAGGCGCTCGTCGCTGAGAAGAAGCTCGAGTTTGGCATAGCTTTTGATGGCGACGGCGACCGGATCGGCGCGATTGACGGCCAAGGCCGAGTCATCTGGGGTGATCAGCTGCTGATGATTTATGCTGAAGATGTGCTCAAATCGCATCAAGGCGCGACTGTGATCGCTGATGTGAAGGCCAGCCGGGCACTGTTTGACCATGTTGAAAAATGCGGCGGCAAACCACTGATGTGGAAAACCGGCCACTCGCTGATTAAGTCCAAAATGAAAGAAACAGGCTCTCCGCTGGCTGGCGAAATGAGCGGACACGTATTTTTCGCGGACACCTATTACGGGTTTGATGACGCGCTTTACGCCGGGCTTCGCTTGATTGCGGCATCTGCGCGGCTGGGCAAATCGGTGACCGAGTTGCGCAGTGCAATGCCTGAAATGCTCAACACGCCGGAAATGCGTTTCCAGGTTGATGAAAGCCGCAAATTTGCTGCGATTGAGGAAGTCAGCGCCCGTTTGGCGGACAGCCCAGCGGAAGTGAACGCCACTGATGGTGTACGGGTCACGACGCAAGACGGTTGGTGGCTGCTACGTGCATCGAACACGCAGGATGTGCTAGTCGCGCGCGCGGAAAGCGATACTCAGGAAGGGCTTGAGCGTCTACTCGGACAGATTGATGAGCAACTGGCGCTATCTGGCCTTGAACGCGGGACAAGCGTGGGGCACTAAGACTATTGTGAGAGGTATCGCAGCTATGAAATTTTGGAAGAAAGCAATCTTGGCCTCCGCGCCCCTGGCACTGACGTTTGGCACGCCCGCCGCAGCGCAAGATGCCGAGTCCGAAGAAGACGTCATGGCTATGATGGCTCAGATGTTTCCGGTTGAGCCGCTGACACCAGAGGAGGAAGCGCGACTGCCGATTAGCCAGGAAATCATCGACAAGATGATCCCGCCAGGCACTTTGGGCGAAATGATGGGCTCAATGTTCGACGGCATGATGGGGCCGATTATGGAGATGGCCTCGAAAGCCAGCTCTGGCGATGTGGCGAAATCGCTTGGCGTCAGTGCTTACGAATTGGACCTGAATGAAAAACAGCTGGCAGAAGTTGCGACGATCCTTGATCCGGTGCGGGAAGAGCGCAACGCGGCTATTGGCGCGGTAATGCCGGCAATCATGGGCCGCATGATGGATGCCATGGAACCAAGTATGCGCAAGGCCATGACGGAGGCCTATGCAATCACTTTTACCGATGCCGAACTCCAAGATATCAATGCCTTCTTCTCTACCGAGAGCGGCTTGAGCTACGCACGTAAGAGCTTCACTTTGGCAAGCGACCCGCGTGTTATCGGAGCGACGATGGAAGCCATGCCCGCGATGATGGAAGCGATGGCCAATATGGAAAGCGAAATGGAAGCAGCCACAGCTGACCTGCCACCTTTGCGAGCCTATGAAGAGCTTTCGCCGGGCGAGCTGTCGCGCATCTCCGAGCTGACGGGGCTTGGCCTTGAAGACATCAAGACGGGAATGATGGCGGCAAGTGAGGTTTCCGAATAGCCGCTATCCGCGCCATAGTGGGCAGATAATGTCCGCAAGCGATCCGCCCATTCAGGTTCCGCCTGAGATCACAGTCTGGTTCACCGGGCGCGGTTGGTGCGTGCGGCGGCATCAGGCGGAAATGCTCGCAGCTTCGGATGCGGGCAAGCACGCGCTGCTGGTGGCGGATACCGGTGCAGGCAAGACGCTGGCAGGGTTTCTGCCAACACTGGCGGATTTTGCGCCCTCCCGGTTTGCGGACAGCGCGCCGCATCAAGGCCTGCACACACTCTATGTCTCTCCGCTCAAGGCGCTGGCGCATGATGTGCAGCGCAATTTGCTGACACCAATTGAAGAAATCGGGCTGCCGATCCGGGTCGAGACGCGCAGCGGCGATACACCGTCTGATCGAAAGAAACGCCAGCGAGTGAAGCCGCCGCACGTACTGCTGACCACGCCCGAAAGCCTCTCGCTCTTGCTGTCCTATCCCGATAGTTTCGAGATGTTCGAAGGATTGAAGCGTGTAGTGGTGGACGAGGTCCACGCATTTGCGACCGGCAAGCGCGGCGATCTGCTCGTGCTCTCGCTAAGCCGGTTGCAGGCTATTGCACCCGATATGCAACGGGTTGCGTTGTCCGCGACAGTCGCTGACCCTGCTGGGATTTGCGGGTGGCTCGCTCCGTGGGGCGATGTTGACTCCATCCAGCTGGTCGAAGGCGAACAGGGCGCCGAACCCGAGGTCGATATCCTCTTGCCGTTCGAAGAGCGCGTGCCGTGGGGCGGGCATGCCGGGCGCTGGGCGATTCCTCAGCTCATGGAGGAGATTGGGCGCAACAAGACAACTCTCGTCTTCACCAATACGCGCTTTCTGGCCGAATTCATCTTCCAGTTGTTGTGGGATGTGAACGAAGACAATCTGCCGATCGGCATCCATCATGGCAGTCTTTCGGTCGAAGCGCGGCGCAAGGTCGAAGGCGCGATGGCGCGCGGCGAGCTGCGCGCGCTGGTGTGCACTGCCAGTCTCGATTTGGGTATCGACTGGGGGGATATCGACTGCGTAGTTCAGATGGGCGCGCCCAAGGGTTCCTCGCGACTGTTGCAGCGGATTGGCCGCGCCAATCACCGCTTGGACATGCCCAGCCGTGCGATCCTGGTGCCGGGCAACCGCTTCGAATTCCTCGAAGCAACCGCAGCGAAAGATGCGGTTGATGCGGGTCAACGCGATGGTGAGGATTTCCGGCCCGGCGGGCTCGACGTGTTGGCGCAGCATGTGATGGCATGTGCCTGTGCGGGGGCTTTCCAAGAGGATGCGCTGCTTGGCGAAGTGCGCTCTACGCTCGCATACAGCTGGGTCACACCGGAAGATTGGCAGCGCGTACTCGGCTTTGTCGAGAATGGCGGCTACGCCTTGCGCGCTTATGACAAGTTCAAGCGGATCGTGCGCGACGAAACAGGCGTCTGGCGGCTGACCCATCCCGAGCATGCGCAGCGCCATCGCATGAATGCGGGCATCATTATCGACAGCGAGATGCTGACCGTGCGGTTCAAGAACGGGCGCAATCTAGGCCGCGTGGAGGAACGCTTTGCCGCCACGCTATCTCCCGGTGACACTTTTTTCTTCGCTGGCCTCAGCCTGGAGGTCGAACAGCTCAAGGATATGGACGTGATCGTGCGCGCGGCGAAAAGAAGCGCGACGATCCCGAGCTATGGCGGGGCGCGTATGCCGCTAACCACGCATTTGTCGGCGCGCGTGCGGGAAATGCTGGTCGACCGCGCGGGCTGGGCGCGGTTCCCAGATGACGTGCGCGAATGGCTGGAAGTGCAGGACTGGCGCAGCGAGATGCCCGGGCCGGGCATGCTTTTGGTTGAAAGCTTCCCGCATCACAAGAAGCACTACAGCGTCTATTACACCTTCGAGGGCTGGAACGCGAACCAGAGCCTCGGCATGCTCATCACGCGGAGGATGGAGGATCGCGGGTTGCAACCGGGCGGCTTCGTCGCGAACGATTATTCGCTGGCGGTGTGGGGCCTTAAGCCAGTTGCCGATCCAGCACCGCTATTGTCGCCCGACATCCTCGAGCATGAATTTGTTGAATGGATTCAGGAATCGCATCTGCTGCGCCGCGCCTTTCGCGAGGTCGCGGTGATCAGTGGGCTGGTTGAGCGCCAGCATCCCGGAAAACGCAAGACCGGTAAACAAGTCACCTTCTCAACCGACCTGATCTATGACGTGCTGCGCAAGTATGAGCCTGACCATCTGCTGCTGGAAGCCGCGTGGGCCGATGCGCGCGAGCGGATGACCGATGTCGGGCGTCTGGGCGATCTGCTCGAACGGTCAGAGCGCGAATTGCGCCATGTCGAATTGGAGCGAGTGAGCCCGCTCGCAGTCCCGGTAATGACGATGATCGGCCGCGAAGCCGTGCCTCAAGGCGCGATCGACGAGGAACTTTTGCTGGAGGTGGAAACGCTGGCGGGAGAAGCTATGCGATTGGATGCCGATCGAGGTGAATAGCTGATAGGCTTGATCGGGCCCGGTCTATGCGGCCTTTTCGCGTACCAGAACGATATTGCCGTCTTCAATGAAGATCGACATTCTAGGCTCCACCCGTGCTTGCTCTGCGTCAAGGTGCAGTGAGATCGATTTCACGATCCGTCTCGTTAAGTGGATCAACTATGAGTGAATGAGAACGCGTTATCTTTGACCGAGAACAAATTTGGTGGAACGCATGCTGCCCTAGTTTAGACGCAGACTGGCATCAGGTGTCAACATCGTCTTGAGCCAACAAAAAAGGGGCGGATTGCTCCGCCCCTTGATAGTGTTTGGTTGTAGCTGACGTTTACTGTTGGCCGCCAGCGAAACTGCGATACTTCTCATTGCCGACGAAGCCGAACTTCGTCACGCCCGAGGCTTTGATGACGTTCAAAACGCGCGCTGAAAGCTCATAGCTTGCAAGCGCTTCGGGCTCGAACTGCAGTTCGGGTTCCGGATCGATCGTCAGCGATTGCTGAAGATTGGTTGCCAGCTCGCTCATGGTGATCGGCTGTGCATTCCACAAGATCTCGTTGGTCTGTGTGAGAACCAGCTTGTTCTTGATCGGATCAATCGGTGGTGGATTGTCATTCGGGCTCGGCTGCGGAAGGTCGATATCGACCGAGTGTGTAGCCACCGGAATGGTGATGATGAACATGATGAGAAGAACGAGCAAGACGTCGATCAACGGCGTCATGTTCATTTCCATCATTGGCGATCCATCGTCTTTACCGCCTGACATTGCCATAGGTGCGTACTCCTAAATTCTTGTTTCGGCGGATCAGATGCCCGGAGGAATCGGGTTCGAGATGAAGCCAACCGTTGGATAGCCCGAGGCCTGCACGTTGTAGATCGCGCCTGCGACACAACGCCATGGTGCGTTCACGTCACCACGGATGTGAACCTGCGGGATACGCTCTGGATCTTTCATGATCGCTTCGGGGCCGCCAGCAGCTGTCACAATCGCGTCAAGGCGAGCAAATGCCATGTCGTAAAGTTCTTCCGAACTCACCGGTGTGATGTTGTTGAAATACACCCGGCATTTTCCGTTGCGCGATGCGCCTTCAAAGCCCGGTTCGCCTGCGCTTCGGCCGCCTGCATCGGTTGTGCTCACAGTCAGCAGCAGGTTCTCGACCTTATCCTTCGATTCGATCGATTCCAGAACCGGAATCTCGAGCTTCTCGATAGTCTGGATAGCCACCGGAACCGCGATGAGGAAGATGATCAGAAGCACCAGCATCACGTCCACCAATGGCGTGGTGTTGATGTCTGACATCGGGGTCTCTGCCCCACCGCTCATCGAAATAGCCATTGCTAATTCCTATTCGTAATTTTCGCCAAGGGTTGTTGTCGGCGGGAGCCAGCGGCCCCCGCCTAACATTAGGCGATTAGGCCTTCGGTGCAGTCTGTGCGCCACCAGCAGTTGTTGCTGGTTTCGCAGCAGCACGTGCCGGAGCCTTGACCGCAGGGCGAACCGCACCATTCGAGCTGATGTTAGCCAGTATGTCGGTCGAGAAGCTTGAGAGCGCTTCAGCGATGCGGCGGTTACGGCTCTGGAGCCAGTTGTATGCGAACACCGCAGGCACAGCCACGAACAGACCGATGGCGGTCATGATCAGCGCTTCACCAACCGGTCCAGCAACTTTGTCGATCGATGCCGAACCCGCGATACCGATGTTGATCAGCGCGCGGTAGATACCGATAACCGTACCGAGCAGGCCGACGAACGGTGCAGTCGCGCCAACCGTTGCGAGGAACGGAAGACCGCCAGCCAGCTTTGCGTTGATGGCGTCTTCTGAACGCTGCAGCGAACCGTGCATCCAGTCATGTGCTTCAAGCTTGTCGGTCATCTTGCCGTGCTCGTCTTCTGCACGAAGAGCATCGTCGGCGACCTGGCGCCATGCGCTGTTCTTCTCAAGCTTGGTTGCGCCATCCTTGATCGAGCCGGCTTGCCAGAACTTGCCCTGCACGTCGCGCTTGTACTGCTTCATCACTTTGCTCTGCTCAAGCAACTTTGTGATGAGGATGTAGAATGAGCCAACGCTCATGATGATCATGATGGCAAGGATGAACCAGGCAACAGGGCCACCCTGTTCCATTGCTTCCATGAAACCGAAGCTGTTTTTGACGTCAGCTGCGTCTGCCGCTGCTAGAAGGTTGATAATCATAGCGAATAGTCCTTTTAATAATTGTCCCCGGAGGGCGCGGGCTCTCTCTGTTCTGCCCGACCCTTAGTTCAGTCGATAAACAATGCTGGTGTTGTACGATCCGGTCGTCGGATTGCCGGCTGCGTCAAGTGCGGGGTTAAAGCGCGCATAACGCTCCATTCCGCGACACGCCGCATCGTCGAGTACGCTAGAGCCGCTAGACCGCGACACACGACAGGATGCGACTCGCCCCTCCGGACTCACGACCACGCTTACGCCAACCGTACCTTCCACTTCCTCTCGTAAAGCGCGCGAGGGATAGTTTTCCTGAATGCGGGCAGCCCAACGCCCTTCACCACGGGTGGTTGCTCCGCGAGCCTGTGAAGGCGGCGCGGGCGGTGCCGGTGGCGGTATGACCAATGCCGGCGGAGCAGGCGGCGGAATCGTCGGCTGGGTCCGGATTGGCGGCGGCGCCGGTGCGATATTGATCGGCGGTGGCGGAGCCACAGGCGGAGGTGGTGCCGTTTCTTGAGGTTCAGGCGGAGGCGGTTCATCCTCCGGCTCAGGCGGTGGCGGTTCCTCGATGTCGATGGTGGTCACTCGTTCGACCACATTCTTCACCGCTGAAACTGCCAAACCACTAATGAAAAGGTAACCGACGAAAACATGGATCAGGGCAACAATTACTATTGCCGTGATTCGGTTACCGCTCGTTTGTTGGTCAGCGTAGGCCATCCAGTCGCTTCTCTCCATTCACTTTGCCGAGGTTGGGCTCGACAATTTTTGCCCCGCAAACCAAATTTGTTTGCGAAGCGAAAACTCCAATTTTCTCCCTGACCGGGCTGCGCGCCGGCGACCCGGAAGTTTGCAGGTAGTCCCGCAAGGGAGCCTGCAAAGGAACAAAGCTTAACAACTCCCCAACTTAGCCAAGTCCTTAGCTTTTCGCTTTAACGGCCAAGCTTGTGCCGCGCAAACGCTTTATCGGTTAATTGCCGATTCACACGTAATTGTCTGCTATCTATAGAATGTTTGCAAGGGTGCTGTTGTGAGCATTCGAATATTCCCACATTGCTCGAAGCAATCTGACTTGAGACTGAAATTATGCTACAAATCAAAAACTTGACTCTCTTGGTCGCTAGCGCTTCCGCTCTGGTGGCGGTGCCCATTTCCGCTCAAGAACAGGGTGCTTCTGCTCTTCCAACCTATGCGGAATTTGTCGATCTGGCGGACAACGCCGAGCTGGTAGTGCGGGCCAAGATTCGCCGCGCAATCGCGCTCGAGCCAGAGCGCGCGCCTGATGTCGCGCTCGGATTCGCGCGACTTTATGTAGAGGCCGAGACTATGGCGCTCTTGTCCGGTTCGGCACCGTTGGGAGAGAGTTTGCGCTATCTGGTCGATGTACCGCTCGATTCGCGTGGCAAGGTGCCCAATCTAAAGAAGCAAGAGGTGCTTCTTTTCGCGCGCAGTGTGCCGGGCCGCCCGTCCGAGCTGCAATTGTCCGGCGATTCGGCGCAGCAATTCTATTCTCCAGAATTTGAAGCGCGCCTGCGCCCGGTTTTGACTGATCTGGCCGCACCCGATTCGCCTCCGGTGATAGTCGGGGTGCGCGATGCCTTGTCCGTGCCCGGAAATCTGACGGGCGAATCGGAGACGCAAATATTCCTGGAAACGGAGAATGGCGCGCCGGTCTCTGTTGCGATCCTGCGTCGCCCGGGCCGACCGCCAACCTGGGGTGTGTCCTGGGGAGAAATCATCGACCAGTCCGCGCGGCCGCCCGAGCCCGAATCGCTCGAATGGTACCGTCTTGCCTGCGCCTTGCCCGCGCGGCTACCCGCTGAAGCCAATCTATCGAATGACAGCGCCGCCCGAACGCAGGCAGAACGCGACTATCAGCTGATGATGGGCGCTCTGGGGCCTTGCACCCGCAGTTAGGGCGAGCATGGCAAAGCTGGCCTAATCCACTGCCAAGACAAAGTGATCGCGAACCCTCTTCCCTATGGGCGGCACCTCGCGCTAGGGGCTGAAAGTGATGAGCCAAACTTTCAAACACATTTTTCGCGTGCGCTATGCCGAGGTTGATCCGCAATCGGTGGTCTTCAATTCGCGTTACCTAGAATATGCAGACATTCTGGTGACAGAGTACTTTCGTGATGCGCGCACTCGCGGCATGCCAGATGAGCTGGAATTCCATGTCCGCCGCGCCGAAGTGGATTATCTTGCACCAATGCGAGCGGATGAATTGATCGAAGGGCGCATGACTGTGCCGAAGATCGGCAATTCCAGCATGGAACAGTTAATCACTCTGCACGGTGCAGAGGACGGTTCACTGCGCGCGGAAATCCGGCTGGTTGCGGTGATGGTTGATCTGGCCAGCGGCAAACCGCTGCGTATTCCAGATACAGTTCGCCGCTCCTTTGGCCACCCGGTTCAGGAGAGCGTGGATGGCTGATACATTACGCATCGGCCTGGCCGGGCTGGGCACGGTTGGTGTTGGCGTAATTCGCCTTCTGGAAACCAATCGGGACCTTTTGACCGCCCGCGCGGGCATGCAGTTGAAAGTAACCGCTGTCAGCGCGCAAAGCCGGACCAAGGATCGCGGCGTGGATCTGTCACCCTTTGCGTGGGTAGATGATCCCGTGGCTCTTGCAACGCGCGACGACGTGGATGTTGTGGTGGAGCTGATTGGCGGGTCTGATGGACCTGCCTTGGAACTGGCCAAAGCCGCGCTCGCCAATGGCAAGGCAGTGATTACCGCCAACAAAGCGATGATCGCGCACCACGGGCTGTCGCTGGCAACCAGTGCAGAGGCACAAGACGTCGCGCTGAAATTCGAGGCGGCGGTCGCAGGCGGAATTCCGGTGATCAAGGGGTTGCGGGAAGGCACATCGGCCAACCAGCTCACCAGCATTTACGGAATTCTCAACGGCACCTGCAATTACATCCTGTCGACGATGGAAGACACCGGCGCGGACTTTGCCGATGTTCTGGCTGAGGCACAAGACAAGGGCTATGCAGAGGCAGACCCGACCTTCGACATCGAAGGGGTAGATGCCGCGCACAAGCTGGCGATTTTGGCGGCGATCGGTTTTGGCGCAGAGCTGGATTTTGATGCTGTGCGCGTGACAGGCATCACCCGCGTTGGCGCGGCAGATATTGCGCAGGCTGACACGCTTGGCTTTGTGATTCGCTTGATTGCGCAGGCCGATGTCGAACACACGCCAGGTGGGGATCGCCTGTTGCAGCGCGTGCGGCCTTGTCTGGTCTCGAAAGCGCACCCTCTTAGCGGTGTTGACGGGCCGACAAACGCGGTTGTCGCGGAAGGCAATTTTTCCGGCCGCCTGTTGTTTCAAGGTGCCGGCGCAGGCGAAGGCCCGACAGCCAGCGCCGTGGTCGCGGATGTAATCGATATCGCGCGTGATGAAGTGGGCGCGCCGTTCTCCATTCCCGTCGCCAACCTGTCGCCAATGCTGCCCGCCGAATCTGGCGAACGGACCGAGCGTACATATTTGCGGTTTACCGTAACAGACCGCCCCGGCGTGCTGGCAGAAATTACTGCAGCGATGCGCGACGCGGGTGTTTCGATTGAAAGCCTAATCCAGAAAGGTAGGGCGGATGATGGCGGCGGTGATGTGCTGGTCGCCATGGTCACCCATGAAGGGCCGGAGCGCTGCGTGCGCGGCGCGATTGACCTGTTGGAAGGGTCGGACAGCCTTACCGCCCCCCCGCTGGTTCTTCCGATTCTGCCGGACTAGTTTCGTCGCGTTTCGACTCAAGCTCGGTCGGGATCCGGTCGCCGGTGTCATTGCCAATCGGCGGTAGCCCACGCGCAATTCTGTCCGCGTCTGATCCTGCCGGCGCCTCTGGCAAGGCCTCTATATCAATGATCAGAGCCGGCGGTGGAGGGCATGGAGGGATGATGCAGCCAGTAATTGTCACACCTGCCCCCATTAGCGCTTTAGGCCCAGTGATGCCTTCGCCCGCAACATCGGGCGTAGGAATGGGGGTCAGCGTATTGCGTTTGCCGAGCATAGCGATCACGCGCATCCTCACGGCTACCGCTGTAGTAGTTGGAATTGTCTTCCACGATCTCGCGGCAAACCACGATAGTGCGCGAGATTGTCGAGGCATCCTGTTCCTCCTCGCATTGCTCTATACGGCGCTGATCTGCCGGGCCGTCAGGCATTTCGACCAGCAGGTCGACCGTGTCTGTCCGCTCGATCGGTTCGATATCCATTGGCTGGCGAAGGGGGGGAGGCGGAGGCGTGTATTCAGGCGCAACTTCTTGTGCGACTGCCGGAGTTACATAGGCCCAAACTAGCAGCAATGGGGCGCTTTTCCCGGTCCACCATACGGGTCTGCTCGACAAGCGCCGCTCCTTCTGTTTAGGGCAATTCACCAACACACTCGAGGGACTGAATTTTACATGAACACCGACCTCCTTGCTCAAAAATCCTCTGACGGAAACGCGCTCGACCGCGTTCTGGTTCTGGAGATGGTGCGCGTAACCGAGGCTGCGGCCGTCGCGGCATCGCAATTGATTGGGCGCGGGGACGAGAAAGCGGCCGACGCCGCGGCGGTCGAAGCGATGCGGCGGGCGTTCGATACGCTCTATATGGATGGCACGGTGGTGATTGGCGAAGGGGAGCGTGACGAAGCACCCATGCTCTATATCGGCGAGAAAGTGGGCGGCGCGCCGGGCAAAGGGCCGAAGATCGATATCGCGCTTGATCCGCTGGAAGGCACAACCATCACAGCCAAGGCAGGCCCCAATGCGCTGGCCGTGCTCGCCGCGGCTGAAGAGGGTAATCTGCTGAACGCACCTGACACCTATATGGACAAGATCGCGGTTGGCCCTGGCTATCCGCCGGATGTGATCGATCTCGCCAAATCAGCGACCGAAAATGTGCAGTCTGTAGCAGCTGCCAAAGGGGTCGAACCTTGTGAGATTATCGTGTGCGTGCTTGATCGGCCGCGCCATGCAGACCTGATTGCGGAATTGCGCGGCATCGGTTGCGGGGTAGTGTTGATCGGTGACGGCGATGTTGCTGGCGTGATTGCAGTAACGGACGAAGACACCACGATCGATATGTATATGGGGCAAGGCGGCGCGCCTGAAGGTGTTCTCGCAGCCGCTGCACTGCGCTGTGTCGGTGGGCAATTCAATGGTCGACTGGTGTTCCGCAATGAAGATGAAAAGGCCCGCGCCCGCAAATGGGGCATTGAAGATTTGGACCGGATCTACAAGCTGGAAGATCTGGCTAAAGGCGACTGTATTTTCGCCGCGACCGGTGTGACCTCAGGCTCGCTTCTCGAAGGCGTGAAACGCAAGCGCGGCGGATTGATGACAACGCATAGCGTAGTGATGCGCGCCAGTTCTGGCACTGTACGCTGGATCAAAGGCGAACATCGGTTTAAGTAAACACCAGTGCTGGGTAAAACCCATCACTTCACTCTGTTGCGTTTCTATGACTCTCCGCTAGGCCGGAGAAATCAGCTGCTTTCGGGGATTCGCTACTCATGAAGATTATGTCCGGCAATTCGAACTTGCCGCTTGCCCGGGCGATCGCCGCCTATCTGGAATTGCCGCTTACAGACGCGAGTGTTCGCCGCTTTGCCGATGAAGAGGTCTTCATCGAAATCAACGAGAATGTGCGCGGAGAAGATGTGTTTATCGTTCAGTCGACCAGCTTTCCAGCCAATGACAATCTGATGGAATTGCTGATCGGGATCGATGCCCTGCGTCGTGCATCGGCACGCCGGATCACCGCTGTAATCCCCTATTTCGGCTATGCCCGTCAGGACCGGAAGCCCGGCCCGCGAACGCCAATCTCTGCCAAGCTGGTTGCCAATCTGATCACCGAAGCCGGCGCAGACCGCGTGCTGGCGGTGGACCTTCACGCCGGGCAGATCCAGGGCTTTTTCGATATTCCAACAGACAATCTTTATGCCGCGCCGACCATGGCGGCCGATATCCAGGCACGCTATGGAGACCAGGATCTAATGGTGGTCAGCCCCGATGTTGGCGGTGTGGTGCGCGCGCGCGCGCTGGCCAAGCGGCTCGACAACGCCCCGCTCGCGATCGTTGACAAACGCCGCGACCGTCCCGGCGAAAGTGAGGTCATGAACATCATCGGTGATGTGAAGGGGCGCCACTGCGTTTTGATCGATGACATCGTGGATTCGGGCGGCACGCTGTGCAATGCGGCACAGGCCTTGCTCGATCAGGGCGCAAACAGCGTGGCTGCCTATATCACGCATGGCGTGCTGTCGGGCGGAGCTGTTGCGCGCGTCAACGGCTCTGCGCTCAAAGAACTGGTCATCACGGACACAATCCGCCCAACCGAAGCGGCTGAGGCATCCGATCGCATTCGCGTTCTGACAATCGCGCCGCTGATTGGTGAGGCTGTGCGCCGGATCGCTGACGAAAGCTCGGTCAGCTCGTTGTTCGACTAAGCCGGATTTTGCTCCAGATCGGCCAGCCAGGGCCGGTGTTCACCGGGTCTCAACCGCTTGAGCTCTTCTAGCCGGCGGGCTTGGCGTTGCTCCAGAGTTATGGTCAGGAGCGGGCGTGGTTGCGCACGGAATTTATGCGGCGTCACGCCAAAGAATGACGTGAAGTCACGGATGAAGTGCGATTGGTCAAAGTAACGCAGCGCAATCTCTTCCGCTTCCGAAGAATCTGCCACGCCGATAAGATTTGCGGCAATGTCCAGAGCGCGCGCGCCGCAGAACTTGTTTGGGGGTTTGGCCATAGGCCTTCTTCACTAGCCGCTCGAGCCGTCGGCGCTCTACCGCATGATCGCTGGCGAAATCTGCAAGATTAAGATTGGGATCAGCGAACGCTGCCTTGTCGAAAGCTTCGATGATCGGATCAGGCATTTTGGCACCGGCCCTTTCGATCAGTTGTACCAGCAGCTTTTCCGCCACGCGCAACCGCCGTTCCGGCGCTCCATCAGGATCGAAACATTCATTTCATCAACTGTTCGCTGGTGCCCCACGTGTGATCTCCGAAGATATCATCGTAATAGATGATCCGGTCCAGCGTGTCGGCCACGTCAGGTCCTTTGAGCATGCTGACCGCGCCAGGCTTCAGAGCAACGCCTAAAGTCGCAAAGCCACCGCGAATCCGTACGGGCATCAGTCTTGATTGTGGGCCAAAGAATGCCGTCGCGCGTTCATAGGCTCACACACCATGGCGTGTTTTTGCGGTCCATCTTCCGCGGAATAACATGCGCAGTATCGGTGTATCCGCGCATAGTCCGCAGTCGATCAAATGATCATCGGGCGCATCCACGTCGACAGCGAAGATCCGCGCCACCCATAGTGTCAGCTCGTCGCATGGCGCGCGATTTAGTGACAGCGGTTCCCCCACTTCCGTCATCCCAAATCGTGAACGCATTGCTGTATCATCGCTGCGGCGATTGTTATCAGCTGTCATTGCTTTAACGGTATCCCCGGTTTGGACTTTACTCCAATGTGCGACCCGGTTGCACGGTCTTCTATCGAGTTTTAAAGGGTTTGTCATGAAGTCGTCTGATATTGCGCTTGCTGCCCGTTTGGCTGATGCGGCTGGCGCAGCGATCCGTCCGCTTTTTCGCGGCGATTGCAATGAAGAAACGAAGGATGATCACACTGCCGTGACAGAGGCGGATCGGGCAGCCGAAGCGGCCATGCGCGCGATCATCGAAGCGGAACTGCCCGATGATGGGATCATTGGCGAAGAATACGGCACGCGCAATGAAGGCGCAGGCAGGCAATGGGTGCTTGACCCGATTGACGGCACGCAAAGCTTTGTCGCTGGTCGCCCGATCTTCGGTACGCTGATCGCGTTGATGCAGGACGGCTGGCCGGTTTTGGGGGTTATTGATCAGCCGATCCTTGGCGAACGCTGGGTCGGTGTGGTCGGTCAGGGCACTACTCTAAATGGCAAGCCTGCAACAACGCGCCGCTGCCGGTCATTGGAAGGGGCACGTGTTGCCACCACCAGCCCGCATGCCTTCGCGGAAGAAGAGGTCGATGCTTATCTGCGCGTCGTTGCCAAGGCATATCCTAAACACCCGTTCCCGGTTTATGGCGGTGATTGCTACAATTACGGCCTGCTCGCCTCGGGGCATTTGGATATCGTGATCGAAAGCGGGCTGAAGCTTCATGATTATGCCGCGCTGGTTCCCATCGTTGAGGGCGCAAGCGGACAGATGAGCGATTGGCAAGGCAATCCGCTTGATGCCGATAGTGACGGTTCAGTGCTGGCGCTGGGCGAACCCGCACGGCTGGAGGAAGTGCTGGAAGCGTTGGGCGGCGGGTAGCCTAATCGGTTGCACGCTGGCCACTATAGAATCACGTGCGCTCATGTGGGCGCTTTGCCTGCCAGACTCTCCTTGCATTACCCGCGAGAATCGCTATTACGCGCGCCTTCACTGACACGTGAATCATCTGCCGGTCTGGCCGTTAGGGCTGCCAGGGCTGGTTGGACGTGTCCCGGAAACGATATCGAACGATATCTGATTAGGAGATAAAAATGCCCAAGCTGAAGACCAAAAGCGGTGTGAAGAAACGCTTCAAAATCACCGCCACTGGCAAGATCAAACACGGCGTCGCGGGTAAGCGCCACCGTCTGATCAGCCACAATGCGAAGTATATCCGCCAGAACCGCGGCACGTCTGTCCTGTCGGAAGCCGACACGAAGACAGTCAAGAAATGGGCCCCTTACGGGCTCGATTGAGCGCGCTGGTTTTAAGGAGAATTTGAAATGCCTCGCATTAAACGCGGCGTAACCACACGCCAGAAACACAAGCGCCTACTCGATCAAGCCAAGGGCTATCGCGGTCGTCGCAAGAACACCATCCGCATTGCCCGCCAGGCCGTCGAAAAGGCTGGCCAATATGCATATCGCGACCGTAAGATCAAAAAACGTAACTTCCGCGCTTTGTGGATCCAGCGCATCAACGCGGCTGTCCGCGCTGAAGGCCTCACATATTCGCAGTTCATGCACGGCGTTAAGCTGGCTGGCATCGAGCTGGACCGCAAGGCTATGGCGGATCTCGCTATGAACGAAGCAGCGGCGTTCAAAACTGTGATCGCTCAGGCGAAATCAGCGCTTCCTGCTTAAACAGCGGATAAGCTAGCTAATTTGAGGGCGCTGGAAGGTAACTTCCGGCGCCTTTCCATTTGTAAGTTTGCGACACTTGCGCCAAACAGCGACGCATGGTGGGGTCGCAAAAGAATCTAGGGCGCTCGCCCTAGCATGAGATGCCCGAATATAAAGTGCGAAGTCGATTCTTCGCGCCGCCGCCTGAATTCGACGGGTGCTTCACCAGCTTCTACCATCTGGACCTGACAGTCGAAGTCGGTGGCACAATCTGTGATCACTTGCAGCCCGAGTGGGCTGGCATCCGCTTCATGGCAGGTTCTCGGCCCTTGGCGCAACTAGGCGAGACATCTGTCGAACGCCCACGCTTTGCCGCGAGCGGCCCCAGTGCCTTGCCCACCTATTTCGAGATCGGCTCCACCCGGCTGTGGGGCGTTGGATTCATGCCGCTTGGCTGGTGCAGATTTATCGATGTCGAAGCGAAGATCCTTGCGAACCAAACATGTGACGGAGAACGGCACCCGGCCTTTGCGAAGTTTGCGCCGCTGGCGGATATCTTGTGTGATCCTGAGATAGACGATCAGGCGCAATTCGAAGCTATCTGTGACACTATGCGTGGATTGATGCAGCCAACCCGCAATGACGAGAAAATCAGGCGCGTACACCGCGCGTTGGTGGACGAAAATCTCAGCAGCGTGTCGGAGTTTGCGAAGGAAGCCGGGCTCAGCACCCGCAGCCTGGAGCGGATTTGCAGCCGCTATTTCGGCTTTGCACCCAAGCTGCTGATGCGGCGTCAGCGCTTTATGCGTAGCCTCACCACATTCATGCTGCGTGAGGGCAGCAAGTGGACGGATGCGATGGACGAGCACTACCACTATCAGGCACAATTCACGCGCGAGTTTCAGACCTTCATGGGTATGTCACCCAGCGCCTATGCTTCGAAGGAACACCCGATCCTGACCGCATTTGTCGAAGCGCGCGCGCGGATTTGGGGTCCGCCGGCGCAAACATTGGACAAACCCGCCTGATTGCGCTTTGCGTTGAAGCCCATTTCCCGCTAGCGGAGCGCCCTTCAACCGCGAAGAATTAGCAATGACAGATTTGACACAACAGAAAGAGGCAGCGCTGGCTGCCGTTTATGGGGCGGAAACGCTGGATGCGCTCGAAGAGCAACGCGTAGCTGCGCTCGGAAAGAAGGGCTGGGTTAGTGCAGCGTTGAAGACGCTCGGCCAGATGGCACCGGACGAGCGTTCCGCTGCCGCGCCAGCTATTCAGGCTGTGCGTGGCGAGATTGCCGACGCAATATCAGCGAAGAAGGACGCGCTCGAGAGCGCTGCGCTCGAAGCGCAGCTCGCCAGCGAGAAGCTCGACCTGACGCTACCTGCACCCGATGCACCGAATGGCTCGGTCCATCCGGTCAGCCAGGTGATGGACGAGCTGGCGGAGATTTTCGCGGACATGGGTTTTGCGGTGGCAACCGGGCCCGAGATCGAAGACGACTGGCACAATTTCACTGCGCTCAATATGGATGAAAGCCATCCTGCGCGCGCTATGCATGACACCTTCTATTTCCCGGACAAAGATGTGGAGGGCAATTCCATGCTGCTGCGCACGCATACTTCGCCTGTCCAAATTCGCAGTATGAAAGAACAAGGTGCGCCGATCCGCATCATCGCGCCGGGGCGTGTCTACCGCTCCGACAGCGATGCCACGCACACACCGATGTTTCACCAGGTCGAAGGTCTGGTGATCGATCGTGACATTCACTTGGGGCATCTCAAGTGGACGCTTGAAACCTTTTTAAAGGCATTTTTCGAACGCGACGACATCGTGTTGCGCCTGCGCCCCAGCTACTTCCCGTTCACTGAACCGAGCGTCGAGGTGGATGTTGGTTATTCGAAAGAGAGCGGCCGCTGGGTTGTCGGCGGCAATGGCGATGATGACGGGCATGACTGGATGGAGCTGCTGGGCAGCGGCATGGTCAACCGCCGCGTGATCGAGATGGCAGGGCTTGATGCGGACCAGTGGCAGGGCTTTGCCTTTGGCGTCGGGGTCGACCGTCTGGCTATGCTCAAATACGGCATGACCGATCTGCGCGCTTTCTTCGACGGCGATGTCCGCTGGTTGCAGCATTATGGGTTCAGCCCGTTTGACCAGCCGACGCTGTCAGCAGGTGTAGGAGCGAAAGCATGATGTTCTCGCTCACTTGGCTGAAAGATCACCTCAATACCGAAGCTTCGGTGAAGGAGATCGTCGATACGCTCAACGCCATCGGCCTGGAAGTGGAAGGGGTGGAAGATCCCGCCGTTCGGCTGGCAGGCTTCACTGTTGCCAAAGTGCTGACGGCTGAGAAGCATCCTGATGCCGACAAGCTTCAGGTGCTGACTGTCGACACTGGGTCGGGAGATCCGCTTCAGGTAGTGTGCGGTGCGCCGAATGCGCGTGCTGGCATGAAGGGCGTGCTGGGGCAGCCCGGTGCGATCGTCCCGTCAAACGGCATGGAATTGCGCAAGAGTGCGATCCGCGGTGTCGAATCAAACGGCATGATGTGCTCTGTGCGCGAGCTGGAGCTGGGCGACGAGCATGACGGTATCATCGAACTGCCTGACAACGCGCCGGTGGGTCACAGCTTTGCCGATTATCACGGCACCTCGCCGATCATTGACGTTGCCATCACGCCCAACCGCCCCGATTGCATGGGCGTTTACGGGATTGCGCGCGATCTGGCGGCGGCCGGGCTTGGGACGCTGAAGCCCATCGCAATGCCGGAGTTCGAAACGTCCGGTGCTTGCCCGGTTGAAATCCGCACCGACGACCCTGAAGGTTGTCCGGCGTTTTATGGCCGCGTGATCACAGGCGTGAAAAACGGGCCTTCACCAGACTGGCTGCAGCAACGGCTGACTAGTGCGGGCCAACGTCCGATTTCGCTGCTGGTCGACCTGACCAACTATCTCATGCTGGCATATGGCCGTCCGGCGCACGCCTATGATCTGGCCAAGCTGACAGGCGCAGTAGTCGCACGCCGGGCAAAGAATGGCGAGCAAGTGCTGGCGCTCAATGAGAAGACCTACACGCTCGACGACAGCATGACCGTGATTGCTGACGATGCAGGTGTGCATGACGTCGCAGGCATCATGGGTGGCGAAGACTCTGGCTGCTCGGACCACACGACAGACGTGCTGCTGGAGATTGCCTATTTCGATCCGGCGCGCATCGGCGTGACGGGCCGCAAGCTTGGCTTGGCGTCTGATGCGCGCACGCGCTTCGAACGCGGTGTCGATCCGACGTTTCTTGATTACGGCCTGGACCTGCTGACCGGTTTGATCGTTGAATTGGCTGGCGGAACCGCGAGCGAGAAAGTGCACGCAGGCGTACCTCCAAGCGAGCCGAAAGTCATTGCGTTCGATACCGGCCTGACCGCGCGTCTGGGCGGCATTAACGTGCCGGTCGAAGAACAGAAGCGCATTCTGGAGAGCCTCGATTTCGCAATCGATGGAGACTGGAACGTGACCTGTCCGCTCCGCCGCCACGATATCGAAGGGCCGGCGGACTTGGTGGAAGAAGTTGTGCGTATCCACGGCCTCGACAAGGTAGAAAGCGTTGCTCTGCCGCGGGCAGATGGCGTTGCCAAACCTACCGCAACCGCAGTGCAGTTGACCGAACGCAGGCTACGCCGTGCCGCGGCTGCTAGCGGGCTCAACGAAGCGATCACATGGTCATTCATTTCGGAAGATCAGGCAGAAAGCGTTGGCGGCGGTAAATGGGTACTCGACAACCCGATCAGCGAAGACATGAAGGTCATGCGGCCGTCCTTGCTGCCTGGCTTGCTGTCAGCAGTTCAGCGCAATCTCGATCGCGGCGCTTCAAGCATACGCCTGTTCGAAATTGGGCGGCGCTATCTTGAGGATGGCGAACACCCGACACTGGTTTGCGTGCTGGCGGGTGACAAGGAGCGTCGCGGTTGGGCTTCAGGCAAGGCAACCACCTTTGATGCTTATGACGCGAAGGCTATCTGCCTCGAACTGCTTGAGGCGGCTGGCGCACCGGTCAGCAATCTGATGGTCATGGGTGAAGCAGGCGATGCTTATCATCCCGGTCAATCCGCCACCTTGCGTTTGGGGCCAAAGAACGTGATTGCAGGCTTCGGCATGATCCATCCGTCTATGCTCAAGGCCTATGACATTGACGTGCCCGTGGCAGCAATGGGTATCCATCTGGATGCTATCCCTGCGAAGAAGAATGCCAGCTTCGCTCGTTCGTCTTTTGCGCCACCTGCCTTGCAGGCTGTGACGCGTGACTTCGCATTCCTTGTTCCGACAGAGCTCGCCGCAAGTGATCTGGTGCGCGCGGTTAAAGGCGCGGACAAGATAAACATCGTCGATGCGCGTGTATTCGATGTTTTTGCTGGGCAAGGTGTGCCCGAAGGCAAGAAATCGGTCGCGGTTGAAGTTACACTTCAGCCGACCGAGAAAAGCTATAAGGACGCGGACCTCAAGGCGATTTCGGATGCAGTCGTGGCATCCGCCGCGAAGCAGGGAGCGGAGCTCCGCGGATAAGTCCCGCGCTGCCTATGACTATGTCCAATCGCCGCACATTCGCGATCATTTCGCACCCTGACGCCGGTAAGACCACGCTCACGGAAAAGCTGCTTTTACAAGGTGGTGCGATCCATCTGGCGGGCGAAGTCAAGGCGCGTGGACAGGCGCGGCGGGCTCGCTCAGACTGGATGAAGATCGAGCAGCAACGCGGCATTTCCGTCACTTCCTCGGTCATGACCTTCGAGAAGGAATTCGATGGTGAGACCATCACCTTCAACCTGCTTGATACACCGGGACACGAAGACTTCTCGGAAGATACCTATCGGACGCTGACCGCCGTCGATAGCGCAATCATGGTGATCGATGCCGCGAAGGGTATCGAGCCACAGACTCGAAAACTGTTCGAGGTCTGCCGCCTTCGGAGCGTTCCGATCATCACCTTCGTCAACAAGGTCGACCGTGAAGGCCGTCCGGTTTTCGAGCTGCTCGACGAAATCGCGGATATGCTTGCGCTTGATGTGTCACCGCAAATGTATCCGGTGGGAATGGGTGGCCAGTTCGAAGGCATTCTCGACTTCGCCACTGGTACAGTGGCGCGGCCCGAAGGCCCTTCCAAGGAATTTCACGGCAAGCGTGACGAGAATGCTCAGCTGCCCGAAGAGGTTGCAGAAAATGCCGAGCTCGCACAGATCGGTTATCCTGAATTTGATCTTGAGGCGTATCGCAATGGCGACCTAACCCCGGTCTACTTCGGATCGGCGCTGAAGAATTTTGGGGTCGAGGAGCTGATCGACGCGATTGCGAAGTTCGCGCCGCCCCCTCGCCCTCAGCCGGCTGGAGAAGAGCAGATTCCGCCATCGCGCGATGAAGTCACCGGCTTCATCTTCAAGGTCCAGGCGAATATGGACCCCAACCATCGTGACCGTATTGCCTTCATGCGGCAGGTTTCCGGCACGTTCAAACGTGGGATGAAGCTGACCCCCTCGGGACTGGGCAAGCCCATCGCTGTGCATTCGCCGATCCTTTTTTTCGCACAGGATCGCGAAATCGCCGACACGGCGGAAGCGGGTGACATTATTGGGATTCCCAACCACGGCACTTTGCGTGTCGGTGACACGTTGAGCGAGAAGAACACAATCCGCTTTACCGGACTGCCCAACTTTGCGCCGGAAATCCTGCGTCGGGTGCAGTTGAAGGATCCGACTAAGACCAAACAGCTGCGCAAGGCGCTCGACGATCTTTCCGAGGAAGGGGTAATCCAGGTCTTTTACCCGGAGATCGGTGCGCAGCATATTGTCGGCGTGGTTGGTCAGCTGCAGCTCGAAGTGCTGGTTTCGCGGTTGTCGGCCGAATATAAAGTCGAAGCCGGGCTCGAAGCCTCACCCTTTGCCACTGCACGTTGGGTCAAGGGGCCAGCAGCCGCGATTAAGCAGTTTGAGGATTTCAATCGCGCCAATCTGGCAAAGGACCGCGATGGTGATCTGGTGTTCATGGCGAAAAGCCCGTGGGACGTGAACTACCAGGCAGAAAACAATCCCGAGCTGACCTTTTCGGCGACGAAGGAACGTTAGAGGCGAGGCTGGGCTTGCAAGCTGCGCAAGCATCGCTCAAAGCTTGAGCCATGAACGGCTCAGGACCTACATCCCAGACATTCATCTCGCAGCGGCTCCGCCTTAATTACGAGGATTGGGGCAATGAAGGCAAACCGCCCCTTGTTCTGGTTCACGGCGGGCGCGACCATGCACGTAGTTGGGATTGGACGGCGCAGGCCTTGCGCGATGACTACCATGTTGTGGCGATGGATCACCGCGGTCATGGCGATAGCGATTGGGTGTCGGATGGCAATTACCGGGCGAACGACATGGTCTATGACCTCGCGCAGTTGATCCATCAACTTGGTGCAGGTCCGGTGACTATCGTCAGCCATTCGATGGGCGGAAACGTTGCCCTTAGGTACGCCGGAGTGTTTCCTGACATGGTGAAGAAGATCGTTGCGATCGAAGGCCTCGGCCCTTCGCCAGAACGACAGGCAGAGATGCGCGCGACGCCATATCCTGAACGTTTTGCGGAATGGATTGGCAAGAAGCGCGCGGCATCGGCCCGCATCCCGCGCAAGTATGAAAGTATAGAAGCGGCTTTTGCGCGGATGATTGAGGAAAACAGCTATCTAACCGAGGAACAGGCGCGGCACCTCACGATCCACGGGGTCAATCGCAATGAGGATGGCACGTACAGCTGGAAATTCGATCCGCATCTCAATGTCTGGGGCGTTGAGGACATTGCTGACGAATTCCTTCAGCAGATTTGGGGTGCGATTACTGCGCCTACGCTGCTGCTCTATGGCGCGGACAGCTGGGCTTCGAATCCGGAGAAGGATGGCCGGATCAAATATTTCAACAACGCCGAAGTGATTGAGTTCGAGCAAGCAGGGCACTGGCTGCACCATGACCAGTTCGACCGGTTCATGCAGGTACTTAAGGATTTTCTCTGATGGCAGATTTCACCGACAGTCTGCTCGACAAGCATATCGAAATGATCGGCAAACAGCCGGTCTTCTTTGTAGCGACTGCGGCAGAAGGCGCACGGATCAATTTAAGCCCCAAGGGCTATCACGCGTTTCGGGTGTTGTCGCCGACGCGGGTTGCCTATCTCGATCTTGGCGGATCAGGCAATGAGACGAATGCACATCTGGCCGCTGACGGTCGGATTACCGTGATGTTCTGCAATTTCCAGCAGCCGGCGCTCATCTTGCGAATCTACGGGCGCGGGCGAGCTGTATTACCACAGGACGATGAATGGAGCGGTCTTGCTGCGCATTTCACTTTGATGCCCGGCACGCGCCAGATTTTCGTGATTGACGTTGAAAGCGTCCAGACCAGCTGCGGCTGGGGCGTGCCGTTCATGGAGTTTCAGGATGAGCGACAAACGCTCAAGAAAGCTCATGCCCAGGCTGATCCAGATGAATGGGCGGCCAAGCATTCCTTGCGTATATCGAGTATTGACGGTCTGCCTACCCGTGCCACTGACCGCTACATTGCAGGTGAAACGTAATAGCGCACATGGGGAGTGGATCCCGCGTGGAACTGACATTCGCCAGCTACAACATCCACAAGGCGGTCGGGCTTGATGGACGCCGCGATCCTGACCGGATCATGTCAGTCCTGCGCGAAGTCGATGCGGACATCATCGCTCTACAGGAGGCAGATCGACGCTTTGGTGCGCGCGCAAGTGTGTTGCCGCGTGCTCTGCTGGACGATACGCGCTGGCGGCCCTTGCCGGTGGCCAAACGACCGCGAAGCCTTGGATGGCATGGCAATGCTCTTTTGGTCAGGCGGGACATAAAGTGTCTTCATGCAGAACCGCTTGATCTTCCGACACTCGAGCCGCGCGGCGCCGTTCTGGCGGAACTAGACTTGCGGGGGGAGCACATCCGGGTGCTGGGCGCGCATCTGGATCTTTCCGGGCTGCGCAGGCGTGATCAGATCAAGGCAATCCTCAAGCAGTGCACACGTCGCGGGAAGATGCCAACTGTAATCATGGGCGACTTCAATCAATGGGGCCGGTTAACCGGTGCAATGCAGGTCTTCGGGATGGGATGGCAACAGATCACACCTGGTGCGAGCTACCCATCGGCGCGACCTATTGCGCGTTTTGACCGGATTATTGCTACCCCTGATTGGAGCTATGAGACCAGCGGGGTGCATCACAGCGCCACTTCGGCTGCCGCATCAGACCATTTGCCGGTCTGGGCCTCTCTACGAACCGCCTAACATTTCATCGCATGCCTAATAGATAGGCAACTTAAGTCGAGTGCCTAAGGGCATTGTGCCTTCGCATCGGGGCCAAACGGCTGAATCCATGGTTTTCCAGATTCTGGCACGAGAATTGCTGCGTCTGCGACGTCGGGATGGGCCCGGCAAGCAGTAGGGGGCAAAGATGAAGTTCATCATCGCCGTAATAAAACCGTATAAGCTCGATGAAGTCCGCGAAGCGCTGGGCGCCATCGGGGTCGCTGGCATGACAGTGTCTGAAGTCAAAGGCTTCGGCAGACAAAAGGGCCAGACCGAGATTTATCGTGGAGCCGAGTATTCGACTAATATGCTTCCCAAGGTGAAGCTAGAGATTGCCGCGAGCGACGAAATCGCCGCTCAAGTGGTCGAGACTATTCAGCAAACAGCGAGCACAGATGCCATCGGAGATGGCAAGATCTTCGTGCTCGATCTCGCTTCCGCCACGCGCATCCGTACCGGTGAGACCGGTGACACTGCGCTGTGATCAAGGGGAAAAATAAGATGAATCGTAAAATCCTAACCCTTTCAACGCTTGGGCTTGGCGCACTTGCCATGGCACAGCCGGCTTTCGCCGCGCCTGCGGCTGAAGCAGTGGCGGCAGTTCCAAAGCCCGGCAACAATGCATGGATGATGACATCGACCGTCTTGGTCTTGCTCATGATCCTGCCCGGCCTCGCGCTGTTCTATGGCGGTCTGACGCGGTCAAAGAACATGCTGTCGACAATGACGCAGATCGGCGCGACCGCCGCCTTGGCTATGCTGGTCTGGGTGATGTGGGGCTTCTCGCTTGCATTCGGATCGACGCAAATCGAAGGCTGGCTCGGCAGCTTCTACAGCACGGGTAGCTACTTCCTTGCGGGAATGAGCGCGGAAACAACCGCAGCGACATTCACGGATGAAGTCATCTCTGAGTACGTCTTCGTGAGTTTTCAGATGACTTTTGCAGCCATCACAGCCGCGCTCATCCTGGGCGCCACCGCGGAGCGTATGAAATTCAACGCTGTCATGCTGTTCGTTCCGATCTGGCTGACAATTGTCTATTTCCCGATCGCGCACATGGTGTGGGCCGGTGACGGGCTCTTGTTCGAGAAAGGCGCGCTCGATTTCGCGGGCGGCACAGTGGTGCACATCAACGCCGGTGTCTCAGGTCTCGTTCTTGCTTACCTATTGGGCAAGCGTCGCGGCTACCCGTCAGAGCCAATGCCTCCACACAGCTTGACGCTGACCATGGTGGGCACAGGCCTGCTCTGGGTTGGTTGGTTCGGTTTCAATGCCGGTTCAGCACTCGAAGCTGATGGCTTCGCTGGTCTCGCGATGATCAACACCTTTGTGGCAACCGCAGCCGGTGCGCTAACCTGGATGGTGATCGAGCGCATGGCAGGCCACAAGGGCAGTGCCTTGGGCTTCTGCTCTGGCGTGATCGCTGGCCTGGTTGCTGTAACGCCTGCGGCTGGCAATAGCGGTCCGTTCGGCGCGATTCTGCTCGGCATCGCTTCCTCGGTTGTTTGTTACTTCTTTGTAGCCAAGGTGAAGGCCAAGTTCGGCTATGACGATAGCTTGGACGCATTCGGCATCCATGGCATCGGCGGTATTGTCGGCGCGATCGGGACAGGTCTGGTCTACCAGCCGTTCCTAGGCGGCCCTGGCGACGGCTCGACCGGCCTGGGTGCGCAGCTCTGGATCCAGACTGAGGGCGTTCTCATAACCGTCGCTTGGGCAGGTATCGGTACGCTGATTGCGGCCTATGCTGTCAAACTTCTGATCGGCCTGCGGGTTGATAAAGAAACCGAAGTCGATGGGCTCGATATCTCTGAACACGGAGAACGTGCTTACAACTGATCAAAAAGTTTGGCGGGGCGGGGAAACCTCTCCTCTCCCTCCTCGACCCGCCTCACCTCGTTCCTCCTGCGAACGAACAAACTGATAAGGGCCGGAGCCATGCGCTTCGGCCCTTTTTTTGTGTGTTGTATCCCCGCCACAGCGCGCGATTCGCGAGTTGCATCTGAAGCAATAAGCTTGCGCTGGCACGGGTATCTGCAACATCTTAAGAGTATAAAACAAATGGAGAGCTTGTCGGCTGCGGCGGCTGGCCCCGGCGCGCAACCCTCTATGGCGGCAACCATTCAGCTGGCCGCGATCCGCGCTTGCTCGATCCAGCCAGCGAACGTGCCTGGATCAGGGCGATGTACACCCATCCCGATCACACCAGAAAAGGCATAGGGAGGCTTATTCTCGACACAGCAGAAGCCGCCGCGCGGGCAGAAGGGTTCACAGCGATAGAGATGGCCGCCACCATGTCAGGCAAGCCGCTATACAGCGCGTGTGGTTATCAGGTCGAAAGCGAATGGCTTGACGAGAATGGCGCTGTGCCCGTGCCACTTGCGACGATGTGGAAATGCTTGGTCTAGGACGTCGCAGCCTTCACAAAGTCTGCGCAGCGCTCGCCGATCATGATGCTTGGCGCATTGGTGTTGCCGCTGACGATCTTGGGCATGATTGAAGCGTCCGCAATCCATAGCCCTTCAACGCCGCGCGCTTTCAATGTTGACTCCACCACCGCGCCTTCGTCCGATCCCATGCGACACGTTCCCACGGGATGATAGACTGTGTCCGCACGGCTGCGGATTAGCTCATCCAGCTCAGCGTCATTGTCGAGGTCGATGGGGTAACGATCGGTTGGTTTGTAGTCGGCGAGCGGCGGCGCATCAACGATCCGGTGCGATAGGCGAACCCCTGCGCGCATCACCGCCATATCGCGTTCATCATCCAGGAAATTGGGATCAATCCGCGGCGCGTCTGCGGCGTTCGGAGAGTTCAGTCTCACCGTGCCGCGGCTCTCAGGCCGCAATACGCAGGCATGGAGCGAGAAACCGTGCCCGTTCACTTTCTCTCGCCCGTGGTCTTCCAGCACAGCAGGAACGAAATGCCATTGCACATCGGGGGCCGGGCTGTCTGGCATTACTTTCCAGAACCCGCCGCTTTCAGCATAGCATGTCGTCATGATCCCGGTGCGCTTGCGGCGATGCTCGATTATCGCTTTTGCCATACGCCATGTACCCGCAAGCGAATTGCCGATCGGATCAGTGGACTGGGTCGCCCAGCCGGATACGTAATCGATATGATCCTGAAGCTCGCTCCCAACTGCCGCCTTGTCGATCACAACATCGATACCATGCTGCTGCAAATGTTCGGCCGGCCCGATTCCAGAGAGCATCAGTATCTGAGGAGAATTGAATGCGCCAGCAGACAGGATTACTCCGCGCCTCGCCTTCACCAATTCGCGTTTACGCCCCCGCTTAATGGCAACACCGGTTACACGGCCGTCTTCGATCACCAGCTTCTCGACCAGTGTGCCGGTACGGATTTCGAGATTGGGCTTGCCGCGCAGTGGCTCAACATAGGCGCGCGCCGCAGACCAGCGTTCGCCGTCCTTTTGCGTGACTTGATAAAGGCCGAAACCTTCCTGGCTATCGTCGTTGAAGTCTGTATTGCGCGGCAATTGCAGCTGCGCCGCGCTCTCAACGAAAGCCGTGCTGGTTGGATTGGGCCATTTCTGGTCAGAAACGGAAAGTGGCCCATCGCCACCGTGATATTCATCACCGCCGCGAATATTGCCTTCGCTACGTTTGAAGTAGGGCAAGACATCCTGATAGGCCCATCCGGCACATCCCATGGCGGCCCAATTGTCATAGTCCCACGCATTGCCGCGGATATAGACCATGGCATTGATTGCTGATGACCCGCCGAGGCCCTTGCCGCGTGGTTGATACCCGATGCGGCCATTCAGGCCCTTTTGCGGCACGGTCTCGTAGCGGTAATTGGCGTTCTTCAAAAGGAAGGGCATCATGCCCGGCGTTTTGACCAGGAAGTTATCATTCTTGCCGCCCGCTTCGATTAGGCAGACGGTCTTGCTGTCGTCTTCGGCAAGCCTGCCGGTAACTGCGCTGCCGGCGCTACCGCCGCCAATTACGATGTAATCGAAGGTATCCATTCTCTCTCCTTTTGCGGGAGAGTGTTAGGCAGGCTCTTGCTCGCCTGCAATCGCGTTTTCAGATGCAACTGAAGTTTTTACGATTTGTCTTTCCTGCCAGCGCGCGCGAATTGTATCGGATGTGTCGCGGCTGCCATCGTGAGACCAGCCGGGCTCACGCAACAGGTATGATAGCTTATGCTTCCAGGGGCTGCGCCACATATCGCTCAGCATGCCGATCCATTCGTGGAACACTGCCCATAACAGATTGAAGCTGCCCAGCTGTTTGATGATCCCATAGCGGATCTTCTCGTCATCGCTTTCAGGCTCGAATGTTCCAAACATCTTGTCCCAGATGATGAAAACGCCGGCATAGTTCCGGTCCAGATAACGCGGATTGGTGGCATGATGGACGCGGTGATGGCTAGGGGTATTCATTACCCCCTCGAACCAGCGCGGCATCCTGTCGATCGCCTCAGTGTGGATCCAGAACTGGTAGATCAGATTGAAGCCGCCACAGATGGCGATCATCAGAGGGTGAAAGCCGAGCAGCACCAGCGGCAATGCGAACAGGAACCCGAAGGTAAACGGCCCGGTCCAAGTTTGCCTGAGCGCGGTCGAGAGATTGTAGTGCTGGCTTGAGTGGTGGTTCACATGTGCGGCCCACATCCAGCGAATGCGATGACCTGCGCGGTGCACCCAGTAATATTTGAGATCGTCGAGCACAAAACACAGCGGCCAGGCCCACCAAACCGCCCACCATTCAGGACCGAAATCAATGAGCCGGTACTCCCACACGCCAAGGAAAAGCAGGAAGAAAAACCCGCCAAACAGCAAGCCGGACACCGTGCTGCCGAGGCCGAATGCGAGGCTGGTCAGCGTGTCACGCGGTTCATAGGCATCCGGCCGGTTGCACCACGCCCAGATCATCTCGATCAGGATAAGCAACACAAAGCCGGGAACGGCATATTCGGTGGGCGAAAAATCAGGCATCGCGTTCGGACCTTACTCCATTGATGCGATCGGCCCAAGACTGCGCGTGATCGATGGTAAGAATTACAAGGCCAAATCGCCGCTCTCCTGAATCGACAACCAGTTGCCCTTTGTCGATCCGGCCTGTTGCGGAATGCGTCAGCAATCGTCCGGCAAGTTTGTTTCCATGCCGCTTGAGGAGCAGGAGGCAGCCGGAGCGGTCACGTAAAATGGCGCCATTTCCATTCGCATCGACAGCAGTCTCGACCGATTCAAAGCCATCAATGGCCTCACTTGCGGCCGCCTGTGCTTCTCTATCGCTTGAAAGCTGAGGAGTGCTGCCCAGTTTCAGCCACCAGGCAAGCCCCGCCACCGCGAGAATTGCGACAAGCGAACCAAGAAATTGCATGAGTTCAGGCGAAACTTTCATTGAATTTGCAATTGGCACGGAGACCGCTTTGCGGCAAGCAGGCAATCGAGAGAGGAAACATCCATGAAGCCATATCTAAGTCTGATTGCCTTTGCAGTTTTGAGCGCCGCTCCGTTGTCCGCACAGCAAGCGGATCCCATTGCGAATGTCGAAGCTGAAGCAGAGCGCACGCATCGTGTCGCGCAACAGCTGTGGGATTGGGCCGAGCTTGGCTATCTGGAAGAACGCTCCAGCGCGCTGATGGTTGAAGAGCTGACTGCAGAAGGCTTCACCATCGAAGGCGGCATTGCCGAAATCCCGACAGCCTTCGTTGCTGAATGGGGCGAAGGCGGCCCGGTGATCGCGATCCTTGCTGAAATGGACGCGCTGCCTGGCATCAATCAGTCGGCTAAGCCGACCCGCGATCCAATTGAAGGAAAGGGCGCAGGCCATGCTTGCGGGCACAATTTGTTCGGCGCTGGATCGCTGACTGCGGCCATAGCGGTAAAGAATTGGCTCGAGGCAACTGGAACTCCCGGCCGAATTCGCCTCTACGGAACCCCCGCGGAAGAGGGCGGATCGGGTAAGGTCTATATGACCCGCGCTGGCATGTTCGACGATGTCGATATCGCGATCCACTGGCATGCGGACGACGAAAACAGTGCTGCTGCCCGGACTAGCCTCGCTAACCGCTCCGCGAAGTTTCGCTTTACCGGTGTTTCTGCGCATGCGGCCGGTGCTCCGGAACGGGGGCGATCCGCGCTGGATGGTGTTGAAGCAATGAACATGATGGCGAACATGATGCACGAGCACATCCCGCAGGATGCTCGGATGCATTACGTTGTAACGGCAGGCGGCAATGCGCCAAACGTCGTCCCTGATTTTGCGGAGAACTTTTACTATGTCCGTCATCCTGAACCACATGGGGTTCAGGAAATCTGGACGCGCCTCGAGGATGCAGCGCGCGGCGCTGCACTAGGCACAGGCACGCAGGTCGAATGGGAGATCATTCACGGCAATAATCCGCTTCTGGTCAATGAAACGCTGGCGAAAGTTATGGACGCCAAGCTTCGCCAAGTCGGCGGGGTTGAGTATTCTGATGAAGAGCGCGCATGGGCTGAAGCGATTCAGGAATCGCTGGGTGACGCTGCCAAACCACTAGAGAGTGCCGCCGAAATAGGGGCCTACAACAAGAGTCTGGGCTATGGCTCTACCGATGTTGGCGACGTGTCCTGGGCCACGCCAACTGTGGGCATACGCACGGCCACTTGGGTGCCGGGAACAAGCGCGCATAGCTGGCAAGCGGTTGCCGCAAGCGGGCACTCGATCGGCTATAAGGGGACTATGGTGGCGGCCAAAGCCATGACGCTAATGGCGGTTGAGCTTTATACCAATTCCGACCTGCGGGCGGCCGCGAGAGCAGAATTCGATCGCTCACGTGGGCCGGACTATCAATACAAGTCCCTACTTGGAGATCGCGCACCGCCCTTGGACTATCGCAAGTAAGGGTAAAGACTGGGCCTCAGCTTTTGGACTGTGCGGACAGCGCGTCCATCGCCGCTCTAACCGGCGATACGTCATAACCTGCTTGGCGGGCAGTGGCCGCAATCGCGTCAATGTCCTCGCCCGCGCGCGCTTGTGCGAGCGACCAAAGCAAAGTCGAGCGAGTTCCGCTGCGGCAATAGGCAAGAACCTTTCCATTCGCATTGCCAATGGCCTGCTGCATAGCTTCGACTTGAGGCTCGCCAAAGCCGGCGCTGCCGATCGGAATCGCCAGATAGTCCAGCCCCGCCTTCCGTGCAGCCGCTTCAATCTCCGGGCCTTGCGGTTCACCGGGAGACTCGCCATCTGGCCGGTTGTTGATGATCAGTGACACGCCTTGACCGGCTGCTTCGACAACGTCGGCTGGCCCGATCTGCGGGCTGGCTAGCATGGTTGGCGACAAAACGCGGAAATCGCTCATGACTCTCTCTTCTTGAATTCTCATGTCGGCGCAGGATGGTTCCTCGCGCCATTTGCGGCACACCAGCAAGGAATTTTCGAACACGCTACAATGCGAAAATGTCACATTTGCGCGCCTATGCTGGTACTCGTACTAAAATATTCGCACAAATGATCTTTGTGCGCTATGTTTCATATCAGTGAGGTGGGGTTCAGCAAAATCGCTGTGCTGCCTACTGCGTCGACAAAGCTGTCCGTCCACAGCGTTTGCGCGAGGTTTTTCGGGCGGAGTTACAAGGTACGAAGTAGGTTATGGGTTACGATAGAGGGCGCCGCCGCGGACGGGACAAGCGCGACGGGTTCGGTGAAGATAGCTTCGATCCATTTGGCGGCGGCGGTGATTCTTTTCCCCCACGCGACAATTTTGGTCAGCAAGATCGGTTTGGCGGCGGTGGCCGCCGGTTTGGCGATGATCGCGGCTCTGGCGGCGGTGATCGATTCGGCGGCGGCGGACGCGGCCCAGGCGGCGGCGGTGGCGGTGGCGGTTTCAGCCGTATGCCCGCCCAGGTTGTCGGCACCGGCAAGGGAACTGTGAAGTTCTTTAATAGTCAAAAAGGCTTTGGCTTCATTCAGCAGGAAACTGGCGGCGAAGATATCTTCGTGCATATCAGCGCTGTCGAGCGTGCTGGGCTAGAAGGTCTCGCGGAAGGTCAGGAGCTCGAATTCAATCTGGTCGATCGTGGCGGCAAGGTGTCCGCGCAAGATCTTCAGGTTGTTGGTGATGTGATTGCGGTTGAGCAGAAAACTGTGGCTCCGCAACGCGAACTAACTGGTGAGAAAGCTACTGGAACGGTCAAGTTTTTCAACTCGATGAAGGGCTTTGGCTTCCTGACTCGTGACGATGGTCAGCCAGATGCATTTGTACACATCAGTGCGGTAGAGCGTTCTGGCCTACAGGAAATCAATGAAGGTGAGCGTTTCGAGTTTGATCTCGAAGTTGATCGACGAGGCAAGCACTCTGCGGTCAATCTCGTTCCCGTCCAGGATTGATACGCGCTGACGGCGGCATGTTTGACCGCTGACCAGCACATGATTAGATGACGTGGAGATGGCGGTCCGATGGGCCGCCATTTCTCTTTCTAGAGCGCGCATATAAATTGAGGGTTTTGCCATGTCGATCACACCATTGATGCCTGTCTATCCCCGTTGCGGCGTACGTCCTGTACGCGGCGAGCATTGTCACCTCATCGATGAGGACGGCACTCGCTATCTCGATTTTGCCAGCGGGATTGCCGTGAACCTGCTTGGTCATTCACATGAGGGGCTGATCTCCGCTATTCAGAAACAGGCCGCCACATTAATGCATGTGTCGAACCTATATGGCAGCCCGCAAGGGGAGAAGCTGGCTCAACAGCTTGTCGACAAAACCTTCGCTGATACAGTTTTCTTCACTAATTCAGGCGCCGAGGCAGTTGAAACCGCAATCAAGACCGCGCGCGCCTATCATCAGCACGAGGACGATAGCACTCGCTTTGAGTTGATCACATTTGCCAACGCGTTTCATGGCCGCACGATGGCGACGATCAGCGCATCGAACCAGGAAAAGATGCACCACGGTTTCTCGCCGCTTCTTGCAGGCTTCAAATATGCCGAGTTTGATAATCTGGAGTCGGCCAAGGCGCTGATGGGACCAAACACAGCTGGTTTTCTGGTTGAACCTATTCAGGGCGAAGGCGGTATTCGCCCTGCATCCGACGAGTTCATGAAAGGCCTGCGTGCGCTCGCAGACGAGCATGATCTGATGCTGGTTCTGGACGAAGTGCAATGCGGCGTAGCGCGCACCGGTACTCTTTATGCCTATGAACAATACGGCATTGTGCCTGACATTGTGGCAACGGCGAAAGGTATAGGCGGCGGTTTCCCGCTTGGCGCATGCTTGGCGACTGAGAAGGCTGCGCGCGGAATGACCTTCGGTACGCATGGCTCGACCTATGGTGGCAACGCTCTTGCGATGGCGGCTGGATCAGCCGTGATGGAGGCCGTAGCTAACGACGAATTTCTTGGCGAAGTGCGCGAGAAGGGTGAGCGCCTGCGCAGCCGGCTCGAACAGTTTATCGGCAACTATCCTGAGCTCTTCGAGCTCGTCCGTGGCAAGGGGCTGATGCTGGGCATGAAGATGAAGGTCGAAAGCCGTCCGTTCTTTGTGCATTTGCGTGACAATCATCAGCTTCTGACCGTTGCTGCGGGCGACAACACATTGCGTGTGTTGCCTCCCTTGGTCGTCGGCGACGCCGAGATCGAGGAGTTCTTCGAGAAGCTGTCGGCTGGCGCAGCCAGCTACGAAAATCCGTAGGGCTGCTGATGCCGGAACCACTCGATCTTGCGCCTGAGGTGCGCAGCTTTCTCGATCTGTCCGATGCTGGAGGCGATGCAATCGCGGCGATGATTGCAGATGCAATCGATCGCAAAGCAGCGCGTCTAGGCTGGCCGAAGGGTAGGCCTGACGAAGATCAACCATTGGCAGGTCATGTCCTGGGTATGGTTTTTGAAAAGAATTCGACACGCACGCGCGTCAGCTTTGACATCGCGATGCGGCAATTGGGGGGCTCGTCATTGATCCTCGATTCCGCTTCAAGTCAGCTTGGGCGCGGAGAATCGATTGCGGATACCGCGCGCGTGCTGAGCCGTATGGTTGACGTCATCATGATGCGGACAGACGATCATGCCAAGGTCGAAGAGATGGCACATTATGCGCATGTGCCGGTCATTAACGGTCTGACCGATCGCTCTCACCCCTGCCAGATCGTGGCCGACCTCCTTACGATAATCGAGCATGGCAAGACACTGCCCGGCCTTGAAGTGGCGTGGTTTGGCGATGGCAACAATGTGCTTCATTCGATACTGGAAGCTGCCGGATTGATGAAGTTCAATGTGCGCGTGGCAACACCAGCCGGCTATCAGCCGGAAAGTGAGTTCGTGGACCTGGTAAAGGCAGGCGGTAGCAAGGTCATGCTAACTCAGGATGCCGGGCTTGCGGCAACTGGTGCTGACATCATTGTCACCGACACCTGGGTTTCGATGGGTCAGGATCACGCGCATAACAAGCTTGCCGCGATGGCGCCCTATCAGGTCAATGAGGCATTGATGGCAATGGCGAAGGACGATGCGAAATTCCTGCACTGTCTGCCGGCGCATGTCGATGAAGAGGTCAGCAAGGCTGTGTTCGAAAGCGATCAGTCAGTTGTATTCGATGAGGCTGAGAACCGAATCCATGCGCAGAAATCGATATTGCGCTGGTGCTTTGGTCAGCTTTAGGAATGCAGAGGAAGCGGGCTTTCAATTGATCCGATAGGCCCCATATTGTCGCCAATGACCAAGCACGTCGAAACCTATCAGGACCAATTGCTGAATTTTAGCATCCCTGCACGTGATGCGCGCGGGAGAATTGCGCGTCTGGATGATGTGGTTGCAGGAGTGCTAAGCGCGCACGACTATCCAGCTCCTGTGAAGCACTTGTTGGCTGAGGCGTTATTGCTGGGCGCATTGATGGGCGGGCTCCAGAAGGAAGAGGGCGCACAGCTCACCTTGCAGGCGCAGACTCAGACCGGCCCGGTTCGACTGCTTGTGGCTGACTTCAAGGAAGGTGCCCTTCGCGGTTATGCCGATTTTGATCGCGCTGCATTGGGCGACGTTGGCGCAAACCCCTCACTGATGCGCCTATTCCGCAGCGGCTATCTTGCGATCACTTTCGAAACGGGGAAGGGTCAGCGGTATCAGGGGATTGTCCCCCTCGAAGGCGCGTCGTTGGCAGAAGCCTGCGAGCACTACTTCTTGCAATCAGAGCAGATACCAACTCTTGTGCGGCTGGGCATTCGCTTTCACAAAGGGCAGTGCGTCGCTGGGGGAATGTTGCTCCAGCATTTGCCGCAAGGCGAAGTAGGGCGCCAACGGCTCGACGCGCAGGTTGACCACCCCGACTGGGAGCATATCGAAGCGCTGGGCGGCAGTCTTAGCCACGCAGAGTTGGTGGATCCAAAGCTTTCGATGGAAGCTCTGATTTGGCGGCTATTTCACGAAGAAGAGAAAATTCTCGTCGAAAAAGGCGCAGCTCTGTCAAAGGGCTGCCGTTGCACTGTCGAGCATTATGATGAGGTTGTGTCGCGTTTCCCCGAAGGTGAGCGGGATGCGATGCGAAACGGGCAAGGGCATATCGTGGTCGATTGTGCATTCTGCTCACGAGACTTCGTACTGAACCTATAATTTCAGTCTGTCGATGTTCAGCAACGGTTTATCGCATGCAAGCTACCCCTTTTTTGTGTAATTCTTGCCTGCAAGGCGATAAGGAAATGATGAAGAAACTGACCAACGCATTGATAGTGACTGTCAGCAGCGCTGCCGGATTGTTTGCGCTCGCAATGGCGGTGCCTGGATCTGCGCAAACGTCAGCGCTCGCGATGATGTCTGGACTAAACAAGGGCGAATGGACAATAACGTTTCGGGATGGAACTCCTAGCCGCCAGATCTGCGTTCGGGATGGAACTGAGTTTATCCAGCTCCAGCATACGGTTCAAACCTGCAGCCGTTTTGTCATTGAGGACAATGCAACAGAAGTAACTGTGCAATACACGTGCCGTGGCAACGGATATGGGCGCACAACGATACGACGCGAGACCGGTGCCTTGGTTCAGATCGATACGCAAGGCATTGTGGATGGGCGTCCGTTTGATTTGAGTGCAGAGGCGCGTCGCACAGGTAGCTGCTGAGGCCAATTCTTTCGATAGGAATCCCGTTGCAAGCAGGGCTAAATCTTCTAAGTCGGCCGCATGGCAGATATCCAACAACCTAAACAATCACCTGCTGTCGTTCTGCTTTCCGGCGGACTGGATTCTATGGTCACTGCTGCCCTTGCTATTGAACAAGGTTTCACGGTGCACGCAGTTACGATCGATTACGGGCAGCGGCACAGGCGAGAGCTTGCAGCCGCCTCCGCCATTGCCGAGAAACTTGGCGTTGAACGCCACCTTCGACTTGAGCTCGACATGCGCTCTATCGGAGGCTCGGCTCTCACTGATGAAATCGATGTCCCGAAGTCTGGAGTGGGGGGCGCCATCCCTGTTACATATGTGCCCGCTCGCAACCTTGTGTTTCTATCACTCTGTGTCGCGGCAGCCGAAGCTGCTGGTTCGACCGACGTATTTATCGGCGTGAATGCGCTCGACTATTCGGGGTATCCCGATTGCCGACCAGAATTCATTGCAAGCTTTATGAAAACCGCTCAGCTTGGAACAAAGTCAGGTGTGGAGGGCGGGGCTTTCACCGTGCACGCGCCGCTGCAACACATGACCAAGGCAGATATCGCGCGCGAGTGTGATCGACTGGGTCTCGACCCGTCGATGAGTTGGTCTTGCTATGATCCTGGTGAAGCAGGCCAAGCGTGCGGACTTTGCGATTCTTGTCGCCTGCGAAAAAAGGGCTTTGCCGAGGCCAGACTAGTCGATAGCACCCCCTACGTGGCCTGATCCCTACTGGAAGAGAAGCAGACAATATGGGCGAACCCGCGGCGCAAGCCGAGAAGTCGATCGATACTGAGCAAGCCGTTCCTGCCTATAGCTGGTATGCGCTTAGCGTTTTGGTTCTACTCTATGTTCTGAACTTCATTGACCGGCAGATTCTTTCGATTCTTGCCAATGATATCAAGGCCGATCTGGGCGTCGACGACGCATATCTTGGATTTCTATACGGAACGGCTTTCGCGATCTTTTATGCGCTTTTCGGCATTCCACTGGGGAAGCTTGCCGATAGCTGGAAGCGTATTCGGCTCATTACGCTTGGACTGACATTATGGTCCGCAATGACAGCGGCATCCGGGTTTGCGCGTGATGCCGCACAGCTAACGGTTGCGCGTATTGGTGTTGGAGTGGGTGAAGCCACGGCCAGCCCTTCGGCTTATTCGCTCATCTCGGATTGGTTTCCGGCGAGGCTGCGGGCAACCGCGCTCGCAATTTATAGCTCTGGACTATATATTGGCGGCGGTGTCTCGCTGGCCATTGGCGGCGTCATTGTTGACCGCTGGAACGCGGCCTATCCCGGCGGAGATCCTTGGTTTGGCCTGGCTGGTTGGCAGGCCGCTTTCATAGCGGTCGGGGTACCCGGCCTGCTGCTGGCAGTCTGGGTGGCGACGCTGCGCGAACCTGTTCGCGGTGCGATCGACGGGCTGCCAACGCCCGAAGATCCCAAGCCGTTTCAGGGCTTCGTCCGTGAGCTTTACACCGTCATCCCGCCGTTTACTTTCGTAGGTGCGGCATCGCGGGGGGCTGCTGCGCTGGGACTGAATATTCTTGTGTTCGCCGCATCTTTTGTGATTGCACATCTCATCACAGTGGCATTGGCCTCTGGCAATGGCGTCATTGTTGAAGCGCTCGGAGGGCTCCTGGCGCTCAGTTTACCAGCGATCACCGATCAATGGTTTCTTTTGGCTATCGGATATTACTCAGTTTTCTGCTGGGCAACGGCGCTTAAGCACCGTGACTATCCCACGTTTGCGCTGACATGGGGATCACCAGCATTTCTATTTACCATTCTCGGGTACGGCACGGTGGCGTTCATGGCATACTCTGCATCCTATTGGGGAGCTCCCTATGCCGAGCGCGTATTCGATGTTTCCAAGGCCGAGCTTGGGTTCTGGCTAGGCGGTGGCGGCGCAGCTGGCGGTTTCTTGGGAGTGATCCTTGGCGGCCGGATGGCAGATTTTCTCTACACCCGCATGTCCTCGGGGCGTGTTTGGGTAATATTGTTCGGACTGCTTTCCCCGATCCCGTTTGCGATCATTCAGTATACGACGGATAGCTTTACGCTTTTCCTGATACTCAATGTTGTTGTCGGAGCGCTGGCAGCGTCAGCATTGGGAGCGGCTGCAGCTAGCAGCCAGGCTCTTGTCCTGCCGCGCATGCGAGGGACTGCTACAGCGACCTTCTTCCTCGCAACCACCTTGGTTGGGTTGGCGTTGGGGCCCTATATGGCTGGCTATGTCTCTGCGCAAAACGATGGGGACCTAAGCACAGGTGTGTTGTCGACCCTGTGGATTACACCTATCGGATTAGTGCTTCTGCTTTCGGCACTGAAGCTCGTTCCCAAGGCAAATGAAACTGTTCTCCAGCGTGCGATTGCGGCCGGTGAGCCAACCTCGGCTTAATTGGCTGGTTTGACTACTCCGCACGCGATCCTTGGACCGGCAGCGCCGGCTGGGTCGCTGATATAGTCGTCCGGACCAGCGTGGATCATCACTGCTGTTCCGTTCGCGTCAAATATTTCCTGGATGAGATGGTCAGGATCGTCGGAGAATGTGAAGGTGAGTGTGGCTTGACCATTATCGTCCGTGGTAATGTTGGGCATGTCCCCAAGGTGCTGACCATCCGGATTTAGGCTGCCGTGCGCCCGCTCGAAAGGATTCAAGTGGCCTCCAGCGCTTGTGAAGTCTGGTGCATCGCAGGCCCCAGTTGAATGTAGATGAAGCGCGCGCTCGCCGGCTTCAAACCCGTTGACCTTGACCGAAATCGAGATGGCGCCCTTCGCGCGGATGATCTCGGCTGTGCCGATCTCCGTCCCGCTCGCTGTAGCTATCAATGCAGAGCCAATTACCGCGGGAGCCGATCCCATCTCGCCTTTGTCTTTCGAAGAGCCGGCGCAAAGCGCTGTGGGCAAGGTAGCAAGTGCAAGTATTATAGAGCGCAAAGCCAGTGTCTCCAGTAAAAACAAAAAGGGCCGGATTTCTCCGGCCCTTTTCTATCAATTCACCTGAAGAGGCAACTTACATACCGGAACCCGGGCCGTAGGTTACTTCAACACGGCGGTTCTGAAGCTCACGAACGCCATCTTCAGTGGCTACACGTGGCTGCGATTCGCCGAAGGCTTCACTGCCGATACGATCATCAGGAATTCCGCGACCATTCAGATAGTCACGAACTGATGAGTTACGACGTTCAGCAAGACCCATATTGTAGGTCGTCGTGCCTGAACGGTCGGTGTGACCTGCAAGCATTACGCTGGCCGTGCCGCAATCTGCGTACGCCGTTACCGCGTTGTCCAGCACTGTCGCAGCTTCTGGCGTAATATCCGACTCGTCCCAGTTAAAGAAGACGATGTACGGGCCAGTGTTGCACACCGGAGCCGGTGGAGGCGGCGGTGGAGGCGGTGGAGGCGGTGGCGGTGGTGGCGGTGGCGGTGGCGGTGGAGGCGGAGGTGGCGGTGGAGCCGGCTCTTCACCAAAATTGTAGGTCAATGTGCCAAGCAACGAGTGCGTTGACACATCGGTCTCAAGGCCGGTGCCATCACGTGCCACGATATTGATGCCAGGTGCGTTGAAATAGCGATATTTCAAACCAACGTCCCAACGATCAGTCAACGGTGCGCGCGCACCTGCAAGCAGCTGCCATGCAATGCCGGTGTCGGAATCATCGTAAAGCCCCGTAGCAGAACCTTGAGCAATCAACCCGTTTTCAAGCTGGGAACGTGCGATACCGAAGCCGCCACCGAAGAAGCCTTGGAGGCCGTCATCTTTACCGAAATCGAAAAGGCCATTCAGCATAAAGCTCAAGAAATTGCCTTCGCCATTGGCGGCGACTTCTGTGATACCGAAATTGATCGCCTCAAGGTTAGCCTGCTTATATGCGACTTCAGTTTCGAGGCGGAAGGCCCCAAAATCGTGGCCAACTACAGCGCCAAAATCACTACCTTCATTGTGATCGACCGAAATATCGGCTCCGTCCACAGATGCACTATCAACAATCATCGCGCCAGCATCGACACCAATGTACCATTGGCCCTCTTTAGCTAGCGCAGGTGAGGCGAGAGCAGTTGATGCCAACGCCAATCCCATTGCGAGTTTACGCATAGGTATAGTCCCTTTCAGTTAACCGAATTAATTAATTGACTGGGTTTTTATCCGTTCGCGCGCCATGAAGCAAGCGGACATTGCCGCTTAACTGTTGCAATTTCGTCGCTACGTTGATCAACGCGTGCCTGGACGCCGGAGCGAAACTTCTCGACGTGCTGAATACACGAAGATAGACAATCTTCTCCCGTGCGAAGACCGCGCTCACTTGCTAATCGTGTATATTTGAGAGATTGCCCCGCTTCCTAACGTAAATTCTCAGTAGTCCCTTGAAGGTGTGGCTCCGAAATGATGCATTTGCTGCGCGGTCTTTATGACTGGACAATGGATAAGGCTGCTCATCCATATGCCGCATGGTGGCTTGCCTTTTTCTGTTTCATAGAATCGAGCTTTTTCCCGATACCGCCGCATCCATTGCTTGGCCTGATGTGCCTTGCCGAACCGAAAAAAGCGATTCGGCTGGCACTGGTTGCGACGCTCGCTTCGGTTGCGGGCGCGCTGCTCGGATATGCAATTGGCTGGGGTCTTTACGATACCGTTGGTGCCTGGCTCATCGGCGCGCTAGGCCTGACGGAAAGTTTCCCCGTCGCCGCTTGTTATCTGCGCGAATACGATTGGGAAGCCATAGTCATAGCAGGCGCGACCCCTATACCGTTCAAGCTCCTGACGATCACCGCTGGCTTCATCGGGATGAACCTGATCACATTTGTTCTGGCAAGCCTCGCGGCGCGCGCGCTCATCTTCATGACGGTCGGTTTCTTGTTCCGACTGTTTGGCGCTCCGATAAAGGCAATCATCGACAAATATCTCGGTACTGTCACAACGCTCTTCGTCGTTTTGGTGGTTGGCGGATTTTTGATCCTGACACAATTCTCAAGCAGTGATGAAGCCGTTGCGGATAAATGCGAGAACGCCACACTGTTTCAGGTGAACTGAAGCTAGGTCAGTGATGCGAGATCGAGCGTAGCTTTGTCCAGCACTTCGATCTGCCCATAGCGCCTGGCAATGGCGCCAGCTGCCTCCAGCTCCTTGAGCGCGGCGTTGATCGTAACGCGCGTCAGGCCAAGCAATTCGCCCAGCTCTTGCTGCGTCAGGCGGACTTTGGCAGGCAAAGGGGATGCTCCGGCCAGCGCATCCAGCAGCCCTGCAACGCGGGCGTGGGCTGTGCCCCGACGGATCCCCGCCATCACGTCAATCATGTCTTGAAACTGAACGGACATTGCGCCAAGCAGCATCCGCATTTCTTCCGCCCTGCCTGCAATTGCTGCCTCGAAATCTGCGCTACTAATGAAACGAACTTCGCAAGGGCCACGCGCGATTGCGTCGACAACACGTGGACGGTTCGCGAACATGGCCAGCTCACCCCAGGAATCCCCGGGGCCAAGTACCGCCACGGCACGAAATTCGCCCTTGGAGAGGAACTGCCCAATCGAAACTGAGCCACTTGCGATGAGGTAGAAGCCATGCGCTGTCTCACCGCGCTGCTGGATGATCTGGTCTTCCGAATATTGTTTTGCCAGCGCGCTGGAGATCAGCTGCCCACGCAGTTCTGCTGACAACGCAGAGAACAACATCGGCGCAACAAGAGAGCGCGCAGAAGAATGTAAAATATCTGACATTCTGGCAGTGGACTACGCTGTATAGGGTCGACTATCAAGCGGAGAGAATCATGCCAACATCAACGATTGCTGTCCTTGGAATCTTCCTCGGTTTCGCTGTGCTCGAACTATGGCGCACCAAGCTATTCGCTAAGGGCGGACAGACCCGCGATGACGGGATTGTTGAAGGCATCAGCATGACGATGCTGCTCGCGGTCACTCAGCCTGGCATCGTTTTCCTGTCAGCGGCGATCATGAGCGTAGTGGCGCCCAGTCTTGAGGGTGCGCTTTCAGATATCAACATCTTCGCGGCGACTGCCTTGTTCTTGGTGCTTGAAGACATGACGCAATACTGGTGGCACCGCGCCAGCCACACTTTTCCGTGGCTCTACAATCTGCACCGCGCGCACCACAATGCGAAGTATATGAGCGTGCGCCTCGTCTATCGGAACAACATCATATACTACATGTTGATGCCCGGTCTGTGGACCGCAGGCGCCTTGCTCTACATGGGGCTGGGATGGGTCTATGCCGGTTATCTGTTGGTCAAAATGGCTGTCATCATCGGTGCACACTCAGACGTCGCTTGGGACAAACCGCTGTACCAGATCAAATGGCTCTCACCGGTCATGTGGGTGGTAGAACGGACCATCTCAACGCCTTCTACGCACCATGCGCACCACGGCCGCCATGCGGATGATCCGGCGGTCAACTACAAAGGCAATTACGGCAATTTGCTGTTCTTCTGGGATGTCCTGTTCGGCACAGCCAAAATCACACGCTCGTATCCGGAAAGCTACGGCGTAGAGAACCTCGCGCCTGCGACGCTGGGCCAGCAGCTGCTGTGGCCAATCTTTCCGGAGAACAAGGAAGCTGATCCAGGGGTTAGGAAGAAGGTGGCGGCTAAAGTCACCTGAAAAAGGGCTGGCGGCCGGGAAGGAGAGGACCTAGCCGCCGCCTGATCTAACCCAAAGAGGTTAGATTATTCCTTTAGCCTTACCTGCGCGTTCGAACATTCCGAGTATCGTGGCGACTTCTTCTTCGCTGTGCTCCGCGCATAGCGAGCAGCGCAGCAAAGTCATGTTTGCGGGCGTCGCAGGTGGCCGCGCAAGGTTCACATAAAGCCCCTCTTTGAGCAAGGCTTCCCACATCATCGCGCCTTGTTGGAGATCGGGCATGATCACCGCAATGATTGCGCTTTGCGGCTCCTCCGTTCCAAGCTCAAAGCCTAGATCCTTCAGCCCGCGATGCAGTTTCTTGGAATTTTCCCAGAGATGCGCGCGCTTGTTCGAACCATGCATGAGCTTGCGGATAGACGTAGCCGCCGTGGCCACAACGCTGGGCGGCAGCGAAGCCGTGAACACGTAAGGACGGCATACGAGCCGCATTACTTCAAATTTGGGATGGTTGGAGACGCAGAACCCGCCGACTGTTCCGACGCTCTTAGAAAAGGTGCCGATGATGAAATCGACATCATCCATAATGCCTGCTTGCTCGGCCACGCCACGGCCATTCTCTCCGATGAAGCCCATGGAATGCGCTTCGTCGACTAGAACCATGGCGCCATATTTCTTGGCGATAGCGACCATCTCCTTAAGCGGCGCCACGTCGCCCAGCATCGAATAGACGCCCTCGAGAACCACCAGTTTGCCGGCATCCTCGGGAATACGGCGAAGGCGCTTTTCCATCGCTTCGATGTCGTTATGCCGGAATGGCACGATTTCCGCATTGCCCATGGCGCAGCCATCATAGATGCTGGCGTGGCTATCGATATCGAGCACTACATAATCGCCCTTGCCGGCAATCGTGGCGATGATGCCGAGGTTGGCCTGATACCCAGTTGAGAACACCATGGCATGATCCATGCCGTAGAATTCCTTCAGCGCGTCCTCGCATTCCTTATGGCCCTGATACGTGCCATTGAGAACTCGGCTGCCGGTAGTGCCGGTACCAAAATTTTCCAGTGCGTCCTTGCCGGCTTCAATCACATCGGGATCGAAAGTCATGCCCATGTAATTGTATGTGCCGAGAAGGATCGTATCGCGTCCGTTGCAAATCGCGCGAGTCGGTGAGAGCACCTTTTCCATCACGAGATTGTAGGGATCCTCAACGCCGGTTGCGAGAATCCCTTCGCGCATCGCAATAAGCTCGTCGAATTTGGAGAATAGGTCTTTGGGCGCAGTGTCGCTCATGGGTACGCTCTTACAAGTCCTTAAGTTTGGTAACGGCATCAATCAACTGCCCGAAATTTTCGATCTCGGCCTGTTGATTCATGCTGATGATGATATCGAATGCGTCTTCGATCTCTGCCACGAAATCCATGACAGTCAAACTGTCAAACTCCAGATCATTGGCAAACGTCGTCTCGTCAGCAATCTCGACACCTTTTTTGTTAAAAGATTCAATTAACGAGCGGATCTTCGTATCGACTTCAGCACGGTCCATTAGGATAAATAACCTTCCTTCGATGCATTCTCGCCTAGAGCATTCCGTGCGAGCTGGGGAAAGTTCAGTCCTTACCCGCGATTTTCAACCATCGCCACTCCCTAAGGTAAAACCTTACTCAGGCAGGAGTTCCTTAACAGCTGCCATAAACGGCCCAATCGATACGGGCTTAGACAGATAACCGGCCGCGCCGGCTGCACGGATGCGTTCTTCATCGCCTTTGGCAGCATAGGCGGTAACGGCAAGGATAGGGATCGACTGAAGGTTCAAATCTTGCTTGGCTTGCTCTATCAATTCGACGCCAGATACTTCGGAAAGCTGGATATCCATCAGGATGAGATCAGGAGAAGTCTGACGCGCAGTATCGAGTGCAGCCGTGCCGTCGGCAAGCGGTTCCACCTCGAAGCCATTTGCTTTGAGCACGTCGCAGAACAATTTCCGGTTTAGGTCGTTATCCTCGACAACAAGGATTCTCTTTGCCACTTGGCTCTGGCACTCCCATGTGTTGATCCCCAGATAGTCCAGCGGAAAGGCGGCTGACAATTCAAAATCACCTAACATCCCCCGATGAAGCAGGGATGGACCCGCAAACGCTCACACTTGCAGCGCTTGGCTGGATCCTGGAAGACGAAGCGCGAGCACAACGGTTTCTGACATTGACGGGCCTTGATCCAGACACGCTTCGTGTCGGCTTGACCAATCCTGCAGTGTTGGCCGCCGTGGTCGAATTCCTCGGCAATCACGAGCCAGATCTCATTTGTGCATCAGAAGCATTGGCCGTTGCGCCAGATGAACTGGTCAGAGCAGGACAGGAGCTGGGCCGATGAGTCGTCCCTTGGTAATTAGCGATTGCGACGAGGTGCTGTTGCACATGGTTGCACCCTTCAAGCAATGGCTGGAAGAGAGCCAGGGGGTGCGGTTCGAGCTGAAGGGCAACAACTTCGCTACAGCCATGAAATGGGCAGATAGCGGGGAAACGCTGGCGCAAGAGGATATCTGGAAATTCCTTGGCGGGTTCTTTGATACGGAAATGCATCGTCAAATGCCGATTGACGGCGCGGTAAATGGCATCAACCGGGTGGCAGAAGCGGCCGATGTGGTCATTCTTACGAATCTCAACGATGACCGCCAAGCCAAACGCACCAGTCAGCTGGCCGAAGTTGGCATAAATGCGCGGGTGTTCACGAACCAGGGCCCCAAAGGGCCAGCGCTTCAGGCTATTCTTGATGAATTCCGGCCGAGCAAAGCGATCTTTATCGATGATTTGCCGCAGCATCATCATTCAGCATCAGAGACTGTGCCAGGCATCTCGCGCTTACATATGTGCGGCGAACCGATGATCGCAGATCATATCGATTGCGCGCACAAGGCCGGTCATGCACATGCGCGGATCGACCGCTGGGACGAGGCCTTGCCCTGGCTATTGGAAGAATTGGAAAGGGACCCGCGATGAGTATCGAAGCGCGTTTGCAGGAATTGGGAATTGTTCTGCCAGAAGCGGCAGCGCCGGTAGCAAGCTATGTACCTGTCGTGGTGCAAGGCGGATTTGCACATGTCTCTGGCCAGCTACCATTTATCGATGGAGAGCTGGTGACCGGGCGGCTTGGCGAGGACATCTCGGTAGAGGCAGGCACGGCAGCAGCGCGTGCTTGCGGGCTCATGATCCTGGCACAATTGAAGGCCGCCGGGGTGCTTGAAAAGGTTGAGCGTGTGGTGAAATTGGGCGGATTTGTAAGCTCAACTGCAGAGTTCTCCGACCAGCCAAAGGTTATCAATGGCGCTTCTGATCTGATGCTGGACGTATTCGGGGAAATCGGAAAGCATGCGCGCGCGGCTGTTGGCGTTCCTGCACTGCCTCTGGGTGCCGCCGTCGAAGTCGATGCGATCATCGCGCTTGCTGATTAAAGGCGCTGAATGAGGCGGCGCGCTGTACCTGACTGGTTGACGCGGTGGGAATATACCCATCGCGGCCTGCACGGGAACGGCGTGCCAGAAAACTCGCTGATGGGCGCGCGGCTCGCGATCGACGCGGGGTTCGGCATCGAATGCGATATCCAACGCAGCGCAGATGGAACGGCGATGGTGTTCCATGATTGGACGTTGGATCGCTTGACCGAAGCGGAGGGGCAAACTGAAGCGAGCAGGAAGGATGAGCTTGAAGCGATCAGCTATCGCGAAAGTGACGAGCATATCGCAACGCTGGCCGATCTGCTCGCACTGGTCGCAGGTCGTGCCCCGCTGCTGATCGAGATCAAATCGAAGACGGGCTACGACATAGAGAAATCCTGCGAGGCGGTCGCGGCCGCGTTGGCGAGCTACTCCGGCGAGCATGCCATCATGAGTTTTGATCCACGCGTCGCCCGTTGGTTCCGCAAGCATTCACCGCTTACATGCGTTGGACTTGTGATGCGTGAAGATGAGCACGGATACACGCAATCGGCGTGGCAACGGAGAATGGCTTATTGGATCGCGCTGCCAGACTTCATTGCCTACCACATTGCTGCCTTGCCCAGCCACTGGGTCGAGCGGTTGCGGAAAAAAGGCCTGCCAGTGCTAACCTGGACCGTCAATTCACCTGAGACGCGTCGGCGCGCGCTGAGCCGAGCGGATGCCTTGATCAGCGAAGGGGCAGGTTTGGCGTGAGTAATCGCGAACTGACTGTGCGAATGGTTCCGTCCGTCGGACATGTTTCCGCGGATCAATGGAATGCGCTGGGCGGGGATCGCAACCCGTTTGTCAGTCACGAGTTTCTGACTGCGTTGGAGGATTCAGGCAGTGTAGGCGAGGGGACTGGCTGGGAGCCAGCGCCGGTCATCATTACGGACGACGCCGGTGATTTGTTGGGTGCACTGCCAAGCTATGCCAAGGGCCACAGTCAGGGCGAATATGTGTTCGACCACAGCTGGGCCGACGCTTTGGAGCGTGCCGGTGGACGCTATTATCCCAAGCTTCAGATCGCCGCACCATTCACCCCAGCAACAGGGCCGCGTTTGTTGATGAAGGACGCAAGCTTGGCCCCGCATCTCTTACGGGCAGCAGAAGCCGTTTGCTTGCAAAGCCAGCTATCTTCGGCCCACGCGACATTCATCGAGCCTGAGCAATTGCAGTACTTCGAAGATGCTGACTGGCTGCTGCGTAGCGACCTTCAGTTCCATTGGAAAAACCGCGAATACGCCAGTTTCGACGAGTTCTTGGAGCAACTTGCTTCACGCAAACGCAGAGCGCTCAGAAAGGAACGCAAAGGTGCACAAGAGGGCTTGAAGATTGTCACTCTGACAGGCGATGACATCAAGCCGCAACATTGGGACATATTCTGGATTTTCTATCAGGATACCGGCGCGCGCAAATGGGGCACGCCATACCTCACGCGCGAAGCGTTTAATCTGCTGAGCGAGCGTATGGCCGATCGGATGGTGCTGGGCCTGGCCTATCAGGACGATACGCCAATCGCGGGCGCGCTGCATTTCATCGGGCAGGATACGCTGTACGGGCGCTATTGGGGGTGCACTCAGGAGAAGCGCTTCCTGCATTTCGAAATGTGCTATTATCAAGCGATCGATATCGCAATCGAGCGTGGTCTCAAGCGGGTTGAGGCTGGCGCGCAAGGCGGCCACAAACTGTCTCGCGGATATGAACCCGTCCAGACATGGTCCGCCCACTGGATCGCCGATCCTGGCTTTCGCGCCGCCGTCGCAGACTTTCTAGAGCGCGAGCGAAGGGGCGTTGCAACCGACCAGATGTTTCTGGATCAGCGGACGCCCTTCAAAAGAACTTAAGCTGCTTTCCGGCGCTCTGCAGGCAACCATTCACGAGCCAGACACTTCGCAATCATCATCTCGCCTTCACGAGAAATGACTGGCTTGGCTTCTACTCCATCAATTGCTTTCAGTTCCATTATTCGGTCCCCCAGTTTGCCTGAGCGGGCATTTCCGCTTTTGGCATCACTGAATTCGCCAGAACAGTTTCATTAAATGGTTAACGCGACGGCAAACTTTATTCACCATAATCGGCAATTCCCTCGGAAACCGGTCACAATTCATTCATTCAAAAGCATTATTTCAACAGTCTGCGAAACGCCTTGTGCGGCAAACTTCACGAGCCTATAGGCCCGCTTACAAATGTCATTCTTTGTCACCGCAAAGCGGGACAGCAGGATAGGAACGGCTGGGCGGAAAATGACTGGGTTGAGAGGAATACATGGCCACTGCGGCGTCTGAAGAAATCGATGTTCTCGAAAAAGCCAAGCGTGTGATTGGCCCGGATTATGTTCCGAGCGAGGACGAACCCTACATGAACGAGAAGCAGCGGAACTATTTCCGCATGTTGTTGCTCGAATGGAAGCGCTCGATTCACGACGCTGCCGGTCAGACTCTGCAATCGCTGCAGGATGGCCCAATCCGCGAACCGGATCTGAACGACCGCGCATCCAGTGAAACTGATTGGGGCATTGAGCTGCGCACGCGCGATCGCCAGCGTAAACTCACCGGCAAGATCAATGCGGCGCTTCGCCGGATTGATGAAGGTGAGTATGGCTATTGCGAAGTGAGCGGCGAACCAATCGGTCTGAAACGTCTTATCGCACGGCCAGTTGCGACCATGACTGTCGAAGCACAAGAAGCGCACGAACGCCGCGAGAAGATATCCCGCGACGACTAAGCTTGGGCCGAAATACCCGCTTTAACTTTTCGTTAGCCGTACTGGCCTATTTTTTGCCCTTCGCCGCCGTAGAATCGGTGTGGACTAACGGGTGAAGCATGGCCGAACTAACGCAACGCAGAGCAGAAACGCGCGTGGACACAGTCCAGCACGCGCAATTGCGCGTAGGCCGCGAGCCGATGCCGCATCCGATAAAGGTCCGGAATCTTTCGCGCAATGGCATGATGGGTGAAGGCCCGTTCCCCCTCCGATCCGGGACCAGATTGACGATCAGTCTGCCCGAACAAGGCGACGTGGCCGGAACGGTGGTCTGGGTGCAGGAGCCACGCTTTGGCGTCGCTTTTGATAATGAGGTTGATCCGACCTTTGCTTGATTTCCGAGCACCAAATCGATTTATTCGCGCAAACTCAATTTTCTCCTGACCTCGATTGCCTGACCTGCTAGCTCAACCGCTTATGCGGATTGCGCTTGCTCTTCTCTCGGCCATGACAATGGTATCGTGTGGCCCTTCGACACCGGAGGGGCCGGTCAATGTTGCCATCATCGGAGACGCTGACAGCTTGATCTCAAGCGGGATGCGCTTGTCACCGGCTGGCCAGCACTATCGCGCCGCAACGGCCGAAGGCCTCGTGACTATCGACGAAGCCGGCAATGTGGTCCCGGCATTGGCCGAGCGCTGGATCGTGACCGACGATGGCCTGAGCTATATCTTTCGCCTGCGCAATTCCGATTGGCCAAACGGTGCCGAGATGACCGCTGACGATATCCGCACCGCGCTTCGACGAAACATGCGCGATTTGCGCGGCACGTCATTGGGGCTGGACCTGTCGAAAGTCGACGAGATCCGCGATATGACCGCGCGTGTCATCGAAATCACTTTGACGAGTCCGATGCCCGATTTTCTTCGCCTGCTTGCTCAACCGGAGATGGGTATTGTTCTAGAAGGCGGCGGCTCCGGACCTATGGTTCGATCTGACCAGACTGACTCCTTGCCGGTTGTGCTCGAACCCATCCCACCCGAAGCACGCGGCTTTCCGGCACGCGAGGAATGGCAATCCCGTACGCGACCAGTGGCGGTCTCCGTCATGTCAGCGAGAGAAGCGGTGGATGCATTCTCTGATGGCGAGATTGATCTTGTCCTGAACGGTACACTGGCGGATTTGCCACTCGCGGATACCGGCCCGTTGACGCGTGGTACAATCAGGCTTGATGCCGCGCTTGGTCTGTTCGGCCTGATCGTTCGGAGCGATAGCGGGTTCCTGGCAGATCCGGCGCGCAGGCAGGCCCTGAGTCTGGCGATTGATCGTGGAGGCCTGTTGCAGCCGTTCAATGTCGGCGGCTGGCAATCGACCAGTTGGATCATTCCGCAAGAGCTGGCAGTGGGTGTGGCTGCTCTTGGCGACCGTTGGGCCAATCTTTCGCTGCAACAAAGGCGAGAGATAGCGAGCCGACGGGTTGCCGCTTGGGAAGGGGCACAAGGGGAAGAGCTTGTGCTTCGTATCGGCCTACCAGAAGGGCCGGGCAGCGATACATTGTTCGAACAGCTGAGCAACGGTCTAGGGCAAATCGGTATCACCGCAGTCCGAACGGGCATGGGCGAAGGTGCAGAATTGGAATTGCACGATCGGCTGGCAAGATTCTACTCGCCGCGATGGTTCTTGAACCAGTTTCATTGCCGCCTTGAGCTGGGCCTCTGTTCTGAAGAGGTGGATGATCTGGTCGAGCAATCAATTGTAGAAAGAGATGCAGCTGTGAAGGCGCAACTGCTCGCCGCCGCACACATGCAGCTTATTGGATCAGAAGTTTTTATCCCGCTGGGCGCGCCCGTACGTTGGTCACTTGTTCGCGGCAACATAACGGGTTTCGAAGAGAACCGTTGGGGGCTGCACCCCTTGTTCCCGCTTTCACAACCTCCCACATAAGCGAGGAAGGAGACGCATTTGAACAATCCGGACGAACCGCAAATCGTTGGTATATCGCTGCCAACCGGAACTGACGTTCAATCGATCAGCCAGCGTGTGGAAGCAATGGAGATGCTCCTCGAGCGCAGTTTCAAAGTCCCGGGTACCAACTTTCCGATTGGTCTGGATTCAATCATAGGCCTCATACCCGTGCTGGGCGATATCGTGACGACAGCGTTGGGTGCCTACATTGTCTGGGCAGCGCGCAATCTGGGCCTGCCGAAGTGGAAGCTGTGGCGGATGGCCGGCAATATTGCAGTGGATACGGCCATTGGTGCGGTTCCTCTGGTAGGGGACGCGGCGGACGTCCTGTTCAGGTCAAACACGCGCAACCTTCGCATCATCAAGAAGCATCTGGACAAGCATCATCCCGAGGCGCGGATTATAGAGGGATAGTTTCCATTGTGACTGTTGCGGGTTAAAGCGTTCGCCATGGCGAAAAGCGACGTAACTTACACCGGCTATCTCGATCTTGAGCGCATTCTTGGCGCGCAGTACCCGGCCTCCGGTGCGCATGACGAATTGCTCTTCATTATCGTCCATCAGGCGAGCGAATTGTGGCTCAAATTGTGTCTGCATGAGTTGACACAAGCTCGCGCTCAGATCGAGGCCGACGACTTGCGCCCTGCGTTCAAAATGCTCAGCCGTGTCGCAAGAGCACAGGGACAGTTGATCCAGAGCTGGGACGTGCTCAGCACCATGACCCCGCATGATTATTCGACCATTCGCCCGCATTTGGGCACATCGAGCGGGTTTCAATCTCCGCAATATCGGATGATGGAATTCATGCTGGGTGGGCGCGACGCCAAACATATCCAACTGCATGAGAAGACTGGCGATTGGTCACAGCGACTGACACGCGAGATTGCTCGTGGCAGCATTTACGACGAAGCGGTCAAGCTCTTGGCTAGGCGTGGATTTGCGATTGATCCGGCGGCGCAGAACCGTGATCCGGTCGCAGCCTATGAACACAATGCCAGCGTCGAGTCCGCCTGGGCGGAGATTTACCGTGACCCCCAGAAACATTGGGATCTCTATGAGTTGGCGGAAAAGCTGGTCGATCTGGAGTATCATTTCCAGCGGTGGCGCTTCGGACATCTCAAGACTGTAGAGCGCATTATCGGCTTCAAGAAGGGGACCGGCGGCACACCCGGCGCGCCCTATCTGGCAGGCGTCCTGAAGCAGGCATTCTTCCCGGAACTGCTTAGCGTGCGGACCGCGATCTGATGTCGCCCAGAAAACGTCAACGCATCTGGGACATTTCCCAAAAGCTGCACGCCGATGTGCCGGTTTGGCCCGGCGATACCGCGTTCGGGCAAGTCGACACCTGGCAGATCGGGGATGGTTCGCCGGTCAATGTATCCGCTCTTACCATGTCGACCCATACCGGCGCGCACGCAGACGCGCCGCTGCACTATGATGCCGCGTCACCGGATATCGCATCGGTCGATCTGGACGCGTATCTGGGTGAGTGCCTGGTGGTCGATGCGCGCGATTGCGGGGCCGCGATCCAGCCTGAGATTTTGCCTGACTTGGGCGAAGCGCAGCGCATCTTGTTTCGGACCTATGACGCATTCCCGCATGATGCATGGCGCGAGGATTTTACCGCGATCGCGGCAGAGACAGTAACCGAGCTCGCATCGCGCGGCGTCAGATTGGTCGGGATCGACAGCCCTTCGATTGATCCGCAGAACTCCAAGACAATGGATGCGCACAAGGCTGTGCTCACAGCGGATATGCGCATCCTTGAAGGTTTGGTGCTCGATAGCGTGCCGGCCGGGCGTTACGAGCTGATCGCACTGCCTCTGCCCATCGCGGGCGGCGATGCGTCGCCGGTGCGGGCGATATTAAGGGAGCTGGCAGATGCTGGATAGGGCGCGTGAGCTAGATGGTGCCGACCCGCTTGACGGTTTCCGTGATCGCTTCACGCTGCCAGATGGGGTGATCTACCTTGATGGCAACTCGCTTGGGGCGCTCCCGAAGGCGGCCGTTGAGCGGGTTCATCAGGTCGTAACGGGTGAATGGGGCGAAGGCCTGATCCGAAGCTGGAACGCCTCTGATCTTGGGGTGGGCTGGATCAATCTGCCGCAGCGGATCGGGGCAAAGATCGCCCCGATGATCGGCGCGCGCGCGAGCGAAGTGATCGTAGCGGACAGCGTCTCCGCAAACCTGTTCAAGCTCATCAGCGCGGCGCTCACAATGCGTCCCGGCCGCAAGGTTATCCTGTCCGAACTGGGCAATTTCCCGACTGACCTCTACATGATCCAGGGTTTGCAGGAGCAGGGATTGGCCGAGCAACGGCTGGCCGCGCGCGAGCAGATCGCTGACGCATTTGACGATGATGTAGCGCTGCTTTTGCTGACTCATGTTCACTACAAGAGCGGCGCAATGCATGACATGGCGGCGCTGACCAATGCCGCGCACGAAGCTGGCGCGCTGGTGCTTTGGGATCTGTCGCACACAGGCGGCGCGATGCCGGTCGATCTTAATGCTGTCGGCGCGGATTTCGCGGTTGGCTGCGGGTACAAATATCTGTGCGGGGGGCCCGGCGCGCCCGCCTATGCTTTCGTTGCTGGGCGGCACCATGAAACGCTGTGCCAGCCTTTGTCCGGCTGGATGGGGCATGCGCGGCCCTTTGCATTTGACGATGCTTACATTCCTGCGCCCGGTGTCGACCGATTGCTTTGCGGCACGCCGCAAGTTCTCTCCATGTCCGCGCTGGAAGTGGGCGTCGATCTGATCGCGGAGATTGGCGTTGATCGGCTTTATACCAAGTCTCAGGCGCTGTCCGAATTCTTTCTCGAATGCTTGTCAGACCGCGATATCGCGCTTGAGCTGGTTAGCCCATCAGACAGCATTAGGCGTGGCAGCCAGCTCAGTTTCCGGCATGAGAATGCCTACGCCATTTGTCAGGCACTGATCGCCCGCGGCGTGATCGGCGATTTCCGTGATCCGGATATTTTGCGGTTGGGCTTTGCGCCGGCATACTTGCGGTTCGAGGATATGGCCGAGGCCGTGCGTCATCTGGCCGAGGTGCTGCAAACCGGCGAATGGCAACGCGACGAATTCAATCAAAGAGCGGCGGTGACTTGAGTATTCGATCTCGAGGCGGAAAAGATGCATGCCAACTGTACGAGATTGGCGCTACGCGCGTCTTATTGGTAGATATCAATCACAGACCGCAGTTCTAGGGAGGATCGCATGGAAATCGTCATCGATGGGCTGCTATGGTTCACCGCCATTTCGGTGGGTATCATGGCGGGTGTTTACTTTACCTTCTCGGCATTTGAGATGCGATCGAGGCCCCGGCGGGGATGCTTGCCATGCAGTCGATCAATCGGATCATCCTCAAATCGGTATTCTTGCCGATCTTCTTTGGCAGCTCGCTCGCCGCAGCGGCCCTTGTGGTACTGATGCTGTTTGAGCCATCCTTGCCTGGCGCGCAGTGGGCGCTTGCGGGAAGCGGCCTATACTTCCTGGGCATGTTCGTTGTTACGGTGGTCGGGAATGTTCCGCTGAACAATCGCCTGGAATCGACCGATGCAAATGGATCTGGTGGCAGCGAGATGTGAGCTGTTTATCTCGCGAAATGGACCGTTTGGAACCATGTGCGCACCATCGCCTGCACCCTATCGCTCGCATTGCTGATCGCAGCGATTGCCGTTCGCATCTTGTACTGCTGGGGTGTTTGGCGATGTCCGCAACTGACTGATTGGCAGGCGCCACCAATCACTCTTCCAGTTCGATGTCCCAATAGAGGTAATCGCGCCAGGTCTCATGCAAATGGTTGGGCGGGAATAGCCGTCCGCGCTGCTGCAATTGCCAGCTGGTCGGGCGGATCGGCCGCTCGCGCAGATGCATATGCGCCTGTTGCGGTGTTCGCCCGCCCTTCTTCAAATTGCACGGCGCGCAGGCGCTGCTGATGTTTTCCCAAGTGGTCTTCCCGCCCAAGCGGCGCGGGATCACATGGTCAAAGGTCAGATTGTCGCCGCTGCCACAATATTGGCATTCAAAGCTGTCACGCAGAAACACGTTAAAACGTGTGAAGGCGGGGAATTCGTTTTGCCTGACATATTGTCGCAGGGCGATAACGCTTGGAATCTTCATGTCGAGCGAGGGCGAGTGCACTTCGCGTTCATAGCTGGCGACAATGTCTACCCGGTCAAGGAACACCGCTTTGATCGCGGTTTGCCAGGGCCACAGGCTAAGCGGGTAATAGGATAGCGGGGTGTAGTCCGCATTCAGCACCAGCGCGGGGCATGCCGACAGATTGCGTGTCGGATCCTCCTCCGCCCGTCGGAAGTGAGCCGCAGTTTCGATCAGTTCGGTTTTGAACACGGTTTGCGTGCCTCCCTGATTGATTGCAAAGAATCATTTGCTGACAAAAGCGTCAACCCCGTGACAAATGCGCTTTCCACAAGCATGATTTGACGCACACGCGGGCAGGCAGGGAATTTGAGTCAACAATGGTCGTCACCAGATTCGCTCCAAGCCCTAATGGCATGCTGCATCTGGGCCATGCATGGTCCGCGATTATTGCGCATGATCTGGCGAAGGAAAGAGGCGGCCGGTTTCTTCTGCGCATCGAGGATATCGACGGCGTGCGAAGCAAGCCCGAGCTGGCCGACGAATTTCGCCGTGATCTGGAATGGTTGGGGCTGGAGTGGGAAGAAGTCCCGGCGCAATCGACGCGGCTGGACAGCTATCAAGTAGCTGCAAAGCAATTGCAGGATGCGGGCCTGCTCTATCCCTGCGCCTGCACCCGGTCAGAGATTGCCGCTTTGCAGCCGCGCATTGGGCCAGAGGGCTTGGTGTATCCCGGAACTTGCAAGGGCAGGCGCGTAGATGAAGGTAAGCAAACGGTGTTGCGGCTCGATGTCGAAGAGGCGATGGCGCGCGTTGGAGAGATTGTCTGGGAAGACGAGATCGCTGGTATCGCAGTGGCTGACCCGCGCCCATTTGGCGATGTGGTGCTGGTGCGCAAGGAAGGCCCGGCAAGCTATCATCTGGCCGCGACGCTGGACGATGCGGCAGATGGTGTGACGCTGGTCACGCGCGGCGCGGATCTGTTCACTTCCACGCATATCCACCGCGTACTGCAAGAACTGCTACAGTTGCCCGTGCCCATTTGGCATCACCACCAGCTGTTGCTTGATGACACTGGAGAGAAACTTGCGAAACGCCGCGACAGCCGCTCTCTCGCGGACCTGCGCGGTGCCGGAGTAGATGGGCGTCAACTCGCAGATAATCTTCTTTGCGGGAACCTTCCTGCTGGCATTTCGCTGTCTGAGTAGTAGGTAGGTGATATGAACGTTATTCTGATTATTGCGCTTGTCATATTGATGGCATTGGTGATGTTCTCGCTGGTTCGCGGCGTTGTGGCGTTTCTCAAGACGACCAAGATTGATCTGGAATCGGGCGAAGGCGAAACCGTCAAGGAAATGCAGTTGATGCAGAACAAGGCGATGTTCGCGCGTATAAAATATCAAGCGCTTGCTGTGGCAGTGGTCGCCATTCTGCTAGCCGTTTCGCAATAGCGACAAAGTTCAGCGATCCGCATGGTCAAGCTCAACAAGATATACACACGAACTGGCGATGATGGCACGACCGGCCTGGTCGATGGGTCACGCGTTGCCAAAGCTTCCTCGCGGATCGAAGCGATCGGCAAAGTGGACGAGGCGAATAGCGCGATCGGCTTGGCTGCTGCCTCTCTAGAATCAGGTGCGCATGCTGATGCTTTGTTCCGGATCCAGAATGACATGTTCGATCTGGGTGCCGACCTTGCCACGCCGGCTCCTGATGCGGATTTTGCGCCATCGGAAATGGTCCTGCGCGTAACGCAGGAACAGGTCGATTGGATCGAGCAGGCAATTGACAGATTGAATGAATCTCTGGAACCGCTGTCGAGCTTTGTCTTGCCGGGCGGAAGCGAAGCGGCTGCGCGCACGCATGTGGCACGGGCTTCGGTCCGCGCCGGAGAGCGTGCTGTGACCGCCTTGGCGGCGGAGGAACCGATAAACCCGGCGGCCGTCGCCTACATCAACCGGCTGTCAGACTATCTTTTCGTGTTGGCGCGCGTGTTGAATGACAATGGCGCGGATGACGTGAAATGGGTGCCAGGCGCGAACCGTTAGAATTTGTCCGCTGACATCTCGGCGCTAGCCAAGCCGGAAAACCGCCGCTAACAGCCTTCGCATAGCAAATGCTGCAGTTGCGAAGGGATTGATCATCATGCGGACAGTTGGCGTAATCGGCGCAGGCCAAATGGGCACCGGGATTGCCCAGACCGTGGCTCAGCACGGGATGCAAGTCATGCTGGCCGATGTTGATCTCGCACGGGCAGAAGCGGGCAAAGCGACAATCGAGAAGGCGCTGGGCAAGCTGGTTGGGCGCGGCAAGGTCGAGATCGACCAGGCAGAAGCCACTCTCGCCCGGATCACGCCTATTGCCGATTATGCACCAATGGCTGATGCCGGTTTGATCATTGAAGCCGCGACTGAGCGCGAAGAAATCAAGAAAGCTATCTTCGAATCTGCCGGTGTCGTTCTTGATCCGCAAGCGATCATGGCCAGCAACACCAGTTCGATTCCAATTACCCGTATGGCGAACTTCTTGCCCGACCCAGCTCGTTTTATCGGCTTGCACTTCTTCAATCCGGTGCCGGTGATGGGCCTAATCGAAGTCATTCCGGGCCTGGCAACGGCAGCGGAAACCACTGCGACAATCTCCGCCTTTGCAGAAGGGCTGGGCAAGCAAGTCGTCCTCAGTCAGGATGAACCAGGATTCGTTGTGAACCGCATCCTGCTGCCTATGATTAACGAAGCGGTGTTTGTTCTGGGCCAGTCAACTGCAAGCATTGCCGATATCGACAAAGGGTGTCGCTTGGGCCTGAATCACCCGATGGGGCCACTGGAGCTCGCTGATTTTGTCGGGCTGGATACCTGCTTCGAGATTATCAAGGTGCTCTACGAAACGACCGGTGACAGCAAATATCGCCCGGCTCCCTTGCTGGTGAAATATGTCGAGGCGGGCTGGCTGGGCCGCAAGACGGGCCGCGGTTTCTACGACTACACAGGCGAGGCGCCTGTTCCGACGCGCTAGCTAAAATTCATCTTCCAGATAATATTCGTCGCCATCAGCCGGATCAAATTCGTCCGGGGTCGGATCAAAACCGGATGTGTCGTCAATCAAGTCGGTATCCTCTGCCCAGCCATCAATTTCAATGACTTCGCTGGACCGTTGCACTTGCCGCATGGGCTGAGGGTTTGCATTGAACTCCTGTCGCGCCGATGCCTTGGCCGCGTTGTTCTCGACGCTCGCCGCCGCATGCACCAATGCGCCCTCCCGGTCTTCAGAACCGACCAGGATCACGGCACCAAACATGGTCGCGCCAACCATCATCAACGCCTTTTTCGGACTTTGAAAAATGCTCTTCGACATAATACGAAGACATAGCCGATTGGGCGTTAACTTTTCGTAGCCCTGGCTTCGGATGATAATTCATACAGAATATCAAGAGCTTCGCGAGGGGAAAGCGAGTCGATGTCGATCTCTGCCAACCGGTCTACGAGCGTTTCCTGATGTTCCGGCTCACTCTCTTCCAGCGCGGCGAAAAGAGGCAACTCGCCTAATCCAGCCGCCGAACCGCCCGTTTCCGTCCGGTTTTTCTCCAACTGCTTGAGCACTTGCTTTGCGCGGCTGACGACTTGGTCAGGCACCCCGGCAAGCCGCGCGACAGCCAGGCCGTAGCTGCGGTCGGCCGGACCTTCGGACAACTCATGCAGCAGAACAAGGTCGCCCTTGTATTCGCGCGCGCGGACATGATGCAGCGAGAGTGCTTCACATCGTTCCGCCAGCCTTGCCAGCTCATGATAGTGTGTCGCGAACAGACAGCGGCATTTGATATTTGTGTGGACCGCTTCAACCACCGCCCACGCCAGTGCAAGGCCATCATAGGTAGAGGTTCCGCGCCCGACCTCGTCCAGAATAACGAAGCTGCGATCCGATGCTTGGCTCAATATAGCCGCAGTCTCGACCATTTCGACCATGAAGGTTGAGCGACCGCGCGCAAGATTATCCGACGCACCGACACGGCTGAACAATCGATCCACCAAGCCAATTCTTGCCGCGTTGGCTGGCACAAATCCACCCGCCTGCGCGAGTAGCACGATCAGTGCGTTCTGCCGCAGGAACGTCGATTTACCGCCCATGTTGGGGCCGCCGATCAGCCACAACCGGTCACTCGGCGCCAGCGCGCAATCATTGGCAACAAAGCGATCACCTGCCTTGGAGAGCGCGGCCTCCACTACCGGGTGTCGCCCGCCTTTGATATCAAGCACCGGATCCTCTTCGATGTCGGGCTTGCACCAACCGCCTTCGGCTGCGCGTTCAGCCTGGCTTGCGCTCACATCGATCCGCGCAAGGGCTGCGGCGGTTTGAGCGATCGCTTCTCGCGCCGCGTTCACTTCGCCGACCAAATCTTCGAAATGTGCCTCTTCAGCGGCCAAAGAATGGCCACCAGCCTCGGCAATGCGGCTCGCCTCTTCGTGCAGGTCGACTGAATTGAAACGGACGGCACCGGCCATGGTCTGGCGATGTGTAAAGCCGCTGTCTGGCGCCATCAAAGCGTCGCCGTGCTTGGCTGGCACTTCGATGAAATAGCCTAGCACACCGTTGTGCTTGATCTTGAGCGATGAAATGCCAGTGTCATCACGATAGCGCGCTTCCATCGCCGCGATGGCCTTGCGTGCATTACCTGATACCGCACGCAATTCATCGAGGGATGCGTCATAGCCTTCTGCGATGAAGCCGCCATTGCTGCGTTCGGTTGGCGGAGAATGCACGAGCGCGCGGGTCAGCAAATCCACCAGCGCGCCGTGGCCGCGCAATTGCGGCAGCAGGTTTGCCAGCAGCTTTGGAACATCTGGCTGGCTTCCCAGAAACAGTTCAATGCGCCGTGCATCGTTTAGCCCGTTACGGATCTGTCCCATATCACGCGGGCTGCCGCGACCTGCGACTATCCGGCCCAGCGCACGCCCCAGGTCTGGCAGATTACGCATCATCTCGCGAAGTTCTGCTCGATTGAGCGGATCAATATGGAGCCACTGCACCAGTGCCAGACGCGCTTCGATGGCACCGCGATCAAGCAATGGCGCTGCCAGATCTTCAGCTAGCAATCGCGCTCCGGCTCCAGTCACACAGCGATCTATCGCGCCAATCAAGCTTCCCTCGCGCTGCCCGGATTGGCTGGAGAGTATCTCGAGGCTTGAACGCGTGGCTTCGTCCATGGCCATGGTCTGTCCCGCATCGCGCTTTTGCGGGGGCAATAGCAGGGGCAGCGTGCCGCGCCCGACATGTTCGAGATATTCAATCAGTCCGCCTGCAGCTGCCAGCATGGCGCGAGAAAAATCACCGAAGCCATCAAGCGTCGCAACCGCGTGTACCCGCTGGAGGCTCGCTTTGCCGTTCTCACTTTCGAATTCGGATTTTGCGCGCGGGATGGCATCATTCGGACTGAATTCGGTGCCCTCAGGCACAACACATTCGCTGAAGGTTAGTCTTGCCAGCGCTGCATCCAGGGCTTCGAGCGGGCACTCTTCCAGCACCATTTGCCCGGTCGAAATGTCGCAGCTTGCAATGCCAATGGTGCCGCGCACATCTGCCAAAGCGACCAGCAGGTTAGCCCGCCGCGGCTCAAGCAAAGCCTCTTCGGTCAGCGTCCCTGCCGTCACAAACCGTACGATGTCGCGCTTCACCAAAGCTTTGCTGACAGGCCTTCCTTCGGCCTTTGCGCGTGCCTTCGATTCTTCAGGCGTTTCTACTTGTTCTGCTATCGCGACGCGGCACCCGGCCTTGATCAACCGCGCAAGATATCCTTCTGCAGAATGCACAGGCACGCCGCACATCGGGATAGGATCGCCGCCATGTTCACCCCGGCTGGTGAGCGCGATATCAAGCACTTCTGCGGCAACCTTTGCATCTTCGAAGAACAGCTCGAAGAAATCCCCCATGCGGTAGAATAGCAGAGACCCACCTGCTTCGCGTTTGAGTGCAAGATATTGCTCCATCATGGGAGTAACCTTGCCCGATCCGGCAGAAGTGGTTCTGGTTGCGGCCATTGCTATGGCCTAACGCGGAGCCATCCGATTCGATACGGGTGATACGCAGCTTTCCCCTATCGCTCTTGATCTGGCTGGTTTACAGGACGCGGCAGATACGGAGGTTGGCCTTGGCCGATAAAGAAAAACTGAGTTTTACGACCCGCGAAGCGCTGTTCTATCACGAGACAATTCGTCCGGGGAAAATCGAAATCATCGCGTCCAAGCCGATGGCGACGCAGCGCGATCTCAGCCTGGCCTATTCACCCGGTGTGGCAGCACCAGTGGAAGCGATTGCTGCAGACCCCCGGCTGGCGGCCAAATACACTGCGCGTTCGAACCTTGTGGCGGTAATTTCAAACGGCACGGCGATCCTTGGTCTCGGCAATCTGGGCGCGCTCGCCTCCAAGCCGGTGATGGAAGGCAAGGCGGTGTTGTTCAAACGCTTTGCCGACGTCGATTCTATCGACATCGAACTCGACACCGAAGATCCGCAGAAATTCATCGAAGCGGTGGCTCTGATGGAGCCAAGCTTTGGCGGCATCAACCTGGAAGATATTGCCGCGCCCGAATGCTTCATTATCGAGCAAGCCTTGCGGGAACGGATGAATATTCCCGTCATGCATGATGACCAGCACGGAACGGCGATCATCTCAGCCGCCGGCCTTATCAATGCGTGCCACCTGACCGGTCGCGAACTGAAAGATGTGAAGATGGTTGTGAACGGGGCGGGAGCCTCGGCACTGGCGTGCACATCGCTCGCAAAATCTCTGGGAATCCGTCACGAAAATGTCATCGTGTGTGACCGTGCCGGGCCGATTTATCCCGGGCGCGAAAATGTCGACCAATGGAAAAGTGCGCATGCGGTGGAAACCGAAGCGCGCAGCCTGGAAGAAGCTTTGGGCGGAGCGGACATCTTCCTTGGACTTTCCGCGGCGGGTGCTTTGAAGCCGGAATGGGTGAAGAAGATGGCGGACAGGCCAATCATCTTTGCCATGGCCAACCCGACGCCAGAGATCATGCCGGATGAGGCGAAGGCTGTCCGTCCTGATGCGATCATTGCCACTGGCCGATCGGATTTCCCGAACCAGGTCAACAATGTGCTGGGATTCCCGTTCATCTTCCGCGGCGCGCTCGATGTGCAAGCGACCACGATCAATGATGAGATGAAGATTGCCGCGGCGCGTGCCATTGCTCAGCTGGCGCGTGAAACTGTGCCGGAGGAAGTCGCTGCCGCCTATGGCGAAACGCATGCTTTTGGCGAGGACTACATTATTCCCGCGCCATTCGATCCGCGTTTGATGGAAGTTGTATCTTCGGCCGTTGCCAAGGCGGCAATGGATTCAGGCGTAGCACTCGCGCCGATTGAGGATCTTGACGCCTACCGTCATTCACTCAAAGCGCGCCTCAACCCCACGACTTCGGTTCTGACGCAGGTCTATGAAACCGCAAAAGCCAATCCGAAACGTGTGGTCTTCGCTGAAGCGGAAGAGGATGTGGTGCTGCGCGCCGCGATCCAGTTCCGCGATTTCGGTTATGGCACGCCAGTGCTGGTTGGCCGCACGGAAAAGGTCAAAGAAAAGCTGGCAGAGCTGGCGGTGGACGACATTGACAGTTTCGAAATCCAGAACTCGAAAACGTCAGAGCACGTACCGGCGATGAACGAGTATCTCTATAATCGCTTGATGCGCCGGGGCTATACAGAACGTGACGTGGGACGCTTGGTAAACCAGGAGCGCAATGTGTTCGCGGCACTGCTCGTAGCGCTGGGCCATGGCGATGCAATGATTTCGGGTCTTACGCGGACCTTTGCTCAGACGGCACGGGAAGTGAACCTGGTGCTTGATCCCAAGCCAGATGAGATCCCCTACGGCATTCATCTGATGATCGGCAAGAATTACACCGTATTCCTTGCTGATACCACGATCAACGAACGCCCGAGTGCAGAACAATTGGCCCATATCGCCAGGAAAACCGCAAAAGTGGCGCAACGGTTGGGGCATGAGCCACGCGTGGCATTCCTGAGCTATTCGACCTTTGGCAACCCCTCCGGCAAATGGCTCGACAGCATTCGCGGCGCGGTCTCAATTCTCGATGAAGAGAAGCCGAACTTCGAATATGAAGGCGAGATGGCGCCAGACGCCGCGCTCAATCCCAAGGTCATGGAGCTTTATCCGTTCAGCCGTTTGTCGGCGCCCGCCAATGTGTTGGTGATGCCAGGCCTTCAGTCGGCAAACCTTTCTGCAAAGCTGCTGCGTGAACTGGCGGGTGCCTCTACGATCGGGCCGATGCTGGTAGGCATGCAGAAACCGGTCCAGATCGCGCCGATGACTGCAATCGCCCCGGATGTGCTGACGCTGGCGGTGCTGGCTGCGGCTGGCGTAGTGGATTGAGCCAATAGCCGGCAACTTCACAAGATCCCGCGACAGGATCGTTCGAAAGCATCCAGCCGCATAAAGATTGCTACCGACCCGCGCCTATGCGAATTCGTCTTCGCTGACCGACTGGCTCAGGTCGACGTGACAGTGTTTGGGGTTCGAAGGATCGATCAGCACTGGGACTTCTTTATTCTCGAGAGTTGAGGTGAGGTTGATCCAGATCGGCGGGCTCTTGAAGCTTGTGATTTTACCTGTGGCAGGATGCGTTGCTTGTGCGAACACATGATACGGGCTGCGTCCGTTTATTTTAGTACGGTAGTCGCGCTCGCATTGTTGGAAGCTTGCTTGCAGCGGCACCCCTAACTGCTTCAGGCTGGCAATGATCCGCGTATGCGTGATGCGGAGATAGATTAGCCAGCCACCAATCGCGGCAAAAAGTGATCCAAAGCTCGCGATCACCAATGGAAACAGAAATCGGGTGGAAAAGCTGTCGATCATGGCATCAGATGGATCCCATGGGTCATAAATAACCTTGACCCGTTCGCCGCGAGAGAATGCGGCAGGATTGCTGCCGTGCTTGCTGACAAATTCGTATCGAACCCCGCTATTGTCGCGAAACTCGACGACGGGACGGTAGATGAACTTCCCGTCGTTGTTCCTCCTTCGCTCAATTTCCACGACCTGCCCTTGAGCTTGCTGGCCGTTCGCTGACAGTTGGGATGAATGCCAAAAATTCCACGCTCCGACACCGGCGAAAAGCAGACCGACCAGAAGAAATATGCTGCCGATCGAGCGGACAACCTTGGGCATAACGGGCACTCCAAAGAATTTGCCGGCTGCCGGGACAACAATGTCGCAGTCCTTCCGGTTCTCGGGTTAATTCCTAATAATTTACAGCCTGTTACCCGTTTGTCTTTGGGCGCGATTTTGCGACGACAGTTCGCAAACTAGGGCAACCGACGATAGCGGAAGTACCAAACTTCGTGCCCGTAAACTGTACGCGCCTTGTGTTCATAGCGGGTCTCGCACCAGCCCGACGGGCGGTTTTCCCAGCTGTCACGCCCTTTGACCTGCCATTCGAATTTGTCGGTGTGGCGCTGCATCACCATCAGCGCGTGACGCAGATAGACATCGTGGTCTGTCCCGAAGCGGAATTCACCGTCGGGTTTCAGTTTGTCAGCAAACAGTTTCACCGGGCCGTCGTTCATCATCCGGCGCTTGGCATGCTTGTTCTTGGGCCAGGGGTCTGGATGCAACAGATAGATCATCGTCAGCGCACCGTCCGGAATGCGTTGCAGCACGTCCAGCGCATCGCCCCAATGCAAGCGCACGTTCGCAAGCGTTTGCTCCTCGACATGGGTCAATGCTTGCGCGACACCGTTCACAAACGGTTCTGCACCGATAAACCCGTGATCAGGCAACAGGTCAGCGCGATAGGCCAGATGTTCACCGCCGCCAAATCCGATTTCGAAATGTAGCGGCCGATCATGTCCGAACAGGATCTCGCTAGTCACAGGGCCTTCAGCTGGCACTGCGATCTGCGGCAGCAGGTTGTCGACCAACCCTTGCTGGCGCGCGCGCAGCGGCTTGCCCTGACTCCTGCCATAGAGCCGGTTAAGCGTCGTCGGATCACCTTCTTTGAATGCAGACATAGCGCAGCCGATTGGCGAAGCGCGAGCCAATTGTCCAGTCAGGCTTTGCGATCCGGACGCTGGGCTAGGGGTTGAGGTGCCTTCACAAGTCCCTATATCCGGCGCGTGTTTGAACAAATCACTACATATCTGTCGGGGCTCGCCCCATGGGCGCAGTCAGCGGTTGGTCTTGTAGCGCTCGCGCTGCTTTCATTGACCGTCAATTATATTCTCAAAGACGTGATCCTCAGAATCGCCGAGCCCTATCTCGACGGAAAAACCAAAACGATAGACAAAGCGGCGGCCTGGCTCGCAACAGTGGCGCCATTGCTGATCATATCGCGCGGCATTGCCTACGTGCCCAACTTGCCGGCCGAGATCTACGATGGCGTCAGGAATATCGCACAGGCGCTGATTGTGGTGTCTGTCGCTATGGCGATCGTTCTTGCTCTTGCTTACGCAAACGAGCTCTACGAGCGGCTTCCACGGTCCAAGAATCGCCCGATCAAAGGCTTTATCCAGGTCATAAAGATCCTTGTCCTGTGCGGCGCAGCGATCATCATGATCTCGGTACTGATCGATCAGTCGCCTTTGCTTTTGTTGTCCGGCCTTGGGGCTGTCACTGCCGTTCTGTTGTTAGTGTTCAAGGACACGATCCTCTCGCTCGTTGCATCGGTCCAACTCACGACCAATGACATGCTGCGCGTGGGCGACTGGATCGAAATGCCCAGCATGCAGGCTGATGGCGATGTGATCGATATCTCGCTCCACACAGTGAAGGTGCAGAACTTCGACAAGACCATCACGACTATACCAACGCACAGGCTGGTCTCTGATGCCTATCGCAATTGGCGCGGGATGAGCGATGCCGGGGGCCGCAGGATCAAGCGCGCGCTTACAATCGACCAGAATTCGGTGCGTTTCATGGACGATGACGAAGTGGCCGCGCTTAAGCGTTTCCGCGTGTTGCGCGACTATCTGGACAAGAAAAAGCAAGAGATCGCCGATTGGAACGAAAGCGAATTGGCGGGCGAGGACGCGGTAAATGCGCGTCGGATCACCAATATCGGGACCCTGCGCGCCTACATTATCGGCTATTTGAAAAGCCATCCCGAGATCAATGATGAAGGCTTCACTCTGCTTGTTCGGCAATTGCCGCCAGGGCCGGAAGGGCTGCCGATCGAGATCTATTGCTTCACCTCGACTACGAATTGGGGCGAGTATGAAAGAATTCAGGCGGATATCTTCGATCACCTCTTGGCGATCCTGCCAGAGTTTGATCTGAAGATATTCCAGGAGCCGAGCGGCGCCGATTTCCAGCGCGTGCTCACTAACTAAGACCCGAATAGCAAACGGCCCGCTCTCCCTCAGGAACAGCGAGCCGCTCAAGTTCCGTCTTGTTGGAAACTTAGGCTGCTTCAGCAGCTTCTTCCGGGTCACGCAGCACATAGCCGCGGCCCCATACCGTTTCGATATAGTTCTCGCCGCCACCTGCCAGGCTGAGCTTCTTGCGGAGCTTGCAGATGAAGACGTCGATGATCTTCAATTCCGGCTCGTCCATTCCGCCATACAGGTGGTTGAGGAACATTTCCTTGGTCAGCGTAGTGCCCTTGCGCAGCGAAAGCAGCTCAAGCATCGCATATTCCTTGCCTGTCAGGTGAACGCGAGCGCCGTCGACTTCAACGGTCTTGGCATCGAGGTTCACTGCCAGCTTGCCAGTGCGGATGATCGATTGGCTGTGGCCCTTCGAACGACGCACAACAGCGTGGATGCGAGCGACCAGCTCTTCGCGATGGAACGGCTTGGTCACGTAATCGTCAGCGCCGAAGCCGAAGCTGTGGATCTTGCTGTCCATTTCCGCGATACCCGAAAGGATCAGAACCGGTGTCTGCACCTTGGCAACGCGCAGCTTCTTCAGCACGTCATAGCCGTGCATATCCGGCAGGTTCAGGTCGAGCAGAATGATATCGTAATCATACAGCTTGCCCAGATCCAAGCCTTCTTCGCCCAGATCAGTCGAGTAAACATTAAAACCTTCAGTCGTCAGCATCAGCTCAATAGCCTTTGCTGTTGTCGGTTCGTCCTCAATCAATAGCACGCGCATGGGTGGTTTCCCCTTTGCCCCAGACTTGTGGTAACCCTTCCTAAAGAGTGGTTGCCGTGAATTAACCACACGAGGTCTCAACGAAAAAGGTTAATTTCCCGTAAAGCCCTTCAGCGAACGACTTCGCGCGAGTAGTGAGTCTTTTGAGTCACAGAGGGTGGTGAATGTGAAAATCACAAGTTTTCCAGCTTCTTCTGCCTTCTGCGCTGGACGGAAGAGCCAATCCCCATGGCTTCGCGATATTTGGCAACTGTTCGGCGCGCTAGTTCGAAGCCCTCGGCCTTAAGCATTGTTACCAGAGTGTCATCGCTTAAAATCTTTCTGGGATCTTCTGCATCGGTCAATGCCTTGATACGCGCCTTGACCGCTTCGGAGGATGCGCCTTCGCCGTCGCTGGAGCCCACACCGCTGGTGAAGAAATACTTCAGTTCAAACGTTCCGCGTTCACAGCTCAGGAACTTGTTGCTGGTCACACGGCTAACCGTGCTTTCGTGCATGTCGATCTTGTCGGCGACCATCTTCAGCGTAAGCGGCTTAAGCTCTGACACACCCCGCAAAAAGAAACCTTCCTGACGTTTCACGATCTCTGCGGCAGTCTTGAGGATCGTTTTCTGGCGCTGGTCCAGCGCCTTCATCAACCAGTTCGCATCCGCCAGCTTTTCGTCGAGCCAGCGGCTGGCTTCCTTGTTGGTCCCGCCGCCCTGCAGCTCAAGCATATATGCACGGTTGACGATCAAGCGCGGCAAAGTCTCCTCATTAAGCCTGATGTCCCAGCCTTCCCCTTCTTTGGAGCTGACCAGAACGTCAGGAATGATAGCTTCTGTTGCACTCGAACCATATGCAAGCCCGGGCTTGGGGTCGTAGTTTCGCAGTTCGGACAGCATGTCTGCAAAGTCTTCATCGTCGACATCACACATCCGCCTGAGGCGCGGGATTTCGCCGCGCGCAAGCAGATCGAGATTGTCGATCAAACGCTGCATACAGGGGTCGTACCGGTCTGCTTCTTGTGCTTGGATTGCCAGGCATTCGCTTAATGACCGTGCGCCAACGCCGCTCGGCTCCAGCTGCTGCACACGCGCAAGAGCCCGTTCAGTTTCCTGAATGGTGACGCCCAGATCGCCTGCGATTTCGCTCAACTCGAAAGACAAATAGCCGGTATCATCCAGCAACCCGATGATGTGACGGGCGATGAACTCGGTCTTGGGGTCATCGTAGTAAGCCCCGATCTGAAGCTGTAGATGCTCTTCCAGGCTGACATCGGCGGAGCTACGCTCCTCAATACTGGGCAGATCGGATGCGAGCCCCCCACTCACATGGGCCGCGCCCCATTCGGCATCTCCGGTATCATAGTCGCGATCAAGCGCGCTGGCATCAAGATCTGTCGGCGCTTCGGCTTCGCCTTGCCCTTGTGCAATCAGGACATCCGATGTGACCTCTTCGCGCGGAATATCATCTGGTTCAGGGTCGCCAACATCTTCGCTCGACACTTCTCCGGCTTTGAGGAGCGGGTTGTTTTCCAGCTCTTCTCCGATGAAAGCTTCGATTTCGAGGTTGGAGAGGGCCAGGAGCTTGATCGCCTGCTGCAATTGCGGCGTCATCACCAGCGATTGTGATTGCCTAAGGTCTAGGCGAGGACCCAAAGCCATCGGAGCTACAGCGTAAAGCCCTCACCGAGATACAGGCGACGCACATTCTCATCCGCGACCAGATCTTGCGGAGAGCCCGCGAAAAGCACCTGGCCGCCATAGATGATGCAGGCGCGGTCCACGATATCGAGTGTTTCGCGCACATTGTGGTCCGTGATCAAAACGCCGATCCCGCGCTCTTTCAGATCTTTCACAAGATCGCGAATGTCGTTGATCGAAAGCGGGTCGATCCCTGCAAACGGTTCATCCAGCAGCATGATCGAGGGCTTGGCCGCTAGCGCTCGCGCAATCTCGCACCTCCGCCGCTCGCCGCCCGAAAGCGCCATAGCCGGGCTTTCGCGTAGTCGCGTCAGACCGAATTCATCGAGCAGCCGCTCCAGCTCTGCGGCACGGGTATCCGCATCGGGCTCGACCATTTCGAGCACGCAATTGATGTTCTGCTCCACAGTCATGCCGCGAAAAATGCTGGTTTCCTGCGGTAGATACCCCAGGCCCAGGATTGCGCGGCGATACATCGGCAGATTGGTGACATCTTCGCCGTCCATCAGGATACGGCCGGAGTCAGGCCGGACCAGACCCATGATTGAATAGAAGCAGGTAGTTTTGCCTGCGCCGTTTGGTCCGAGCAGCCCCAGCACTTCACCCTTGGCGACATGCAACGAGATATCGGTCAGGACCGCGCGCTTGTCATAGCTTTTCGCGATGGAGATGACTTCGAGTCCGCCGTTGGGCATATCGACTCGTTCAATTGCACCCGCCGCATCGGCGTGACTGTCTGTGGCTAGAGTTTCCATATCGTCCATCACCAACAGCTTTAGCATCCCAGCATCTGCAGAAAACCCCCGTTTTCGCCAAATTGGCAAGATTTATGCATGGCAAAGCTTTGGGGCTAAATATCATTGCATGGTTAGCAGTCTTGCCTTGGGCGCGACTCTCTGTGATACTCTGCGCCGTGAGAGGAACTTTGGGGAGAGCCTTTCGATGAGCGACACGTTCTCGAATAACAATGCAGCGCCTGCGGGTGCACGCGAATACGCGCACGACTGGCGCAAGAAAATGAGCGATCATGTCGCCTATGCACTGTTGGTTTATACCGGCCTGCAGATCTTCGCGACGATGGGTGCGATGAAAGAAACGGGCATGAAGATGATGGCGTTGTTCGCTCTCGTCGTTCTCGTTGGCGCAATCATACCGGCCTGTCGAAAGTTTGAACGGCGCTGGCGTAACCTAACCGACGAGCAAGCATCGGATATGGCTTATGAAAGCGCGTTCAAGCGCGATCTGATTGGGCTTTGGTTGCTCGCGATCGGCTTGCCGTTTGTGCTGACCATGCTCTTCAAGGGCATTGCCGCAATAATGTAGAACCTGCCGCAATCAGCCTTGAGCTGATTTCGCGCGTTCAATCGCTTCCACGACTACTTGTCGGGCTTCGTTAGCGTCGCCCCAGTTGCCAACGCGCACCCACTTTTCTGCCTCCAGATCCTTGTAATGTGTGAAGAAGTGCTCGATCTGCTGGAAGATGATTGAGGGCAAGTCTTTGGTTTCGCCAACATCCGAATAATACGGGAAAGTCGTGTCCACAGGCACGCAGATCAGCTTTTCATCGCCGCCATGCTCGTCCTCAAGGTTCAAGACACCGATCGGGCGCGAACGCACAACACAGCCTGGAATGAACGGGCTGCGGGCGATCACCAATGCATCCAGCGGATCGCCATCGGGCGACAGCGTATGCGGGATAAAGCCGTAGTTCGCCGGATAGCGCATCGGCGTGTGTAGGATACGATCAACGAATAGCGCACCCGATTCCTTGTCGAACTCGTACTTCACCGGTTCGCCGCCGGTCGGGACTTCGATGATGACATTGAGTTCTTCTGGCGGGTTCTTGCCGGCGGGGATCATATCAATACGCATTGTGGTCTCGTCTTTACAGCGCTGCCCCACTCCCCCGACGGAGCTGCGCTAGTTTTTATTTGACGCGGCCTTTAGCGATACATGCGCCATTGCGAAAGGCCTTCCTTGGTCCTAATCGCGCATCTCATGAGCAAGAACACGCCAAATGCCATTCGCGGCACTCAGGATATTTTCGGCGCCGATGCCGAAGCTTTCGCTTTCGTGGTCGAAACATTCGAGCGCGTGCGCAAACTCTATCTCTTTCGGCGCGTCGAGATGCCGGTCTTCGAAAAGACCGAAGTTTTCAGGCGCGCGATTGGCGAGACGACCGATGTCGTATCGAAGGAAATGTATTCGTTCGATGATCGCGGCGGAGAATCGCTCACGCTGCGGCCTGAATTCACTGCAGGGATCGCTCGCGCATACCTCACCAATGGCTGGCAGCAGCACGCGCCGCTGAAAGTCGCAACCCACGGCCCGCTGTTCCGTTACGAGCGTCCGCAAAAGGGGCGCTATCGCCAGTTTCACCAGATCGATGCAGAGATTATCGGTGCGGCGGAACCGCAGGCCGATGTCGAGCTGTTGGCGATGGCGGATCAGATCATTCGCGAGCTGGGCATTGAGGGCGTGACGCTGCACCTCAACACGCTGGGCGACGCGGAAAGCCGCGATGCCTGGCGCGCGGCGTTGGTCGAGTATTTCCGTGCGGTGAAGGATGAGCTCTCCGAAGATTCGCAGGAACGTCTGGAGAAGAATCCGCTGCGTATTCTCGATTCAAAGGACCCGCGCGACCGCAAGTTCGTGGCGGATGCGCCCAAGATCGATGCCTTCCTGTCAGACGAGGCGAAGGCGTTTTTCGAGGCGTTGACCAGCGGCTTGGATGCGGCTGGAGTCAAATGGACACGCGCGGAAAGCCTCGTGCGCGGTCTCGACTATTATCGTCACACGGCGTTTGAGTTCATTCCTGATGAAGGCAGCGAAGCGGCTGGCAAGCTTGGCAGCCAGAGTACGATCCTGGGCGGCGGGCGCTATGACGGGCTGATGGAAAGTCTCGGCGGCGCACCGACGCCTGCAGTGGGCTGGGCAGCCGGGATCGAGCGGCTGGCGATGTTGGTTGGGGAGAAGGGTGAGCCCATTGCCGATGTAGCGCTTGTCGTTGAAGACAATGACCGGATCGCCGAAGCGATCAGTGCGGCTCGCCAGGCTCGTGAGGATGGGCTCGTGGTTGAGATATTCGCCAATGGGTCGCCACGCAAGCGCTATGACAAGGCCACAAAGAGTGGAGCGGCGGCAATCGTGTCACTGCAAAAGGATATGGGTCACAGCTTCACAAGTGCCGGAGAGCCCAACCCCCTGGTTTTGGAAAGCTTTAGGCCCTACGTCTAGCCATTCGTCATCCCCGCGAAGGCGGGGATCCAGAACGAAGCCACCGTTCGTGTCAAACCGGATTCCCGTGTTCAGCCTTCGGCTGTGTTTCACAACCACGGGAATGACGATAAGAGAAGTCCCACATGCAAATACCCGCTGAACGCCTTGACCAGATTACGCATCGCTTTGCCGAGCTTGAAGCGCGCATGGCTTCGGGCACGCTTGAGGGCGAAGCCTTTGTGCAGGCCAGCCGCGACTATGCCGAGCTGGAACCCGTCGCCAAGACCGCCGCCCAGGTGAAATCCATGCGCGAAGAGATTGCGGGACTCGAAGAAATGCTCGGCGATCCCGAAATGAAGGCTATGGCCGAGGAAGAGCTCAGCGAGATCCGCGAGAAGCTGCCTGAGGCCGAGCGGAAGCTCGCGATCGCCATGCTTCCCAAGGATAGCGCCGACAGCAAGCCTGCCATGCTGGAAATACGCGCGGGGACCGGCGGCGATGAAGCCGCGCTGTTCGCGGGCGATCTCTACCGCATGTACGAACGCTTTGCGGCGGAACAGGGCTGGAAGGTTGAGCCGGTCAGCATGAACGCATCCGAAGTTGGCGGCTTCAAGGAAATCGTTGCCAATGTTACCGGCACAGGCGTGTTCGCGAAGATGAAGTTCGAAAGCGGCGTTCATCGCGTTCAGCGCGTTCCCGTAACCGAAAGCGGCGGGCGCATTCACACTTCGGCGGCAACCGTAGCGGTGCTGCCCGAACCCGATGAGGTCGATGTCCAGATCGAAGACAAGGACCTCAAGATCGATATCTATCGCGCGTCGGGTGCGGGCGGTCAGCACGTCAATACGACTGACTCTGCGGTGCGGATCACGCACTTGCCAACCGGAATCGTTGTGCAGCAGCAAGACGAGCGCAGCCAGCACAAGAACAAGGCCAAGGCGATGCAGGTGCTGCGTACGCGGGTTTATGATCATCTGCGCGAGCAGACGCAGGGCGAAGAGGCGGCGGCGCGCAAGGCGATGGTCGGCAGTGGCGATCGTTCAGAACGCATCCGCACCTACAATTTCCCGCAAGGCCGCGTGACCGATCACCGGATCGGGCTGACGCTGCACAAGCTGGATGAAGTGCTGGCGGGCACTGGCCTCAGGGAATTGATCGATGCGCTGATTGCAGAGGACGAGACCAAACGTCTCGCCGCGATGAACGAGTGACTGTTGCAGTCGCTCTGCGCGAAGCAACGGCACGGCTGACAGAAACCAGTGATACCGCGCGGCTAGATGCAGAGCTTTTGATGGCACATGCCTTAGGCGTAAGTCGTTCGGACATGCTCCTAAGACATATGTCAGATGATGCGCCTGCTGGTTTCGCATCGCTTGTTGATCGCCGTGTTCATCGGGAACCGATTGCTTACATCCTGGGTGATGCCGAGTTTTATGGCCGCCGATTCATTGTCACTCCCCATGTCCTGATCCCGCGCAGCGATAGCGAATGTGTTGTCGAAGCCGCGCTCGCGGTTGCACCGGACAGCGGGCGCGCACTCGATATGGGAACGGGATCAGGCGCACTGTTGATCACATTGCTGGCCGAGCGGCCTTCGCTAGTGGGTGTCGGGATTGATGCCTCGCTTTCTGCCCTGTCGGTTGCGGCAGCGAACGCAGCCAGGCTTGGCGTTGTCGAACGCATGCATATGTTGCGTGCCGACTGGCACGAGCATGGTTGGAGCGATGATGTGGGCCAATTCGATCTCATCATTGCCAACCCGCCCTATGTTGAAACCACGGCTCAGCTCGATCCGGACGTGCGCAACTTTGAGCCTGCCAGCGCCTTGTTCGCCGGCGAAGAAGGGCTTGACGACTACCGGGCGATTATCCCGCAGCTGCGTCAACTGTTGACAGAAGGAGGGGCGGCTGTGCTCGAAATCGGAGCCTCTCAGGCGGCGCAGGTAACGAATATTGCAGAGAAAAACGGGTTCTCGGCCGAATTGCGCTGTGACTTGTCCGGGCGCCCGCGCGCGCTGATTCTGCGATAAAGGCTTGGCAAACTCGATCTGCGAGTCTACCCACGAATCAGTTCCCGGATAGCCTGAGTGCTCACCGAGGACCTAAGCTCCACATTTTCAAAGAGATAGGCAGAGCGAAAACGCTTGCTGGATCATGTGGATAGGACTGCCCCGTCCCATGGACAGGGCGCACATAAAGGGGTGAGATGACCCTGCGTTACATTTTTAGACGCGTAGGGGCCTCCAAACAGGATGGAATTCCTTGAATAACAACCGCAATAATCGACGTCGCGGCCGCGGCAGTAACCGTAACCAGGGCGGTAGCAATAGCGCCAATCGCATTGACAACCGGGCGCGTGGTAATGCGCCGCAGCTTCTCGACAAGTACAAGAAACTGGCACAGGACGCGCAGCATAATGGCGACCGCGTATTGATGGAGCAGTATCTTCAGTTCGCTGACCACTATTTCCGTGTGATAGCCGATAACAAGGCGCGTCAGGGCGAGGCCAAGGCGAGACGTCAGGATGAGCGTGGCCAGTCCGACGATGACAATGACGATGATGATGGCGACGATCATCGCCGTAACAACCGCCGCTCGCGTGGCAATCGCGATAGTCGCGACGACAGCACCAGCGAAGGCAGCCGGGGCTACGAAGGCGAACCCATCGATCAGTCAGGTGACGAGGACGAAAAGAAGCCGCGCCGCACGCGCCGCAAACCGCGCGAAGACACCAGTGGCAGCGCAGATGGCGAGATTGACGCAGCGGTTCTTCCGCCAGCGATAGCAGCCTTGGACGACGATAGTGAAGCCGCGCCCAAGCCACGCCGCCGCCCTAAACAGCCAAGCGAAGATAGCGAAGAAGCCGTAGGCTAAAACCGTTCAGGCTTTGGTTGAGGCGAAAGGGGCAGCATTCGGATCATGACCGAAAAAGTCCTCCGGATGTGGCAGGTGCTGCTTCAGTGGCCTCGCGTGTTCGCACTTGTTCTCGGCGCATTGTCTGCCACCGCATATCCCCCGCTGGGGCTATGGCCGGCTGGTCTGGTTGGTGTCGCTGCCTTTATCGCTCTGCTTCGGGCCGCTGAATCAGGGAAAGCAGCGGTATTATTGGGCTGGTGCTTTGGCTTGGGGCATCTAACCCTAGCCAACAACTGGATCGCTACGGCGTTCACATTTCAATCTGAAATGCCGGTGTTCCTTGGGTGGCTCGCAGTTCCGCTGCTCTGCATCTACCTTGCCATTTATCCTGCACTTGCGGCGCTGGCCGTGCACGTCATCGCGCGTAGCGGCACGATGACGGTCTTCACTTGTGTGTTCGCGGGTACGTGGATTGTGGCTGAGTGGCTGCGCAGCTGGGTTTTTACCGGATATCCCTGGCCCCCGTTGGGATTGATGCTGTTGGGCGACTTTGACAGCCCGGGCATCGCCTTGCTGCTACCGTGGCTGGGCACCTACGCGCTCTCCGGCGTCGTCATTTTGATAGCAGGGCTGCCGATCGCGTTTTGGAGCATGGGTCGCGTACGCATGCTCTCGTTCGTCGTCGCGGTTGGCGTATCGGCAGCAATGCTTTTCCCTGCCGCGCGATACGTCAACGATGAAGGCACGGTTCCATTCGTGCTGGTCCAGCCGCTGATCCCGCAGGAGGAGCGTGACGACCCGACCAAATACGAGGAACAATTTGCACGGCTGACTGAGAATACGCTGCCTGGCCGCGATGAACCCCGCCTGGTACTTTGGCCTGAAGCCGCGATTCCGGACTATCTCGAAGACGGCTATCCTGATCGATACTATCGCGCGCGTACAGCCGGTCGTGATCCGCAGTTTGCGCGCCAACGGATTGCCGCAGTCATCGGTGAGAAGTCGATTCTTCTCTCTGGTCTCGTTCATTTGAACATGGGGCAACCCGATGGGCGGGTGCGCGCGGTCAGCGCTCGCAATGCGGTGAGCGCAATTGATGGTCGCGGCGACATTTTTGCGAATTATTCCAAGGCACATCTTGTGCCCTATGGCGAATATCTGCCGATGCGTTCCATTCTTGAACCGATCGGACTTTCCAGACTTGTTGCCGGCTCTATTGATTACGAGCCGGGCGCTGGCCCTGCGACGTTGGAGCTGAGGCGTTTTGGCCGTGCAGGCATCCAGATATGCTACGAGATTGTGTTCTCTGGTCAGGTTGTCGATCGCGCAAACCGGCCGCAATTCATTTTCAACCCGTCCAATGATGGCTGGTTCGGGAGCTGGGGGCCGCCGCAGCATCTGGCGCATGCACGGCTGCGCGCGATCGAAGAAGGTCTGCCTGTACTGCGTTCAACCACCACGGGTATCAGCGCAGTCATCGACGCAAACGGAATCGTCCGGTCGTACATTCCCAGCGGGGTCGATGGCCGGCTCGATGGAGCGATCCCGCCTGCAAAAGGCGCAACGCTATTCGCGAAGCTCGGCAATATCCTGCCATTGGGTTGGGCTTTTTTCTTGATCGGCGCTTCTCTGGTTGCCTTGCGATTGCGCCGCAGCTAGGAAACGCGCACACATAAAGAACTCTTTATATCGAGGTATCATGCGCAGCGATTTTCTCTTCACCTCCGAAAGCGTTTCAGAAGGTCATCCGGACAAGGTCTCTGACCAGATCTCCGATGCTATTGTTGACCTCATGCTCGCCAAAGATCCGGAAGCGCGTGTCGCCTGCGAGACGATGACCACGACGCAGCGCGTCATTCTGTCGGGCGAAATTCGCTGCGCACCAATGTATGACGAAAATAACGAGGAATGGGCGGTCAACGGCGGCTGGGCTCCCGGCGCCAAGGAAGAGATCGAGCAGGCGGTCCGCACCACCGTGCGTGATATCGGCTATGAGCAAGACGGCTTCCACTGGAAGACCTTGACGTTTGAAAACCATTTGCACGGCCAATCGGCGCACATCGCGCAAGGCGTCGACGCAGGTGCCGAAGGCTCGAACAAGGACGAGGGTGCCGGCGACCAGGGCATCATGTTCGGTTTTGCTTGCGATGAAACGCCTGACCTGATGCCTGCGACGCTCGATTACAGCCACAAGATCTTGGAGCGGCTCGCCGCGGATCGTCATTCTGGCGTGGCACCTTTTCTGGAGCCAGATGCCAAGAGCCAGGTCACGCTGCGCTACAAGGATGGAAAGCCGGTTGTTTGCACGGCCCTGGTGGTCAGCACTCAGCATGCGGAGGGCTATGACGAGGGTGCGAAAGAAGCCGAGCTCAAGTCCTATGTGAAGGGCGTGGTGGCAGATATTCTACCCGACGGCTTCCTGTCCGATGAGACACAATGGCACATCAATCCGACCGGTAGCTTTGTGATCGGCGGGCCCGATGGTGACGCTGGCCTGACGGGCCGCAAGATCATCGTCGACACCTATGGTGGTGCCGCGCCGCACGGCGGCGGTGCCTTCAGCGGCAAGGACCCGACCAAGGTGGACCGTTCGGCGGCCTATATCACGCGATACCTTGCAAAGAATGTTGTTGCGGCAGGCCTTGCCAAACGCTGCACGATCCAGATCGCCTATGCGATTGGCGTTTCGGAGCCGCTATCGCTCTATGTCGATACGCACGGTACTGGCACCGTTGACGATGCGAAGCTCGAAGCGGCGATCAATTCGATCGGCAAGCTGGGCGGGCTGACCCCGCGCGCGATCCGCACGCATCTGGGTCTTAATAAGCCGATCTATCGCAAGAGCGCGGCCTATGGCCACTTCGGCCGTACCCCTGAAGGCGATCTGTTTCCTTGGGAACGGACCGATTTGATCGATGATCTGAAAGCTGCGGTCGCTTAACTGTCCTTGCCCAATGTTGGCGAAGGCTTGTCCAGCGCCAACTCTGCGTCGGAGAATCTAAACGGGCTGCGCACGCCGGGCATTCCGTCTAGCTTCACCTGCATGCCGCGGGCTTGAATCTGGGGGTCTGCGAAGACTTCATCCAGATTGTTGATCGGGCCGGCAGGTACGCCAGCTTCTGCGCAGTGGCGCAGCAAAACATCGCGTTCCCAAAGAACGGTTTCTCGAGCGATCATGGTGTCGACTTCTTCGCGATTGGCGACACGGGCTTCGTTGGAAGAAAAGCGGGCGTCATCGAGCAGATCATCCCGGCCCAGCACGTTCAGCAGCTTGCGAAACAGATTGTCGTTTGCAGGTGCCAGCACGACCGGGCCGTCCTTGCTCGGGAATACGCCATAGGCGCTGACTTGCGCATGCGCATTGCCCATACGCGGTGGATTTGTGCCGGTCGCGAAATAGCTCGAAGCTTGGTTTGCGAGCAGTGAGACCGAGCAATCGAGCAAGCTCATATCGATCCATTGTCCCCTTCCGGTGCGCTCGCGCATCAGCAGCGCCGCCTGAATGGCATTGGCGGCATATAGGCCGCAGGAAAGGTCAGAAATCGAGACGCCGAACTTCATGGGATCGCCGCCGGGCTCACCGTTCAAAGACATGAATCCGCTCATGCCCTGGATCACGAAGTCGTAACCGGGTTCGTTGCGCCGTGGGCCATCCTGTCCGAAGCCTGTGACCGAGCAATAGATAAGCTGAGGGTTTGCCCTCGACAGCGTCGGATAATCCAGGCCGAATTTAGCGAGCTTTCCCGGAAGGAAATTTTCGAGCACTACATCCGCCCCGGAAGCGAGCCCGATAACATTAGCGATATCTTCCTGCTGGCGGAAATCCGCTACGATCGAACGTTTTCCGCGATTGCACGCGTGATAGTAGGCCGAGGTCTTTTCGCCATTATGCTCGACCCAGGGTGGCCCCCAGATACGCGTATTGTCCCCCTCCGGCGCTTCGACCTTGATCACATCCGCGCCCAGATCGGCGAGGATTTGCCCTGCCCATGGCCCAGCCAGCACTCGCGCCAGCTCAAGCACTTTGAGCCCGGCCAGCGGGGCGTTCGGGTTGCGAGGCTTTTCGAGCCACATGGGCTATGCGCTCAGCGCGACTTCATATTTCGCCGTTGTCTGGGCGGCGATATCATCTTCCGTCACACCCGGTGCCAGCTCGATCAGGCGGAACGGGCTTTCGTGATCCTTGCGGTGAAATACACCCAGATTGGTGATGATCATGTCGACCACATTGGTGCCTGTCAGCGGCAAGGTGCATTCGGGAATGAACTTTGGCTCGCCCGCCTTGCTGGCGTGATCCATCACCACGATGATCTTCTTCACGCCCGCAACAAGGTCCATCGCGCCACCCATGCCCTTAATCATCTTGCCCGGGATCATCCAGTTGGCGATGTCACCGTTTTCGGCAACTTCCATCGCGCCCAGCACAGTCAGGTCGATATGCCCGCCGCGGATCATGGCAAAGCTGGTTGCGCTGTCGAAATAAGCGCTGTGCGGCAGCTCGCTGATGGTTTGCTTGCCAGCGTTGATCAGATCCGGATCAACCTCGTCGTCATAGGGGAATGGGCCGATACCCAGCATGCCGTTCTCGCTTTGCAGCGTGACATGCATGCCATCGGGAATATGGTTGGCAACCAGCGTCGGGATACCAATGCCAAGGTTGACGTAATAACCGTCTTCCAGCTCTTGCGCCGCACGCGCGGCCATCTGGTTGCGGTCCCAGCCTTTTGCTTCAGCGCTCATCATTCGGCCTCCGTCTCGGCAAGGTCAGCAGGAACCGGCAGCTTGTCATTAGCGGCCTGCCACAGGATCGAGAAAACCTTCCAGCCATTCTCGGTTTTTACCAGCTGGAAGCTGTTGATGCCGGTCACGAAGACAGGGCCATCCGCACTACCGGTGCGGCCTTCATAGGCGGACCAGACTTGGGCGAGATTGCCATAGATTTCCATCCGGTTGCCAGTTTCGATCTCGAAGAACCCTTGGCTCATCAGAAACTCTTCTGACCGCGCAACATAGCCATCCACGTCATACGAGCTGTGGCCGTCGGTCCCGATTGGCGTGAGACGCGCATCTTCGGTCATCAGAGCTCGCATCTTGTCCCAGTCGCGCGCCGCGCCGACCGGACCCGAGATCACATCATAGACGCCATCAATAGTGGTTTGAATGGCGGCTTGTTCATTGACCACGAGCTCTACTCCTTCGGGATGACTTGCGAATGCCGGGTAGGCGGGTATGGCAGCGAGCGAGAGCGCAACTGCGAATGCGATCGGATTCATACGGCCTCCCTTTCGCGCACCGTACGGAACTCGATCTTCTTGTCGTATGGCGCGCCCACAATCATGCGGTTCACGAAGACACCGGGCAAATGGATGCAATCCGGGTCTAGCTCGCCGATGGGCACGATCTCCTCGACTTCGACGACGCAGACTTTGCCGCATGTCGCCGCGGGCTGATTGAAATTGCGTGCGGTCTTCCGGAACATCAGATTGCCGGTCTCATCCGCTTTCCACGCTTTGATGATCGACAAATCGGCAAAAATTCCGTGTTCCAGGATGTAGGTTTCGCCGTTGAAGTCCTTGTGTTCCTTGCCTTCGGCGACCTGTGTTCCAACCCCGGTCTTGGTGTAGAATCCGGGGATGCCTGCGCCGCCGGCGCGCATGCGTTCGGCCAGGGTACCTTGCGGGCAGAATTCAACCTCCAGTTCGCCGGACAGGAACTGGCGCTCGAACTCGTTGTTCTCGCCCACGTAGGAACTGATCATCTTCCTGACTTGCTTGGTGCGCAACAGCTTGCCGATCCCCTCGTTATCGATTCCGGCATTGTTGCTGGCAAAGGTCAGGCCCGAGACGCCACTTTCACGGATCGCGTCAAGAAACCGCTCTGGAATTCCGCAAAGGCCAAAGCCTCCGGCGGCGATCAACATGTTATCTGATAGCAGCCCTTCCAGGGCGGCCGCGGCATCGGGAAAAATCTTTTGCATCAACGCCTCGTTGGAGTTCGTATGGAGAGGGTTACGTAGCGGCAGCGCTTAGCGTCTTGAAAGCCGGCTGTCATCCGCTCTCTTGATCGAAAACCGTCGCGCCTTGGTCGGTGCGGGATTGCGAAATCGCTTCAATGGTACACTCCTGCCCTTGCAACCAAGGGGTAGTGAAATGCGAAGAAAATCAATGCTGGCTGCATTGGCCAGTGTCGTAATTGCTTGGGGGACGCCAGCATTGGCCGATCCGGCAAGCGATGCAGTGGCAGACCAAAGCCGTAGCGAAGCAGATTGGGCGCTGGATGAAGGCCGCAACCCGGTCGAAGTTTTGCGCTTCTCAGGACCGTCAGGAGGCGGTGTTACTGCCGATTTCATGGCAGGAGATGGCTACTACAGTGCATTGCTGGCCCAAGGCAAGGGGCGCTGTCTATGCGCTCAATCCTGCTGCATTCCACAATCCAGGAATCTGGGAAGCGAGAACTGACAGGCATAGCAATATCCGGCCAATCGGAACTCGCAATCGTGCCATGGTTTTGGCGCCCGATAGTGTCCACATGATCTTCACCAATCAGACCTTTCATGACATCTACTGGACGTCCGAGTGCTTCCAGATGGAGCGGATCGACGAGCGCGCGATGCTTGCCAACTGGCTTGCGGCGTTGAAGCCGGGAGGGCACGTAATTGTGATCGATCATGTCGGACAGTCCGGGGATACCCGGGAAGTGGTGGATGCGGTCCACCGGATTGATCCCACCACAGTGCTCGCGGCAATGCAGGCGGCAGGGTTTGTGCTTGTCGGCCAGTCGGATATGTTGCGCCGCAGCGATGACGAGATAACGAAATCCATCTTCGACGAGAGTGTGCGCGGCAAAACCAACCGCTTTATGATGAAATTTCAGAAACCTACGGAGTCGGAGCGCTAAGGTTGTTGCGCATTTTGCAACACAGGATGTTCTTTTCGCACTTGCGAAAAACAATGCTGCACTGCAAATAGACGGTGCCTTTTAGGCATCCTCTCCCAAAGACTTTCAAGCCCGGTCATTTTTGACCGGGCTTTTTTCTTGCCTGGCCTGCATTGCTCGCCCGCACAGCTCATATCATAGTTTGATTGCACTCCGCCTCTGAGCTTCCTAGCTTAGCGGTTCGACGATCTCTGTTCGCAATCAAAGAGAGCCCAATGGCCGACGCTGATTCTCCCAAGAAAGAGAAGACCAAAAAAGGTCTGAAGTCCGTTCGCCTGCAAGTCGCAGCGGCGCGGCAAGAGGAATCGGGTCAGGGTATTGCCCGAATTCCGCGTTCCGCCTTTCAGGAGCTGGGAATCACCGAAGGCGATGTTGTAGAGATAACCGGCAAACGCAGTACGCCAGCGATCGCCATGGCGGCTTACACTGAGGATGAATCGCTCGACGTCATCCGGCTCGATGGCCTGCAACGCGGCAACGCAGAGATCGGCTCGGGTCGCGAAGCATGGCAGCTCGCCTGAAGAGAGCGGGATCGAATAAGAACTCTTGCGTTTACGGCTCGCCCGCCTTCGGGTGGCCGTTGGGGACTTCGAGCCGGTGGCGGATCAGCGCATCGGGCTGGTTCTCGCGCAGCCATTTGAGCATGTGTTCGCGAAGGTCACAACGCAGCTGCCAAAGTTCGCCTATGGTACTGGCGCTCACTGACAAACGCAGCTCGACACTTTCGGGATAAGCCTCAGTCATGAGAAGCGCCATGTTGCGTCCGTCATAAAGCTCATGCGCCCGGACGAAGCGCTCAAACTCGGCGCGAATCGGCGCTACATCGGCGATCGGATCAAGGTGCAGCATGACAGGACCGGAAAGCTTTTCGTTCTCGCGCGACCAGTTTTCAAAACTTGCGTCCAGGAAGCGCGACGTGGGCACAATGATCACCCGCTCGTCCCATGTGCGGACAGTGATGAAGCTCATCCTGATCTCTTCGACGCGCCCTACTTCACCGTCGACTTTGACAAGATCGCCGAGCCTAAGTGGCTCGGTCAATGCGATCTGAAGGCCAGCGATCAACGATTTGAGTGCGGGTTGAGCTGCTGCACCGATAGCCAGAGCAGCGAGGCCTGCAGAAGCCAGCATTGTCGTGCCGATTGCTCGCACCGATGGGATAGTAAACAGCATCAGTCCAACGGTAATGACGATTATCCCGAACGTCAGAACGCGCGAAAGCACAGCTAGGCGGGTCCGCCGGCTGCGCATTGCAACAGGATCATCGCTGATCTCGATTCGCGCTTCGATGGCGGCGGTGAAGCCCTTCACTGCGTTATATGCAATCCAGCCGAGCAGAGCGGGTCGCAGGAACTGAGCCAGCGGTTCCCACAGCAATCCCAGCGACGCATCATATTGCGCCGCAAGGGTGACGGCGATGGCGATAAAGGACCATTTGATCGGCGCACGGATGCGGCCGACAATCTCGTCATCGACATTTGTCTCCGAAACGCGGGTTACGCGGCTGACAAGGTGGAATGCTGCGCGGTAAATCAAATAGGCAATAACGACCGCGACCGCGACAATCAGCGCGGATACGGTGATGTCATAAGCCAGAACATTCAAATCGATGCGCCAGCTAGCTGGATTGATTTGGTCAAACATTGCGAGCGGCGTATGTGCTGAATTGGCATTTTGCAACACATGCCGGAAATGGCTCAGGTGTGCCGGTCAATGTGCCGCATCCCAGCTGATGCCTGTTCCGATCTCAATGCCCAGCAGCACATCCAGTTTTACGGCTGGCCCAGCGGCTTCCGCCATAACCCGCTCGATAATGGGTGAGGCCGCAGCAACGTCGCCTTCGGGCAGTTCGAACACAAGCTCGTCATGCACTTGCAACAGCATGCGCACGTGACCGAGACCGGCGTCGTCCAGCGCGGGCATCATGCGGACCATGGCACGCTTGATGATATCAGCGCTGGTCCCTTGAATCGGGGCATTGATCGCGGCGCGTTCGCTACCCTGGCGTTCTGCAACGTTCTTGGAGTTGATCCTTGGGAACCAGGTTTTGCGACCGAACAGTGTTTCGGAATAGCCGCGCTCGCGAACCGTCTCCAGTGTCTCGTGAATATATCGCTGGATGCCGGGAAACCGCTGGAAATAGGTGTCGATCATCGCTTGCGCCTCATCCGGCTCTACCTCCAGCCGCCCGGCCAGCCCCCAACGCGAAATGCCATAGAGTATGGCGAAATTGATCGTCTTGGCCTGCGCCCGCGTATCGCGGTTGACTTCACCGAACATCTCCTTGGCTGTTCGCGCGTGAATGTCTTCGCCTTGCGCGAAGGCCTCTTTCAATGTCGGGACGTCGGCCATATGCGCAGCTAGCCGCAATTCGATCTGGCTATAGTCAGCGGCCAGCAAGACGTTGCCTTCATCTGGGACAAAGGCTTCGCGGATCTGGCGCCCGATTGGCGTCCGGATCGGGATGTTTTGCAGATTGGGGTCAGTTGATGACAACCGGCCAGTTTGCGCGCCGACCAGAGAATAGCTCGTATGCACACGGCCCGTGTCGGGATTGATCGCTTCTTGCAGAGCGTCGGTGTAGGTCGATTTCAGCTTCGCAAGCTGACGCCATTCGAGGACTTTCTTCGCGATTTCCGCGCCTTCGCCGGCGAGTTTTTCCAGCATGCTGTGGTCGGTTGAATACTGCCCGCTCTTGCCTTTCTTGCCGCCTTTGAACCCAAGCTTGTCGAACAGAATGTCACCCAGTTGCTTGGGGCTTCCGACCGTGAATTCCTGTCCCGCTATGCCGTGAATTTCCCCTTCGAGCCGAGCTGTCTCCTTGGCGAATTCTTCTGAAAGTCTGGAAAGGCGTGCCCGGTCAACCTTGATGCCGTGACGCTCCATTTGGGCCACTACAGGAATGAGAGGGCGGTCGACCCGCTCATAGATGCGCGTGCCACTTTCATCAGCTAGCCTTGGTTTCATGTGACGATGCAAACGCCAGGTTACGTCGGCGTCCTCGGCGGCATATTCGGTAGCGCGATCGAGATCCACTTCCCCGAAAGGAATCGCTTTCTTTCCCGTCCCGCAGACTTCCTTGAAGGACAGCGGAGTGTGGCCCAGATGACGGTCAGACAATTCGTCCATGCCGTGCCCGCCCATGCCGACTTCACCGCGACCGGCATCAAGCGTGAAGCTGATGATCATTGTGTCATCAACAGGCGCCACATCGATGCCATACCGCGAAAGCACGTTGATATCGTATTTGATGTTTTGACCGATCTTGATGACCGAATCGTCTTCCAGCAGCGGCTTGAGAGCGGCCACCGCCTGGTCACGATCAATCTGCTCGGGCCTTTCGGCGAACATATCATTGCCGCCATGTGCAAGCGGTATGTAGCATGCATCATTCGGGCCTAGCGCGAGGCTTACGCCGACCAGCTCTGCGCGCATTGCATCCAGGCTACTGGTCTCGGTGTCGACGGCAACGAGGCGTGCGGCGGTTGCGCGTGTGATCCACGCCTCAAGACGCTCCATGGTCTGGACTGTCTCGTAAGAGCCGCGATCCACAGCCGGCATCTCTGGCAGCGGTTGCCGGCTGCCCTGTGCCGAAGCAACGGCGCCTTCAGTTTCCTGTTTTGCAGGGTTCAGATTGTTGGGCCGCTCCGGGCTTCCCTTCCCAGAATCCAACCGCCGCAAAAGCGAACTGAACCCATGCTTTTCCAAGAACGCTGCCAATGGTTCGGGAGGCACGCCATCGAGTTTGAACTCATCGAGCGGTTGCGGAAGATCGCAATCCTCCTTGAGAGTGACCAAGACCCGGCTCATCTCCGCGTCTTGTCTGCTTTCCAGCAGCCGCTCTTTCAGTTTTGACTTCTTCATCTCCGGCGCAAAATCCAGCGCTGCGGTTAGCGAGCCGTGCTCTGCGATCAGCTTGCTTGCTGTCTTGGGACCAATTCCATAGATCCCGGGAATATTGTCGACACTGTCGCCCATCAGCGCCAGCACATCACCCACCAGCTCGGGTTTCACCCCAAACTTCGCCTCTACTTCTTCGATGTAGATCCGCTGGCTCTTCATCGTATCGAGCATATCGATGCGCGCCGGCCCATTCGGACCTTCTCTCTCGCCAACAAGCTGCATCAGATCTTTGTCTGAAGACACGATTGTAACGTCCCAGCCCTGCGCTTGCGCGGCACGGGCATAGGTTGCAATCAGATCATCTGCTTCCAGACCCTGCTCTTCGATGCAAGGGAGACTAAACGCGCGGGTCGCATCGCGGATCAGTGGAAATTGTGGCACCAAATCTTCCGGTGGAGGGGGGCGATTGGCCTTGTATTCGGGAAAAATATCGTTGCGGAAAGACTTCCCCGAAGCGTCGAGAATCACCGCAAGATGGGTTGGACCATCTGCTTCATCAAGGTCAGTGGCCAGCTTCCAGAGCATCGTGGTGTAGCCATAGACTGCGCCTACCGGTGTGCCTTCGGGATCGGTGAGCGGCGGAAGCCTATGATAGGCGCGAAAAATGTATGACGATCCGTCGACGAGATAAAGATGCTGATGCTCGGCCATATGTGCTTGCTAGCAGCGCTTTGCCCCGCGTGTAAGCCGTCATTCTGGCGATTTTCCCACACGTTGCGCGGGGAATGAGGTGAACGACCAACGGTGAAGAATAAGGCGGAAAAGAGGCGAGAACGTGTGGTTTCGCTTGCATTGCCACATTCCAGCCATTATTTAGCTAGTCGAAGCGATGCGAGAAGCTCGCTTTGGCAGACCCAGATCGGATCTGCCTTACACACTTGCTGATCGAGGATTTATATTATGCGTAAGATCGTACTTGCTGCTGCTGTTGCAGCTTCTGCTCTTGGCCTGGCTGCTTGCTCGGAAACTGCTGATTCGGCTGCTGAAACTGCAGACGCAATGGCTGCAGACGCTGAAGCAAACACCGACGCAATGGTTGAAGCTACAGACGAAGCTGCTGGTGAAGCTGCTGACGCAACTGCAGAAGCAGTAGACGGCGCTGTTGAAGCTGCTGAAGAAGCTGCTGCTGAAGTTGCTGAGTAATTTCAGCTCAAATCGATTTTTCGATTGAAATAGGGGCGGTGCCAGCGATGGTGCCGCCCTTTTTCTATGCTGCGGCTTAAGCACCGCGAAATAGGTAAGAGGAATCAGCCGCCGGGACGGGCCGTACTGGTCCAGACCCGAGGGCTCGCCACGCCGGCTTTCTCTGCGAAGCCATCATAAAGTGCACGCGCAATCGAAGCGATCCGGGCTTCGCGAGCGCCCCGCGCGCCTTGACCGGTCACATAAATCGCAACAGCAATCGCATGTCCGTTCGGGCCTTCAAGAATTCCGATATCGCTGGACGTGTTGTTGAGCGAACCGGTCTTGTGCATCACTTGGACATAGCCCGGCATTTCGGCCGGAATCCGGCGCGTTCCCGTGCGGGTTTTTGCCATAGCGTCAAGGATCACTTGCCGGCTTTGGGCGGACAGGAACTTACCCTGATAGAGGCCTTGCAAAAGCTCTACCATGGCCTTGGGCGTGGCGGCATCGCGTGTGTCGATGTGTGCGGATGGATCGTACTCTCCATCATCGCGCACTAGAGTTGCGATATCTCGATTAATACTGAATTCTTTTATGCCTTGGCGACGCATCCAGTCGTTCACGGCTGCGGGTCCGCCAACCACACGCAGGAGCGCGTCAGTCGCGGGATTGCTCGATCGAGATATCATGATCTCGATCAGCTCACTGGCCGGCATATAATTGCCTTCGCGAACCGGTGCAGCTCGCGAAGAAAACTTCGCTGAACGGACCGGGATCAACAGTGGAAACTCGCTTGTCAGCGAATACCGGCCTTGTTCAACCAGCTCCAGATAGGCAGCAGCCACGGCAATTTTACTGGTCGAAGCCAGCGGGAACAACTGATCGCCAAGTACCGCAATCTCTTCACCAGTGTTAAGATTTATGGCAGCAACACCGATGCGGCCGCGGCTGCCGTCTGCCAGTTGCGCGATCCGCCGCTCGAAAGATGTCTCGTAGACGGCTTCGAAGCTCTCTGGTGCCCTGACCTCTGTGCCAAAGGTACTGTCGAAAGCGGCTTCGAGGTCGTTTGACTGCGCCAGAACTGGGCTTGCGACAAACGCAATTGCGCCCAAGGCGGCGATCAGCGATTTTCCCAAAAACTGTTCCATACTCGGTGAACTATCCTGTTTTGTGTTGTTGGGAGATTAACAGACCGGGATTCGCCTAGGCAAGCATTGAAGCAATTCGGGGCGACCGGATGTTCCGGAGATGCGACCGGATTCCTGCAAAATGTAAGGAACCACTGGGCTATGCATGTCGTTTGCAGAGTGACGCCAATCGTTTTCATAGATATTGGCGCATTTGCGCAGGGCCGGGGTCTAGCGGGTTTGCGGGGTTGGCCATATTCTGGCTTTGAGTGCGGGCATGCTGTGGCGGCATGCTTGATATTTGAGAGAATTGGGTTTTTGCATGAATATTGATCGCGTCAGCCTGTCATCGGCAGGTATGAAGGCTGCTGTTGCCGCGCTGATGGTAAGCAGTTCCACCGCTGCATTTGCGCAAGGTGTTCCAATCGTGAAGCCGGGTGCGCCCGGTGAACGGAACACCGTTCTGACAGTCGAACAGGCGAGCCAGCTTGCCGGTGCGACCTATACGCCTGCCGATGTCGATTTCATGCAGGGCATGATCGTCCACCACCAGCAAGCTGTTGAGATGGCCGCGCTGGTTGATGGCCGTACCAATAATGAAGATATCGTCGCGCTCGCCGGCCGGATCAATGCGAGCCAGAAGGACGAGATTGATTTCATGGCCGGCTGGCTTACCGACCGCGGCGAGCCTGTGGCTATGCAGATGGCGCATCATGGTGGCGATCATTCAATGCATCATGGGCACCACGAGATGATGGGCATGGCAACGCCGGCTCAAATGGCAGAGCTCGCCGCGTCTAGCGGCACGGCTTTTGACCGCCTGTTTTTGCAACTCATGATCCGTCATCATGCTGGAGCAATTGATATGGTCGATGATCTGCACAGCCAGCCAGGCGCTGCTTATGAGCCTGTGATGTTTGAGTTCACAAACGATGTTGCGGGCGATCAGAAGACTGAAGTCGAACGGATGAACGAATTGCTTGCCGGGCTGTCAGATGATCCGCGTGCCACGCTAGCTGCAGGTTTCCGTGACGCAGGTGAAGCGATCAGCAATCTGCGCTTGGTCACTGCAATGCCGAAGCCAGCTGGATTCTTTGATCCTGCAAATCCGGCTGGTCTTCAGCCGCGCATCGAAGATGATGATGAAGAGGATGCAAACCAAGACAGTGCGGACGATGGTGAAGAGGCGGAACCCCGCTTCAGTAGTCGTTCTTCGCCACTGGATTTTGCAAACACCGATATCGCGTTTTCCGGTAATATGATGGTCGCGGGCAATTATCACGGCTTCAACGCTTATGAATTGGGCGAAGATGGCGTTCCAACGCTGGTCAGTTCGATTGTGTGCCCGGGCGGACAAGGTGACGTTTCCATCGTCGGCGACATTCTCGTGATGAGTGTCCAGGACAGCCGCGCACGGCTCGATTGCGGGCTCGAAGGGGTTCAGGGCGATGTCAATGAAGAACGCTTCCGTGGTGTTCGCGTTTTCGACATTTCCGATATTCGCAATCCTGTGCAAGTCGGGCAGGTGCAGACCTGCCGCGGCTCGCACACGCACTCGATTGTCGATGCCAATGATGAACGCATAGTGCTCTATAACTCGGGCACCTCTTATGTTCGCGACGATGAAGAGCTGGAGGGTTGCTTCAACAGTGCTGGCGATGAAACTGCGCTGTTCAGCATTGACGTGATCGAGATCCCGCTCGCTGATCCGTCTGCTGCTCGCATCACGTCAAGCCCTCGCGTATTTGCAAAGGGTGGTAATATTGCGGGCCTGTGGCGTGGCGGTGACCATGGCGATGGAACGCAGGAAACCAGTGATACGAACCAGTGCCATGACATCACTGTTTTCCCGTCGTTGAACCTCGCGGCTGGTGCGTGTTCAGGCAATGGGATCATCATGGATATATCCGATCCATACAATCCGCAGCGTATCGACGATGTCACTGACACTGGCTTCGCCTATTGGCACTCGGCCACATTCAACAATGATGGTACCAAGGTGCTGTTCACGGATGAATGGGGTGGCGGTGGCCGCCCGCGCTGCCAGGCTGGTGACCCGATGAACTGGGGCGCCAACGCAATCTATGAAGTGGTAAATGGCAAGCTAGAGTTCCGCAGCAATTACAAGCTGCCTGCACCACAAAGCAGCAAGGAAAACTGCGTCGCTCATAACGGCTCGATTATCCCGGTGCCTGGGCGCGATATCTTCGTTCAGGCTTGGTATCAGGGCGGCATTTCAGTGATTGATTTCACGGACGCAAAGAACCCGAAAGAGATCGCCTTTTTTGATCGTGGACCAATCGACAACGACCAGTTGATAACGGGGGGCTATTGGTCGGCCTATTGGTACAATGGCCGTATCTATGCGACCGAGATTACTCGCGGACTTGACGTCTTTGCGCTTGAGCCGAGTGAATTCCTGACGGCAGAGGAAATTGCTGCAGCCGAAGCCGCACAATATCCGGGTGATGTGTTCAATCCGCAAACGCAGACGCAGGTAACCTGGTCTGACGAGGTGCTCGAAATGGTCCAGGCTAGCCGTAAGGGCGGTTGATCTGTTTGTTCAATGACTGGTTTGAGAAGGGCCGGAGCTTTCCGGCCCTTTTTCTTGCCCGCTGACAGGTCAGGCTGCGTCGATTGCGGCTTCGATCTTATCGATCGGCAGACCAGTCAATGTCTTGTCGATTTCGCCGGCAAGTTTGCTGCGAAGCTCTGTATGATAATGCTGGCGCATTTCACCAAGGGTCTTTGGGTCAGCAATTACCAGCACCTCTTCAATCTGCCCGCCGATGGCTTTCTGATTGAGCCATTCGGCAGCCGCGGCACCGTGAGCCAGTTCATCAAGCTGCGTTCGCCCTAACATCTACCCCAGTTGATCCTGATGCCGCACACCCGCGCTGAAATTGGTCGCCTTCAAATCGGGCGTTTCGACCAACGAAAAACCCCGCGGGACGAAAGTCCCACGGGGCTCTTCTTTTTCAGCTTTTGAAGCGTGTGGGTTGGCTTAGAAGCCGCCCATTCCGCCCATTCCGCCCATGCCGCCCATGCCGCCCATATCGGGCATGCCGCCGCCAGCCTTGTCTTCCGGAGCGTCAGTGATCGCCGCTTCGGTGGTGATCAACAGGCCAGCAACCGATGCCGCGTCCTGCAGCGCTGTGCGGACAACCTTGGTAGGGTCAATCACGCCAGCTTCCACCAGGTTTTCATAGGTGTCTGTCGCTGCGTTAAAGCCCTGCTTTTCGTCATCTTCGCGCAGCAGATTGCCAGAGATCACTGCGCCATCATGGCCAGCATTCTGAGCGATCTGGCGAACCGGAGCGAGGATAGCCTTGCGCACAATGTCTATACCGCGGGTCTGGTCATCATTCGCGCCCTTCAGCCCAGCAAGAGCCTTGGTTGCGTAAAGCAGAGCTGTACCGCCGCCAGGGACGATGCCTTCTTCAACCGCAGCACGGGTAGCGTGCAGCGCGTCATCAACGCGGTCCTTACGCTCCTTAACTTCGACTTCCGAAGCGCCGCCAACCTTGATCACAGCTACGCCGCCAGCAAGCTTTGCAAGACGCTCTTGCAGCTTCTCTTTGTCGTAATCGCTTGTGGTGGTTTCGATCTGCGCACGGATTTGTTCGACGCGAGACTTGATGTCAGCTTCGCTGCCGGCACCGTCAACAATCGTGGTGTTGTCCTTGTCGATAGTGACGCGCTTGGCTTCACCCAGCATGCCGAGCGTGACGTTCTCGAGCTTGATGCCGAGGTCTTCGCTGACCATTTCGCCCTTGGTGAGGATCGAAATGTCCTGCAGCATCGCCTTGCGGCGATCACCGAAGCCCGGTGCCTTGACCGCAGCCACTTTCAGGCCACCGCGCAGCTTGTTGACAACGAGTGTCGCCAGCGCTTCGCCCTCGATGTCTTCTGCGATAATAAGCAGCGGACGGCCAGACTGGACAGCCGCTTCGAGGATCGGAAGCATCGCCTGCAAGTTCGAAAGCTTCTTCTCGTGGATCAGGATGTATGGGTTGTCGAGTTCAACCGTCATTTTGTCCGGGTTAGTGATGAAGTACGGGCTGAGGTAGCCGCGGTCGAACTGCATGCCTTCAACAACATCGAGTTCAAACTCGAGGCCCTTGGCTTCTTCAACGGTGATAACGCCTTCTTTGCCGACCTTTTCCATCGCTTCAGCGATTTTCTCGCCAACTTCACGGTCGCCATTGGCAGAGATAATGCCGACTTGAGCGATTTCAGATGAGCCAGCGACATCCTTTGAACGGCCGACGAGGTCTGCGACCACTTTCTCGACTGCGAGGTCGATGCCGCGCTTCAGATCCATCGGGTTCATACCCGCGGCGACGGCTGTCATGCCTTCGCGAATGATTGCCTGGCCCAGAACCGTTGCAGTCGTTGTGCCGTCACCAGCAAGATCGTTCGTCTTCGACGCAACTTCCTTGAGCATCTGAGCGCCCATGTTCTCGAACTTGTCTTTGAGTTCGATTTCCTTGGCGACAGTCACACCGTCCTTTGTGATGCGCGGTGCACCAAAGCTCTTGTCGATCACGACGTTGCGACCTTTCGGGCCAAGCGTGACTTTCACAGCGTTTGCGAGCGTATCTACGCCCTTGAGGATGCCTTCGCGGGCATCACGGCCGAACTTTACGTCCTTAGCAGCCATAGTTGTTTCTCCTGGTATTCAAATGAAAGAGGGAAAAGCGTGTGGGTGTCCGGCTGATCAGCCGATGATCCCCATAATGTCGCTTTCCTTCATGATCAGCAGGTCTTCACCGTCGAGTTTGACTTCGGTGCCGGACCATTTGCCGAACAGGATGCGGTCGCCAGCTTTGACGTCCAGTGCAACACGGTTACCTGAATCGTCACGGGTGCCTTCGCCAACGGAGACGATTTCGCCTTCGCTTGGCTTTTCCTGAGCGCTGTCTGGGATAATGATGCCGCCAGCGGTTTTCTGGTCGGCTTCGATGCGACGGACCAATACACGGTCGTGCAGCGGACGAAATGCCATGGTAATGACCTTTCTTGCTTGGGTTGATAATCACGAATTGGCACTCTCCTTGTGAGAGTGCCAGCGAGGGGGTAAATGGGTGCGCCAGCTGCATGAGTCAACAGCTTGCCCAACAAATTTTTTCAGAATTTTCGGTCGTTCAGGCCGATCGAAGCGTCAGCCTGATCCGTTCGCGCAACATCCAGCGCCAGGTAAGCAGGACCGCTGCGAACGCTAGGCCCGTTGCCAGCCCGATCCATAGGCCAACACCGGCAAGATTTGTGAAGGAACCAAGCACGAAGGCAAGGCCAAATCCAGGCACCCAATAGCTGAATATTGCAATCCACATCGGCACGCGAGTGTCCTGCAGGCCTCGCAATGCTCCAGCAGCAACCGCTTGCAGGCCATCGACCAATTGGAAGGCTGCCGCGAGCACCAAATACTGCAGCGCAAACCCGACCAGCGCTGCATTCTTGGGGTCATCTATGTCGACATAGATGCGCAGCAGCGGCTCGGGAATGAAAACCATTGCCAAAGCGGTGAACGCCATAAAGCCGGTTCCGATTGTCAACGCGACCCAGCCAGCCAGCTTGATCCCGTCCTTGTCTCTTGCGCCATAGGCATATCCCACCCGAATGGTTGCGGCCTGTCCCACGCCGAACGGAACCTGGAATGCCAGTGCGGCGATATTGAGCGCGACGATATGACCGGCCAGCTCGGCCGCACCAATTCGGCCCATCAAGAATGCGGCGGCACTGAAAACGCCTGCTTCCGCCGCAACGGTCAACGCAATCGGTGTGCCGATGCGCACGATCCGCCAGAAACGTTTCCAGTCGGGGCGCCAGAAGCGGTGGAAGATGCGATAGCGCGCCAGCTTAGGGAAGATGAGGATCACCAAGATGTACGCACCCAGGGTAATCAAGGTCGTGATGATCGTAGCGACCGCCGCACCGGTCAGCCCCATCTCTGGTGCACCGAGGTTGCCGAAAATGAAGGCGTAGTTGGCTATGGCGTTCACAGGAATACCAAGCGCAGTGATCGCCGTTGCAAACACAGGCCAGCCGAGCGCCGATACATAGTTGCGCAAGACTGACGCGAGCAGCATCGGCATAAGCGAGAATACGACCAAGGAGTTGTACTCAAGCGCGAGCGCGATGATACTTGGGTCTTGGCCGGTTACGCGCATGACGGGGCCAAGCAGCGACGCAAGGCCCATGCCTAATATCCCTGTGACGAGCGCTACCCAAAGGGCCATGCGAGTGGCGCGGCGTACTGGTCTTAGCGAACGGCCTTTCGCGCCAATAGCTTCGGCAATCAGTGGTGCAACCGCACCCGAAAGCGACGCCAAGGACCATACGATCAGCCCGAATAAGCCCGCAACAAGGCCAGATGCCGCAAGCGGTGCTTCACCTAGCCGCGCGATAAAAATGACATCCACCATGTAGATGCCCATTTGCATAAGATTGGCGAGCACCAGCGGCCATGCGAGCTTGAACATCTCGCCGGTTTCCTTGCGCCATGAGGGCGTATCAAGATGCTCTGTCTCACGCATGAAGCCGGATCGGATATATGCGTGGGCGCGTCTGTCAAAGCTTGTTGTAGCAGCCGGCGAAACTTAGCGCGCGTGCTGCGGCATAGCGGTTACACCGCCATCAAAGATCAGGAAGTCCGCAGGCAGATCGAAATCGAACTAGCGGAAGATCATTTGGTTCGATGGCGCTTTCAATTTGCCTAGAATGCGAAGGCGCACTAGCCTGCCGCTCACAAGGGTCGCGCTCTGAGAGGAATCCGTTTGATGACGAGCATGCCGACACGTTCACGCATCTATTAAAATCATTATCTGGATTCGACGCGGTGGAATTGGTTCACTCCGCGTGATGACGATATCGTGGTCGCAACGTCGCATAAGGCCGGAACGACCTTGATGCAGACAATTGTCGGCAACCTCCTTTTTCCGGACGGTGATTTGCCCGGGCCCGCTTCGTTCATCTCCCCTTGGCTTGATTTCCGGCCTATTCCTCTGGAAATGGTGTTCGGTCAACTCGAAGCGCAAGTACACCGCCGCTATATCAAGACACACACTCCGCTAGACGGGCTTCCGTATTTCCCCGAAGCGAAGTACCTGTGCGTGAGCCGCGATCCCCGCGATGTATTCATGTCCCTGCTCAACCATTGGGGAAGCCATACTTAAGAGTTCTCTGCCGCTGCAAACGGTCTGCCGGGCCGCGTCGGAGACGAGTTTCCCAGGTTCACCGGTCAGACGAAGCAGATCTGGCGGGATTGGATCACGCAAAGCTGGTTTGATTGGGAAATTGGCGGTTACCCCTATTGGTCGCATCTCAGTTATGCGCAAACCTTCTGGAATTTCTGGTACTTGCCCAACATCAAGCTCGTCCATTTCAACGATCTTCTAAGCGATCTGGACGGCCAGATGCGGGATATCGCCGATTTCCTTAATATCGAGGTGCCCGATGAATTGTGGGCGGATGTCGTGAAGCGCTGCACATTTGCTGAGGTCAAGAAAGACCCGTCGAAAGTGGTCCGAGAGAACATCTCCTTTGCTTTTAAGGGCGGGGCAGACACGTTCATTCACAAAGGCACCAACGGGCGCTGGCAATGCGCAAGCTTCCTGCAGATTATGCGCAGTGGCTGGAAAACGGCGGCCCTGTAAGAATGCAGGGATAGTCGCACTAAACCGAGTGTCGTCATCTGGGTCGCTAAGAGACACCAAGAAAAAGGGCGGCACCTTGCGGTACCGCCCCTCCATCTGCGGGCGCTTCAAGACACCCACAAAACTTAAGATCAAGATTGCTTGAGCGAGCCCAAGCAGTCCTGCAAACTCAATTACTTGAGTTCGACAGTACCGCCAGCTGCTTCGATCTTGCCTTTGATTTCTTCGGCTTCAGCCTTGTTGACGCCTTCTTTGAGAGGCTTAGGAGCGCCCTCAACGAGACCCTTGGCTTCGGTGAGGCCCAAGCCGGTGATGGCGCGGACTTCTTTGATGACCTGGATCTTCTTGCCACCGTCGCCGGTGAGAATGACGTCGAATTCGTCTTTTTCTTCAGCAGCAGCGCCGGCATCGCCGCCGCCAGCAGGTGCAGCAACAGCGACAGCAGCAGCGGCGCTAACGCCCCATGCTTCTTCAAGTGCAGTTGCGAGTTCGGCTGCCTCAAGGACAGTCAGCTTCGAAAGTTCTTCAACAAGCTTGGCAATATCAGCCATGATGTCTTACTCCAATTGTGCGGGGCGGCCTATCCAGGTCACACCCCCAAAACGTGGTTCAAAATCGCGTTTGCGAAAGCGTCTCTTAAGCAGCGTCCTTGGCGCCGTAGGCACCGAAGACACGAGCAAGCTTGGCAGCCGGTGCGTTAACGACCTGAGCAACCTTGGTTGCAGGTGCGTTGACGAGGCCAACAAGTTTGCCGCGCAGTTCGTCGAGGCTTGGCATCGAGGCGAGCGCCCTGACACCTGCTTCGTCGAGAACCTGCGTGCCCATCGATCCACCAACGATTTCCAGCTTGTCGTTCGACTTTGCGAAATCGACAGCAGCCTTGGCGGCTGCGACCGGATCAGTTGACCAGGCCAGTGCAGTCGGTCCGGTGAGAAACTCATCGAGACCGGCGTAATCGGTGTCTTTCAGGGCGAGCTTGGCGAGACGGTTCTTCGCAACCTTAAAGGACGCACCAGCTTCACGCATCTTCCCGCGCAGTTCAGTGGACTGATCCACCGACAGGCCAAGATTGCGGGTGACAACCACCACGCCAACCTCGTTGAAGACCGAGTTAAGCTGAGCGACCGCGTCGGCTTTTTGCGAACGATCCATGCCATACTCCTTCACTATGATCGCCATTGCACGAATGCTCCGGCGACCGGCTCAAATTAGCCCCGAGGCTTATGCCCCGAAGCGAGTCCGTTGATGGGGAAGGAGTGCCTGCGAAACAGGCGAAAGCAATGCACATTGCATCGCGAGAAATCTCGTTTCCCCGTCTAGGCTGGAAATTAAGAAGGCCCGATTGCCTTCACCAACTGTCTCGGACGGATGACCGCTCGAAAGCAGTCGGATCGCTCAATTAGCGGGATTGGGTTCAGAGTCAAGCCAAATGCCCCCATCGGGCTGGATTGGCGGGTCAACGAATGGCATCTCGTACTTGCGTCATTTGTCGTTTAGCACCTGCCTATGCCGCATCATCAAACCGCGCCTGTCCATCAAGCCGGTTCCTACCGGGCCTGGGACATGTCTGGCCCGGATCAGATTGCCGACCTTGCCTGGTATTGCCGGGTTGAGCATGGCCAGCCTGAAGTGCACCGGTTACTGCCCTTTTGTGAGCCATCGCTGGTCATTCGCCGCCGGTTTGATCGCGAGGGACGTGCGCTGGATTGCCGCTTGCTGATCAGCCCGGCAATCCCAGATGGCGGTCGAATCAAAGCTAAGACTGGTGGTAAATTGACCCGAAATCAGGGTTCCGGATGCGCCTGATAATTACCGCCGCAATATAGCCATTTGACAGGCGTGCACTCCATTCCTATGTAGCCATTTGACATCAGCTTCGAGCAACTCCGATTCATGCGCGGGATTCGGTTTTAAGGATGGAAGCGATGGGTTCCATATTCGCGACGAACGATTGTGCTGCAGCAGCGCGCCGGAGAAGGCGTGCCTTTCGCTGCGGCCTTTTCTTGTGTCGTGACCCGGAGTCAAATTTCGCGTGACCGTTTGAGTTCACGAATAGTTAGCCAGCACCTGGCTGATGCATAAATCAAGAGGCACACCTCTCCATGGCGACTAAGGCAAAGGCCCCAAAGGCGTCGGGTACAGCAAAGAAGCGTATCCGTAAGATTTTCGGCGACATCCATGAAGTAGTCGATATGCCGAACCTGATCGAGGTTCAGCGCGAAAGCTACGAACAGTTCCTTCGTTCGAACAAGGAAATCGACTATGTTTCCGGTCTGGAAAAGACGCTGCGCAGCGTTTTCCCGATCCGTGATTTTGCCGGCACGGCCGAGCTTGATTTCGTTCACTACGTGTTGGAAGAGCCAAAGCACGACACCACAGAGTGCAAGCAGCGCGGAATTACCTATGCTGCGCCCATGAAGGTGACGCTGCGCCTGATCGTGTTCGAAGTCGACCAGGAAACCGAAACCCGCTCCGTCCTCGATATCAAGGAACAGGATGTTTACATGGGCGATATGCCGCTCATGACCGGGAACGGCACATTCATCATCAATGGCACAGAACGTGTTATCGTGTCGCAGATGCACCGTTCGCCAGGTGTGCTGTTTGACCATGACCGCGGCAAAACTCACAGCTCGGGCAAGCTTCTGTTTGCAGCGCGCGTTATTCCATATCGCGGCAGCTGGCTAGATTTTGAATTCGACGCCAAGGACATCGTGAACGTCCGCATCGACCGCAAGCGCAAGCTGCCTGTAACGGCGCTGCTCTACGCGCTTGGCATGGATAGCGAAGAAATCCTCGACCACTTCTATGACAAGGTCGCGTGGAAGCGTGCCTCTGGCAAGAAGGGCGAAGGCTGGACTATCCCGTTCGTGGCGGAGCAATGGCGCGGTCAAAAGCCCGCGTTTGCTCTGGTCGACGCCAAGACCGGCGAAGAAATCTTCCCGGCCGGCCATAAGATCAGCCCGCGCGCAGCGAACAAGGCGGAAAAAGACGGCTTGAAAGAGCTGCTGCTTCCAACCGAAGAGATCGTAAGCCGTTATGCATCGGTCGACATGATCGATGAGAAGACCGGCCGCATCTATGTCGAAGCGGGTGATGAACTCACGCTGGAGCATGTCGAAGCGCTCGATAACGCTGGCATCGACCAGATCAATCTGTTGGACATTGACGAGATCAATACCGGTCCGTGGATCCGCAACACGCTGAAAGTCGACAAGGCTGAAAACCGTGAAGAAGGCCTTGAGGCCATCTACAAGGTTATGCGTCCGGGCGAACCGCCTACACTCGAAACCGCTGAAGCCCTGTTCGAAGGCCTGTTCTTCGACAGCGAGCGCTACGACCTTTCTGCGGTTGGCCGTGTAAAGCTCAACATGCGTTTGGATCTCGATGCAGAAGACACAGTCACCACGCTGCGCAAGGAAGACATTCTTGCTGTGGTTAAGGAGCTGGTCGGCCTGAAAGACGGCAAGGGCGATATCGATGACATCGATAACCTTGGCAACCGCCGTGTTCGCTCTGTGGGTGAGCTGCTTGAAAACCAGTACCGCGTCGGCCTGTTGCGCATGGAGCGCGCGGTCAAGGAACGCATGAGCAGCGTCGATGTGTCGACAGTGATGCCGAATGATCTGATCAACGCGAAGCCGGCTGTGGCCGCTGTGCGTGAATTCTTCGGGTCTTCGCAGCTCTCGCAGTTCATGGACCAGACCAACCCGCTGTCCGAAGTCACCCACAAGCGCCGCGTATCGGCGCTTGGCCCGGGCGGTCTGACACGCGAACGCGCAGGATTTGAAGTCCGCGACGTTCACCCGACCCACTATGGTCGTATCTGCCCGATTGAAACGCCTGAAGGCCCGAACATCGGTCTGATCAACTCGCTGGCATCATTCAGCCGCGTGAACAAATACGGCTTTATCGAAACGCCATACCGGACTGTTGCTGATGGCAAGGTCACCAGCGAAGTGATCTATCTGTCCGCGATGGAAGAGCAGCGTCACACTGTTGCGCAGGCTTCGGCCGAGCTCAACGAAGACGGCAGCTTTGCGGAAGAATTCGTCTCTGCACGTCAGAATGGCGATTACTTCATGGCGCCGCGTGAGCAGATCACGTTGATGGACGTTTCGCCCAAGCAGCTCGTTTCGGTTGCAGCCTCGCTGATCCCGTTCCTAGAGAACGATGACGCGAACCGCGCCTTGATGGGATCAAACATGCAACGTCAGGCTGTGCCGCTGGTCAAGGCGGAAGCGCCTTGGGTTGGCACCGGCATGGAAGAGACCGTGGCGCGCGATTCGGGCGCTGCGATCACTGCCAGCCGCGGCGGTGTCGTTGACCAGGTTGATGCGACCCGTATCGTGATCCGCGCGATCGGCGATGTAGAGCCAGGCCAGTCAGGCGTGGACATCTATTCGCTTCAGAAGTTCCAGCGTTCGAACCAGAACACCTGCATCAACCAGCGTCCGCTGGTGAAGGTGGGCGACGTGATCGAGCAAGGTGACATCATCGCTGACGGTCCGTCGACCGATCTGGGCGAACTGGCACTGGGCAAGAACAGCCTGGTCGCCTTCATGCCGTGGAACGGATACAACTACGAAGACTCGATCCTGATCAGCGAGCGCATCGTGAAAGACGATGTGTTCACTTCGATCCATATCGATGAATTCGAAGTGATGGCACGTGACACCAAACTTGGTCCGGAAGACATCACACGCGATATTCCGAACGTCGGTGAAGAAGCTCTCCGTAATCTGGACGAAGCAGGTATCGTATATATCGGTGCGCAAGTGCATCCGGGCGATATTCTGGTCGGCAAGATTACTCCGAAGGGCGAAAGCCCGATGACGCCGGAAGAAAAGCTTCTGCGCGCTATCTTCGGAGAGAAAGCTTCGGATGTTCGCGATACGTCGCTGCGTCTGCCGCCGGGTGTTGCGGGCACGATCGTTGAAGTGCGTGTGTTCAACCGTCACGGTATCGAGATCGATGACCGTACACGGGCGATCCAGCATGAAGAGATCGAGCGCCTGCGCAAGGACAGTCAGGACGAGCGCGCGATCCTGAACCGTGCAACCTACAACCGCCTGAAGGACATGCTGATCGGTCAAACCGCTTCTGCAGCACCGAAGGCTGTGAAGAAGGGCGAGAAGATCACCGAAGAGATGCTGGAAGGTGTTGAACGTTTCGAGTGGTTCAAGTTCGCTGTTGCGAATGACAAGCGCCAGACGCAAATCGAAGCGGTGAAGAGCCAGTACGACGAAGCCGTCGCTGTGATCGATGCCAAATTCGAAGACCGTAAGGAAAAGCTGGAGCGCGGTGACGAGCTGGCACCAGGTGTTCTCAAGATGGTCAAGGTCTTCGTGGCTGTGAAGCGCAAGCTGCAGCCGGGCGACAAGATGGCCGGGCGTCATGGTAACAAGGGTGTGATTTCGCGCATTCTGCCGATCGAAGACATGCCGTTCCTTGAGGATGGTACTCCGGTCGACATCGTGCTTAACCCGCTGGGCGTGCCTTCGCGTATGAACGTAGGTCAGATCTTTGAGACGCACCTTGGCTTCGCAGCGCGCGGGCTGGGCATGCAGATCGCTGAAGATCTTGAACAGTGGAAGCTGGACAACCCGAACGCGGCGGAAGACTATAAGAAAGCCAAGCCGCCTACAGCGGTCATTGACCGTCTGAAGAATGTCTATGGTGAGCAGTATCACGATGAAATCGATGCCCGCAGCACCGAGGAAATCGTCGAGCTTGCCGGCAATCTGACTGCGGGTGTCCCGATGGGCACACCGGTGTTTGACGGCGCGCGTGAAGGCGATGTGACGACCGAGCTTGAGAAAGCCGGCATTCACAGCTCTGGCCAGTCGGTCCTCCATGATGGCCGCACAGGTGACGCATTTGACCGTAAGGTGACAGTGGGCATCATCTACATGCTCAAGCTGCACCACCTGGTTGATGACAAGATCCACGCACGTTCGATCGGTCCGTACTCGCTCGTCACGCAGCAGCCGCTGGGTGGTAAGGCGCAGTTCGGTGGCCAGCGCTTTGGTGAGATGGAAGTCTGGGCACTGCAGGCATATGGCGCTGCTTACACCCTGCAGGAAATGCTCACTGTCAAGTCTGACGACGTGGTTGGCCGTTCGAAGGTTTACGAGGCGATCGTCAAGGGTGACGATACCTTCGAAGCGGGCATTCCAGAGAGCTTCAACGTTCTCGTGAAGGAAATGCGCAGCCTTGGCCTCAATGTCGAACTGAAGTCGCTGAGCGATGGCGAAGACGAGGACGAATGGCCGGAGGCGGCGGAATAAGGGGACGAGGCTTCTGGCCTCTTCCTTCAACCGCCCCGAAGAATCCACCCGTAAGGGAATGTGAAAAATGAACGAACTGAGCAAATTCACCAATCAGCTGGCAAAGCCGGAAACATTCGACCAGATCCAGATCGGCATCGCTTCGCCAGAGCGTATCCGCAGCTGGTCTTTCGGCGAGATCAAGAAGCCGGAAACCATCAACTACCGTACGTTCAAGCCAGAACGTGACGGCCTGTTCTGTGCGCGTATCTTTGGCCCGGTAAAGGACTACGAATGCCTTTGCGGCAAGTACAAGCGCATGAAGTACAAAGGCGTCGTCTGCGAGAAGTGCGGCGTTGAAGTGACTGTGACCAAGGTGCGTCGTGAGCGCATGGGCCACATCGAACTGGCTGCGCCGGTTGCGCATATCTGGTTCCTGAAGTCGCTGCCTTCGCGCATCGGCCTGCTGCTCGACATGCAGCTCAAGCAGCTCGAGCGTGTGCTCTATTTCGAACATTATGTCGTGATCGAGCCGGGCCTCACGCCGCTGGAGAAATTCCAGCTGCTGACCGAAGACGAACTGCTCGAAGCGCAGGACGAGTATGGCGAAGACGCATTCAGCGCCGGCATCGGTGCGGAAGCGGTCAAGGCCATGCTGATGGATCTTGATCTTGAGCAAGAACGCGATGACCTGTTGGAAGAGCTTGCAACGACCAAGTCTACGCTGAAGCCGAAGAAGATCATCAAGCGGCTGAAGGTTGTCGAAAGCTTCATCGATTCGGGCAACCGCCCGGAATGGATGATCCTTGAAGTGATCCCGGTTATTCCGCCTGAGCTGCGCCCGCTGGTGCCGCTGGATGGTGGCCGTTTCGCGACGTCCGATCTCAACGATCTCTATCGCCGCGTGATCAACCGTAACAACCGACTGAAGCGCCTGATTGAACTGCGTGCGCCGGACATCATCGTCCGCAACGAGAAGCGCATGCTTCAGGAATCGGTCGACGCATTGTTCGACAATGGTCGCCGTGGCCGCGTAATCACCGGCGCGAACAAGCGCCCGCTGAAGTCGCTGTCCGACATGCTCAAGGGCAAGCAGGGCCGCTTCCGTCAGAACCTGCTCGGTAAGCGCGTCGACTATTCAGGCCGTTCGGTCATCGTGACCGGTCCGGAACTGAAACTGCACCAGTGCGGTCTGCCAAAGAAAATGGCTTTGGAGCTGTTCAAGCCGTTCATCTACGCACGTCTCGATGCGAAGGGTCTGTCGATGACCCTGAAGCAAGCGAAGAAGTGGGTCGAGAAAGAGCGCAAGGAAGTCTGGGACATCCTGGATGAAGTGATCCGTGAGCACCCGGTTCTGCTGAACCGCGCGCCTACGCTTCACCGTTTGGGCATCCAGGCGTTCGAGCCTGTGCTGATCGAAGGTAAGGCGATCCAGCTTCACCCGCTGGTTTGCGCCGCATTTAACGCTGACTTTGACGGTGACCAGATGGCTGTGCACGTTCCGCTGAGCCTGGAAGCTCAGCTGGAAGCGCGCGTCTTGATGATGTCTACCAACAACATCCTGTCGCCAGCCAACGGCAAGCCGATCATCGTGCCTTCGCAGGACATGGTTCTGGGTCTCTACTATCTCTCGATGGAACGTCAGGAGAAGACGCCTGAATTCATCGAAGAGAAGGACGGCACCAAGATCGAGAAGCTGCCACGCTTCTCTGACATGGCTGAAGTGCATCAGGCGCTGGAGGTCAAGTCGGTTACCCTGCACAGCAAGATCATCGCTCGCGTCCCGCAAGCCGATGAAAACGGCAATGTCTCGATGAAGCGCTTTATCACGACGCCGGGCCGCATGCTGATCGGTGAATGTCTGCCGAAGAACCACAAGGTTCCATTCGACATCATCAACCGCCTTCTGACGAAGAAAGATATCGGTGACGTGATCGACGAAGTGTACCGCCACACGGGCCAGAAGGACACCGTGCTGTTCGCTGACGCGATCATGGTGCTGGGCTTCCGTCACGCGTTCAAGGCCGGCATCTCTTTCGGCAAGGATGACATGATCATCCCGCACGAGAAAGATGATCTGGTTGACCAGACCAAGTCCCTGGTTGCTGACTATGAGCAGCAGTATCAGGATGGTCTGATCACTCAGCAAGAGAAGTACAACAAGGTGATCGACGCCTGGAGCCGTTGCGGTGACCAGGTGGCCGATGCGATGATGGCGAAGATTAAAGCGCAGCCAATCGGTGACGATGGCAAGGAAGCGCAGATCAACTCGATCTATATGATGAGCCACTCTGGTGCGCGTGGTTCGCCAGCGCAGATGAAGCAGCTTGCCGGTATGCGCGGCCTTATGGCCAAACCATCTGGCGAGATCATCGAAACGCCGATCATCTCGAACTTCAAGGAAGGTCTGACCGTTCTTGAATACTTCAACTCGACCCACGGCGCGCGTAAGGGCCTGGCTGATACAGCGCTCAAGACGGCGAACTCAGGTTACCTGACCCGCCGTCTGGTGGACGTGTCACAAGACTGCGTTATCGTGGAAGAAGACTGCAAGACCGAGAACGCGCTGGAAATGCGCGCGATCGTTCAGGGCGGTTCGGTTATCGCATCACTGGGTGAACGTATCCTGGGCCGTACGCTGGCCGAAGACGCGGTCAATGCCGCAACTGGCGAAGTGATCGCCAAGGCCGGCACGCTGCTCGACGAACCGATGGTGAAAGCGATCGAGGATGCGGAAGTTCAGTCGGCCAAGATCCGTTCACCGCTGGTTTGTGAAGCAGCGCAGGGCGTTTGCGGCACATGCTACGGCCGTGACCTGGCTCGCGGTACACCAGTGAACATCGGTGAAGCTGTCGGCGTTATCGCGGCACAGTCAATCGGTGAGCCTGGTACGCAGCTGACCATGCGAACGTTCCACATCGGTGGTGCGGCGCAGCTCAACGAAACCAGCCACCTTGAGGCTATCTCTGACGGTAAGGTCGAATATCGCGACATGCCGACGATCACGGATTCGAAGGGCCGTATCCTTTCGCTCGCCCGCAATGGTGAGATTGCCGTGATCGATAAGGAAGGCCGTGAGCGTGAAATTCACAAGGTACCTTATGGTACGGTTCTGATGAACAAGGATGGCGCGCAGGTGAAGGAAGGTGATCGTCTGGCGGAATGGGATCCGTTCACGCTGCCGATCATCACCGAGCAATCCGGTGTCGTGAAGTATCAGGATCTTGTCGAAGGCACGACTTTGGAAGAACGCACCGACGATGCCACCGGTATCGCTCAGCGTGTTGTAACAGAGAACCGTGCAACCGGCCGCAAGAAGAAGGAAGATCTGCGTCCGCGTATGACACTTCTGGGCGAAGGTCAGACCGAAGAAGGCGAAACCGAAGCGCAGCGTTATATGCTGGCTCCGGGTACAACCCTTTCGGTGCAGGACGGTCAGACGGTTCAAGCCGGTGACATTCTGGCACGTGCATCGCGCGAAGCCGCGAAGACGCGTGACATCACCGGTGGTCTGCCACGTGTTGCCGAACTGTTCGAGGCGCGCTTGCCAAAGGACATGTCGGTTATCGCCAAGATTTCGGGCAAGATCGAATTCGTCCGTGAATACAAAGCGAAGCGCAAGATTGCGATCGTTCCCGAGGAGGGGGATCGCGTCGAGTACCTGATCCCGAAGACCAAGGTCATCGACGTTCAGGAAGGCGACTTCGTGAAGAAGGGCGATACGCTGATCTCTGGTTCGCCGAACCCGCATGACATTCTTGAAGTCATGGGCGTCGAAGCGCTGGCTGAATATCTCGTCAACGAAATTCAGGAAGTGTACCGACTTCAGGGCGTGAAGATCAACGACAAGCATATCGAGGTGATCGTTCGCCAGATGCTGCAGAAGGTCGAGATCACCGATGGCGGCGACACCACCTTGCTGCCGGGCGAGCAGGTCGATTACGAGGAAATGCTCCAGTACAACGCCAAGTTGACGAAGAACAAGAAGCCTGCCCAGGGTACGCCAATCTTGCTCGGCATCACCAAGGCGTCGCTACAAACACGCAGCTTCATCTCTGCTGCATCGTTCCAGGAAACCACCCGCGTGCTAACGCAGGCTTCGGTTGAAGGCAAGAAGGACACGCTGATCGGTCTCAAGGAGAACGTGATCGTGGGCCGCCTGATCCCGGCTGGTACGGGCGCTGGTATGAACCGCATGCGTGTAATGGCCTCCAGCCGTGACGCTGCGCTGCGTGCACAGTGGAAGAAGCAGCAGGAAACGCTGGCAGCGGCCAATGCGCCTGAACCAGAGCCGGTGGCTGATGCCATTCCGTCAGAAGACGCGATGAAGGCAGCTATGGGTGGCGGCGAAACTGCTGCTGAATAACTCTCGCTAGCTTTGCTGGCTTAACAGATAAAAGCCCCGCTGGAAGTACGCTTTCAGCGGGGTTTTCTTTGCCTCACCACCTCTATAAATGCTATTGCGAACCATTTGCAAATAAACTAGCCATGTCTCCATCAGATTGAGGATGGGCAGCGATGAAGGACAGACATGGCGGGGAGACCAGGGGTGCCGCGGGCTGGATTGCGAGGTTGCATGTGCCAGCCACGGTCAACGACCTTTCTCCGATTGCCCAGCGCTTCATCTTCAGACTGCGTGTGGTCGCAGTATATCGCAAGGCTGGCCGTGACCCGGTCGCTGAACTGACAAGCCGGGTGGGGAGTATCACTGTCGCTGTAAAATCGCTGCAGCTGTTTGAATCGATGGCGCACGTCTGGCCGGAGCCGGTGCATGTGCAGCGATGATGCTGCCAGATTTTGAGCCATGACGAACTCATAATAGCCCGCGCCCTTGAGGCAATTGCTGAGAACAATGTTGACGGCTTCGATGCCCAACTTGCTGATCTAATGCCGTCCGACACTCGCAAGACCATTGCCAATGCGGCTGGTGAATTGATTGTGGCAGAATTCGGCTAGACATTCGCACTGACACGTCAGCAAACACTTCTCACTCCAGCGCAGGCCGCCTATAGGGGCGCGCATGACCACTACCCGTTTCGCACCTTCTCCGACCGGCCGCCTGCATGTCGGCAATATCCGCACCGCGCTGCATAATTGGATGCTCGCCAAGAAGAGCGGCGGTAAATTCGTATTGCGGATCGATGATACCGACGCTGCGCGTAGCAAAGAGGAATATGTCGATGCAATCCGCGCTGATCTGGTGTGGCTCGGGATCGAGGCGGACAGCGAAGAACGGCAATCGCAACGGCTGGATCGCTATGACGCTGCATTTGAAAAGCTGAAACAAGCGGGCCGCGTATATCCGGCTTACGAGACTGCGCAGGAGCTGGAGCTGAAGCGCAAGGTGCAGCTGGGGCGCGGGTTGCCGCCAATCTACGATCGCGGTGCATTGGAGCTCAAAGAAGAGGAGCGCGCGGCCAAGGAAGCCGAAGGCATTGCGCCGCATTGGCGATTCAAACTTGACCACGACGAAGCACTTGCATGGGATGACGGTGTTCGTGGCGCTTCCAAATTCGATCCCAAACTTCTGTCCGACCCGGTAATCCGCCGCGCGGACGGCAGCTGGCTGTATATGCTTCCAAGCACAGTTGACGATATCGAAATGGGCATCACCCATGTGCTGCGCGGCGAAGATCATGTTTCGAACACGGCGGTCCAAATCCAGATGTTCACTGCCATGGGCGCCGCCGCTCCGGAATTCGCGCATGAGGCGCTGCTGGTGGGCAAAGAGGGTAAGCTCTCCAAACGTCTTGGTTCGCTTGGCTGCGATGCGTTCCGCGAACGCGGGATCGAACCGGAAGCATTGATTGCCACGCTGGCGCGGCTCGGAACTTCCCTGCCGGTTGAGCCGATCTCTGATCGATCAGCTCTGCTCAGCACTTTCCATCTATCTACCTTTGGCCGTGCGCCTGCGAAATTCGATGATGCCGAGCTGGATCGGATCAATACCGCGATCGTCCATGCGATGCCGTTCGAGGCGGTCCGGCACCGCCTGCCCGAAGGGATGGATCAAGCTGGCTGGCGCGCCGTACAACCCAACATTGGAACGATTGGCGAAGTTGCCGATTGGTGGCGTCTGGTCACCGGCCCCATTGACCGGATCGAATTCGGGGCGGAAGACCGCACCTATCTGGCGCAGGCTGCCGCAATGCTCGCTTGGTCAGATGACCCCTGGCATTGCCTGACCAACGCCTTGAAAGATGCCACGGGCCGCAAGGGTAAGGCGCTGTTCTTGCCGCTGCGCCAGGCGCTGACCGGCATGGATCACGGCCCTGATATGGGTGAGCTATTGCCGCTGATCGGTGAAGCTGAAGTGCGTGCGAGGCTGCAACGTGCCGCCTATTCGGGGTAGCTCTCAGGCCACGTCAACCCCGCCTTAACCAACCTGCTTTACCTGATATCCGCCATGGTTGGTGGCGGAAATGCAAGTCTGCTAACCCTCGCGCTTGTTCAGCTCGTCACCGGTAAGCGTCACGACATGCAGCAGGTTGGTCGCTCCGGGCGTGCCGAAGGGAACGCCGGCCAGCGCGATCAGCTTGCTGCCAGCCTTGCCGAAACCATGGCGCAGCGCCATGCGTTTACCCTTGGCGATCATCTCTTCAAAGCTGCCAATGTCTTTTGTCGCGACAGAATGCGCACCCCAAAGCAAAGCAACGCGCCGTGCGGTCTTGATCGATGGGGTCAGAACTAGCATCGGGGTGTCAGGGCGCTCGCGCGCCACGCGCCGGGCGGTCGAGCCGGATGATGTGAAGACATTGATCGCGCTGATTGCAACCGTGTCTGCTATGGTCATACAAGCATGGGCCAAGGCGTCCGAAGTAGTGGCATCGGGCGGCGTATCAAGAAAACGCACGCGGGCGCGATAATCTTCGCTGCGTTCGACTTGCTCGGCGATCTTGTCCATCATGGTGACCGCTTCTTCGGGCCATTCGCCCGCTGCGGTTTCAGCAGACAGCATTACGGCATCGGCACCGTCGTAAACCGCGTTGGCAACATCGGAAACTTCCGCGCGCGTCGGGGTTGAGCTCTCGATCATGCTTTCCAGCATTTGCGTCGCGACGATCACCGGCTTGCCCGCTGTGCGTGCAGCATTGACGATTTTCTTCTGCAGCGGCGGCACTTCCTGGGGTTCAAGCTCGACACCCAGATCGCCGCGCGCAACCATGATCCCGTCAGACATCTCTATGATTTCGCTCAAGCGGCGCACGGCCATCGGCTTTTCAATCTTGGCGCACAATGCACCATGTCCGCTCATTAGCTTGCGCGCTTCGGCCAGATCTTCGGGGCGTTGTACGAAGGAAAGGCCGATCCAATCTGCACCCTGTTCCATCGCAAAGGCCAGGTCTCTGCGGTCCTTCTCGGTCAAAGCCGGGATCGGAACTTCGGCGTCAGGAACATTCACGCCCTTGCGATCTGAAATCAAACCGCCGACCTCAGCGGAGCAGAGGATCTTGTCTTCACTGGCTTTGATGACCCGCAATCGGATTTTGCCGTCATTAATCAGCAGACGCTGACCCTTCTCGAGCACACAAAACAATTCGGGATGCGGCAAGCAAACGCGGGTCTCATCGCCCGGTTCGGGATTGCGATCGAGCGTGAAATGGCCTGAATGCCGGATAACAGCCTGGCCATCCTTGAATTGTCCCACCCGCAGTTTGGGCCCTTGCAAGTCCGCAAGGATCGCGATCGGGCGGTTGAATTCCTTTTCTAGCGCACGAATGCCCGCGATTGTGTCGGCATGGTCTTTGTGCTCGCCATGGCTCATGTTGACACGAAACGCATCTGCGCCCGCCTTTAGCAAACGGCGCAAGACGTCCGGCGATCGGCTCGCCGGACCGATTGTTGCCAAAATCTTGACTTTGCGGCCGCGTGGATCAAGCCGATTGAGTGCAGTACGTGACATGCGTTGATGCTATGACAAAGTTGTGTTGCAACTCAAGGAATAGTCACAAGGGATACTATGCGATGGATACGAATTCACTAGACGCGCTTGATCATTTGGACGACGCAATAGCGGCTGCGGCCTTTCGCCGGCTGGTGCGCCACCTTCAGCATCGCCATGACGCGCAGAATATCGAGCTGATGGGATTGGCGGGATTCTGCCGCAATTGCCTGGCCGACTGGATCCGCGATGCGGGCTTCGATGGTGACAAAGCAGCGGCGCGCGAACTGATCCACGGCATGCCACAAGATGAGTGGAAAGCGACCCGGCAAAAACCCGCTACCGAAGAACAACTGGCTGCGATGGAAGCCAGTGTCGCGAAAAATAGAGTGGATTGATCGCGTGCCCGGTTCACGCGGCTGATCTTGCTGGCTATCGCGTGTCCAAAGTGATTCTCATTCCAATGGAGACAAGTAAAGATGGCCGACGCCACCGATGATCGCCTGCGCCTTTTGATCGAGCGCATCGAACGCCTTGAAGAAGAGAAGAAAGGCATCGCTGATGATATTCGCGATGTTTATGCAGAAGCGAAGGCGGTCGGTTACGACCCCAAGATCATGCGTCAGGTCGTCCGCTTGCGCAAAATGAAGCCTGATGATCGCAATGAAATGGAAATGGTGCTCGACACCTATAAGACGGCGCTGGGGCTCGGTTGATTTTTCGCTTTCGCGTATTATCTAGGTAATACAGTAAGAAGGAGAAATTTATGGCCGGTCCTTGGAAAGATGCGCGCGAGATTATTGTAACCACAACGCCCACAATCGAAGGCAAGCTGATCCAGGAATATTGCGGGATCGTGGTTGGCGAAGTGATCGTCGGCGCGAACCTGTTCCGCGATCTGTTCGCCAATATCCGCGATATCGTAGGTGGGCGTTCGGGCAGTTATGAGCGTATTCTGGCGGACGCGCGCAATCAGGCGATTGAAGAGCTGCAAGCGGAATGCGCGACGCGCGGCGGCAATGCCGTGGTGGGCATCGATCTTGATTACGAAGTGATCGGCGATACCGGCTCGATGCTGATGGTATCGGCCAGTGGAACAGCGGTGAAGGTCTAAGATGCCCCTGCAGCTTTGCTGGCAGCCAACACAATAGTGATAATCAACCCGTTGTGGATCATGTGGAGCGCGATCGCGGTCCACAGACCATAGTTGACGCGCAGATAGCCAAGCAGAGCACCAAGGATGAATTGTGGCAGGACCAATGGTAGCAAGGTCATCCAATTGCCTTCGCTGAAGTTCGCCAGGTGGATGCAGGCGAAGGCGATAGTGCTGAGCCAGAACATCGCCGGGAATAATGTGCGGAACCAGCGCATCGGTGGTCGCCGCCAAAGCACACCGAACATGATCAGGCTCAGCAACGCGCCAGCAATGATCGCGAGGCCAACCGACACTTCTGCGTTCTCGCCCGTGTTGTTTGCGGCCAGCATGACAGCGGTCAGTCCGGCGACCAATAGTATCGGAAACGCGATCAAATAGCGCGGCTGGCCCGACAGCCAGCTGCGGAACAGGATTTCCTCGCTGACCGGTGCGACAAGGATCACTGCAAAGATGATTCCCGGCGTGATCTCGATGCCCGCCAACGCTGTCTCGGGTATCTCTATCCCCGATGCCATTACCGCCCCGGCAATCGCCAGCAGCGTTCCCATTGCAATCAGATCGAGCGCTAATATGCGCGACACTGCGCGTGCGCCTTCGCGCAGATCACTCGCCTGATTATCTGGTAGAGAAGGTCGCTTGAGAAAGCCGAGAAAATGGCCCCATTCCGCGCGCATCGTAATGAGCGACGGAAGGCTTGTGGATTCACCTGTCATGCGGCTAATGCGACCCTCAGATTTGCAAACTTTCAAATGCGGAAGAATGACAACCCATGGCAGGCCATTCCAAATTCAAGAACATCATGCACCGCAAGGGTGCGCAGGACAAGAAGCGCTCTAACCTGTTTTCCAAACTGAGCCGCGAAATCACCGTGGCGGCGAAGATGGGCACGCCCGATCCGGATATGAATCCGCGCCTGCGGCTGGCGGTCAATACGGCAAAAGCTCAGTCGATGCCGAAGGACAATATCCAGCGCGCGATTGATAAAGCCAGCGCGGGCGATGACGAGAATTACGAAGAAGTCCGCTACGAAGGCTATGGCCCCGGTGGCAGTGCAATCATCGTCGAAACACTGACCGACAACCGTAACCGTACTGCAACTGCGGTTCGCACAGCTTTCAGCAAGAATGGCGGTAATCTGGGCACTGAAGGCTCGGTGGCGCATGGTTTCGAACGTTTGGGCTTCATCGAGTATGGTCCGGAAGCTGGTGACGAAGAGAAAGTGCTCGAAGCCGCGATGGAAGCGGGCGCGGAAGACATTTCCTCATTAGAAGACGGCCACGAAATTTGGACAGCAGCAGAAGATCTGCATGAAGTTGCCGGCAGTCTGGAGAAGTCGCTTGGCGAAGCCAAGGAAGTCAAACTCGCCTGGAAGCCCAATCTGACTGTCGAGCTGGACGAGAAGAACGCAGGAACGCTGCTCAAGCTGATCGATGTGCTGGACGATGATGATGACGTTCAAACCGTTTGGGGCAATTACGAGATTTCTGACGAGGTCATGGCCAAGCTTGAGGGCTGAGCTTGCCGGTGACGCTAATCCTCGGCCTTGATCCGTCGCTCAGCTGCACCGGCTGGGGCGTGATCTGTGCCCAGGGATCGCGGCTTAGCCATGTCGCCAATGGCGAAGTTAAAACCAATGCCAGGGCGCCTATGGCAGAACGGCTGTATCAGCTGCACAGTGCTATCACGGCCGTGATCGCTGCCCACAATCCTGATCGCGTGGCGGCAGAGGAAGTGTTCGTCAACAAAAACGCCCAATCGACCTTGAAGTTGGCGCAAGCGCGCGGCGCAGTATTGGCGGCCTGCGGCGCGGCGAACTTGGTGGTGAATGAGCATGCCGCGCGGCTGGTCAAAAAGTCTGTTGTCGGCACAGGTGGTGCGGACAAGGTTCAGGTCCAGGCCATGCTCAAGGTACTGTTGCCAGGAGCGCAGATCGCAGGCGCCGATGCGGCTGATGCGCTCGCGGTGGCGATTGCCGATGCGCATCTTGCGTCGCGCTGATCTGTTCTACATGCAGTGGCTTATGTAAGGCGTGGGCATGGGCAATCATCCAATCCAGCAGCATCGGTTTCGAATGGGAAATATGCGCTCATTTGCGAGTAAGGTTTCTCCCGCTAGGACAGTGTTTCATGTGTTCCAACCAGTAGGACTTAGCTTGTGATACACCTCTACGGCATCCCCAATTGCGACACCGTGAAGAAAGCGCGCAAGTGGCTCGATACGAAGGGTATCGAATACGCATTCCACGACTATAAGAAGGAAGGTGCCGATATGGCCAAGTTGGCCGCCTGGATCGACGCGCATGGGGTGGACGTGGTTTTAAACCGGCGCGGCACGACCTTTCGCAAACTGTCCGATGCGGAGAAGGCCGATATTGATGCAGCCAAAGCTGTCATATTGCTGGAACAGCATCCGAGCATGATCAAGCGACCCGTTGTGGAGCACTCGGGCGGAATTTTGGTTGGCTTTAAGGAAGGCGAATGGGAATCGGCGCTGTGATCAGCCTGCAGTCAACCAGTGCGCCAGAAGGCATCAGAACCCCAATCGGCTTTCTCGTCGACTTTACGAGGAGACATCGCTTCGGCCTGTTTGTTGGCCGCGCCGATGATATCGTCTTTTGTACCCATGACATCGTAACCGGCCCTATAGAGGCCAATCACAATGATGAGCGACTCTAGGAGTAGCTTTTGAACATGACTTCGAAAAATACCTTAAAACTGCCTAACCAAGGGCTAATGCGGGTCTTGTTGTTGGCTGCCGGATTATTCTTCTCAATTACAATGCCTTACTCGCCAACAGCCGCGCAGGAGAATGACATGCTGATCATTGCCCATCGCGGGGCGAGTGCGGAGCGCCCTGAACACACGCTTGCGGCCTATGAGCTCGCGATTGATCAAGGCGCGGACTATATCGAGCCAGACCTGGTGGTGACCAAGGATCTCGAGCTGATTTCTCGCCACGAGAACGAGCTGTCCGGCACAACCGACGTCGCCAACCGGGAGGAGTTCGAGGATCGCCTGCGTGACAAGATGATCGACGGTCAGCTTGTGGCGGGATGGTTTGCCGAAGACTTCACGTTAGAGGAAATTCGCACCCTGCGCGCGAAGGAACGGGTTGCGCGTATTCGCCCGGCAAACGCGCGCTACAATGGGCTTTATCAAGTGCCGACCCTGGATGAGATTGTGAGGCTGGTCCGCGCCAAGGAAGTCGAAACCGGGCGCAAGATCGGGCTTTATCTCGAGCTCAAGCATCCGACCTTTCTGCTTGAGGAGGTGGGCATTGATATCGTGGATCTGGTGCTGAGGGAGTTTCGCGATCTGGGACTGGGGCCAGACGATCTTGTCATGATCCAGAGTTTCGAGGTTGGTACGTTGCAACGGCTCGACAAACGCAGCGAGTTCAGATTGATCCAGTTGGTGAAACCGGAAGACGGACCAGCTGACGAACCAAGCATGCGCTATACCGAGATGACGACGCCATCGGGGCTGGAAGAAATCGCCGACTATGCCGATGGTTTGGGCGCAAACATCGCCATGATCCTCAATCCGGACGGTTCACCCACCACTCTGGTCGCCGATGCCAGGGCAGCAGGTTTGCCGGTTCATGCGTGGACGCTGCGCCCGGAAAATGCGTTTCTGCCGCCAGCATTGCATGGCCAAGGTGGTGATTCTGGAAGAGGGGACCAAACGGCACTCTATCGAATGCTGGCTGGTGCGGGCGTCGCCGGTGTGTTCACGGATGATCCGAAGGGCGCTGTCAGCGCGCGTGACGGGCGGTGAAAGCGTAGTTTAGCGATAGGTCATCTGATAGATGCAACCCCTTGCTCGGTCGCCAAGCAATGCCGCGAGGATTGCCCATTTCCATACCTGCTTGCGCCAGCAAATCGCCAAGTTCTTCAGGTGTGATGAAGTCATTCCAGTCATGCGTGCCGCGCGGAACATATCCCACCCGCTCTGCCGCTTCGACAAGCAACAAACGGCTAGCCGCAGTGCGATTGGGTGTCGACATGACAAGCATGCCATCAGGCTTCAGGCTGGTAGCCAGTTGCTTGAGAAAGACCAATTTATCAGCCACGTGCTCAATAACTTCAAAGCTTGTGACCAGATGGAATGTGCCGAGAGTGAGGCTCGCGAGTTCTCCCGCCATATAACGGATGTCCAAGGCAGAGCTTTCCGCATGCGCGCTTGCTACGCCGATGTTTTCTGCAGAGGCATCAACACCGGTTACATCGGCACCCAGCCTGGCCATCGGCTCACACACTAGACCAGCACCACAGCCCACGTCCAACGCAGACTTGCCGCTCAACGGCCTTCTGGCTTGAACATCATCTCCCCAATACATGTCGATTGCCTCACGCAGGAAAGCAAGTCTCACCGGATTGACCTCATGTAGAGAAGCCATCGGTCCCTTCGCATTCCACCATTCGCGCGCCAGTGAGGAAAAATGTGCTTCTTCCTCTGGGCGGATAGTTACATTTGTGACATTTGCGTTTGTCATTCCGTACCCCTAACAGCGCTCGGGGATTCGAACCAGCAGGAGCTTTCAAGCCTTGGCACGTATCGTGATGAAATTCGGCGGCACCTCTATGGCCGGGACCGAGCGTATTCGTCGCGTGGCCAATATTGTGCGCAAGCAACAGGCGGCCGGGCATGAGGTTGCTGTGGTTGTTTCCGCAATGGCCGGCGAAACGGACCGACTCGTCAATTTCTGCCGCGAAGCAAATGCGCTTTATGACCCTGCCGAATATGACGTGGTTGTATCGAGCGGCGAACAGGTCACCAGCGGATTGCTGGCACTGACGCTGCAATCCATGGGTTGCAAAGCGCGTAGCTGGCTTGGCTGGCAGCTGCCAGTCCATACAATCGAAGCGCATTCGAAGGCGCGCGTCGAGGCGGTTGATGCCGACGCATTGATAGCATCGATGGTCGCTGGAGAAATCGCTGTGATCCCTGGCTTTCAAGGGCTCGGCGACAATAACCGGATTACAACGCTGGGGCGTGGCGGTTCCGATACGTCAGCTGTGGCTGTGGCTGCTGCGGTCAAGGCTGATCGCTGCGACATTTATACAGATGTCGATGGCGTCTATACCACGGACCCACGGATTGTGGCCAAAGCGCACAAGCTTAAAGCCGTAACCTATGAAGAAATGCTGGAACTGGCGTCTGTGGGCGCCAAGGTTCTGCAGACGCGTTCGGTCGGTTTAGCGATGAAGGCCGACGTGCGATTGCAGGTATTGTCCAGCTTTCTTGGCGAAGATGCGATCCCTGCAGACGAACTGCCCGGCACGATGATCGTGTCGGATGATGAGATGAACCAGCTAGTGGAGAGTGGCGAAATGGAACGCCAGCACGTTACCGGTATTGCGCATGACAAGAATGAAGCGAAGGTGATCTTGACGCGCGTACCAGACAAGCCCGGCGCCGTGGCGCATATCTTTGAACCGCTCGCCGATGCTTCAATCAACGTCGACATGATCATTCAGAACGTGGGCCGCGACAAGGGTGAGACGGACGTTACGTTCACTGTTCCGCAAACCGATCTGGCGCGCGCGCAAGCCTTGCTTGAAGACAAGCGCGAAGAAATCGGGTTCAATCGCATAATTACTGACAGCAAGATCGCGAAGGTCAGCGTTGTTGGTGTGGGAATGAAGAGCCATGCGGGTGTTGCTAGCACGATGTTCCGCGCGCTTTCTGATCGCGGCATAAACATTCAGGCGATTTCAACGTCAGAGATCAAGGTTTCTGTCTTGATCGATGAAGACGAGACCGAACTGGCGGTGCGCGTGTTGCATACGGCCTATGGCCTCGATGCAAGTGACGAAGCAGCTTAGCTAGTCGGCTGCGCTTTCGACCATCTGGAGTACATATTCATTGCTTGGGCGTTGGCGATAGTCAGCCGATACGAACTTGGCCTGGACAGTGCCGTCCGGTGAAAACATCAGCACGCTCGCGCGCGGCACACCATATGCAAAGTGATCTTCGGAATATTGCGGATCGCGCAGACCGACTGCATCGATGAAAACGCTCTCTGTGTCGCTGAGAATCAGATAGGACTGCTCCATATCTGCGGCAAACTCGGCCAGCTTTTTTGGTTGGTCGTAGGAAAGGCTTGCGAGAGTGTAGCCCCGTTGATCCAGATCGCCTGCAATCTCAGCATGATTGGCCAATTGCACTTTACAGAACGGGCACCAGTGCGCGGAGCGAACCAATACAAGAACAGTTCCGTTCGGACCCGCGATCTCTGCAAGAGAGGTGGGCTCGCCAGCTGCATTTCGTAGTGGCTGATCGAGCGGAACTTTCTCGCCAATGGCGACACCAACATCGATGTTTTTCGGAGGAAAGAGGGCAGGCCAAAGATGCGAAGCTGCCAATGCGGCCAGTGCGAGCAACGACAATCCAACGCCAGCGAAAATCTTGCGTTTAAGCGACATAATCATCAGTCCCATTTTCCAGTCGCACGGCGGATTACAGACAATCGATTGCACCGCAAGCCGCCACCTTTCTTTTTGTGGTGCGCTTGGATTGGACCTTAGCACGCGCTATGGTGATCCAATGCCTTTCACACAGAAAATCTTGCTGCTTGGTTCAGGCGAATTGGGCCGCGAGTTTGTCATCTCTGCCAAACGTTTGGGCGCTTACGTCATAGCTTGTGATGCCTACGAGAATGCCCCTGCAATGCAGGTCGCCGATGCGAGCGAAGTGTTCTCCATGCTTGATGGGAATGCGCTGCGAGCGACAATTGAGAAACACCAGCCCGACCTGATTGTCCCTGAAATTGAAGCGATCCGAACAGAGGTACTGGGCGAGCTAGAGGCGGAGGGCTTTAATGTCGTGCCGTCTGCGAAGGCAACGCAGTTGACCATGAATCGTGATGCGATCCGAGACATGGCCGCAGACGAGTTGGGGCTAACCACTTCGATCTATGGCTATGCAGAAAATTTCGAGGGTGTGTGCGCCGCGGCGCAAGAAACCGGCTTCCCTTGTTTGATCAAGCCGGTGATGTCGTCTTCAGGCAAGGGGCAGAGCAAAGTCGATCATGCAGCGGAACTCGAGGAGGCGTGGAATTATGCCGTTGCCAATATGCGTGGCGATCGCACCCGCGTCATTGTGGAGCAGTTTGTGGACTTCGACTATGAGATCACGCTTCTGACTGTGCGTCACAAAGCAGGGATCACTTTCTGCCCTGCTATCGGTCACAGACAGGAACGAGGCGACTATCAGGAGAGTTGGCAACCCACACCGATGAGCAGTGCGGCGATTGCGAAGGCACAAGAGATGGCTGCGAAGGTTGTCACCGCACTGCAAGGCAATGGCAAAGGCTGGGGTCTGTTCGGTGTGGAGTTCTTCATTAGAGGCGAAGAAGTAATCTTCTCTGAATTGTCACCGCGTCCGCACGACACCGGTATGGTCACGCTTGTGTCGCAGGACCTGACCGAATTCGATTTGCACGCCCGCGCCATCATGGGCTTGCCCGTTCCAGAGAAAGTTGCTGCGCTATCATCTGCCTCTGCGGTTATTTTGGCAGATCGCGACGGCGGGGATTTTTCCTTTGACGGATTGCATGACGCCCTGACGACAGGCGAGGGCAATTGCGATGTTCGGCTATTCGGAAAGCCAGTTACGCGGCTATACCGGCGAATGGGTGTCGCGCTGGCACGCGCGGAAACGCCCGACGATGCACGCAGTCTGGCAAGGCAGGCGGCCAAGGCGGTCCGGATAGTCTATCGCGACTAGAAATGTAGCGCTGGATTGATCTTCATCGTTGCAAAGACTAGTCGCTGAACCGATGAAGGCGCCTCTAGTCCTTACTTTATCTTGCCCGGACAGGACGGGTATCACCGCGAAGGTGACCGGTTTTCTGTTTGAGAACGGGGGAAATGTCCTCGAAGCACAGCAGTTCAATGATCGCGAGAGTGATCGTTTCTTCATGCGCGTCGAATTCGAAACTGTTTCCGCATCGCACGATGATTTACGCACTGCCTTTTCGGTTGTCGCCAGCGACTATGCAATGGAATGGAAACTCGCATTGCGGGACCGGCCGCGTCGCGTCATGCTGATGGTGAGCGCGTTTGATCATTGTCTGGCAGACTTGCTATATCGCTGGCGTATTGGCGAACTGCCGATGGATCCTGTGGCGATCGTTTCAAACCATCCGCGCGAAACCTTCGAACATCTGGATTTCGCCGAAATCCCGTTCTATCACTTACCTATCCGCGCGGGCGAAAAAGCCGCGCAAGAATCTCAGGTTCGTGCGATCGCTCAGGAAAAACAAGCAGAGTTGGTAGTTCTGGCGCGCTACATGCAGATCTTGTCAGATGAGCAAGCGGCCCACTTCACGGGGCGGTGCATCAACATCCACCACAGCTTTCTGCCCGGCTTCAAAGGCGCAAAACCCTATCATCAGGCGCACGCTCGTGGTGTGAAAATGATCGGCGCCACGGCGCACTACGTCACAACTGACCTGGATGAAGGCCCGATAATTCATCAGGATGTCGAACCTATCACGCATGCAGACAGTCCCGATGAACTTGTCCGCAAAGGACGAGACATTGAACGCCGCGTTCTGGCTGAAGCTGTCCGGCTTCATTTGGAAGAGCGCGTGCTCCTCAATGGCAGCCGAACTGTGGTCTTCAAAGGTTAGTTCAACCCTCCAGCTTTGTCTTCATTCGCGCGGAAGATCACCCATTCGCGGATCGCGTTGGATTCCTCAGCGCTCAGGCTGTCGGCAAAATTTGCCATGCCGCGGCTCTGTAACATGCCTTCACGCACAACCGCTTGCCAGCTAGCCGGGTTCGACAGCGTACCCGAGCGCCTGAGGTCTGGCAGTACGGTCGATCCCACAGCGCCTGGTGCGTGGCAAACCGCGCAGTAGCGTGCGTATTTTTCCCCGCCCAAGGAAATGGTCGCTGAATTTGCTCGGCTGGGCGGTGGATCAAGCGGGAGATTCGCCAGCTCTAGTTCCGGTGGCAAGGCTCCATCCGCCCCGAGCTTGAATACAAGCAGGCGGCTGATGTTGCGTACAGGAGCAAGATCGCGGATTGCCTGTCCATCGACGGACAGTGCATAGGCACCGCCCCAGCCAGCCAACACAGCAACATATTGTTCGCCGTCAATAGTATAGGTGACCGGCGGCGCGACCACTCCGGTTTGTGCCGGGAAGCTCCATAGCTTCTCACCATTCGTGGCGTTGTAAGCGTTGAACTCGCTTCCTGCGGTACCCTGAAACACCAGTCCGCCCGCCGTGGCCAGCAACCCGCCGTTCCAGGGCCCCGGATGTTCAACGGTCCAGCGCGGCTCCTGCGCCACTGGATCCCAAGCTACCAGCATACCCTTCAGCGTACCTGTGATCTCCTTTCGGAATCCAAGATCGGGCGGCAGGTTGCCCGCGCTCAAATCAAAACCGACGTTGAACCCGCGGTCCCTGTCCGGTTTCCAGTCGGCTTCAGGCGAATAGACCATCCCCGCTTCAAATGCCGGAATGTAGACTAGGTTTTCGTCCGGATGGTAGGCCATCGGGTGCCAATTGTGTCCGCCCAAAGCGCCCGGCGTTACGATGGCTGCCTGGCCAGTCTTGTCGACGCGCGTTTCGGGATTCTCGATCGGGCGGCCGCTTTCGTCGATTCCGGTTGCCCAGTTCACTGTGACATATGGCTTGGCGCTAATGAATTCGCCTGTGGCCCGATCGAGCACGTAAAAGAATCCATTCTTCGGAGCCTGCATCAGTACCTGACGTTGGGCGCCGTCGATTTCCATGTCGGCGAGCATAATATGCTGCGTCGCGGTGTAATCCCATGTTTCGCCCGGTGTAGTCTGATAGTGCCAAACATATTCGCCTGTATCGGGCCGGATTGCGACAATGCTGGAAAGATAAAGATTATCCCCTTCACCGGTGCCATCTTCGCCTGGAGAGCGATAAGCCCGGTTCCAGGGTGAGCCGTTTCCGACACCGATATAGAGCAGATTCAGGTCGGGATCGTATGCCATCGAATCCCAAACCGTTCCGCCGCCGCCGATCGCGTCTGAACCTGCAAGGACCTCTGTGTTCCAGGTTTCGGCGGCAGCCTGAAGGTACTCGGGCGAAGTTTCGTCCTCTGTACCCTCAGGAACGGTGTAGAAGCGCCATAGCTCCTGGCCTGAGCCAGCATCATAGGCCGCGATGTATCCGCGTACGCCGAACTCCGCGCCACCGTTACCGATCAAGACCTTGCCATCGATAATCCGAGGAGCGCCGGTGACAGTATAGCTTTGTTCCGGGTCGGTCGTTTGTTTGCTCCACGCGACTGCGCCCGTTTCGCGATCAAGCTTCACCAGGCGGCCATCCAAAGTGCCCAAAAATAGGCTGTCGCCCCAGGTCGCCAGTCCGCGGTTGACGACATCGCAGCAGGCTTTGACGGCGGTTTCGCCCGGGACTTCCGGATCATATTCCCACAGAAGAGCGCCGGTTACACCATCATATGCTTTGACCTTGCTCCATGCGGTTGTGAGATAAAGTTTGCCGTCAATGACCAGCGGCGTGGCTTCTTGTCCCCGCGCTGTGTCCATGTCTGCAAACCACGCCAAGCCCAACTCCTCGACGTTCGCAGTGTTGATTTGATCAAGCGGCGAGAAGCGTTGCTCGTCATAGGTCCGGCCGTAAGTGATCCAGTTCGCACCATCATCGCCGGCGTTGAGCAATGCTTCACCATCCACTCCGCTCTCGCTGCACGCGCTCAGCGTTAGTGCTGCCGCTAAGGCAATTCCGAACTTTCTCATTTTTGCGCTCTCCCCGGTGCCGATTTATCTGCACTTGTTTCTCCAGACTGCCTTGCGCTGCTGCCTTTGTCCATCTCCACATTTGTGACAGGTTTCCGCTTTTGATTGGCGTCTGGCTGTTTGGCCGTTACGTTACCGTCTCTGGTCTTGGCGGAGTTTGACCCATGGAACTTGTGCTGATCGCGTTGCTGTTCTTGCTTATTGTCTTCCTGCTCATGGCAGTGCGCGTTGTTAAACAAGGTTATGTCTATACGATCGAACGGCTTGGCAGGTTTACCATCGCTGCCCAGCCTGGATTGCACCTGATTATCCCTTTCATCGACCGTGTTGGCCAGAAAGTGAATATGATGGAGCAAGTGCTTGATATTCCGGGTCAGGAAATCATCACTGCAGATAATGCTATGGTCGGCGTTGATGCCGTGGTGTTTTTTCAGGTGCTCGATGCAGGCAAAGCAGCATATGAAGTGACCCATCTTTACCAGGCGATCATGGCGCTAACGACTACAAACTTGCGCACCGTTATGGGCTCGATGGACCTGGACGAGACACTTTCAAAGCGTGACGAGATCAACGCTCGCCTGCTGTCGGTTGTTGATCACGCGACCTCGCCCTGGGGCGTCAAGATCACGCGCGTTGAAATCAAGGATATCCGGCCACCCCATGACATTTCTGAAGCTATGGCGCGCCAGATGAAGGCAGAGCGCTTGAAGCGTGCAGAAATCCTCGAGGCAGAGGGCGACAAGACCAGCGCAATCTTGCGTTCGGAAGGCTCTAAGCAATCGGCAATCCTCGAAGCGGAGGGCAAACGCGAAGCCGCATTCCGCGATGCCGAGGCGCGCGAACGCGCCGCAGAGGCCGAGGCTCGGGCAACCCAAATGGTGTCGGATGCGATTGCTTCTTCAGGCAATCAGGCGATAAACTATTTTATCGCGCAGGAGTATACCAAAGCTGTCGGTAAGTTTGCTGACAGCCCCAATGCCAAGACTATCCTCTTCCCTTTCGAAGCTACGCAGTTGATTGGGACGCTAGGCGGTATTGGTGAGCTGGTTCGCGATGCGATGGATCCGAACCAAGGTGATGTCACAACCGGATCCCGCACTGGTCAACCCCTGCAGAAAGATCGTGCACGAGCAAGCGTGCCGCGGACAGGCGACACATGATGAACGGGCTCGAAGGATTTGATGCGCACTGGGTCTGGATCGCAATCGGTCTGATCCTGGCCGCTTTGGAGATGCTGGTTCCGGGCGTCTATCTGATCTGGCTTGCAATCGCGGCGATTATAACCGGCTTGCTTACTTTGGGTATCGACCTTGCGCTGCCGGCACAAGTCGTGGTGTTCGTTTCTTTGTCATTGATCGCAGCGTTCAGCGCAAAGCGTTTCCTGCGCGATTCCCCGATCGAAAGCTCGGACCCGCTGCTTAATCAGCGCGGCACACGTCTGATCGGTGAAAATGCCTTGGTCACTCAGGCAATCGTCGGTGGTTCAGGTCGCGTCAAATATGGAGATAGCGAGTGGATTGCGCGCGGACCGGATATTGGAGAGGGGGAGCGTGTTCGCATCACCGGAAGCGATGGCACTATTCTGATGGTGGAGCCGTTCAATCTGATCGCTGACAGCCCTGCCGGGGATACTGACGATGCTGGCGGCAAACAGGCCTAGCTAGCAAGCCCTTCGTTGAACCGGCCGTGCTTGCGATAACGGACCATCCATTTGTCTAGAAACAGACCGAGTGGGCGCGGTGTGACGCCAAGTTTCTTGAAACCGGGGTAGTCGCCAGACGCGCAATTGCCTTCTTTCAACATGACCCATTGATCACGATTGATCGGCGTCAAAGGCAATGCAGCGAACACGGCTGAGGCTGTGTCAGGCACAGGCAAGAATGTTCTCTTGCGGCCTTGCGAGTCAGCGATACGCTGATTCAATTCCATCATAGTGATCACTTCCGGACCACCGAGCTCGAAAGTTTTTCCGCCATGCTTGCCTGGATCTTCAAGGGCGTTCGCAATCGCTTCGGCTAAATCATCGACAAAGGCTGGCTGTAGACGTGAACTTGGCCCAAAAACCGGCAGTACAGGCATCATTTGGACCAATCCGGCGAACATGTTTACGAAATTGTCGTCTTCTCCGAACAGCGCCGATGGACGCAGGATCGACGCGTTGACGAAATTCTCACGCACCAATTCCTCGCCAAGCGCATTGGCTCTAGCATAGGTTGAAGCAGAATCCGCATCGGCGCCGATTGCGCTGATATGAACCAGCGCTTCTGCCCCTGAAGCCTTCGCTGCCGAAGCCACTTCTCCGGCGGAATTGCCCATAAGCTGCATCAAGTCGCCACCAAAGCTGCCCACCAGATTGACGACAGCATCTGCTCCGGAAACGGCCCCATGCACTTGGCGTGCATCATTGATGTTGCAGCGGGCAAATTGGATCTGCCCTAAATTGGCAAGCGGCTTTAGCCTGTGGCTCTTTTCCGGATTGCGGCTGGCGATGCGTAGCCGGGCTCCCCGTTCCAAAAGCGCCTGCGCCAGATATTGCCCAAGGAAACCGCTGCCCCCAAACAGAGTTAGGAGTTTGTCCTTGAGCGAAGAGGGGCGGGTCATGTTGCATTTCCGAAAGGTTGCCTGGTCGATTGGCAGCGCATTGCCCCAAGCAGCGCGCGGCCGCAAGTGTTTGGAGGTAGGCAAATGGCGGAAATGAGTCGTTGACAAGGGCCGCCTAGCGGGGCTAACCGCGCGCCTCGCTCGTTCTCGCGAAATATGTTTTGCGAAGAGCCTATGCCCAGATGGCGGAATTGGTAGACGCGCTAGCTTCAGGTGCTAGTATTCGCAAGGATGTGGAGGTTCGAGTCCTCTTCTGGGCACCATTTATTTCAGAAAATTTGATGAAAAACAGAGCATTGTGTTTCTCTGACTATTTTCTATCCACCCTTTTATCCACCTTCTGGGTTTTGCAACCGCAAGCCCTGCGAATGCCTGAACCCGATGTCCAAGCACTCACTGCGCCCGCTTCTTCTCCTCTTGAAATAACCAGCCCAGCGCGTCAGTCTACACCTCGGGCAAACGAGGAGAGTCCATGCGCGACCTAGTCATTATTGCCGCCGCTCTTTTGAGCTTAACGCTTCCTTCGAGTGTTGCAGCGCAGGACTTTGATCGGGGAGTGAGCGCCTTAGATGATGGCGATTACCCAACCGCATTGCGTGAATTTCGCCTACTTGCCGAGCAAGGGAATGCCTCCGCCCAAAACAATCTCGGCGTAATGTATGGCAATGGCCACGGCGTTCCTCAGAACTATGCCGAAGCAGTCCGCCTGTATCGCCTAGCTGCCGAGCAAGGGTATGCCTCCGCCCAATACAATCTCGGTATAATGTATTACAACGGCCAAGGCGTTCCTCAGAACTATGCCGAAGCAGCCCGCCTGTATCGCCTAGCTGCCGAGCAAGGGGATGCCTCCGCCCAATACAATCTCGGCCTAATGTATGACAACGGCCAAGGCGTTCCTCAGAACTATGCCGAAGCAGTCCGCCTGTATCGCCTAGCTGCCGAGCAAGGGAATGCCTCCGCCCAATACAATCTCGGTTTAATGTATGCGAACGGCCAAGGCGTTCCTCAGAACTATGCCGAAGCAGTCCGCCTGTATCGCCTCGCTGCCGAGCAAGGGAATGCCTCCGCCCAAATCAATCTCGGTGCAATGTATGGCAATGGCCAAGGCGTTCCGCAAAACTACCAGCTTGCTTACATGTGGTTTAGTCTAGCTGCCGCTAAAGGAGTTGAGAGAGCAGCGTCAGATCGAGACAAGGCAGCAGGCAATATGACCCCTGAACAGATAGGCCGTGCCCAGCAGCTTTCAGCCGAGTGCTTCAACCGGAACTATCAGGGGTGCGCAAAATGAACCCTGACCTCGCCGCGCGCGTTGAAGGAGCATATCGCAAGTGCTCTGACCTGCGCGAGCGCAACAATGGCGATGGGACATTCACGATAGACGCGGCTAAGATGATGGCGTTGATTGAACTCAGAAATCTGGCACCTGATGTGGTGCTGGCACTGCTTAGGGAGGAGAATTGATGAAAACTTTTTCTATATTATTAGTCGGCGTGGCTTTGATCGGATGCTCAAGTGATCCAGTCGAAGATAATTCGACGGCAAATGAAAGCTCTCCAGCAAATGAAATCCCAAAAAAGTTTCACGGAGTTTTCGATAATAGTGAAGCCGGATGTTCCTTTCGCTATAGCGATGGTCGACTAACGATTTATAAGGACAGCATAGTTTTCTACGAGTCCGCGGGTGATGTAACGGGTGATGTCGTCCGAGAAGGCGATAACCGCATTCAAGTCAGCTTAAACATGCAAGGCGAGGGCGACACTTGGACAGATTATCGTTCCTACGAGCTTTCCGAAGACGGTCAAAAGTTGACAATCAAGACCGAGGATTATGAGTTCGAGAAAATTCGCTGTCCTTAAAGGCAGGCAGGAATTCTCTTTCAGGACGACCTCACCGCATCAAACAAGCTTAGCTCACCTTCTAGGCAGCCTGCGTCATGCCCAACGCGCCGCCTGAGCTGACTAAGGCTCTCACCTTTCTTGCGCATCCATACCTTGCAGCCAGGGTTATCCCAGCCGATCTCAGATAGCCCGAGAATAGTCTCATCTTCCTCAAGGTTATCGGTCGCCACTAAGTCATCCATAATGATGGCTTCTCTATACCCTCGAGACGGCTGCCGCTGCTCCAGCCGCTTTAGTCGGGAATGGAAACTCATGCCGCTGCTCCTTGCTCCAACGCCGTTAAGCGGGCCTCTAACTCACATGTCTCGATCAGGGCTTTGTGAGCCGTCAGGAGGCTTAAGATACGCGCTCCCTCATCAGGAGTTATCTCGCCATCAGAAACAGCCTCTAGAATGCTTGTAGAGGCATTCACGGCATCTGAGGCAGTCTTCACCTTCGGAAGCTTCACAGAGACCGTGCGGTCTTTCTTGGGAGGGGCAATACGGTCCAAGCAGAGACGTAGGGCAACTGTATCGCCTGTAAGGGCCATCTCAACCGCTTTGCGAGTAAGACCTTCAGCCTCGCCTTCTAAGAGCGCCTCAACGGCCTTTGTGACCTTGTGACGAGAACCGGCTTTGCCACCGCCAAGCTTGTTGCCTTTGGCGAAGGTTCCGTTCGGTTTACGGTCGGAATGAACAGGGGCTTTGGGCATGCGCTATTATAGCACATTATGTCCCACGCTACACAGATCCTGAGTAGGTCAATAAACGGTTTGACATATCACAGCAGGTTTGCGCACTCTCGTGTAACCGCATTTAATAATCCGTGGAGGTTCGATGTGGCTTTAATCGATTGTCCAGAGTGCAATTCACCGATTAGCGATCAATCGGAAACTTGTATTAAATGTGGCTTTCCCACACGTGAATTTTTTCAAAATAACATTAAGGAAAAAGAACTTAATGATTATCTCGAAACTCTAAATGGCGACCTAAATTTTGAGATAGGATCGCAGGTTGTGAACTGGGGAGGAGATGCTGCAATCAAAGGTGAGGCTACATTTGAATATGGTGAATTAGGTCAGGTCGAGCCAGGAAAAGTCGAGATTATACGCCATGACAAGGGCATAAAAATTGTAAACTCTGCAATGAGTTCGCATAAGGACTACTCGATTTCGTATCGACAAATGTTGGATGTATGCCAGATACCTGCCCAAGAGTTAGTTCGGGAAGAAAAGTCTGTAATTGGGCGCGGAGTTGTTGGCGGGGTGCTTTTGGGTGGCGCAGGAGCTGTTGTCGGCGCTCTCTCTGGGCTGGATAAGGACAAACTTAAAAAGCTGACTATTACAGAAATCTATTTTTACGATCCGAATAGAAATGAAATTCGGATAATTGTTTTTCGGTCCCAACGCGCTCCCTCTTTGGCTTTCTTTCGTAAAGTGGACTCCGAAAGACTGCCAGAAAGTGAATACGCGAGACGCCTTATTGAAGATCATCCAGGCTTAGCGATGCCATGCCCAGCATGCGCAAAGTCTATGCCGGTCGGCTCATTTAATTGCCCTCACTGCGAAACCACTTTCAGTAAGGACGAAATCAAAAAAGCTATAAGTGAGAATAGTCCAAACATTTTACCCGGATGCTTGGTTGCAATCGCAGCAATCGTTGGATTGTTCTTATTGGTTAACTAGCAATCTCAAGAACACCAGCCATTCGTCCTCTGCAATTCAGGTAAAGGCACGCTATCACAGTCAACCGATCCGTCATCAGAAGCTGGTATTAGAGACGGCGATCCGCAAAAATAGGGTGGGATGTTTCCAACGGCGTCCACGCCATCAGAGCGATCCTTGATTTCACAAATAACTGAAAAAGCATGCATATTTCTCTGATCCGTATCAATTCTTTCCCATGCTGACTGTTCGACCTCAAGGTAAACTTGCTCGCTATTATGGTAGGCCTCTGTCTGTAATGTGCGCTGCCGCCTACTGGCGCAATCAAACTCAAAAAGCACATCGGAATATTTTGAACTCGGGAGCGGGTTGGTTATTCGCAGCCATGCCCTTTTGTAGCTCAAATTCTCGTTGATCGTCGCTTTGTCCATAAAGGCGCAAGTTCGGTCGTTTTCAGATTGAAACAAAAATACCCAACCTTGATCACGATCTTGATCTTCCTGCGCTTCACATCCTGCCAAAAGGAGAGGGCCCGCGAAAATAAGAAAATTATGCCATTTACTCATTGCAATATCCGAGAGAATTCTAGGTTCGAAAATCAATATGAAACTCTTACGAGTTCTAAGAACCGTTATTGTTGGAATATATCTTTAACACCGCCTCATCTGGAAGTCGGTCTATCCCATCGTGTCCCCCAATGTCATAGTAGCCAATGTCTTCCAGATAGTCGTCCCACGACTGGTCACTCGGGAACACGCCTTGCCACTCACAATGGATGCCCGCTTGCCCTTGTGACTCCTCAAGGTAGCCGACAAGACAATTGCGTCCAGATGTGGATTTGATGTTCATCGCTCCGGCGCATTGATAGAATAAATCACCCTGCTCAATGACTTGGGCGAGCAGATGACGGGTGAACTCTATTCTCTGTTCGTCTGTGATTTCAGCATCATCATCCAATGCGTAATGATCTACTAAATATTGATCGCATGCTTCAGGGAGCGAGCACCACGGGGTCAGATAAGGGCTGCCTACTGCAACTGCTGCAACGTCGCTTTGGGTCTGCTCATAAGCATCTTGGCTTTCCGAAAACCACGCTTTGATCTTATGAAAGCCCGCGGGAACAGGCCCTCCATCGAGCGCGTAATCGACAAGCTCATCCCTTGATTGCCACAGTTCCTTTGGGATGATCAGCTCAGTAGTCATACAAAACCTCTCACCCTCCCTGGCTCTAGAGTTCAATAGAATTCGAAAAATCGGAGTTGCTCAATTTGACCAGAAATGCTATCGAAAAAGTGCATCAAGAGTAGGACATAAAGTCCTCGCCAACCTGCCCAGCCCGGGCAAGGTGGTCACCCGAAAAGGGGATGTGGCCGGGCGGCAACCACTAGGGCTTATCCGGCAATATCCGTTTCGCGTGAGCTTTCGATGCAATGCATTGGAGCACACATGGTGACTAAATACACTGCCAAGGGCAATCCGTACAAGGAGCCGCCCTACACGGAAGAGGAGATCCTCGAGGGCGCGCGCCGCGCCAACGGCGGGGTGATGGCTTTTAGTAGCCTGCGACATCCACGCAAACCTGTTCCCGCCCTCAACAAAGATAACGATAAGGAGCCGACCCGTGGTTAAAGTATATACAAAGGACGGGTCTGCCTTTCATGAGCCGCCTTATACTGAACAGGAGCATTTGGACCTTCAGCGTTGGATGAATGGCGGTGTAGTTAGATTCAGCAGCCTCCAGCATCCCCGGCAACCCAAAAAAACCAGAGAAAGTGAGGCCTGAGATGGAGGTTCACGATCTCGATCGCGCTGAGCTAGGTCACCAGAGAATGCCGCAGTATTACAGCGGAGGCACCATTCCGAAGTGTGACATCAAACCTGATGCGATGAATGACCTGATAGCCGCCCGTCTAGCGCGGCTTCAGGCTTGTGACCCATGGAGCTCGGAGAAGGCATACCATCGAGAGAGCCTCGAAAGACTATGCGAAGCACATGGCTATCTAGGTTTCTGGGTCGACCCCCGAGACTATCTTGTCCACCGCGTAGGGCAGTCGTTTCTCTACGATGTGCCCATCGACAAGCGGGGCAATCTAGCGCCCTTTGCCGGCAAGCGCGTACGCGTGGTCTGCCTTCATAGTGGTGCATTCAGACGGCATGTCCGCATTGGTGCGGTGGGAGAAGCCCAAACCAGAAAGACCCAGCGCGCAAAGAAGGCCGATAAGCCTAAGAACTCAAGGCCGCCGCTTCCCCGACGTTTGGGGAAGGATGAGTTGGTCAGTACGCCGCACCTTCTCGCCCGCTTCTCTGGGTTTTTTATTGGCATGGGGCATCGCTATAATCACGGTCTCAGGTGGCAAGCCGCTGTCTGGTATGCTCGGCGTTTCAGAGAATGGACAGGTTCTTGGCCGCAGGGCACGCACGATTTCATCATCAAGTATGGCCCTACGGACGAGTTTGAGATCCGCGCACCGTTCGGCGGCAAGGAGGGATACTGCGAGATCAGGCTACACTTTGAGGCTCGACCAGCCGGAGCGGCATTCGTCGAGGGCGATGCAGAGGTCGGTTTCAACTGGTTTGCAATGCCTATTGATGATCTGCTTGAAGGCGTGAATTAAACCCCCCTTCACTCCTGCCTAATATCTAGCTCAAGGTTTCCAACTAAACTCGAGTGTTTCGGCATCAGTAGGGAAGCCTTGGGCCAGATAGGTTACCTTAATGGTTTCGCCCGGCGCGATTACCTTTTCATTTGATACAATATCTTGAGAAAAAATGATCTTCTGGTGCTTGTCTAACATGACAAGCAGGATTGTGGGGACCTCTCGAATGACCGTGCCGTTGTTTGTAATATATCCAAAGCCGGATAAAACCTTTGAGTTGGTGCCGGGAACGGGTCGTAAGTCCTGTTCGTCAATGTCGAATTCCAGTTTGAGCCCCTGTATATCGGGCGACATATAGGCTTGCTCAGGAGCGTTTTTCGGCTGGCCATAGGTCCCAGCGCAGGAGGAAATGGCGATACACAAAGGCAGCCCAAATATCATAGAACGGAGACGAGCCATTCAATTCCCCCTCGAAATTTACAACAATACATTCTACAAAGATCATCTTCATTTCAAGACCCTTGTTTGACAACTGAAGGTGGGTCATTTTGCCTATATGGCTGGCAGGAAAAACATCCTCGTACTAACTGGTGCGGGCATCTCCGCTGAAAGCGGACTTGCGACCTTCAGGGGCGAAGGTGGTTTGTGGGAAGGCCACCGCATTGAGGATGTCTGTACGCCTGATGCTTTGAGCAAGAACAGGAAACTGGTGCATCGCTTTTACGACGAGTGTCGTTCAAACCTAAGGCTCGTAAAGCCAAACGCTGCCCATGCGGCGCTGGCCAAGCTGGAGAGGCACTGGACCAGTCGGAATAAGAGTGACTTTCTTCTCGTCACACAGAACGTCGATGACTTGCACGAGCGTGCCGGTTCGCACAATCTGATCCATATGCACGGAGAATTGAAGTCGGCTCTGTGCGAAGATTGTGGGGGTCGCACACCATGGCATTTGCCTATGGGAGAGTTTGAGCGCTGTAGTTTCTGCAGGCGGGGTTATTTGCGGCCCGATATCGTGTTCTTCGGTGAGCTGCCTTACCAGATGGATCGCATTAACGAGGCTCTGCGATCCTGCGATTTGTTTCTGTCTATCGGCACTTCAGGCACCGTCTACCCCGCGTCTCAGTTTGTAATGTTCGCCAAGGATGCGGGAGCTGAGACCCATCAGTTCAACACCGAACCAGCAGACGGCAGTCATCGCTTCGACACGTGCCATGTTGGCCAGGCAGGAAAGATGCTACCTGAATTCGTGGATGAGTTAATCGGAGTGTAGCCCGTCGGTTAACGCGAGCATTTTCAGCAACCACCATCCACGTCGCGCACAAAGACCCCTTACCCCCTTATAGATCTGACTGGGTAATAATTGAAAGGGGGTACCCTCCAAATGTCAGAAATGGGACCCACGCTTCCTCACGGACCACTTCTCTGGGGGCTTGTCTTGGCGATAATTGTTGTGTTGCTAGTGCTTCTAGGTTGGTGGCTAGTGGGCAATTGATAATGATAGGCATTAAGCGTTTCTGGTTGCTACTATCTTGCCTGTCCTTTTTCTCGTGCGGAAGCGTTTCAAACAGTGATCGTTCGGGTTCTCCTTTTGACAGGTTTGAGAAACCTAGTTCGGCGAACGAAGTAGAAGCAGTCACCTCGGCAGAGCAACCGCTCAGGCTATCGAGGGACACTGAGCCCAACCGACTTGGGCAAGTTTTCACCTCTGATACTATGGGGCAAGCGCTCAACAAGTTTCAAAGATGTGGGGATGTCCGCTACACATGCGTGGTCGACGGAGACACGCTTTGGCTCGAAGGCGTCAAAATAAGGGTGGCAGACATCGACACCCCTGAAATAAGTCAACCTCAATGCGCCTCAGAAAAAGCGCTTGGCGAGCAGGCTACTGAGCGTTTTATTCAGCTGTTGAACGAAGGTCCCTTTATGGTGGCTGCTATATCTGGCTCAGACGAAGACCGTTATGGCAGAAAGCTCAAAGTTCTCTTGAGAGACGGACAATCTCTGGGTGACCAACTAGTCGCGGAAGGTCTCGCCCATAGGTGGAATGGACGTCGATTGTCTTGGTGTTGAATTGTATAAGAATGTCAGAACTATCAATCTTAAACTTTGAGTTTGGCCTGAGCCCCGATTGCGACGACGACAATGCCGGTTGGCTCGAGGTAATCTTGGTCCGGGAAAAATGGAGCAACTGCTAAGACTGAAAGGCTTACAGTCCCATTTCAGCTTTCAACATTGGAATTAACGCTGGAGCCGATGCGGGTCAGACGATCTTTCACTGCCACATGCACCTGATCCCTCGCAGAAAGGGTGACGTTGACGAACCCAGAGGGGGCGTGAGAGGCGTGATCCCGAGCAAGCAGCGATATTGAATGGCAACAGGCATAAGCCTATTACGCACACCAACAACACAAGAGGGTATGGGATGAAATTGTTAGGCATTGTCGGAGCGGCCCTTCTTATTGGCGGTGGCGCTTATGTGGGTTCCCCGTATTTGGCAGCAAGCAACCTTAAAGATGCAGCCATAAGCGGGGATGTCGACCAGCTTGAAGCGAACGTCGATTTTCCCGCCGTTAGGGAAAACCTCAAATCCCAATTATCAGTCGCTTTGACGCAGCAGATGGAGTCAGACCCTGATTTTCAGGGCAATCCGTTTGCTGGTCTGGCGTCGATGATGATCCCTGCCTTCGTCGACAAGGCAGTTGATACTTACGTCACCCCAGATGGTTTGTCCGCCTTGGTGCAGGGCAGTGAACCGAGTGAGGAAGGGACTGCTGCCACCAAAGGGACCGAGGAAATAGAATACACTTACGAATGGGTTAATGTTGACCGTTTCAAGGTGAATATGACCAATAAGCAAACCAATGAGCGTGGGCCAACCTTGGTCTTTGATCGGCGCGGTTTCGCTTCTTGGAAGCTCGTGAAGGTTGATGTCGGTGATAGCTTTGCCGCCTTAAATTGACCTTGGCAGAGATGTTATCTCCAGCAAACAGGCAGGCTCAATGGCAATAGCGAAGGTTCTGTTCGGTTTTCTATCGGTGTTTGAAGGGGCTTTGGGCTTGCCCTCTTATAGCATAATTTGAGCGGCCAGCTAAGCCGCATAAAACATGCCAACCAGATAAGACCAAACACTCGCTAAGCAAAACACTCAGCGTGTCTCAATTTATCTGACGACGGACATATGCTTACTATTCTGCGCATGACGACACTCTGCCGGATCTCATTCATCGATTTCAATCATGACCTCGTTCCGTCGCATGAACGGTAGCGTCCAAGGTGCATTATAAAAGGCGAATGTCGGCTGACCTATAGGCCGCAAATCTTCCCGTTTGAGATAGTCGAGCAACTGCCCAGTGTGTTTATCGAGTGACGACTGGTTGCCAAAACCTGAAAACTGAACCGCGGCAAACCGACTAGAGGGCACTTCGATTAACTGAACTTCTGGATTTACCGGCTGAGGGAGCGTTGCCATCGTATATTCCGAAGGCATGACAAACCGAACTTTCCAAGATGTCCCATCGCTCTGTTGAGTGACCGGCGTAGTCATAGCAATCGTCTCGTTCACCTGCTGTGTTACTGGAGCGGTCATTGCGACATTTTCTGAGGCAAGATTATTACCGAAGATATAGTCTGCGATTATGCGAAACCCACCTCGGATGGCATCTTCGCGTTCGCCTTCGACGTTCGCTTCGGCAACGATCATTGCTCCATATCGACGAATTTCGATCTGCCCTTCTCTGGTGACCACTTCGTAGTCAGGAGTTTCGACGTTATTGGCCACAAGGCTCCAAACAAAAGCTGCTAGAAAAACGAGGACGCTCATCGCAGCTAAAATGATCATAAGCTTTCTCATATGCAGTCTTGTTGCTTACCGCGCCGATAGAGTCCAGCCGGAGCGCAACGCGATGCAGGCTTTCCTGGCCTATATCCTCCAGGCCTATGAGATGCAGGGCATTCGCGAGCTTGCGCCCAGCCGCATCAGCGACTTCCTCCAAATCCGCTACGGCGGCACTAACGATGCTAAGCGCAAGCTAGGTTCGGTGGGCGTAATTCGTGGTGCATTCCTCGATATTCAGAAGCACCTGTTTCAACAAACAGGTGAGAACCAGTAAGGGAGCTCCACTTACCTCCCGGTATCATATTAAAGGCTTGAGGCTGCCTAAACCAAGTGGCCGAGGCTCTCTATCGTTAGCAAAATACCCTGACACCCTACGGCGAGGCCAGCAAATGCGGCTGCCCGCGCATTTAATGATGTTGGTAAAACTTGGCCTGCTGTTTCACCAACTGGTAACCTGCAATCTGGACGAGAAACACTTGTCACTTAGGCTGCGAAGCGGCATGCGAGCTATGTGAGAGGAGTGGTAGTTTATGTCGCGATCAAATGGTCCATTAACCGGTCTTAGAGTTGTTGAGTTCGTAGGGATCGGGCCTGGCCCCCATGTGGCGATGTTGCTGGCCGATCTGGGCGCAGAAGTTGTCAGGATCGAGCGCCAAGGCGGTCAAATCATGAACCCCGTGGTTGAACGCGCGCGGCACCGGGTCGCAGTCAATGTGAAATCAGAGCAAGGCAAGAAATTCTGCCGCGACGCGGTGGCTAATGCCGATGTCCTTCTGGAGGGGTTTCGCCCGGGCGTCATGGAGCGCCTTGGCATGGGCCCCCAAGAGATGCTCTCGATCAATGAGCGACTGGTTTATGCCCGTATGACTGGCTGGGGCCAGGAAGGCCCGATGGCGCAGGCTGCCGGTCACGATATCAACTACATCGCAATTACCGGTGCGCTTTCTGCTGTCGGTAAGTCCGGTGAAACAGCGACCCCGCCGCAAAACCTTGTCGGCGATTTTGGCGGGGGATCAATGTATTGTGCGTTTGGTATTCTTGCGGCGCTTTATGAGCGAGAACGCTCGGGCAAAGGCCAAGTCGTCGACGCGGCCATTGTGGATGGTGCGACAAGTCTGATGAGCTTCTTTTTCGGTGTGCGGTCTCGGCCCTATCTCACCACAGAACGCGGGCAAGGCATGCTAAGCGGCGCGGCGCATTTCTATCGTTGTTATGAATGTGCTGACGGGAAGGAAATTTCAGTCGGCGCGATTGAACCCCAGTTCTACGCCGAGCTTCTGGAGAAGGCAGATGCTCCGGCCGAGCTGCGCGAAGGGCAAATGGATCCGCGCAATTGGGATGAGTATACCGATAAACTTGCGGCGCTGTTCAAGACCAAGAGCCAGTCTGAATGGAGCGAACTTCTGGAAGGAAGCGACGCTTGTTTTGCACCTGTGTTGGCGCTTGATGAGGCGCGCAACCACCCACACATGAAAGCGCGCGGAGCATATGAAGAGCGCGAAGGTGTCTGGCACACCGCGCCGGCTCCACGCTTTAGCCGTACTCCCGGTACGATCCGCGACAGTGTTGAGGATGGTGCAGACGTTGTCGCCCGCTGGAACGGGGAAGGGTAGAGGTCATGGCGGGCAAGTACTTTGATCAATGGCAGATTGGGGACCGGATCGAACACGAGATACACCGGACTGTAACCGAGACCGACAACCTGTTGTTCTCGACCATGACGCACAACCCGCAGCCACTGCACTTAGATATTGAAGCCGCCAAGAAGAGCGGTTTCGGGCAGATCTTGGTCAATTCTACCTTCACGTTTTCGCTGCTGGTGGGGCTTTCGGTTGGAGATACAACGCTCGGCACGCTGGTCGCCAATCTAGGATTCAACAATGTCGTGACGCCAAAGCCGGTCTTCATCGGTGACACTTTGCGGGCATCGAGCGAAGTGAAGGATCTGCGGGAGAGCAAGTCGCGCCCTGAAGCGGGAATCGTGACTTTTGTTCACGAGATGCACAATCAGCGGGACGAAGTGGTTTGCCGCTGTGAACGCTCTGCCCTGTTGCTGCGCAGCACAGGCTGACGCTACGGCAAAGGCGGGGTAACCGCCTCTCTCTTGACGCATTCCCCCTGATGCGCGCACACTCTGCATTGGAGAGGGAGAGAACGCATGCACAAGCAGGCTAAGCGATATTTTCTATTAGGGGCCGTGACATTCGCACTGGTTGCTTGCGGTCAAGGCGTTGACGCGGATCAGCAAGGCACCGGCGAAGGAACGATCGAACTCGCAGAGTTCCCTGATCGGCCATATTGGGGCGATACCCACCTGCACACAGACAATTCTATCGACGCCTTCGGCTTCGGTGTGCGGCTTGGACCGGAAGAAGCGCTGATGTTCGCCAGCGGTCAGGAAGTCACCGCAACAACCGGGATGCGGGCCAAACTCGCACGTCCGCTCGATTTCCTTGTCATCTCGGATCACTCCGACGGGCTAGGTGCGACACGCAGGCTCTACGATGCGCCTCGGCTTGGCGTCGTTGCCATGGGCGATGAGACTATGCTGCGTTGGTATGACATGATGCACGAGAGCCCAGAGCAGTCACAGCGCGCGATCGGCGAGTTGATCACTGCTGCTGCTAACGGAACCCTTCCGGAGGCGATGACGAACAATCCAGAGGAGCAGGACGCTGCCACGGCCGAAATCTGGGGCGCGCACCTGGAAATGCTTGATCGCTACAATAAGCCGGGTAAATTCACGGCCTTTGCTGGGTTCGAATATACGCTGATGCCAGACGGAAACAATCTCCACCGCGTGGTGATGTTTCGTGACGGGCTGGACAGGACTGGGCAAGTCCTGCCTTACCCGGGGATCAATTCGGATATCGAAGGCCTTTGGGACTATATGCTTGCCTACGAGCAAGCAACGGGAGGGCAGGCGCTTGCTATCCCACATAATTCGAACCTCTCTAATGGCTTGATGTTCGAACTGACTATGCCCGGCGGCGGGCCGATAACGGCTGAGTACGCACGTAAGCGTGCAGCGGCGGAGCCGGTGGTCGAAGTTACCCAGATTAAAGGAGACAGCGAAGCGCATCCGTTCCTGTCACCCAATGACGAGATGGCGGGCTTTGGTGTCAAAGGCTGGGAGCTGGGCAATCTGCCACTGACCCGCGAAACCACCAACGATATGCTCGCGGGCAATTACATACGCGAGGCTTTGAAGCGCGGATTGTCGCTCGAAGAACAATTGGGTGTAAATCCCTATGCTTTCGGGATGATTGGCTCGACTGACAGCCACACTTCGCTGGCAACAGGCGACGAGGACAATTTCTACGGAAAGCATACCGGCAATGAGCCGAGCTATCAGGATCGCGCCCTCGAGGGCCAGAATCTAGGAACGCGCATTGGGCGCTTTGGCTGGCATTATCTGGCTGGCGGCTATGCCGCGGCTTGGGCGCGGGGCAATACCCGCGCAGAGATATTCGACGCGTTTCAAAGGCGCGAGGTCTATGCCACGACCGGCCCGCGCATGACGGTGCGCCTGTTTGGTGGCTTTGATTTCTCTGAGGCGGATTGGGACGGCGATTGGGTGCGTGCGGGCTATACTCGCGGCGTACCTATGGGCGGAGAACTGGAAGACCGCGGCAACGCGCCGACTTTCCTGATCTCGGCTCTTAAGGACCCCGACGGCGCGAACCTTGACCGTGTTCAGGTCGTCAAAGGCTGGGTAGATAGCGCAGGCGAGCTGCAAGAACGCGTGTATGACGTATCCTGGAGCGACATGGACAAGCGCTCTCGAGTGGGCGGAAATGTCCCGGCAGTAGGTGACACCGTTGATCGCGCCACCGCGACCTATACCAACGATATTGGCGCCGCTGAGCTACGAACAGCGTGGACAGATCCGGATTATGTCGAGGGGCAGCGCGCCTTCTACTACGTGCGTGTGATCGAGATACCTACGCCGCGCTGGACACTGTTCGATGCGGTGCGCTTCGGCATCGAGTTGCCTGAAGATGCGATGGCGGATGCAGTGGCGCAGGAGCGCGCTTACTCATCTCCGATATGGCTTAAGCCGGCACCGCCAGCGATTATGGAGCAACAATGACGCTACCAAACTGGGCGCGCGAGCCTCTCGTACATTTTCTGGTAGCCGGCATCGTCATCTTTACGCTGCTGGCGTGGCGGGGCGGTGATGTCGATCCTGCCAGCCGCACAATCGAAGTCGACCGCGAACAGCAAGCGCAAATTGCTTTGGTATTTGAGCGGACGATGAACCGTGCGCCGACCGATGCGGAGCTGGATGCGCAGATAGAGGCGTATGTGCGCGACGAGATCCTATACCGAGAGGCCTTGCGGCTGGGGCTCGACCAAGGCGATGCCGTGGTCCGGCGGCGCATGGCGCAGAAGATGGACATCCTTGCCAGCTCGCAAGCCGAAACAGTCCAGCCTTCGGAAGAGACATTGCGCGTGCACTACGATGCCAACCCGCAAGCCTTCGCGAGTGACGTGAGATACACGCTGGATCAGCTGTGGTTCGAGGACAGAAAGGGTGCAGAGCGAGCCCTGACCTATGTCGAGACGGCTGATGACGCGTTTCAACTTGGCCAAAGGATCAGCCTGCCACCATCGGTTGATGCGATGACGAGCAAAGAGCTTGCGGACAGGTTCGGGATGCAGTTCGCACAAAATCTGGATGGTCTGGAGCCTGGTGAAAATTGGCAGGGGCCGGTTGGATCGGGGCTGGGCTGGCACCTGGTTCGGCTTAAAGTTCGTGACGCTTCCAAAGTGCCTCCGTTTGAAAATGTTCGGTCTGATGTTGAAGATCACTGGCGCACTCAGACAATCGCCCGCCGCAAGGAAGAGGCTTTCCAGCTATTGCGGGATTCCTACAAGGTGACGGTCAAAAAGTGAGAGCACTTCTCGCTCTGGCTTTGGCATTTTTTGCCGCGTTTCCAGCTATGGCAGACGAAATTCGGCCGTTCTCGATCGAATTCGCGGAACAAGAAAAAGGCGTCTGGGCACTCAACTGGAAGCAACCTGTTTCGGCGCTCAACGGAACCGAAATCATTCTGCCCCGAATTCCAGAGAATTGTTCTCTCCAAGGTGAGCCAGTGGTCAGGACAGTCAATCTCGCTTTCATTGGCCATGCTGACGTAGCGTGTGACGGTGACATCGCGGGCCAGACTTTTGCGTTGCCGCAGCTGCTGGGCGGAGCCGATGCTTTGCTGCGAGTTCTGCCTCTGGATGCGCCTGCGCAAACCCATCGTCTGACTGCAAGCGAACCCTCCGTCACCATCTCCGCGCAACCGGGCGCGTGGCAGGTGTTCACCACTTATCTGGTCATCGGTGCAGAGCACATTCTGTTTGGCTGGGATCACTTGCTGTTCGTGATTGCGCTGGTGCTGCTCGTGCAGAAGGGATGGGCGGTTGTTAAGGCGGCCACAGCGTTCACAGTGGCGCATTCCATCACATTGGTCGCGTCGACCCTGGGCTATGCAGGATTGCCGCAAGGCCCGGTGGAAGCCCTGATTGCGCTCTCGATTGTTTTCCTGGCGGTTGAGCTGACGACAACAGACCGCGAGACGTGGACGCGGCGCTGGCCGTGGATTGTCGCTTTCGGGTTCGGACTATTGCACGGATTTGGCTTTGCCGGAGCCTTACGCGAGATCGGCTTGCCCGAAGGAGAAGTCCCGGCGGCGTTGCTGGCATTCAATCTGGGCGTCGAAGCAGGACAGCTAATGGTTGTCGCAGCCGTACTTCTGCTGCGTTCAGCCATTCAACGGCTGGTGCCAAAGGCTGAAGCACCCGCGCTGAAATTTACGACCTATGCGATCGGGATCACTGCCGCTTACTGGCTGGTCGACCGGGTCATTTCATGACTGTCGCCACCTAGCGCTAGCCACAGTTGGACGCGTGCCCAGTTGGCTTGTCCAATTGCGATGGCCAGCCGCTCTCCGCTGGCATCGGCAGCACGGCGTGCTTCCAGCACGGTGAGGAAGTCGGCGAGACCTGCGCGATAGCGTGTCTCTGCCAGAACATAGGCTCGCTCAAGCTCTGCATTCTCGCGCGCAGCGGAATCCACTTGAGCATCGCTTCCTGTCACTGCGCCATAGGCAGATTCGGTCTCGCCCAAGGCATTGAATACTGCACCGCGATAGGCCGCAAACGCGGTGCGTTTACCGGCAGCCGCGCCATCGATTTGCGCTTCGATGCGTCCGAAATCGAGCAATGGTGCGGTCAGACTACCTGCGGCTGTGTAGACATCGCTACCGTCGTCGAACAGCTTGCTGAAATCGAAGGCCAACAGGCCCAGCGCACCCGATAAAGTGAGCCGAGGAAAGCGCAATTTTGCCGCAGCGGCAAGGTCAGCATCCGCGGCGGCAAGCTCAGCTGCGGCAACGCGCACGTCGGGTCGGTGGGTCAGCAGAAGCGAAGGAAGCGCAACCGGGGCTGCCGACACCCGATCATCCTCTGGTTCTTCGAGAAGCTGGCTGCCAATAGTCAGCGGCGACTGAGCAGTCAGTGCTACCAGCCGACCGAGAATTCGTGCTCTTTCGCCCGACAGCGCAGCGATGCGCGAGCGTGACTGGCTCGCCGCTGCCTCTGCACGAACGCGATCGAAGCCCGGGGCAAGTCCAGCTTCTTCGCGCTTGGTGGCAAGTTCAGCCAACCGTTCGGCTGCATAAAGGTCCTGCGCCAGTGCCCGCGTGCGTGCATCGTTGGTTCGCCAGTCGATGACAGCGCCGGCAATCTCGGCGAGTAAGGTAATTCGAACAGCTTCCGAGTTGGCGCTGGCTGCATCAAGCCGCGCAAGGGCAGCGCGCTCGCTCGCCTTCAGGCGCCCAAAGATATCGATCTCCCAGCTAGCCGTCAGGTTTCCTGCATACGATGTTCGCTCAGTGTCAAACGCCGCACCACCGGGTAAATCGACCCCGAATTGTGCAGGATTGGTTCGGTTCGCTGTGACCGATGCAGATGCGCCGACAGACGGAAGAAGGGCGGCTCCGGCTCCGCTTGCATTGGCGCGGGCGGCATCAACGCGTGCCACAGCCTCGGCCAGACTAGGCGCGTCTTGAAGCGCGAGTTCAGCGAACGTTTCGAACGCTGGGTCATCCGTTGGTAACAACTGCGCCAAGCTGGCCGCTTCTTTTGTTTCTGGCGAATAGATGAATTCTTCCGGCAGTTCGGGTGCCGGGGTCGCGATTTCAGGTGGTGGACCTGCAACGCAGCCCGCAAGCGCAAGCGAAGCAGCAGCCAAGAAGGATGTTGAACGAGGCATCATTGCTCTTTCGCTTCCGCCGCCGGAATGAAGGCATCGACTTGCTGGCCGACACGGAAGACCTCGCGAGCCTCAGCGGGTAGGGCAAAGATCATCTGCATTACCCGCACATCAACCCGTTCGGCCGCTGAATTGGTAAGTGATCTCTTGGGAACGACAAGTGGCTCTGCTCTTACAAAAGTGGCTTCGAAACGTTGTTCGGCGGCGCCTCTTGGCGAAACAATTGCTGGTTTTCCTTGAGCGACGCGTGTCGCCTCATCCTCATCAATGTCGATGCGGATGTGCAGCGGGCGGGTTTCGCCCATGCGAATGAAGGGTTCGCTGTTCCCGCCCATCGTCGAAACGAATTCGCCTGGCCGGATATTGACTGCCAGTATCTCGCCCGCAATCGGCGCGCGCACAGTCAGGCGCTCCAGCTCTGTGCGTGCACTGCCGGCAGCGGCCTGCGCCGCCGCGAGGCGGGCTTGCGAAAGCTGCAGGCGTGACGCGGCAGATGCAGCCGAGCCCTCTGCGCGGATCACTTCTGTACGGCTGACGGCTGCTGGGTCTTCGATTGCGGTATAAAGGTCGAGCTGCTGCTGAGCGGTATCGCGCGCGGTCTGCGCTTCAGCGATGGCAGCACGCGCTTCAGCGATGGCGGCATTCGCTTCGCTGAGGCGCGCGCGCGCCGCCCGTTGGTCTACCACGAAAAGAAGCTCGCCCATGTCAACAAAGTCACCCGGCACCACGCGCAGGTCTGTGACCAGCCCCGATATTGCGGTGCCGATATCGATGATCTCGCTCGAAGGCTCGACTACGCCAGCGCCAGCAACGCGCGGCGAATCTGCCAACTCACCGCTTGCTTTCAGGGGAGTTTCTTCCGGCTCGGCCAAGTCTCGATCCGGCAGATTGCTCCAGATGAAGAATACCGCGATGATCAGGCCAATCACGGCAATTATTGGAAGCGCCTTCCGAGAGAAGCTGATATTTTCTGGGAGGATAGCCATATCAGTGGTCCTTCGGCATCTCTGTGCCGTCATGGGTTATGCGTCCGTCCTCCAGAACGAGGATGCGGTCAGCGAGGTCAAAAATTCGGTTGTCATGTGTGACGATGATGCAGGCCCGGTCTTCTGAGACCGCCACTTCGCGCAGCAAGTCCATGACGCGCCGCCCGGATGTGGCATCAAGCGCAGCGGTCGGTTCATCGCACACAACCAGACGCGGTTCGTGCACAAGCGCACGGGCAATCGCGACGCGCTGTTGTTGCCCGCCAGAGAGCTGGTTGGGAAGCTTTCCCGCCTGATCGTCAATGTTCAGTTTTTCCAGCATCGCGACCGCTTTTTCACGCGCTTCATGGCGATCCTCGCCACGTGCAATCAACGGAACAGCCGCGTTGGATGCGGCATCGATCGACGGGATCAGGTTGTATTGCTGGAAAATGAAACCGATGTTGTCGAGCCTGAAGTTGACGAGTTCGGTGTCCTCCAGATCGTAAATCTCAGTTCCGAACACACGAACATCGCCTTCGGTCGGATAGAGAATGCCGCACATGATCGAGATAAGCGTGGTCTTGCCCGAACCGCTTTCACCAACAAGGTAAGTCATCTTGCCTGGTTCGATATCGACATCGATATTGTGCAACACGCGTTGCGTCTGCTGACCGGTTTGGAAATCGCGCGAGATATTGCGCGCGCAGATCGCGGCATTCGGGTCACAGCCCCCGATGGCTCTGGTATCGATTATCATCTGAACACCGCCGCTGGTTCTGTTTTGAGGACGCTGCGCAGGCTGAGCCAGCCTGTGATCGCAAGGATAATCACGACCGCTACCATGCTGATCAACGGAATTTGCCAGGGAATATAGAAACCTTTGAAGAACGGGTTTCCGCTGAAGGACCACATGAACCAGACTGTGCCGAGCACGCCCAAAGCGTAGCCAATGAAACCAACCAGTGACGCTTGCGCCACAACCATCCGCCGGATCTTGGCATTAGTCACACCGATCGCCTTCAGCGCGCCGAATTGCTTGATATTGTCGCGGATGAACAGGCTGAATGTCAGGCCGACAATCGCTACACCCACCACGAATCCCAAAATAACCGTGATCCCGAAATTGGTAGGGATGCCGGTGTTCTGAATGATGAAGTTGACACCCGCTCTGGCAAATTCCTCACGGGTTTCGGCTTTGAGGCCTGTCTGGGCCTCGATACGCTGAGCGACCGCTTCGGGTATCTCGCCTTCGGTGATGCCCACCAGGACGAAGCTCATGCGGTTGCGGGTGCCCGGGACGAAATTCAGCGCCCGACTATATTTGGTATAAAGAACCGCGGTGCTGGTGAAGGCCGGGATCGTATCGGCCATTCCCAGTATGACCGCGCGTTGGTCATTGAGTTCCAACCGCTCGCCCACGGGATCAAAGCCGGCCCCGAACATGTTGATGGTGCCGCCATCGTCAATAATAACGGCGTCGGGTTCTGAAAGAACACTTCGCGATCCTTTGAACAGGCTCTTGGGCAAACCGATCAGCGTAGTATCGTCCACGCCGATGATCGCCACTTGTTCAAGGTCACCTTCCCGCGTTCGCACTGAAGCAACCGAGCGAAGATGCGGAACTGCCCATTCGACGCCGGGAACTGCTCGCACCTGATCCAAGGCAGTGGCAGGCATGGCGTAATTTACGTCGGTCGTGCGGCTGACCGGGTCCATCACCCAGACTTGCGCATTCGGTTCATTATACACGCCGCTGGCGCCACGTTCGATGAGATTGACGAATATCGTCAGCTGTTGGGTGATCAGCAGGGTAGAGAAGGCGATACCGAACAAAAGACCGTAGAATTTGGTCTTGTCACCGGTGAGCATGCGGATAGCGATCCACAGCATGGGAGAAACCTTTGCGACTGGGTGGGGTTGCCGAATCTGCGAAACAACACCATTATTGAACGGTAACGTTTAATTGAACGGAGGCGTTCAGCTTGTCAACTGACAAAGAGCCAGCGAGTTCCATGTGTGCAGATTTTCCTGTGCCGAAGGGGCGTGGGCGCCCGGCCGATCTTGCCAAGCGCGAAGCGATGGTCGCCGCAGCGGCGCGGAGCTTTTTCGATATCGGGTATGAAGCAACTTCAATCGAACAGATCGCGGCTGACGCCGGGGTTTCAAAGGTTACGGTTTACAACCACTTTGGTGACAAACGCTCTCTATTCGGTGCGGCTGTTGAGCATGAATGTGAACGCCTTCGCGGCTTGTTCGCGATCGACCCGAACTCTGCGGGGTCTTTGGCGCAGCGATTGACCTTGATTGGCGCCGGGATGAGCGAGTTTCTTGCCCGTCCCGAACTGGTCAGGTTCGACCGGCGCGTAGCCGCCGAAACGGAGCGAGATCCCGAAATTGGAAGAGCGTTTCTGAATGCCGGGCCCTACCGGATGAAAGGGGCCTTCACAGCTTTGCTCGAGAGCCTGGTCGGTTCAGGAGAGCTTGATATTGACGATTGCGCCATTGCAGCGGAACAATTCGTTTCGATGGTCAAAGGGATGGGCGATCTTGAGCGTCGTTTCGGTATGGATCGCAACGAAGAGGTCGATCACGCGCGCCTGGAGAACGCTGTAAAAGTTTTCTTGTGCGCCTATGCAACCAAAGGTGCCAGCTAACCGTATCAAATCAATGAGGCGCGGCTATCTTGCCATTCAACTGTGCGCGCCTACATTATGCGGCACGAAAGGAATCTTTGTCCGATGAGCGACCAGAACGATCCACGCGACCCGAACGGCGGCCAAGGCCCTGAGGGACCGAACCCGATGATCAAGACTTTGATGATCTGGGGCGGCATATTCATGGCGCTTCTGCTGACTATTTCGATGTTCAGCAACACTGGCCAAACGCCGGGAACGGCAATCGCATATTCGGAGTTTCGTGAGAAAGTTGCCGAGGGGACAGTCAAGGAAGTTCAGGTCGCGCCGGATCGCATTACCGGTGTGATGAAGAACAATGAGACTTTCAGCACGATTCCCGTGGCAAATGATCCCGGTTTGACAGCTCTATTGGACGACAATGGCGTAAAATATTCCGGGGCGGAGAAGCAGGAGATGGGCATTCTCGCTTATATCCTGATCAATTCGCTGCCTTTCCTGTTGATCCTCGGCATTGCGATCTTCGCTTTGAGGCAAGTTCAAAAAGGCGGCGGCGGCGGAGCCATGGGCTTCGGCAAATCCAAAGCCAAGATGCTGACAGAGCGGCAGGGGCGGGTCACGTTTGACGATGTTGCTGGTATTGATGAAGCGCGTGAAGAGCTTGAAGAAATCGTCGAATTTCTGAAGGATCCGCAGCGTTTCTCCAAGCTTGGCGGTCAAATCCCGAAAGGCGCGCTACTGGTCGGTTCCCCTGGTACCGGTAAGACCCTGCTGGCCCGAGCGATCGCAGGCGAAGCAGGCGTTCCTTTCTTCACCATTTCAGGTTCAGACTTCGTAGAAATGTTTGTTGGCGTCGGCGCGAGCCGCGTGCGCGACATGTTCGAGCAGGCGAAGAAGAACGCGCCATGTATCCTCTTCATTGACGAAATTGATGCGGTCGGCCGCTCGCGTGGCCATGGCCTTGGCAACTCGAACGATGAGCGCGAGCAAACACTGAACCAACTGCTGGTCGAGATGGATGGTTTTGAAGCCAATGAAGGCATCATTATCATTGCCGCAACCAACCGTCCCGATGTCCTGGACCCCGCATTGCTGCGTCCGGGCCGTTTTGACCGTCAGGTTGTTGTGCCCATTCCGGACATCGATGGCCGCGAAAAGATTCTCGGCGTGCACATGAAGAAAGTACCGCTGGCTCCCGATGTGAACCCCCGCACAATTGCGCGCGGTACGCCGGGCTTCTCAGGCGCAGACCTTGCAAACCTCGTCAATGAAGCGGCTCTATTGGCTGCGCGACGCAACAAGCGACTTGTTGCGATGCAGGAGTTTGAAGACGCCAAAGACAAGGTCATGATGGGCACAGAGCGCCGCTCTATGGTCATGACTGATGATGAAAAGAAGATGACGGCCTATCATGAGGCTGGCCATGCTTTGGTTAGCATCAATGAGCCGGCATCTGACCCGATTCACAAGGCGACGATTATTCCGCGCGGCCGCGCGCTGGGCATGGTGATGCGCCTGCCGGAACGGGACAATTACTCATACCATCGCGACAAGATGCACGCGAACCTGGCGGTTGCCATGGGTGGACGCGTGGCTGAAGAAATCATCTTCGGGCACGACAAGGTTTCGTCCGGCGCCTCTGGCGACATCCAGTATGCGACTGATCTGGCGCGCAATATGGTCACTAAATGGGGAATGTCGGACAAGCTTGGTCCGCTCCAGTACGAGCAAAGCCAGGAAGGCTATCTTGGTATGGGGCAGACCGCGCGCACGATGTCCGGCGAAGAGACCAACAAGATGATCGACGCAGAGATCAAGGAATTGGTCGAAGGCGGGTTAAAGCGGGCGACTGAAATACTGACAAGTCAGGAAGACAAGTTGCACCTGCTTGCGCAAGCTATGCTCGAATACGAAACGCTGACCGGTGAAGAGATCGATCAGCTGATGAAGAACGGCAAGATTGATCGTCCCGATCACCCTTCCGGCCCGACACCTGTTGCGCCGACTTCCGGATCTACAGTTCCGAAGGCCGGCAAGAAGTTCGGTGGTGAAGGTGGTGCAGCACCTCAGGGGGCATAGAACCCTACCCGCCGTTCAATTGAATTATCTAAAGGCGCTCGGAGCAATCCGGGCGCCTTTTTCTAATTCAAAATGCACCAAGCAGCAGTAGAATCTGGAAGAACAGCAGCAGGATCATGAGTATGAAAACGTGCAGCAGGTCATGGAAAAATGCTCCTATCGTGCGGTGCAAGTGCGCCTTCTGGCCACATTCGTGGCAATGCTTGCAGGTCAGCTCTGTACCGCAATTGAGGCATGCCCCTTCGGCAAAGTGGCCTTTCTCAATTGGCGTGCCTTCCCTCGATATAGCTCTAGCGAGCAGTCCGCCTTCAGCCGCTGTTCCTAACGCTTCGGTAATGTCGCTCATCAGTCCCCTGCCTGCATTTCGAACGCGGGAACAATGATAAGCAGGTTTCGCGCAAACAAAAAGGCCGCCCGTTGCGGGGCGGCCTCTTCGTAACCAGAGTAGCTGAAAAATCAGCCGTCGAAATCGGTCGCAATCGAATTGGTACGCGTCGGCGCGGAGGCCGTGATACGCATCGCCTCAGCCGACTGGCTCAACGAACCGATATCATCGGCCTCGTCTTCGTCATCAGGCAAAATCTTCTGCAGATTGGTCACAATCGCTTCATGCAGTTCTTTCGGCTTGATGGTCTGCTCGGCGATTTCGCGCAGAGCAACAACGGGGTTCTTGTCCCGGTCGCGATCAATGGTCATTTCTGCACCGCCGGAAATCTCGCGGGCGCGCTGGGCAGCCAGCAAAACGAGATCGAAACGGTTCGGAACCTTGTCTACGCAATCTTCAACGGTAACGCGTGCCATGAAGGCCTCTCATGCAAATAGGTTTGCGGGGAAGCGCGCCAGATAGTTTGCGCGGCGCATTGAGTCAAGAAATTGCACAAACGGCCCGCCTTTGGCTAAAGCGAACGCAATGACCGAACCTGGCGGAACACTGACCAATCCTGATCCCGAGGTTGATTACCGCGATCTGCCGGGTTTCGCGGTACAAGCCAAAGGCCATGACTTGCGTTTCATGTTGTCAGGGCAAGAGCGGCTGGACGGGCTCATTGCGCTGATCGACAGTGCCACGACTTCGCTCAAAATGTGTTTCTACATGTTTCAGGCGGATCACTCGGGCACGATAGTGCGGGGCGCATTGATCCGGGCCGCGCAGCGCGGTGTGCAGGTGCATCTGATTATCGATGCCTTCGGCAGCGATGCTCCGCAAAGTTTCATGGATCCGATCATTCGTGCCGGCGGAAAGGTTAGCGTGTTCCAGTCGCGCTGGAATGTGCGCTACCTTATTCGCAATCATCAGAAATTCGTGATCGCCGATGATGAACGGGTTATCACTGGTGGTTTCAATGTCTCTGACCATTACTTCGCGACTCCGAAGGAAAACGGCTGGTGTGATCTGGGCGTCGCGCTTGAAGGAGCGGCCGTCGGCCGATTTGTCGAATGGTTTGCCGAACTGGAAAAATGGGTCGGCAATGGAGGCTCCCAATTCTTTGCAATCCGCCGCATGGTAAGCGATTGGCATGAAGACGGGGGCGATGTGGAGCTCCTGCTCGGTGGCCCATCGAAGATCACTAGTGCGTGGGCAAGAATCGTGAAGCAGGATCTGGCCCAGGCGGAGCGTCTCAATCTGGTCATGGCCTATTTCTCTCCTCCGCGTAGCATCAGGCGATTGATCCGCATGGTCTCGCGCAAAGGGAAGGCGCGGCTGATAACCGCGGGCAAGTCTGACAACACGACCACGATTGGCGCATCGCGCGCACTTTACGGAGCGCTGCTGCGCGACAATGTCGAGATCTATGAGTTCGACGCCAGCAAACTGCATATGAAATTACTGGTGGTTGATGATGTTACCTATTTCGGCAGCGCGAACTTTGACCTGCGTTCAATCCGTCTCAACCTCGAGCTGATGGTGCGCGTGAAAGATGCCGGACTTGCTGCGAAGATGCGCGAGGTTATCGAGCATATGACCAAGGGTTCCGTGCCGATCACTCAGGAATGGCATGGCGAGCGCGGCAGCTTGATCAATCGTATCCGTTGGCGATTGTCGTGGTTTCTGGTCTCAGTGCTCGACTACACAGTCGCGCGCAGGCTCAATCTTGGGTTGTAAGCTGGCTTAGCCTTCACCCCAGTCCGAATAATCGCGGATGTTGGGCGAAGTGAACTTTGTGATCTCGGCCTGGAAATGCAGCGGCACATTACCGGTTGAGCCGTGACGCTGCTTCGCGACAATCAAAGTGGCTCGGCCTACCAGCTCCTCATGCTTTTCTTCCCATTGGCGATATTTTTCCTTCGCGTCTTCGGAAGAGCTACCATCGGGCGTGTCCGGCTTTAACGAGAGGTGGTAATAGTCACCGCGATAGATGAACCACACCATATCGGCGTCTTGCTCGATTGAACCGGATTCGCGCAGGTCCGAAAGCTGCGGGCGCTTGTCCTCACGTTGCTCAACCGCACGGCTGAGCTGCGATAGTGCAATCACTGGCACGCTCAGCTCTTTCGCAAGCGTTTTCAAACCCCGGCTGATTTCAGAGATTTCATTGACCCGGTTGTCATTCGCGCGGCCAGAGCCTTGCAGCAGCTGGAGGTAGTCGACCACAATCAGGCCAATATCGTGTTTGCGCTTCATCCGGCGCGCGCGGCTACGCAGCGCGGCAATTGTCAGCGCGGGGGTATCGTCGATGTATAAAGGAAGTTCCGCCAATCGCTGACTGGCAAAGGAAAGTTTCTGGAACTCGTCACGCGTCAACTTGCCGCTGCGCAGCGATTCAGAGCTGATCTCTGCCTGCTCGGCCAGAATACGCGTCGCGAGCTGATCCGCGCTCATCTCCAAACTGAAAAACGCCACGGGTGCGCCATATTGGAATTCGCCGCCGTCGCTTTGCCATTTCAAATGCTCTTCCGCGCAATTGAAAGCGATATTGGTCGCCAGCGATGTTTTGCCCATGCCCGGCCGACCAGCGAGGATCACAAGATCCGAATTGTGAAGGCCCGAGGTTTTCCGATCGATCACTTCCAGGCCGGTTGTCTTGCCTGACAGGCCGCCGCCCGAATTCATCGCGGCTTCGGCCATCTTGATGGCTTCCATCGCGGCCTTGCGGAAGCTGGAAGCCTCGTTGCCCGTCGCCGCGCCTTCAGCAACCTTGTATAGCTGGGCTTCTGCTTCAGCCACGCGCTCCATCGGCGCGACATCGTCGCTGGTGTCGAGCGCGCCTTCTACCAGCCCGCGCCCGACGCTGACTAGTTCGCGTAGCAATGCGAGATCATAGATCTGCTGCGCTAACTCGCCTGCCGCCAGCAATCCCAATCCGTCTTGCGTCAGCCCGGCGAGATAGGTCGTCCCGCCAAGCTCCCTGAGTGCCTCGTCAGCCTCGAAATAGGGCTTGAGTGTGACAGGGCTCGCGGTCGCATTGCGCTCAAGCAGCTTGAGAATGCGCTCGTAAATCCGTTCGTGCAGCGGCTCGAAGAAATGGTCCGGGCGTAATGGAGCTTGCAATTCCTCGATCACGCGGTTGTCGATCAGAACTGCGCCGAGGAAGGCGGCCTCCGCTTCAATGTTCGCGGGGAGGCGGGCAGATTTTGTTGCATTGGCTCCTGGCCGCTCAAGAATATCGCTGGTCGACATGCATGTTCATTGCGCGCTGGCAGGGTTAGAAGGCAAGAGGCAATGATGCAGATTGATTGCAAAATTGGCGCACAGCCTTGTGGATAGCGTGGATGGATTGTCGAAATGCTTGAAACTTATGCGCTGCATCTGCGAAGGCGATATCCGTCATGACCGCCAAGCCATCCGATTCCTCTGCCGACTACCGCATCGCGCATGTCGCTCTCGATGAAGAGACGATTATCTGGCGCAATGCAGATATCGAACAAGAGCGCCGTGTGGCGATTTATGATCTCATTGAAGAGAACAGTTTCAAGCCCATCCGCAGTGCCCAGCGCGGCGCATCCGGACCTTTCCGATTGCAGCTGTCGGTGCAGGACGGTCGCTTGCTGATGGAAATCCGTGACGAGGCGGAGGAGATGCTGGAGACACTGCTGTTTGGTCTGGCGCGTTTTCGGCGGCCGATCCGCGAATACTTTGCGATTTGCGACAGTTATTACCAAGCGATCCGCAAAGCCACGCCTGGTGAGATCGAGACGATCGATATGGCGCGCCGCGGAATTCATGACCAGGCAGCCGAGCTGTTGCTGGAGCGGCTTGATGGCAAGATCGAGACTGATTTTCCAACTGCGCGACGGCTCTTCACGCTGATCTGCGTATTGCACATCAAGGGTTAGGATGGACCGCAAGCGCAAGCCTTTGCAGCATCGATGGTGGGTCCGGCTTCTCGCGCTTGGCCTTCTGGGACTAGCGGGTTTCGCCATCTGGTATTGGTGGGATATCCAGCATTTCGCACCAGACGAGGCGGCATTTTCCGAACAAGGCATCTCCGTCGGTGAGCGTCATGGCCATGTGGGTTTCGATACGGCACGGGCTTTGGGTGCTAGCTTTGCCTATCTGGAAGCCAGTGCGGGAACGAGCCAGAGGGACGCACAATTCGCCGCAAATCTGGCCTCCGCCCGGCGCGCAGGGCTTTTGTCCGGCGGTGTGCACCGGTTTGATCCCTGCAGCGGTGCAGACGGGCAATCGGCCAACTTTGTCACAATGGTACCGCGCGATCCCGATCTTTTGCCGCCTGCCATTGCGCTTGAATGGGTAGCCGACGACTGCGAGACACCCGTCAGCGACGCGGCGTTGGAAAGCGAGCTTCTGACGTTCATCAATCAGGTTGAAATGCATTCGGGCAAACCCGTGATCCTGCGCATCTCCGAAGAGTTCGAAGCCCGTTATGGATTGGCTGGCCGGATTGAGCGCGATTTGTGGCTGGTCCGCGACCGGTTTCAGCCGCGCTATGCCGGGCGCCCCTGGTTGCTATGGACAGCCAATACCGCGCGCCGTAGCGAGATTTCAGATGTGCCGGTAGAATGGGTTGTGGTCCAGCCGTGAAGGAAAGCGCACTATGAGTGAAGACAATAATCGCGACAGCCTGATCGCTGCGGCGAAACGGGCGCTGGAGAATTCCTATTCGCCCTATTCCAAGTTTCGCGTTGGAGCGGCGCTGCGTTTTGCGGATGGCACCGTGGTGACAGGGACCAATATCGAGAATGCCAGCTATGGCCTGACGCTATGTGCGGAAACCGTCGCAATCGTGAAGGCAATGGATGATGGTCATCGCGGCGGCTTGGACGAAATAGCGGTCATCGGCGATACCGATGCGCCTGTAACCCCCTGCGGGCGGTGCAGGCAGGTCTTGAACGAGTTGGCCGAGTTGGGGGCAACCGATCCGATAGTTTACTGCGCGGGTTCAGATGATGTGGTCGAGACCCGACTATCCGAGCTGCTTCCGCGGGCATTTGGCCC